>NZ_JBWCCL010000001.1:0-698568 GCF_056279465.1 Peribacillus sp. TE19612 | reverse complement strand
TGAATCATTTGATACGAAACTTCAAATATTTTCTGAAGATCCATATAGCTGTGCTTTCCTTCAAGGTAAAGTCGTACAATGAATATTTTCTGTTCGGCAGAAAAATTAGCCATAAAAAACACCCCGTAAATGTTAGTTTGGTGTCTAACATTTACGGGGCAGTTCACTTTTGCCTACAGTCTTTTTTGTTTTAAAATAATCTATTAAAACTTGAGGTGATGAGGATGCTTTCGAATCATCGTTCTATTCAACGAGATCACCTTGAATTGATTACTTTAGATCAACTGGTGCCGGCGAACCATTTGGTTCGTAAAATGGGAGGCTTCCATTGACTTCACTTTCATTTATGACTTGGTGAAAGATATGTATTCAAAGTTAGGGCGCCCAAGTATTAATCCAGTATTTTAGTTAAACTGACATTTATTCAATGTACTTTCGGTATTCGTTGCCTGGTAAACAATTGAAGGAGCTGAAACAAATATTGGCTTACCGCTGGTTCTTAGGCTAAGGTTTCCATGATAAAGTACCTCCTTCTCCACATTCGGGGAAAATATGAGCGACGCTTTAAAGATACTGACCTGTTTGAACAGATTTTATGTCACATCTTAACAGCTGCTGATAGGAAGTTAATAAGTGCTGAATACTTATTCGTGGATTCCACACATGTGAAAGCCAATTCGAATAAGCGCAAATGAAAACCATAGAAAGAAGCCTTAGCCAGATAAATTTGCTAAGGCAGCAATCAAAGCAATGAAAGAAAGTACTACGGATTCTGAGAGTGTCTACTATGTGAAAGATGAACGAACAAAACAGTTTTCCTATTCAATCCACCGGCCGCAGACCGTAACGGTTATGTATTGGGAATGATTAAAACACCTGGTAATACACATGACAATCAAATTTTAGAGCTAGTTGAACAAGTGATTGAGAAAGTTGGAAAACCGGAAGCCGTTGCAGCAGATGCAGCTTATAAAACACCAGCGATTACAAGCTACCTATTTAACAAAGAAATCACATCTTCTTTACCTCTAAAAAAAAGAGACTTAATGTAGTCTCTTTTTTTGTTTCAAAAATAAGAGTGGATGAGTCATATGCACAAGACTATGATTAGTCCTGAAAAAGGTGAATGTGTGTTGTGTTAATAGATTAGGTTATCGGGTCCTGAAATGGGTAATGTCAAAAATATGAAGCATTCATTAAAGCTTTTTAGTTGACTGGAAATGGATAGTTTAATATGCTAAGCAAACCAAATCGAA
Source organism: Peribacillus sp. TE19612 (assembly GCF_056279465.1). Lineage (NCBI taxonomy): Bacteria > Bacillati > Bacillota > Bacilli > Caryophanales > Bacillaceae > Peribacillus > Peribacillus sp. TE19612. Next base: position 697,312 of record NZ_JBWCCL010000001.1, on the reverse strand, counting down.
GGAATTCCTTTATTCAAAAAAATTCCCAGACAAAATTATTGAAAGTCAAAGAAGGTCAATGTATAATAAAGTCAGAAAGTCAAAGAAGGTCAAAGATTTATTTTCAATTTAATTTTTTAAAGGAGGAGTACTACATGCTTTGTGAAAAATGCCATGTAAACCAAGCTAATATTCAAGTTCACCTAAATATGAATGGTCAGGAGCATGATGTGAAACTGTGCTCCACTTGTTATAAAGAAGAGCGAAACAAACTTGGAGCAGCTATGGGCGGAATGGATATGGGGAAATTCCAATTTAACGGATCTCCAAATTCATTCAATCCATTTAATTATAATGGTGTACCAAAACCGGATTCAGCTGAACATGGCGAGGACGGAGGATTGCTTGAGGAGTATGGCCGCAATTTGACCGATGCTGCTAAAGCAGGACTTATTGATCCGGTTATCGGACGAAATGAAGAAATCAAACGCGTCATTGAAGTTCTAAACAGACGCAATAAAAATAATCCAGTTTTAATCGGTGAACCTGGTGTCGGTAAAACAGCCATTGCTGAAGGTCTTGCTTTAGCGATTGTTGAAGGTTCAGTGCCAGTTAAATTACGTAATAAGCTAGTATATATGCTTGATGTAGCGTCCCTTGTTTCCAATACTGGAATTAGAGGGCAATTCGAAGAAAGAATGAAGCAATTGATCAGCGAATTACAGGAAAGGAAAAATGTCATTTTATTCATCGATGAAATTCATCAACTTGTGGGAGCAGGTTCGGCCGAAGGATCAATGGATGCAGGAAATATCTTGAAGCCTGCACTTGCACGCGGCGAACTTCAGCTTGTCGGAGCAACCACTTTATCAGAATATAGGAAAATTGAAAAAGACGGTGCCCTTGAAAGACGTTTCCAGCCTGTACAGGTTAACGAACCTACAACGGCTGAGGCACTGGTGATCTTACGCGGTTTAAAAGAAAGTTATGAATCTTATCATGGTGTAACATATAGTGAGGAAGCCCTAAAAGCGGCAGTTGAACTTTCAAACCGCTACATTCAAGACCGATTCCTCCCTGACAAGGCAATAGACTTAATGGATGAAGCTGGTTCCAAATTGAACTTGACCATAGAAGACGGCCAGGTAGAAAACATGAAAGAACGACTGGCGCAAATTTATAAAGAAAAAGAAATGGCCTTAAAAGAAGAAGCATATGAAAAAGCTGCCGTTCTTCGTGATGAAGAAGAAAAACTGGAAAAGTCATTGCAAGCCGGGGAAGATGCAATTAAGCCAACAGTTACTGTTGAAGACATTCAAAATATCATCGAACAAAAGACCGGCATTCCTGTAGGTAAGCTCCAAGAAGATGAGCAAGAAAGAATGGTTCATCTCCAAGCGGAGCTGATGAAAAAAGTAATTGGGCAGGAAGAGGCTGTCAAAAAGGTATCCAAGGCCGTTCGAAGAAGTCGTGCCGGGTTAAAGTCCAAAAATCGTCCTACCGGTTCTTTCCTTTTCGTCGGTCCGACAGGAGTCGGTAAAACCGAATTGGCGAAAACTCTTGCTGAGGAATTATTCGGGGACAAGGACGCTATGATTCGTCTTGACATGAGTGAATTCATGGAGAAACACAGTGTCTCTAAATTAATCGGTTCTCCTCCTGGATATGTAGGACATGAGGAAGCTGGACAATTGACGGAAAAAGTTCGCCGCAAGCCTTACAGTATCATCTTATTGGATGAAATCGAAAAGGCACATCCGGATGTCATGCATATGTTCCTGCAAATCATGGAAGATGGCCGCTTAACCGACAGTCAAGGCCGGACCGTTACTTTTAAAGATACCGTGATCATCATGACGAGTAATGCAGGAGTCGGTGAGAAACAAAAAGTAATGGGATTCGGTACAAGTTCAGCTGTGGAGGAGGCTTCAATCCTGCAATCTTTAGGCAGCTTCTTCAAACCGGAATTCTTGAACCGGTTCGATAGCATTATTGAATTCTCTGCATTGAAGAAAGAAGATCTTCTGCAAATTGTTGATATCATGATTCACGAGCTAGACGAAACACTTGCTGCAAATGGTTTATCTTTAGATGTGACCAATGAAGCGAAACAAAGGCTAATTGAACTCGGATATCACCCAACTTTCGGGGCTAGACCGCTCCGCCGTGTTCTTCAAGAACAGCTCGAAGATGGCATCACAGACTTTATCTTTGAGCAGCCTGAAGTTAAGAACTTCACTGCAATTGTTGAAGATAACTCAGTGAAAATTATTAAAACACCATAAAGAGTACTAGAAATGCCTCCAAGACCGTAAAACTGTTATGGAGGCATTTTTTTCTTTTTTTGGATTCACTTTTCATTAAACGATAAGTAAGGTCCAGCAAAATGACCTGCTGCTTTCGATTATTAAATATAGATTTCTGAATTTTCGACATAATTTGCAGATCGGATGTTTTTATGTGTAATGCCTGTGGAATCATAACATTATGGAAGTTTCACTCATGATTATAAAAATGAATAATTCCTGTTCTAAAATGGGAATTTCAATGGAGGAATGACCTATTAAAGATTCACTTTCTTATTTTGAAGAGGAAAATAAAAATAATCAAAAACCTATGGATAATGAAACGGAAAATCAGTTGGAATCCCTGCCGATTGCTAATATTAATCCGGTAAACCCGTCAGAATTGGATGATTTATATTTCTATGAAGGCAAAGATTTAGGAAATTCCTATCTTAAAGATAAAACGGCATTCCGGTTATGGGCACCACTTGCATCTGAAGCCAAGCTAGTTACTTATAAACATTGGGATGATACAGATGGAATGGAGATTCAAATGGTTCGTTCCGAAAAGGGGACCTGGATCATTGAGCTGAACGGAAATCAGGATGGATTGATTTATACATATAAAGTGAAAGTGGGAGAAACCTGGAGTGAAGCCGTCGATCCCTATGTTCGCGCAGTTACTGTTAATGGTGATAAAGGGGTCGTGATAGATTTAACAAATACGAACCCAAAAAGGTGGACACGGGATAAACCACCTCTTGAAAAAGCTGAGGACATAGTCATTTATGAATTGCATACACGGGATTTATCGATTCATCCTGAAAGCGGAATCCACCATAAAGGTAAATTCTTAGGAGTAGTGGAAGCCGGAACCAAAGGTCCAGAAGGAGTGAAAACGGGTCTTGATCATATTAAAGATCTAGGTGTTACCCATGTTCAGTTGATCCCGATATTTGATTTTGCTACAGTCAATGAAAAGAAATTGAATGAACCACAATATAACTGGGGATATGATCCACAGAATTATAACGCCCCAGAGGGCTCTTATTCAACTGATCCGTATCAACCAAAAGTCAGGATCCGGGAGTTAAAGGAAATGATTCAAGGTTTACATGACCACGGGTTACGAGTAATCATGGATGTAGTATATAATCACGTTTATTCTGTGGCGGACTCAAACTTCCATAAACTCGTTCCCACTTACTTTTTTCGCTATAACGCCGACGGCACCTTATCTAATGGAACTGGTGTAGGAAATGATACTGCTTCCGAACGTAAAATGATGCGAAAATTCATCGTTGAATCCGTAACCTATTGGGCAAAGGAATTTAACCTTGATGGTTTCCGTTTCGATTTAATGGGTATTCACGATGTGGAAACGATGAATGTAGTGAAAAAGGCACTGGCAGAAATTGATCCGACCCTCATTGTTTTAGGCGAAGGCTGGGATATGGATACCCCCTTGGCCCAAGAGCTGAAAGCAAATCAAAAGAATGCTTTTAAAATGCCTGGAATCGCTCACTTTAATGATGCGATCCGTGATGGTTTAAAAGGGTTTGTCATGAATGAACATGATAAGGGATTCGTCAATGGCAAACCAGGAATGGAAGATATTATAAAAAAAGGCATCGCTGGTGGTCTGAAATATGATGAAGATATTGCAACATATCAACGACCAGATCAAGTGATCAATTATGTTGAAGCACATGATAATTATACTTTATGGGATAAGCTGCTCATCACTAATCCAGATGCTACGGAAGAAAAACGGAAACAGATGCATAAATTAGCTTCGGCAATTGTCTTACTGTCACAGGGGATTCCAATGATACATGCAGGACAAGAGTTCATGCGCACGAAGGATGGAGATGAAAATAGCTATCAATCTTCTGATTGGATTAACAGGTTGGATTGGAAAAGGAGAGCGGAGTTAGATCGGGAAGTGGAGTATATGAAAGGGCTGATTTCTCTCAGGAAAAATCATTCTGTTTTTAGGTTAAGCACACCCGAAGAAATTGAGGAGCAATTACAATTCATTGATGCTCCGCCAAATGCGGTTGCGTTCACCTTACAACATCAAGATTATAAAATGGCAGTGATTCATAATGCAAATTGGGATGAGATAACCATTACTCTTCCGCACGAAGGTAATTGGTCCGTTTTAGTGGATGGTCAGCGTGCGGGCCTGGAAGAAATTGATAGGATTAAAGGGAGTCAGATAACCGTTGCCCCTTTAAGTTCGTTTGTATTGAAAGCAAACTCTAATCAATGATACTAAAGTCGAAGTGAGTGAATACTATGTCTCACTTCGGCTTTAGTTCATTTTCTAATAAGAAATTGGTCGAATGAAGACTTCCATTATTCACTTTCACAAGTTTGAGAAAATTTGTGCGAGGGTAGAAAATACCAAATGATGAATTTTATCGTTTTTTAAGAGGGGAGCGATTATTTTGCCAGAGAAAGTGCATATAAAAATCAATAGTGCTGAGACCAGTCTGGAAGGTAATCAAACAATATTACAAATGCTGACGGATAGTTCCATTGAAATCCCGAATGTTTGTTACCACCCTAGCCTAGGTCCTATCGAAACATGTGATACATGTTTAGTGAGCGTTAATGGAGAACTAGTTAGATCTTGTTCCACCGAGATCAAAGATGGGGATGTAATCGATACAGTTGGAGCAGAGGTAAAAGAAGCACAGGTCATGGCGATGGACAAGATATTATATAACCATGAGCTTTATTGTACGGTTTGCGATTATAATAATGGCACTTGTGAAATACACAATACCGTAAAGGAAATGAAGGTAAATCATCAAAGTGTTCCTTTTGATCAAAAACCCTATGAAGTAGATCGGACGAATCCATTCTATCGATATGACCCGGATCAATGCATCCTTTGCGGCCGTTGTGTTGAAGCTTGTCAAGATGTACAGGTCACTGAAACATTGACTATTGATTGGGAAGCAAAACGTCCGCGTGTCATTTGGGATGACAATGTTCCAATCAATGAATCTTCATGTGTGTCATGTGGGCACTGTTCCACCGTTTGCCCGTGTAATGCAATGATGGAAAAAGGAATGGAGGGTGAAGCCGGATTTTTAACTGGCATCGCTAAACAAACTCTTCGACCTATGATAGAAATTACGAAAAATGTTGAAACGGGTTATGGCTCGATTTTAGCGATTTCAGATATGGAATCCGCCATGAGGGATGCAAGGATCAAGAAGACGAAAACGGTTTGTACATACTGTGGTGTAGGATGCAGCTTTGACGTTTGGACCAAAGACCGTAAAATCCTTAAGATCGAACCGCAAGTGGAGGCACCTGCAAATGGAATTTCGACTTGCGTTAAAGGGAAATTCGGATGGGATTTCGTGAATAGTGAAGAAAGACTAACAAAACCTTTAATTAGAGAAGGGGATGCGTTCAGAGAGGCTGAATGGGAAGAAGCCCTTGAATTGATTTCCCGTAAATTCAGCAAAATCAAAGATTCTCACGGTCCGGATTCGATGGCTTTCATAACGTCTTCCAAATGCACCAATGAAGAGTCCTATTTAATGCAAAAGCTGGCAAGGGGCATCATCGGCACGAATAATGTGGATAACTGTTCCCGGTATTGTCAGACACCGGCTACTTTGGGACTATTCAGAACGGTTGGATATGGCGGAGATACAGGGGGCATAAAGGATATCGAAAAGTCCGAACTTGTATTGATCATAGGCTCCAATACATCCGAATCACATCCCGTGTTGGCTACAAGAATCAAGCGTTCCCATAAACTAGGTAAACAGAAGCTGATAGTCGCAGACATCAGAAAGCATGAAATGACTGACCGTTCCGACCTCTTCATCCAGCCTGCTCCGGGATCGGATATGATATGGCTATCGGCCGTCACTAAATATATCGTCGATAAAGGTTGGACAGATAAAGACTTCATTAATAATCGTGTAAATGGGATGGAGGAATATATCAAGACTTTAGAACCCTACACAATGGATTATGCGGAAAAAGTAACAGGCGTAGCTAAGGAAGATTTAATTACGTTGGCAAAAGCCATTCATGAAGCGGGAAGCGTTGCAGCTCTTTGGGCAATGGGCGTTACCCAGCATGGCGGAGGAAGTGATACGAGTACTGCAATTTCCAATTTATTGCTCATAACGGGCAACTACGGTAAACCTGGAACAGGTACTTACCCTTTACGCGGACATAATAATGTACAAGGAGCCAGTGATTTTGGCAGTATGCCGGATCGCTTGCCAGGTTATGAAAAAGTAACGGACGAAAAGGTACGTGCGAAATATGAAAACATCTGGGGTGCAAAAATACCCGAAAACCCTGGCCTTAATAATCATGAAATGGTCGAAGGGATTCATTCAGGTACCATTAAAGCCATGTACTTAAAAGGTGAAGATATGGGGCTGGTCGATTCGAATATCAATCATGTCCATGAAGCATTTGAAAAACTGGACTTCTTTGTGGTACAAGATATCTTCTTATCAAGAACGGCTGAATTCGCCGATGTTGTCCTTCCAGCAAGCCCAAGCTTTGAAAAAGAAGGTACTTTCACGAATACCGAACGCCGTATACAACGTCTGTATCAAGTCTTTGAACCGCTTGGCGACTCAAAGCCTGATTGGCAAATCATAATGAATGTGGCGAATTCGTTAGGAGCGGGTTGGAATTATGGGCATCCAAGTGACATCATGGATGAAGCAGCTAAACTATCACCATTATATGCTGGAGTAAATTACGAACGCTTGGAAGGTTATAAAAGTCTTCAATGGCCAGTTGCTTCAGATGGTAAAGATACTCCACTGTTATTCACGGAAGCTTTTCCGTTTCCCGATGGAAAAGCGAAGTTATTTCCAGTCGAATGGACCAAACCGATTGACTTTGGGGATGAGTTTGATATCCATGTAAATAATGGCCGCTTATTGGAACATTTCCATGAAGGAAACATGACATATAAATCAAAAGGCATCAGTTCCAAAACGCCAAAAGTCTTCCTTGAGGTATCCCGGGAATTGGCAAAAGATAGAGGGCTTGAGGATGGCACCCTTGTTCGGCTCACTTCACCGTATGGACATGCAAAAGTGGAATGTCTAATTACGGATCGTGTAAAAGGTAAAGAAGTTTATCTTCCAATGAACGATTCAGGTGACGGGGCCATCAACCAATTGACAAGCAGCCATTCAGATAAAGATACTGATACTCCTGCCTATAAGGAAGTTCAAGCAAAAATGGAAGTTCTTAGGGTCAAAGGAGACAATCCATTGCCGAGCATCAACCATCGTAATGGGAATCCTCAACCGCAAATGGGTGTACAAGTACAAAAAAAATGGGCCCGCGAAGATTATATATTCCCTGGTGACCTCTTGAAGATCAAAAAGGAGGAGAGGAACCGTGGCTAAAGCGACAAAAGTGATCAATCGAATCAGCATTAGTGATGAAGAAAGAAGAAGGATCGAATTAGAGGATATCCAGCGTACCCTATTGGAAAATAAAGAAGTGATTAAAGAAACGTTTGAAGTCATGAAGGGCATGCAGGATTGTGGGATATTATCGATGGTTAACAGCTTGTTGAAGGAAGGGGATCAAGTGCTGAACATTCTTGTCAAGACAGCGGACACCCCAGAAACGGCAAATACGCTGAAAAATCTGCTTCTCATACTTGGCACATTAGGAACACTTAATGTTCAGCAGCTTGAACCGCTAATCCTGAAAATCAACTCAGGGATTGCCCGTGTAGCTGAAGCTGATAAAACGCCAGAAAAGCCAAGCTATTTAGCGTTACTGCGTTCCTTGAATGACAAAGAAGTCAAACAAGCCATGACTTTCCTGCTGACCTTCATTAAAGGAATGGGAGGAGATACAAGCGATTTAGAAAGAACGACCCAATTACCCGAAAATCAACATTTGCATAAAACGAATGAAACAGCTGACATAGAACGGCCGACCTCCAGAAAATCATACGGATCGAGTATACCCAGTAAAAGCGGAAGCGAAAAAAAACGAAACACCAGCTGGTTTTGGATCGCAGCAGGAGTTTCACTCGTAACCATTCCGCTAACCTTATCTAAAAGTAAGAAATAAAGTAGCACGTTAATATTATTGAAACGGACGTAAAATCGTCTGCGAAATTGACTTTGACTTGAGTGATGGTGAATAATTCCCACCAAAATATTAAAGCCGATGATTCCCTTATAAGGAAACATCGGCTTTTTCGATGGAAAGTACTATCAAAACTTTTTTCACTAGCCTTTTATTACATATATTTATATTAGATACAAATAATAAAGTCAATCATCAGTGAAACGAACAGATACACACACTTAATCAGTAAGGGGCGGAAAAGTGAGAATAGGACGTTCTCTTAAAAGAGCTAAAGAAAAATCTACAACCAATGGCACCTTATCCTGCGAGGTAAATGATAATGTAAAGAGATTGAAGAACGAGCTCGGGAACAGTTCAGATTTGTCTGTTCGAATGATTGAATCTCCACACGATAAATCGGTACAGGCAGCTGTAATCCACCTTGATGGTTTGGCTGATGCTACCATCATTAATGAAAACATAGTTGAACCATTAATAGATTGGTTTAAAGAAAACAAACAAATATTTACAGAGGTAGAAGAACGAGCTAGCCATATTCTAACGGTATCCCAATTATCCGTTAAAGAAAGTTGGCAGGAATTCCTATCAGCGGTTTTGACAGGAGATACGGTTGTATTATTGAATGGCAGTAAAAAGCATTCATCGCCAGTACGAAAAGTCAGCCATCCCGTGCCATAACCGAGCCGACAAGCCAAACGGTCATTAGAGGACCAAAAATTACGTTTACGATGATCCTTCCGTATTTGAATAAAAAGAGTTCTGCCGTTAAAGTGGGCCTTTTTGCGATAATTATAGGTGGGGTTTCATTAACTCTTAATTCGATCATTCTCTTGTCTGTATTAGGTCCCGAGGCGGTTTTAAGGTCTAATTTCCCAGCTCTTACAGCCGTGAGTTATATTAATATCGCTGATTTTATTGAAAGACTGGATACCTTTATTCTTGTTTTAATGATCATTTTAGGCTTTATTAAAATTTCGATTTTCTTTTTTTGTGCCATTATTGGCGCAGCGGACTTATTTCAAATGAAACCTTCTCCTATGTTCATTTATCTTGTTGGCGGTGTTATTTTCATCTCTTCGATTATGATTGCTCCTAGTTATCAGGCACATATAAATGAAGGGTTAAAAGTCGTCCCTTACCTTTTGCATCTACCTTTCCTCATTGGAATCCCCATTCTTTTATTGCTTACGGTATATATAAAACAAAAATTAAAACCGGCAGTATCATGAAGATGGAGGCTGCCGGTTCTTTTTTACTGAGAATACGTTCAAAATAAGAAAGATTATAGTGAATGTAATGAGTAGAAAGTAATCTTCTCCACGAGCTACTATCAAATATTGTTTGATACTATAGAAAGAGTGGAATATACTCAAGCCCTGTAATTTATCAAGGAGTATAATAAGGAAATATGTGCCTAACAAAATAAACAGTGATGGCAGCATTCTCACGACAAGATCACCTCGTTCTTTCTTCTTAAAGTGTGATTTATACTCTATAAATATGCACGAAGTCGTATCGGAAAGTCATTAATAGTATGCTTGTCATTTTATTTCTTATAATAAGGAAACTTATACTTGTAGAAACAGCTTGCGTGCCATAAAATGGGAGTATTAAAATGGTCAAGGAGTGTAAAAATGAAGCTGAAATTAATGACGGTCACTATGGGAATCTGTTTTTCGATAATACTTTCAGGTTGTTCAAGTGAAAAGGAAAGTGTTGTACAAAAAGAAAGCGGACATGAAGGACATTCAGAGCATACGGTATCCGGAGATCTTCAGGAGGAGACCAGCAGTAAGGAAATAGCACCGGATTTTTTAGCTGAAAAACCAGAGGATATGAAGACAATCTATTTAGCTGTTGCTCAAAATAAAGATTTACTAGAAAAAATACCTTGTTACTGCGGTTGCGGAGAGTCAGCTAACCATAAAAATAATTATGATTGTTTTATCCATGAGAATAAAAAAAATGGTGAAGTGGTTTGGGATGACCACGGGACAAGATGCGGAGTTTGCTTGGAAATTGCTGCGCAATCCATATTGGACTTGAATGACGGCATGAGCGTCAAAGAGATCCGGAATAAAGTCGATGAAAAATATAAAAGTGGGTATGCTAAACCAACTCCTACCCCTGAAGTGGGAGTGAAAAAAAGCATGAAATTCTAGACTGAAATGATAACTTGGAAAAATGGCTTTGGCCCGATATTCTTTCGGAAAAAGGCCATTTTTTTAATTTCTTGGAGCGGTGGATTTTTCACATATATATTATTGGTCAAAAAGGGGAATACTTCCATTAAACATTCAACCGTAAAGGAGATATCACCTTGACATTAATCCGCCTTGGTTATGTAGCCATGAGTAATCTTGTGCCAAACTGTTCACCATCCCAAACGATGACTTATGCTCAGTTTTCGAAGATTAAGGACAGAGATGCAGCGATAAGGAAGCTCGAACGCCTTTCAATATCCAATCTTCATAATTGCTGGCGTTTATTGATTCATAACGAAGCTAATAATATTCAGTTCTTTAGGCTTTCTTCAAAACTTATCCCTTTAGCCAATCATCCGGAAATTCCAAAATGGGATTACATAGATCCCATTTCAGAAGAACTGGCTAAATTAAAAACATTCATAAAGAATCACCCAAAAATAAGGATAGATTTTCACCCAGATCATTTTGTCATCTTGAATAGTTCAAATATCGAGATTCTGAAAACATCCTTAAAAACATTAAGGATGCATTATACTTTATTAAAAAAAATGGGAGTGGATCCTGAACACCGCTGTGTTTTACATGTTGGCGGGGGGTATGGCGAGCATGTACAGGCATTAGAGCAGTTTATCCATAATTGGGGTTTGATTCCGGAATCGATTCAAAGAATGGTCATTCTTGAGAATGATGATACTACCTTTACATTGTCGGAAACCCTTTATTTATGTGAGAAATTAGGAATACCGATGGTTTTTGATTATCACCATCACCTCGCACATCATTTACCAAGTGAAGATTGGAAAGATCATTGGGACCGAATATTGAATACCTGGAGTAATTCCGAACTACCTCCTAAAATGCATATTTCAAGTCCAAGGTCCGATAAAGAATATCGAGCACATGCTGACTTTGTGGATACTGCTATGTTCATGGAATTTTTGCAACAAATAAAGGGAAGCTTACCACATCTCGATTGCATGATTGAAGCAAAACAAAAAGATGGAGCGCTTTTCCAGTTGATGGAGGAGCTGAAAAGTCACAAAGACATAGAAATCATTGATGATGCCAGTTTTTATATTCATTAATGGATTGGGGAATATTTGACAAAGGGAAGTAAATTGAATTCTCTTTGTTAAATTTAAAATGAAGAAATGTTTAATAGATAAGTTTACATAATTATATTATAATAAATTAAATGAATTGACAAATAAACTGAAAGTGGATTTGTTACTAGCATTGATTGGAAGGAAGATATTCTATACATTATTTTACAAAAATATAATAAAAGTCAAAAAAACGAGCTCCATATTTGGCTTTTAAAGCTATTGTTTTAATTCATTGGAGTCATAAGTCAAGAACCGATTAAAAGCGCTCTATGAAGCTATAAGACGGTGAAAGGAGGGTAGTAGATTATTAGCTCTTTTTGGGACGAATTTATAAGAATATTCCGAATGTAACAAAGGACCTCTATTGATACATTCGAAATCCCGTTAAATCAAGGTTTATAAGCGTATCAAAATTTATAAAACTTGCCTTTTTTTAAGCTGTTCACGTACAATGAAAGAAGGAGAAAGGGGAATGAGCCGTTCATGCAAGCAACCTCTCAAAGAATTAAAAATGTCCAGCCGATACGCAGGTTGGATCACATAGAAAAGATGAAAAAATCACTATTAAAATATTGCAGCTACAGGGATTATATGATGTTTTCGATCGGGATAAACATCGGGTTACGTATAGGCGACCTTTTACAATTGCGAGTGAAAGACATCCTTGAGGGTACGCATATAGTCATCGTGGAGCAAAAAACAGATAAAATTAAGCGGTTTCTTGTCAATCCTCAACTTCGTAAGGAAGTTAGGAAGTATGTCCGGAAATCGAACCTGAAAAATGAACAGTATTTATTTCCAAGTCGAAAAGGTAATGGTCCAATCACTAGGGTGCAGGCCTATCGGGTTCTGAACAAAGCGGCTGAAATGGCAGACATTCCGGATGTCGGTACACATACCCTCCGAAAAACCTTCGGCTATTTGCATTACCAAAAATTCAAGGATATCGCTTTACTGCAACAAATCCTTAATCATTCCAATCCAAAAGATACGATGATTTACATAGGACTCACACAGGATTTAATGGACGAAACATTAATGGATTTCTATTATTAACTGAACGGACAAAGACAACTCCTGTATTTTTCATTCTATTTATATGGATAACACAGTCCTTTAGAAGAGCGTTATTATAGAGAAACATTATTTCGTTATATTTCTTAAAGGATAGATAAAACCGGCATCATTGGTGCGGAGAGAAAGGGCTTTCGGAAGGGGAAACGCTCCTTTTACTAGGAAAATCACCTTCACTGAGGATTTTAAAAAAATAAGAGTTTTGGTCGGGCAATAGTTTTAAATCAACCGAATGACTTTTCAAAAAAGACTAGAATTGAACTGCACCCCAATTATTAGACACCATCTAACAATTGGAGGTGCTTTTTTATGACAAAATATTCATTAGAGTTGAAATTAAAAGCCGTCCTTGCTTATTTAGAAGGAATGGACTCATTTAGAACTGTAGCCAATCAATTTAATATCAGTTTGACTCCTTTAAAGCAATGGGTGGCGCATTATAAAGAACATGGAATAGAAGGGCTAATGTCTACCTATACAAATTATGATATTAGCTTTAAGATGGATGTACTAAACTATATGAACGATTTTGGAGTGTCTAGTACCCATGCAGCTGCTGTGTATAACATTGCTTCTCCTTCTACTATTACTAATTGGCTAAAGCAATTGGAGGAGTACGGCGTTGACGCTCTTGAAACGAAGAAAAAACCAGTAGAAGGGTCATTAGAGGCGTTACAGGCTGAAAATGAAAGATTACGTGCAGAGAATGCATATTTAAAAAAGTTGAGAGCCTTAGTTCAAGAAAGCGAAGCGTCCGAACGCAAAAAGCGAAAGTAGTACATGAACTAAGGGGAGATTTTAATTTAAAGCTCCTTCTGTCCGTCGCAAATCTCGCAAGGAGTACCTATTATTATTGGATAAACGCCTTCGGGCGTCAGGATAAATACGAAGAAATAAAGCCAGTTATCCAGGAGATATTTCATACGAATAAAGGGAGATACGGGTATCGACGCATTACATTGGAATTACGTAATAGAGGGATTTCAATGAACCATAAAACGGTCCTTCGATTGATGAAGGAGTTGGGACTAAAGTGTCTGGTCCGTATGAAGAAATACCGTTCATACAAAGGCAAGATTGGAAAGGTTGCGCCTAATATCCTCAATCGTAATTTTAAGGCAACAAAGCCAAATCAAAAATGGGTTACGGACGTAACTGAATTTCATTTACACGGTGAAAAGTTGTATTTATCGCCCATCCTAGACTTATTTAATGGAGAGATTATTGCTTACAATATCGAATCACGTCCTGTTTATCCCTTAGTCTCCAAGATGCTTGACCAAGCCTTAATGCGCTTGGAATCGAAAGATTCCCCCGTTCTCCATTCAGATCAGGGCTGGCATTACCAGATGAAACAATACACATGATTTGAAAAGACATAACATTAAACAAAGCATGTCCCGAAAAGGAAATTGTCTCGATAATGCGGTCATTGAAAACTTCTTTGGCTTATTAAAATCCGAATTACTCTATCTTCAAGAATTTGAAAGCATGGAGCATTTCAAACAAGAACTGGAAGAATATATCCATTACTACAATCATCGACGAATCAAGGGAAAATTAAAAGGCATGAGCCCAGTAGATTACCGGGTTCATGCCCTCAAGGTTGCCTAATTAAATAAAGTGTCTAACTTTTTGGGTTCACTTCAAATATATAGTCTTTTTTTTGATATCACCTCTACTGATTTTTATAAATCGCTCAATTTCTTATCAATATAGTATATTAGAAATATTTTTTCTTTTAAAAATCTGTTGTTCTCCGGTTTAACAAATAATAAATCAGAAAGTTATCAGTAATGAATGGTTGCTGCAAAATGAAGTAACTATAATATCATTATGTTAACTAAAGTGATATTATCCTACTGTTAAAGGACTCCTTAGATGAACTGCACCTCAATCGTTAAAGAACATCACATAATCGGGGTGCAGTATAGAGTGGTTGCCAGGAATATTGGTAATAAGTTCGGTTATAAGGTACTCTTATTCGTCATCTTATCTAGCTCCAAAGGTAAAAACGCATACTCCCCGTCCTTAATAATTACACATTTACGAACTGGAATTGGCTGTTTAAAAATAGGCCCATCTATTACTGTTGTATGAAACTCTCCACCTTCTCCGCAGGGGTCAATGCCGCGAGCTTCAAGTTCCTTCACGTATTCATGGGTTAACGTTCGTCCTAAATCATCCTCTCGCATTCCCAATGATAAATTAACGGTTACAATGATCGTAACGAATCCTAGATTCATGAACTCTTCGACAGCTTGACGATGGTTCATTTCCCACAAAGGCATTCCAAGCTTCAACCCGGCATTCTTCGTAACCTTTTCATGCCAACAGCCATGGGCAGGCATATCCAGGTCTCCAGTTACCAACACTTCTGCTCCTTGATTCTTTGCATCTTCTAAAAGGCGCATAAATACCTTTTCATAATCAGTCCAACTGGCAGCCGCAGTATATACAGGCAAACCTATTGATTCAGCTTGGGCTTTTATGAGTTCCGGAGGCATTCCATGGGATCTGGAACGTTTTCCTTCCTCCTCCAGCATGACAATCAGCCCTACAGCTTCTCCAACCTTCAATGCTTTATATAAGGCTAAGACACTATCCTTTCCTCCGCTAAAAGATGCTATGAATTTATGCCCGTGAGCACTATTTTTCCAATCGATTAATTCTGCCATGCAATTTTCCCCTTTATTCTAATGACTTTTATCAATTTCATATTTTGTATTTCATAACTATATTTGTTTGATTTTAACACGGTTGGAGCCTGCATATAAGATATTAATGTATCTTGATACAAAAAGACTTGATTTAAATGGAATTTCATCCAAAAAAAACTTCTCTATACTGAACTGAACAATATAAGATGATTATTTTAAATCACTAGTGTATAGCTACATATAAATGAATGCCATAAATTATCTTTATATGAGAGAAGTAGATGTTTACCTAGGAATGTATCCAGTGTTTTTTTAATTGGATACAATTTATTTAATTTTCTGTATTGTAATCGCTTTATTAAGTTGATATAGTTTTAATTGTATCCAATATCGAAAGGTGGACGCTGGATTGGATAATGCTAATTCTAAAAGAGATAAATCTACAATCGTAAAAAATGTAACGAAAAGTCTTAGGAAGGCGATTTTGAATGGGACGTTGAAAAAGGGGGAGCGACTCATCCAAGAGGAGTGGGCAGATCGCCTGGAAGTAAGCAGAATGCCCATTCGTGAAGCCCTTACACAACTTCAAATGTTGGGGTTGGTGGAAATGGTTCCTCATAAAGGAGCAATCGTCACACCGATTACCCGGGATGATATTGAAGAAATTTATCATACCAGGTCTCTGCTTGAAGGCCTTGCTGTAGAAAAGTCGCTTCCTTTTTTAACAAAGGAGGATAAAGAAAAATTAAAGGGAATTTTGATTGAAATGGAAGGGATTCAGTTATCTGATGAAACCAATGAACATTATATCCTTTTGAATGCGGCTTTTCATGAAACCCTCCGAAAAGGGTGCCCATGGCCAAGAGTTCAAAAAATGGTAGAAACGTTGGGGATCTCACCCATTGCGCCGAATTTGCTGATTGATTATTACCCAGAAACGCAACGGGAACACCGGATGATATATGAAGCGGTACTAAGAGGGGATCCTGCAGAACTAAGGGCAGCAGTAGAATTTCACATCTTACGGACTAAGAACAATTTAATTACGTATATGGAGTTGCTGAATACTAAAAATCATCAATAAAAGGAGTGTTAATTGTGTATGATTTCGCAATTGTTGGCGGGGGAATTGTAGGTTTATCGACGGGAATGGCCCTTTATCAGCGGTTTCCTAATGCTAAAGTGGTAGTCATTGAAAAAGAGGCTGTTGTTGCAGATCATCAAACGGGGCATAACAGCGGCGTAATCCATTCAGGAATTTATTATAAACCAGGCAGTTTCAAAGCACGGTTTGCCCGTCAAGGAAGCAAATCAATGACGGAATTCTGCAGGATGCATGGAATTGATCATGATATTTGCGGCAAGGTCATTGTTGCAACAAAACCAGAAGAGTTGCCCCTTCTAGATGATTTATTTTCACGCGGTTTACAAAATGGGCTAGCTATCCAAAGAATCGGTGTGGAAGAGTTAAAGGAAATTGAACCGCATGTTAATGGACTTGGAGCGATTCGCGTCCCGCAAGCTGGCATCGTCAATTATCGTCAGGTAAGTGAAAAGATGGCGGATATCATCCGAGGCAACGGCGGTGAAATCAAGCTGAATACAAAGGTGGAGAAGATTGACGAGGATTCTGATGAAGTCATCATCGCTACGAACAACGGGACGATAAAAGCAAGGATAGTCATTAATTGCGCTGGATTGCACAGTGACCGTATCGCAGCAGCCGCGGGGTATAAAACTGATATGAAAATTGTCCCGTTTCGGGGTGAATATTTTAAATTGAAGCCCGAAAAGCGCTTTCTTGTCAATCATTTAATTTATCCGGTACCTAACCCTAAGTTTCCATTTCTAGGAGTTCATTTCACACGGATGATTAGCGGCGAAGTAGATGCTGGACCAAATGCTGTACTAAGTTTCAAACGTGAAGGTTATAAAAAAACTGACTTCAATGCGAAGGATTTAACTGAAGTTTTAAGCTATAAAGGTTTTTGGAAACTGGCCAGTAAATTCATGAAGGAAGGGATGGATGAATATGTCCGTTCTTTTAGTAAAAAGCAATTTACGAAAAGCCTGCAGGAATTGATTCCGGAAATTCAAGAAAATGATTTAATCCCTGCACCTGCTGGAGTCCGGGCACAGGCGTTACAGGATGATGGTAATATGGTGGATGATTTTCATATTATAATGGGGAAACGGACCATTCATGTTTGTAATGCACCGTCACCTGCAGCAACAGCCTCCATTGAAATTGGAAAAGAGGTTGTTACCCGCATTCCGGAACAAACACACTTATTGGAAGCTGTATTGACAAAATAATATTTGTTAAAGAGAGGAAGAGGCCTCATGTTCAATGGTAAAACAATTTTTATTGCAGGTCACGCACGTTTACCTCAAGGGATGGCGGCGAAAAGTGTCTTTGAAACTTTGACCATCACTGCAGAAGTCGATGCTAAATATGGTGTTGTCCTGGAGGCTTCTTGTACACTGGCAACAGAGCATGGACGGGAATTTATTGGGCGTGTATTAAAAGGGATCAGTTTAAATGATGGTGTTGATGAAGCGATAGAATCGATTACATCTTATTATCGGGGGAAAGCGGCTAATGCATTGATTGCTGCCTTGAAGGACCTGGATCTCCATTTTCAGCAAATTAAAGCGGCAGAAAAAACGAAACTACCAAGTTAGTAAAATGATTTATCAGAATAATTTGTAAAAGATGTTGACATTTTTACGGAAAAACGTTTTAATGTAATTAAGCCAATATTATGACATTAACACCTTTTGGAAAATACCTTTTCAGAATCGTGTAAAGATCTTAATGATTGGAAACAGGAAAAATAAATCATACATAAACTGCATATTCGCTGTGACTCTATTTGCATAGAGCAGTGAAGTGAATATAAGCCAGTTGTACAGTTGGATTCCCATTTTATTTGGGGATCATGTGCGACTGGCTTTTTATATTTCCTGTTAACTTTGTCACCTATATTACAAATAACAGGAGGAATCATTCATGAACATTGCAGAAAAAAAGAGAGCGAAGTTTGAAAGGAAAACAGAAAAATACGAGGTGAAAGTTCACCCTCAATCCAGCCGTTTATATCATATTGAAATTTCAAAAGAGGCGATTGCTGCTTTTTTAGAAACGGTATCCAAGGATAATCAGTCTGTTCAACATCTGGAATATACGCCATATGCACGACTCATCATTGCTTCATATCTTTTGGATCAAGTAGGGGAAGACTTTGGTGAATTGCTTCGTAACATCGTTCATGATCGGGAATCCGGCGGCTTCACCCTTGGCTTGGAGGGTGTCACGGAGAATACAGATGAATATGTCATTTTTGCAACGGCCATTTCATACTTGCTGGGAACTCCAAACCATGATTCCATGTCAGGGAAATATTATGCCCGCTTCAGTGTTCAAGACACGGATAGCAGTGATTCATATTTACGTCAGGCTTATCGTTTATTTACACTTCATACGGATGGCACCTTTGTAGATGAACCAACGGACTGGTTACTAATGATGAAGATGATCGAACAAAATGCACGCGGTGGCGAATCACGTTTATTGCATTTAGACGATTGGAAAGAGCTTGATATGTATGTGAATCATCCATTATCCAGCCACAAATTTACGTATAAAGCTCCAAAAAGTAAGAACGTTGACCAGGAAATTGAAAGATTGACCTTCTTCAATCATAATAACAAACCTGGTGTATGTTTTATCGATCAATTTGTTTATCCTGAATCAATCGAACAAGCCAAATACTTGCGCGATTTATCCAATTCATTAGAAAGTGATGAAAGTGTACTTGAACTTGAACTGCCTGTTGGAGATTTAGTTGTTGTCAACAACATATTCTGGCTTCACGGCCGCGCTGCATTTGAAAAGGATCCGAACCTGAATCGTGAATTACTTCGCCAACGCGGAAGGTTCAATCAATAGTTTCAATTTGTAAACCCAAACATTTTTTTCATCCCCAAATACCATTTTAAAGATAAATTCTTTTCAATCCAAGGGTTGGAAAGCAATTTATCTTTTTTTTGAGGTTTCCAACAAGATTCATAATGCCCCTATGTCGGTGGCAAATCTGGATTTCTGATATACTGAATTGGCCAAAATAAATAAAGGGAAGAAGGGGTAGTAATTTATGGGAATCGCTAATTTTTCTAAGTTTACGCAATTTAAAGACTTAATTAAAGCTTTACCTGCTGTCTATCAAGATGAAATGATAAAGAGCGAGCAATTTTTGCTTGAAAGAGAAGAAAAGAAAAAACTCGAAATATATTATGCTCCTTTCGAATATATAAATGAACGGGCCAAAGTGGTGATTGTCGGAATCACTCCTGGTTTACATCAAATGAAAAAATCTTATTCTACCGTAATTAATGCAAGAGGGCACCTGCATGGTGACGAAGAGATCCTGCACGAAGTAAAAAAAAATTCCAGTTTTGAAGGAACGATGAGAAAAAATTTAGTTAAAATGTTGGATGAGCTTGGATTACACACATACTTAAACATTTCGTCCACACTAGATCTTTTTGACGAAGCGAGTCACCTCGTTCATACTACCTCAGTTTTAATCTACCCAGTTTTTTATAACGGAAAAAACTATAGTGGAACAACTCCGAACATTTTAAAGACCGAGTTGCTTAAAAAAAATATAATGGAAGGCTTTGCTACCGAAATAGGTACCATTGAACGACCGCTTATTATTCCTTTAGGCGTTAATGTTACCAAGGTCTTAAACTATTTAGCGGGTCAAGATTATATGGATGCCAATAACATACTTCTAGGATTTCCTCATCCATCTGGAGGGAATGGTCATCGTCATAAGCAATTTGCAGCAAATAAAGAGCAAATGAAAATGATGTTACAGCACTATTTTTCAAAGGAAATGACCGTGGGTTAAAAAGGAGTGCTGTATGCTCATTGAATCTTTTGTAGGTATAAAAGGATGGGAAACAGTTGATTATTGAATTCCATAATTCATCTATTTGTGTTAAAAGTAAAATTAACTATTTACTACTGATATTATGGTGATTATAATAGGAACGAATGTTCTTAATTATAGGAGGCATTAACATGGATGAATTAGAGGAATTTTTAAAAACACTCACTATTGAAGAGTTAAAAGTTATTTATGAAGAAGTAAGTGAACCTGATATTAATAAATAGATGAAATAAATTGAAATGGAAGATTCTTATTTTTTCATTTCAAAGAACAGCATGATTTTTGAAATGAGGTACTTTATCATGAAAACCATAGCCTAAGAACCAACGGAAAGTCATATTTGTTTCCGCTTCTTCAATCGTTTTACGCATGGAGCGAATACCAAAGGTATGTTGAATGAATGTCAGTTTAACTAAAATAACTGGATCAACACTTGGGCGTCCTACCTATGAATACATATCTTTCACCAAGTCATAAATGAAAGTGAAGTCAATGGCAGCCTCCATTTTACGAACCAAATGGTTCGGTGGCACCAGTTGATAATCAGTTCAAGTTGATCTCGCTGAATAGAATCATGTTTAGAAAGCATCTTCATCACCTCAAGTTTTAATACTTCTATTTTAAAACGAAAATGACTAGGCAAAAGTGTTCTATCTAAAAGTTAAAGCAACGTCCAAGCCATAAAAAATAGACAAACTCTATTTTCCTCGAGTTTGTTTACAGTCTGAATCAAGGACCCATTAAGGTCCTTGATTTTTTTATGAAAAGGACCATTTTAAAAAAACGGAACTGATCATTTTCTGATCAGTCGAGTTCATACAGCAAGTTAATTAAAGGGAAGCTAAATTTATAGCGCACCTCTTACATCATAATTTTCGATTTCGATTTCAATTTCTCTGTCAAGTGCGAGGTTTGCCAATAGTGAGCCTATATATGGGCCCATTGTTAAACCTGAAGCTCCAAGACCATTGGCTACGATTATGCCTCCCCAGCCAGGTAAAGGTCCCATGACGGGAAGGAATCCCGGCGTGAATGGACGGAATCCGACCCTTGCTTCAACAAACGTACTATCTGTCAAACCGGGGGCGGTTTGCAAGGCTTTGTTGAAAACCTCCTGCAGCCCTCCTGCGGTCATTCGGTTATCGAAAACTTCCGTATTTTCATGAGTCGCCCCCGCAACGATTTTATTATTATCAAAAGCCAATAGATATTGATCACTCGGAGGCATGACTACAGGCCAGTTATTTGTATTTTCATTTGCCATTTCCAGATGAATGATTTGAGCCTTTTGGAAAGTCACTTGAAAATTCACGCCCAGTGGTTTCAGTAATTCCGATGCCCAGGCGCCAGCACAAACAATCACTTTATCAGCAGGAATGAATTCATCTCTAAGTGTTACACCTGACACTTGAGTACCGTTATATGTAAGTTTAGCCTCGCCATACATAAGTTTTGCACCGTATTTTTGTGAAGCCCTCAATAAGGAATCACGTAGTGCGCGTCCATCGACCCGCGCTGCACCACTCACATGAACGGCTGCATATTCGCTGGAAAGAGGCGGGAATAAGGCACGTGTTTCCTCTGCGGAAAGTAAGGTGATCGCCCCCATCTCCGGTGCATCTTCTTGCCGTTTTGTCGCCCGGTTCTTCATGGCATTCAGTTTAGCTTCATCTGTATGCAGACTTATGGCACCGACCTGGGCATACCCGGTCTCGGTTTCACCGTCCCGTTCAAGTTCTTTAATTAAACCCGGGTAAAATGCCGCACCATTTTTGGCAAGAAGATACCAAGCTTGGTTGCGTCTTTGCGATATCCACGGGCAAACGATTCCAGCAGCTGCAGATGTTGCTTGACCGACATCTTGGCGGTCAATAATAATCACTTCAACCCCATTTTTAGCCAACTGATAGGCAGTGGAAGCTCCCAAAATTCCTGCACCAACTACAATGATTTTTTGCATGATTCAACATCTCATTTCTTTCATATGTATAAACACTTACCACTACTATATCGAAGACTCGAAATGATTGCCATATCTGATATTGTAATTTCTTTCACAAAGTTATTTTATCTATACTGAATATGCTATGATTGAAATTGTGAAAGCTTGAAAAGACACTAGGAGGACATATCATGCTAAAAAAACAAATGGAATCATACATATCAAAATCCGTAATCGAAAACAAGATTGAGTTATTTAAAGAAGAAAAGGATTATGTAGAAAAGCATAAATTACTCGCTGAAGATATCATTATAGTGGAAAAAGAAAATGCATCGCGTTTTACGGATGCTTATATGGAGCGCAGTAATAAAGAGAGCGAAGAATTAATCTCTGAAGAGAACTCTGCATTTTTATCACAACCGATCGAGTATTTGAAAAAAAACAAAGATGAATTCCTTTACTTTGAATCACAATGGTTCGAATTAATCGGTGTTGAGGCACTTTCGTTAGAAGTCGATGATGTTTTCGGTACATATAATGCGATGTTCGGATTGAAATTCCAGAAAAAAATGGGAGATGTTTTAAAAACGTATTTAACCAAGGAACTCCAAGAAGGAATTGGGTCGTTCAGTTTAATGTTTAACCAGGGCGAAGGGCTATGGGATGTGAATTTTGCCTTGGATAACATTAATGGGTTTCAAGAAGACATGTCATTGGAAGAAGCTTTTCATTTAATTTATCATTTTCTTTTCAACCTTGTTCAAACGATCGAGGAAGATATGTAAAACGAGGTGCCGCCATTAATTTTAATGGCGGTCTTTTTAATTTTCATGGATTAACCATTGCCCCTTGGCTATGGCTTCTGGATTTTAATCGATTGGCTCTGGATATGATTAAAGGAAACTGAGAAAATTCGTCGAATTGATTAATGATATACGATATTTAATAAACTTAAATGTTTTGTTTTTAGCAATTTCGATTTTTTTCATGTAAATGCAGTTAAATCGGAAGGGGAAGTTATACTTGCTGAATGAATTGAAAGTTACTCAAATTACCATTCCATTGCCTTTTAGATTGGACCATGTCCATTGTTTCCTAGCGGAAGGTGAAAAAGGATGGACTATCATTGATGCGGGATTAAATAACAAAACGACAAGGGAATTATGGAACCCAATTATCGAAAAACACGATATTACCGATATTATCATCACACATTATCACCCAGATCATTTCGGGTATGCAGGGACATTACAACAATTGACCGGTGCGGATGTATGGATGACAGAAGTCGATGAGCATGCGGGAACTAAGTATTGGGAAGCCGATTCGCTGAATCTGCTTAAAGAAAATTACAATGCGTGTGGTATGGAAGAAGATGTCGCCGTGGCCTTATCCAGTGACGAAAGCGGATTCATGCCACAAGTAAAACCCTATCCTACCGTAAATCATCATCTTGAGGAAGGAATGAAACTGCATTTTGGCAAATATGAGTATGAAGTGCTTTTCACTCCGGGACATTCTGATGGCCTGATTTCCTTATACAATAAGGAAAATAGCGTCCTTTTCTCGACAGATCATATATTGCCCAAGATATCTCCAAATATTTCTTATTGGTTTAAAGGTTTCAGCAACCCATTGGAAGAGTTTTTTAATTCTTTAAAAAAAATACAAAAGCTGGACGTTGAATATGTCATCCCTTCTCATGGGAAACCGTTTCAAAATGCCAATAAAAGAATTGTTGAATTGTTGGATCACCATCAGGACCGGTTGCATGTAATTCATGAAAACATGAATGAGCCGATTTCTGTAAAAAGTGCTTGCCAGATCTTATTTGGAAATCTGTCCATTCACGAAACCAGATTTGCTGTTGGTGAAACATTGGCACACCTAGAATACCTTCTTTTGAATGACCAGTGCAGAAAGTTTAAACGTGATGGCAAATGGTATTATCAATCCATCTGAAATTTTTGATAATCCCGAATTTTAGCTAATGCCGCTTGTATTACTGCTGCTTATGTTTATTATCGCTATGGAAAGCTGGAGGGTAAGGGAAAAGTGGAGACAGTGGGATATTCGATTACATGCCTAATACATTTTTGCAGCTTATAAGGCTTCATTGATTGAAAAAGAAAAAAACACCGCCCCAACATACTTGGGCGGTGTTTTTTTCATTGCCTGGAACCTATTTGACCATTAACCTCTTTCATAATATCTTCAAGGGATGTAACAATTCCTTTATCGTCCTTATAGCTAATATGCTTAGGTTGAAAATGGATAGGCGATTCTAAACCGGCAGCCGCTGAGATCCGAAATAATCCTTTTCTAAGGGTTACAAGAAAGTTAACCACGCGGTATTTCTTTTCATCGATGACAAGTGCTTTTTGCAATTCCGGATCAGTGGTGGCTACCCCGACAGGACAAGCATTGGAATGGCATTTCATCGTCTGGATACATCCTATCGCAATCATGAAACCTCGAGCTATGTTAACAAGGTCTGCTCCCATGGCCAGGGCTATCGCAATTCTATCAGGCGTGAACAATTTACCGGAGGCGATGATTTTAACCCGATCGCGGACACCGTATTTTTCCAATGTCGATACCAAAATCGGCAAAGCGGATTTTATCGGCAATCCTACGCTATCGATCAATTCCTGATAAGATGCACCTGTGCCGCCTTCACCGCCATCCAATGAAATGAAATCCGGACCTTTCCCGGTTTCTTTCATGTAGCTAGCAAGCTCTTCAACACTGTCAGTGCCGCCGATGACCATTTTGATGCCGACCGGGATTCCTGTATGTTCCCTGATTTTTTCAATAAAATCGCACATGGATTTTACGTCATTGTATTGATAAAACCGATTCGGACTATCAATCGCTTTGTACGGAACGACCTTACGGATTTCAGCGATTTCCGGATTCACTTTTTCAGCATCGATATGCCCTCCGCGAGTTTTGGCACCTTGAGCCAATTTGATTTCAAATGCTTTGATTTCAGGTATTTCACTTTTTCTTTTTAACTCATCCCAATCCATTTCGCCGAAACTATCACGAACTCCAAACATGGCTGGACCGATTTGCATGATTATATCGACACCGCCAATTAAATGATAAGGAGATAGTCCGCCTTCACCTGTATTCATCCAGGTGCCTTTTGCTGCAGCCAATCCCTCAGAAAGCGCAGTGATTGCGTTCTTTCCCAAAGAGCCATAACTCATGGCTGACATGCCGATAAGACCTTTTAGTCGAAAAGGGTTCTTAGTGTTTGGGCCAATGATTACGGCATCTTCATCATCCAATAAGAATGCAGAGGATACTTCATCTTCCCATTTTTCTTCACGTTGTGAGAAAAGCGGGTCTTTCAATAGAATGTACCTTTTCGTCGTCACTTTAGTTTCACGATCATATTTTTCTTCTTCGGCCAATTTTGGGAACATGCTATTTTTAACAAAGAAGCCTTCCTCATCAAAATCCCGTTTTGAGCCAAAACCTATGACATCCCGTAAATATTTTGAACTTTTCACCATATGTTCATAGTCATCACGGGAAAAGGGTTTTCCTTCGTTATCACTATTAAACCAATATTGCCGCATCTCAGGTCCGATTTTTTCCAGAAAGTATCGTATTCTCCCAAGCACGGGGTAATTTCTTAAAATTGCATGATGCTTCTGCATGCGATCAAAGAAAATCATATAAAGTAATAGTAAGACCAAAACGATGATAATGATGAAAACAACGGTAAATCCAAGGATAATTAAAAGATTTGCGATGCCACTCATTCAATCCCTCCTGATATGCAAAAAAATCATGTATTTTTAATCTACTCGGTAATTCGATCAATTATACAGAATTCCATGCAAGGCTTTTATAGGGATGGAACGCAAATAATTTAAATAGGCAATATTATTCTCACAATTTCTTTCAACTTTCCCTTTTCGATTGGCTTACCCAAATGGCTAACTGTAAAGTTATGGCATCATGCAGAACCTGTGGATTATATCCGGTAATGTCCTTGATTTTTTTTAATCGGTATATAAGGGAATTACGATGGATATACATTCTTTTTGAACATTCCCCGATATTTAAGTTACTAAGAAAAAATTGTTGCAGCGTCTCAATCAACTTTTCGGATAAGCTGCCTAAAATTCTTTCCTGAAATTGCTGTTTCGTCCGCTCATCTATCCTTTCCAACAGTGCTTTTGTTTCCACATCAGTATATCTAGTTAAAGCTTGATCGGCTTCACCTAGTAAAAGTGCCGCTTCAGCTTCGCGGAAAGAGTGGACGATGTATGATTCCTTATCCACAATCGAGCCCAAACCGATTCGTATAACGAAGCCTTTTGCTTTTAATTGTTTGATGGCTGAATCCAGGCTTTTGTCAATGTTATTTCCGCTAAGCGCCGTAGTGAGAATGAAAACCCGATTCACATTCAGGAACCCAACAAGGGCTTGCTGGGAACCAAAAACAGTTTCAGTCATTTGAATCAACTCATTCTTATTTTTTAACGGATTTAATTTCATTTCCATTACCCCCACTTGATAGGGAGGTTCTAATTTCATTCCAATCAGTTCAAGTCTTTGATCAATCGAATGCTGATTGATATCTTCCTTTAATAAGTCTTCAAATACCAATTCTTTCAAGTGTTGTTTCCATTCGAGTTGTTCCGCCATAAAAGCTTGATGAAGCATCATTTCCGTTATCATCTTCACCAATTCGCCGAATTCCAAAAGTTCTGTCGGATCTCCGGTGATCCCGATGACACCTATAATTACATTTTGAAAATTAATCGGCAAATTAATTCCAGGAAGGACACCTACCCATTGATGACGATCATTTTCGGGAATGATTAAAGGCTTTCCCGTTTTCAGTACTTCCATTGCTCCTAAATGCAATTGGTCGATGCGGTCATGATTTCCGGAAGCGATGATGATTCCTTTATCATCCATAATATTAATATTTCTGTTAAGTCTATTGGTGGTTTGTTTGACAATTTCCATTGCAATTTCTTGGGTCAGCATTCAAGTCATCCTTCTAGAGTTTTTTTATTTGGTTATCCAGTTTGCGCTAACAGAATGGTAATCATATTTCATGCAAACAAGCTATGATTTTTCATGTAAAGGGGATTGTCGGTAGTTTAAGACCTTAGCTATCTTGTACTTTAGGAAAATGGGCAAATAAGAGAAAACTTTCCCGAAGATCATTTTTTCTATACAGTATAGCCAAAAAAGTCAAATATGTCATACTAATTTTCGTTTAGAATGAACGATGATTAAAATATTTCTGAAGATTATAATTAAATTATTATCAAAATATATTAAAAGGGGAACTGAGCATGAAAATTGTTATTGCACCAGATTCCTATAAAGGAAGTTTATCAGCAACAGAAGCCTCAAAAGCAATCGAGCGAGGAGTCAGGAGGGCACTGCCGGATGCAAAGACAGAATTGGTTCCAGTTGCGGATGGCGGGGAAGGCACGATGGATAGCCTTGTTACAGCAACAAATGGTCGAAAAGTTGATGTGATTGTTAAAGGACCTTTACTTGAAGATGTTCAGGCAGCATATGCAATCTTGGGCGATCAAAAAACATGTGTGATTGAAATGGCTAGTGCATCTGGTCTATGCCTAGTCGATCCAGCTGAGTTAAACCCATTGATCACTACTTCATACGGGACAGGGGAGCTTATACAAAAAGCATTGAATGATGGCTGTCGAAGGTTCATTTTAGCGGTGGGTGGAAGCGCTACCAACGATGGCGGTGTCGGAATGCTCCAGGCTTTGGGAATGAAGGTATTTGATGAAGAAGGTAAAAGTCTGGGATACGGAGGTGCCGAATTATCACGGATATCAGACATTAATACAGAGGATTTTGATACCAGAATAGCAGATTCCGAATTTTTGATTGCCTCGGATGTACAAAATCCATTAGTCGGTCCTGATGGGGCATCAAGTGTATTCGGACCTCAAAAAGGGGCGACTCCAGACATGGTTGAATTGCTTGATAAAGCTTTATCATCATGGGCTGATTTGGTGGAAATCAAAACAGGCATACACTTGCATGATAAAGCAGGTGCTGGGGCTGCAGGAGGAATTGGAGGTGCATTTCAAGCCTTTTTCCGTGCAGAAACAAAAAGGGGCATCGATATTGTCATGGAGTATACGAAATTGGGTGAAAAATTGTCCGATGCCGAATGTGTCTTTACCGGTGAGGGTCAAATCGATTACCAGACTGCTTCAGGCAAAACACCCATGGGAGTTGCACAAGAAGCCAAAAAGCATGGTATTCCGGTATTTGTTTTGACTGGATCGATCGGAACAGGTATTGAAGTTTTATATGACCACGGAATAACGAGTGTTCATAGTTTGGTGAACGCTCCTATGCCTTTAAAGGAAGCTATGGAAAGAGGAGCTGAATTGTTGGAAGTTTCAGCCGAACAAGTAATGCGGACTTTTTTGGCAGCGATCAAAAATAGGGGGTAATCTTATGTTATTTATTGTTTTGGCCATCGGCGTGTTCTTAATTGTTTTTGCGACAACTAGATTCAAGCTTCATCCGTTCCTATCGCTTCTATTAGGCACTTTATTTGTGGGTTTTGCTTCCGGAATGCCTCTGGATCAGATAGTTGAGAATATTAACGGCGGTTTTGGCGGATTGATGACGAGCATTGGACTTGTAATCGTTTTCGGTACAATAATCGGAACCATTTTGGAAAAGGCCGGGGCCGCATTACGAATGGCCGAAGTCGTATTGAGGATTGTCGGCCCTAAAAGACCGCAGCTTGCCATGAGTATGATAGGCTTTATCGTATCCATACCCGTTTTTTGCGATTCAGGTTTCGTTATTTTATCGAGCTTAAGAAAAGCATTGGCAAGACGCGCAAAAGTAGCGGTTGCTTCCATGTCAGTTGCTCTTGCAACTGGTTTGTATGCAACACATACACTTGTACCTCCAACTCCAGGGCCAATTGCGGCAGCCGGGAATATCGGAGCGGACGGATACTTGGGGACCGTCATTTTGATAGGTCTTATTACGGCCATTCCAGCTGCACTTGCTGGTTATATATGGTCACTGAAAGTAGCGACCAAGATAGAAGTTGAAGATGACCGAAGTGACCTGGATTACGATTATGATGAAATTGTCCGTTCATTCGGCAAGATGCCTTCTGCCTTACAATCATTTTTACCGATCGTTTTACCGATTGTCCTGATTGGAGCCAGTTCTGTATTAACGCTCTTTGGGACGGAAGGGGGGATTGCCGCATTTTTCGTATTCTTGGGCCAGCCGATCATCGCATTGCTCGTCGGAGTAATTTCTGCTTTGACATTGCTGCCTAAGTATGATGAAGAAACATTAACAAACTGGATAGGAGCCGCCTTATTGGATGCTGCGCCAATTTTATTGATTACCGGGGCGGGCGGAGCATTTGGTACCGTCATTAAAAATACGGGGATTGCAGACATCATCCAAAGTTGGGATATGGGCAGCATCTTTAGCGGTTCCTTATTCCTGTTGGTCCCGTTCCTAATTGCTGCTGGGTTGAAAACGGCCCAGGGTTCTTCGACAGCATCACTGGTCATCACTTCATCTTTGATTGCCCCCATGCTTCCAACGTTGGGTATTGAAGGGGCTGTTCCTCTTGCATTGGTAGTCATGGCTGTTGGAGCAGGTGCGATGACAGTAAGCCATGTAAATGATAGCTTCTTCTGGGTGGTCACCCAATTTAGCGGGATGAAAGTGACGGATGCCTATAAAGCTCAAACAATGGCTACCTTAATACAAGGAGTGGTCACGATTATCACGACGATGATATTGTGGGTCATTCTTGTGTAATATTTATAATGAAAAAAGGAGAGGCGCGAAACGCTTCTCTTTTTTTATGGTTTAAATTAAATATATTTTTATTTTTATGGTGTTGTAAGAACTAAAATAGTGTATGATGCATAGTATAAGGTATGGTGTACGTCACATAGTATAGAGAAGGGGTGATTGGATGAGCACTTTACTGAATTCATTAACCACTGAGCTGCGCAGAGGCACTTTGACGTTAGCTGTCTTAAGTCAGCTCAAAACTCCGCAGTATGGGTACTCGCTTGTCCAGCGTTTAGAGAAGTCTGGAATTAGCATTGATCAAAGTACTTTATATCCTTTGCTTCGCCGCCTGGAAAAACAAGAATTGGTGACCAGCAGCTGGGATACTTCTGAAAGTAGACCGCGCAAGTACTATTCTTTAAGTGATTATGGGGGAGAAATCTTCACGCAGTTAAAGGAAGAATGGGAAAAAACATCTCAAGAGCTTTATATATTATTAAAAGGAGAGGGAGAAGATGGAGCTGATTGAACTTTATATTCAGGAAGTGACCCGCAGGCTGCCAGAAAAAAACCGGGCGGATATTGCGCTTGAGCTTCAATCCACAATCGAAGATATGCTTCCGGAGGATCATACGGAGCAAGACGTGAAAGCGGTACTTTTAAAATTAGGAGATCCGGTTACACTGGCAAGTGGTTATCGCGATCGGCCAATGCATCTGATCGGGCCTCGTTATTATGATGTTTATATCAGTCTGTTGAAAATGATTTTACCAATCGCTGCAGTCATTTCACTGATCGCATTAGTAGGGGATAATCCGTTTCGGGATACGGGGAATACGGTTATGGAAGCAATTTTTAAAATAATCGGGAAAGGAATTTCAGGTATCATCAGTACAGGTATCCAAGTGTTTTTCTGGTTAACGCTTTCATTTGCCATTTTAGAACGCTTGGATACTTCAAAAGACCAGTCGCCCGTAACAAAAGACTTGAAACCATGGACACCGGAAAACTTAAAAGATATTCCAAACATTTCAAAGAAAAAAGCGGTCCCTATGGTCGAGGTTTTTGCAAGTTTGTTAGGCCTTTCTGTTTTCGCAGCCCTTTATTTCAATGCAGCAAACCTCTTAGGCGTCTATGAAAAAAGAAATGGCAGTCTCATTTTCGTGACACCTTCTTTTAATCAAGATGTATTGAATTCCTATTGGCTGCTGGTATCTTGCGTCATTATCATTGGGGTGCTCTTAGCGATATATAAATTATTTTTAGGTCGATGGACCCTGAAATTAGCTTCATTTCATGCCATATACCAGCTGTTGTACACTCTGGCTTTCATCATCATCATCAGTAATCCTGATTTATTGAACCCGGAATTCCTTGCATACCAAAGAACACTATTCTCAATCGATGAATGGAAAAGCTCGATATACTGGGGTCTCATACTCATCTCCATCATTTTTGCGGCCTACGATACCTATCAAGGCTTCCGAAAGGCAAAAATCCGTTAAGGCACAGCATCTTAGCTGTGTTTTTTTTGTTTAAATATTTTGTGAAGTGAAAGGTGAGCTGATACAAGTCTGAAAGATTATTTCTCAAGATACAAGGGACAACAAAAAAACACCTCATATGTCATATAGTTTTTAACTAACTATACAGCATATGAGGCGTTACATTTAAACCAATGTTTTATTGAACTGCATCGAACTGATTGACTTTCCAAGCGGAACCGGACTTATAAAAGGTAACCGTTCTTTTTACTGACTCACCGTCGACTGTAGGTACAGTTAAATTGTATGACCTAACGTTTTGTTTTTGATAGACCAATTTAATTTTGGCTTTTTTCCACTCTAACATGCTAAAGCCATCTCCGACTGGACGGGCTAATTTCCCTTTATGGGTAATGTAATTATATTTAGTCAGTCCTTTTTCAATTGCATTATTAGTAAATGTCTCTGCTAAGTAGGCAGTCAATTTATCTTTTGTATTAAACTCTTGGCAAAGGTATGAGTACTCTGTCCCTTTATAATTGAAAGTTTTTTGTGAACATGAACGGGTTTTGTATCCATGTAAAGCATTCCAAAAATGTTTGCTGGCATTATCGGCTATCTTTAATGCATTTGCGTCAGACAATGATGTCGTTTTTGCAGTAACCGGACCACTTAATGTGAAAAATAAAATGATAATAGATAATAGCATACCTAAAAATTTTTTCATATCATATCTCCCCAATCCCTAATAGGATACTTATGTAACGAAAGTTTAATAAATATTACAATTGTTACATTTATATTACAACAAGTTTGGCATAAGTAAAAGAGAAATCTTGTTAATTTTTAAATATAATTTTAGGTTTTATCAAATTTTCATAGTTTGTTCACTTTATTCTTTTTGAAAGGCGCGTTCACCGATTTGTAAATAGAAGGAGCTGTTACATACTTCCTATTCCACGAACTGGCCTATTTAAAACCTGGCAGTTGATTCTCTAACTGGACAAGTTCATCCATTATATTTTCATTAATGACAAGATATGCTCAAAGAACTCGAATTACCCGGGCAGAGCCCGAAAAAAATAAAATATAAAGGTTTGACAAACTTTCTAATTCTACCGTATTATAAATTATATACTTGAATACATTCTCCAAAGGGGAGTAGCTTTTACAACAATGTCGTCATTACGGAGCTCTTTGCTCTCGGTGTTGTTGGCAGCATATTGTTGTTAGCCAGACCTTACCTATTGGTAAAGGTCTATTTTCTTTTAGTAAACCTTTACCAAAATGGTAAAGGTTTTTTTGTAGTCCCCTTAAGGAAATGTATAAACATTTGGGTTTTAATAGAAAAACAAATAAATATAAATGGAGTGTATTCTTTGATACTTAGAAAATCTTTGCTACTTTTAGGAATTGGTTCTGCACAAATAGATTTAATCCTTCCGAAAAATACGTATAAATCCGGTGAATGCATAAATGGATATTTTTTGATTAAGGGTGGTACCCTTGCGCAAAGAATAAGAAGGATTGAATGTGATTTGATCATGGATACTCATTCTACGGGAATGGAAGAGATCCTTAAAACGAGCACCATTTTGTCTACAAGGGAGATAAATTCAGGGGAAAGCAACGAAATTCCTTTCAACTTTTGTCTGCCTATATTGAAGGAGCCTTATAAGCGAGGGGTATCCTATCGCCTTAAAACGAGACTTATCCTTGATAAAGGGATAATCGGAAAGGATGATGACTGGATTTTAATCGATTCTGAATAAACGTGAAAATAGAGGTGAAAACATGAATATCTTGAAATTTTCTGAGCTTGCTGTGGATTACTGGGAAGAATTTTTATTATTGAGGCTTTTCATATTGGCTATACTGTTATTGGCGGTTTATTATATTTTGAATAAACTGGTTGAATGGTTCTTTAGAAGATCCAATTTTTTCGACGAAGAAGTCGAAAAAACAATACAGGGGGTTACTCGTTCTTCTCTTAGGTACGGTATATCCGGGCTTTTCCTTATATATTTGATTGGACAGTTTATAGACCTAAAAGGAATTTTAGCTGGAGCTGGTATTTTAGGGGTCGTGATCGGATTTGCCGCTCAGCAAATGCTTAAGGATATCCTATTGGGATTTGTAAGGCTTTCGGATAATGAATTCCGAGTCGGGAATTTCGTGACATTCAACGGGACAAGTTCCGGGACGATTGAGGAAATCGGTATCCGGTTCATG
The DNA here is from genome assembly GCF_056279465.1 of Peribacillus sp. TE19612. Lineage (NCBI taxonomy): Bacteria > Bacillati > Bacillota > Bacilli > Caryophanales > Bacillaceae > Peribacillus > Peribacillus sp. TE19612. Next base: position 663,456 of record NZ_JBWCCL010000001.1, on the reverse strand, counting down.
CAGATCAGGGAATGGTCAGGAAAATTGCTGACCATCCCACATAGTGAAATCAGGACGATCCAAAATTTTAATAAAGGGAGAATGCGAATCATTGAACGCATTACAGTAAGTTACCAGGAAAATCCTGAAAAGGTAAAAAGTCTGTTGGAGGATATATGTATTATCTGTAATGATAAGTATGGTGAAAGCCTTCTAAGGCTAGAAGATGGTACACCTGAAGAGGATTTTAGATACATAGGCATAACGGATTTAAATCCGAATCTTAAATATGTTGGATATGAACTATGCATAGTGGGACTTGTGAAACCTGATGATTACTTTGAAACATCGAGAAGCGTGAGGTTTGAAATGATGACTGCTTTACATGAGCATCAAATTCTAATGCCATCTTCCCATTTGCTTGTACAGGGCAATCCTAATCAAGAACGTTTATTGGAAAACTGAAAAGAAGAAACACAATTGCTTGAGATAATCCAGGAAAAGGTCATGAAAAAATGATGGATAAGGTAACAAAGGGCAGAAGCCATATTCGACGGCAGCCCTTTGAAGCTTAAGGATATTAAAGGGCTTCCTTTTAAAGGAAGTCCTTTTTTTAATTAGAAAAATAGAACAAACCCATCCCAAAAAATAGTTTTATTTTATTAATTTTTCCCTTGATTTATCAGATTAAATAAATTATTATGAAAATAACATAAAATGGAAGGGTGACCTTTAAACAATGATCATTTAATCCTATTTTTAAAGAAAAAATGCGTGCTTAAAACGAATTTTTTTCTGGATAGGATTAGTCTGTACATTAAAATACAAACAAAGATCATTGTGTCCTTCGATTAGGGATATTTTGCCTTGTTAAATTTGTATTGTACTGCCTCCTGTCCAGATATTTCACAGGGGGTTTTTATATTGGCGAATAACACATCTGAAACATTAAATAATAAGGAACCTAACATTTTTAAAAATCGAGTATTCCAGGCCATTATCTTCTCAGGGTTGTTTTTACAAATAGGGATATGGGTACGGAATTTTGCCGTTTTGTTATTCGTCATGGAGAAGACAAATGGAGATGCCTTTGCCATTTCCATGATATCAGTAGCAGAATTCGCACCCATTTTTATTTTTTCATTTATTGGAGGCACATTTGCTGACCGCTGGAGTCCGAAAAAAACGATGGTTTGGTGTGATATTTTAAGTGCAATTTCCGTATTTGCTGTGCTTATCTCGCTAATCTTCGGCAGTTGGAAAATGGTTTTCTTCGCAACTTTAATTTCGGCGATACTTTCTCAATTTTCTCAGCCATCGGGCATGAAGCTATTTAAGATGCATTTGCCAGAAAGTCAAATCCAGACAGGCATGTCAGTTTATCAGACCGTTTTCGCAGTATTTATGGTTTTAGGTCCGATTCTCGGTACATTTGCCTTCCAATCTTTCGGGATAAACACCTCGATTGCGATTACTGGCCTGGCGTTTCTACTTTCAGCTGGAGCACTCGCCTTTCTTCCAAAAGATCGCAAACTGAATGAGCGGTCAGCAAAAACAACATTATGGCAGGAAATGAAAAGCGGTATGAGCTACGTATTGCGAAAAAAAGAACTAAGTTTGCTTGGTTTATGTTTTCTGGCTGCTGGGCTCGGACTGGGTTTCATTCAGCCGCTCTCGATATTCCTTGTTACAGAACAACTGGAACTGCCTAAGGAAAATCTCCAATGGTTATTTATGGTGAATGGGTTTGGTATGATTTTAGGCGGAGCCGGTGTAATGATTTTTGCCAAAAAGGTGGCACCTCAAAGATTATTAGCTTTCGGAATGCTTGTGAATGCCATAGGATTGGCGGTAATGGGGCTTTCAACAAATATTTGGATTACACTTACTGCCGAGTTCTTTAACGGGCTAATGCTTCCTTGTATCCAAATCGGGATCAATACATTGATATTGCAGAGGACCGAGGGCGAGTTCATCGGAAGGGTCAATGGAATCTTAAGCCCATTATTCACTGGATCGATGGTGTTGACCATGAGTGCGGCAGGCGTGCTGAAAGAGCAATTTTCACTCGTCGCCATATTTGAAACCGCCGCTTTCTTTTTTATTATAGGAATGTTTTTCATATTACCATTGTACAATCAGAAGGCCGAAACGAAACCTCTGGAAGTTCAATCATAAGCATCTTGCGGTGTTCCAACACCTAAATACAGCTACAACCAAAAGAAAAGCAGCCAATTTTGGCTGCTTTTCTTTTTTTCTTTTTACTGTCATCAGAACTAACAAATTCTGGATTGACAATTATTTTGGGAGTACTGGTTCATACTAAAAATGGGCTTATTGGTACTTATGCAAAAATCAGTGAATAGCTTACAAAGGAGAAAAGTTAATGATCCTTAAAGACATATTGATAGAAGCGATAAACGGGGATTTGCCGAAGGACGTTGAACATATATCCATAACAGGTGTAACCGATAACTCTAAAGAAATAAAAAAAGGATTCCTTTTTGTTGCCGTAACCGGATATAAGTCCGATGGCCATAATTACATCAATGATGCAATTCGCTTAGGGGCATCGGCTGTGATTGGCAGTCGCGATATTAAGGGTTTGGAAGTTCCTTATTTAAGAGTGGAGAACAGCCGTAAAGCATTAGGGCAAATCGCCAAAAGGTTTTATGGTGATCCCAGCAATCAAAAAATAATGATAGGAATTACGGGTACAAATGGAAAAACTACAACTAGCTATATGCTTCAGCAAATATTAGAAGAAAATGGAGTAACCTGTTCAGTCATTGGTACGATACAGCATATTATCAATGGAAACAAAGTCGATTCCCATAATACGACTCCAGGTACCATGGAATTGAATTCCTTACTGGCTGCAAGTAGGGACATGGTTGTCATAATGGAAGTGTCTTCACATGGATTAGCTCAATACCGTTTAGAAGGAATTGAATTTGATTTCTGTGTCTTCACGAATTTGTATCATGACCATCTCGACTTCCATGCTACGATGGAGGATTATTTCCTGGCAAAATTACTGCTTTTTGAAAAATTGAAACCTAGTGGTCTTGCGATTATTAATGGAGATGATTTCTGGGGGGGAAAACTGCAAGAATACTTATGGGAGAAGAATGTCAGTGCCTTTGTTTTTGGAAAATCCAATCGCTGCGATTTAGCCATCACCAATTATAATACCGCAACGAACCCCTTTATTTTATTGAATGAGAATCATGACTTTGTGAAAATTGAGTTACCTTTACCTGGACTTCATAATTTATATAACGCAACAGCTGCCTATTCCGTAGCGAAGATGTTTCCAATTTCAAAACAGGAAATTCTCACTTCACTGAAACGATTTTCCGGTGTACCAGGAAGGTTTGAAATATATAAGAAAGCTTCTGGGCCGACTATAGTCATCGATTATGCACATACTGCAGATGCCATTCACCACATGCTTCAAACGGCCAAAGAGTGTGGGGCCAAAAAGATTTATCATATCTTTGGTTTCCGGGGTGGACGAGATACGACCAAAAGGGCTGAAATGGTTAAAGTATCATCGGAACATAGTGATGTTTTGATTTTGACAATGGATGATCTGAATTCGGACGGAATTGAGGGGATGGAATCCACACTAAATAAACTGCTTAGCGATTACTCCGCTGGAAACGGGAAGGTTATTCCTGATCGTACCTTTGCTATCCAGGAGGCGTTACAAGCAGGAAAGGAAGGGGATTGGATTATCATTACAGGTAAAGGAATTGAGAGGTATGATCAAAAATTCGGACTGCCAACCATTTCTGACAAAGAAACGGTATTATATCTGCAAAATAAGGAGCAAGGGGATTTTATCGGTTATTTTGATCAATAGTTGATAATAACGAAGAACTAATCCAGCTTCCATCCATTCCACAGCCATAAGCGATTTTAAAATGGTGATTATTAACATTGTAACATGTGAGTAATTCAGGTATTATAACAATACAAGCTGCACTGTTCGTAATGATAATAAAGTTTTAACCTTTAAGCTGTAATAGGGAGTTTTATATTGAAACAGGAATGTTATGCCTCGTCACCGACTTGGACAACAGGATTTTTTCTGCAAACACCCACTTTGAGGAGTGGTGGTTTAAAACTTTCTTACTGAATACGGCATTGGCGGCTTATATCTTAAAATGTTGAAGCCGGTCTCGGTCTGAGGCCGGTTTTTTGCTTTATTTAAAATAGCGTACCGAAAAAATGTATGTACCGTTTGCAGTCTCCCAAACCAAATTGTACAATCAGCTTTAAAAAATCCAGTGTGGATACCATTGGGTAATTACATGTTTTTGTAAACAGTCACTCTTGTTTTGTATAACGGTTGGCATAACTTGAAGCGACGAAAGCATCCGGTTTGATTTTTGGTTCCACCCCCATGGATTCCATCCTGGCTACCATTTCTTTTACAAACTCACTGGTTTTGTTTCGCTTTCCAATCCCGATATCAATGTGACCTTCCATTGTGAACGTTGCCCCTTGATATACAGCAGGCAGGACAATATCGATTAACTGATTTTTTCTTTCTTCCGTAAACAGTGATACGATTTCCTCTGTTAACGACAACTCTTGAGAGATACGTTCATGTAAATGCAGCATCCTTCTAGGGATCATCACTTTTCTTATACAACCCCATACACCATTTCCGACCTGCCGTATTACGATGCCTGTAATGAAAACCGTATGTTTTTTATGTACTTGCGAATCTGTCCCGACCATTAATTGATAGTTACCGGAAGGATTTAATTCCATAAACTCAACAATATGAACGAATACCTCTTCAAATGACATATCTTTTTTCTGAAGATTTTGAAATGGGATGTTCTGAAATGGATATTGCTTCATATTATTGCACCCAACCTTTCCCCATAGAATCAGATTATTAAATATCTCATGCCGTTCATAACACATCATATGAAGGAGATCCTTGTTTCGTGCCGTGGGAAGAACCCGCCTCTAAAGAAGAGGCAGTCATCAGTTAAAGTTGTTCGCGCTGAATGGATATCACCTCAAGTTCTATTTCTTCTATTTTAAACAAAAAAGACTGTTGGCAAAAGGAGTTCTATCTTAATGTTAAACAAAGTTGTTTGGGAGCGGCTGCCTGGAATGGAATTAACGGACAAATATAAAAACTGTAAACAAACTCCATTATAGTCGGGTTTATCTACAGACTGGACGAGAAGCTTAAGCATTAGGCTTCTCTTTTTTGTATGGCGAATATTTCAAAATGTTATTGGAGTTTATTCCGGCCATAACTGAAAAGTTAAACAAGCTTGTAACTTTACATCACCTAAGTAAACCACAATATCATGCGATTTATATAAGAAAAAGGAAATGAATTTATTAAATTTTGACCAATACCTACCTTAAAGTATTCACATTTAATAACTTGCAAAAAAAGTGTGTGATGTTTTCTTACATAAACAAAGAAATCTTACTTTTATAAGAGTAAAATAAACAAATATTCAATTAATAAAGTATTGGAGAGATGAAAATGAAAATATCTGAATTGAAAAAAAGTGGTCATGCTCCGTCATTATTAGCTTCATTCCTTTATTTTGATATCAGTTTTATGATTTGGGTATTATTAGGGGCACTCGGTGTCTATATTACAAAGGATTTCGGACTTTCCCCAGCTGAAAAAGGCTTGATTGTGGCTATTCCGATTTTGGGAGGCTCGTTTTTTCGAATCGTCCTTGGTTTTTTGACTGACCGCATCGGCCCGCGGAAAACCGCAATTGGCGGGATGCTTGTTACAATGATTCCGCTTTTTTGGGGATGGTTATTCGGTGAAAGTTTAGCAGAGCTTTATTTAATAGGGATTTTGCTAGGAGTGGCTGGAGCAAGTTTTGCTGCAGCACTTCCTATGGCCAGTCGTTGGTATCCCCCGCATTTACAGGGTCTTGCGATGGGCATTGCAGGTGCCGGTAACAGCGGAACTCTTTTTGCGACATTGTTCGGACCTCGTCTTGCAGAATCTCTTGGCTGGCATAATGTTATGGGATTAGCTTTGATTCCTTTAACCATCGTGTTTATCGTATATATTTTAATCGCAAAAGACGCACCGTCTCAACCGCCGGCAAAACCACTAAAGGAATATTTCAACGTATTTAAAATAACGGACACTTGGTATTTCTGTATTCTTTACAGTGTGACTTTTGGCGGCTTTGTCGGGTTTACTAGCTTCTTAAGCATCTTTTTTGTTGATGAGTATGGGTTAACACGAATAAGGGCGGGGGAATTTGTTACATTATGTGTCATCGCCGGAAGTTTCTTTCGTCCCGTCGGAGGATTTATTGCCGATAAAATAGGTGGAGTTAAACTGCTTATGTTTTTATTTATTGGTCTCACTATATGTATGTTTGGGATTAGTTTTCTTTATTCTCTTACTGCCGTTACGATCCTTCTGTTCATCGGAATGCTATTTCTCGGTATGGGCAACGGAGCTGTCTTTCAGTTAGTTCCACAGCGATTTTCTAAAGAAATAGGTTTTATCACAGGGATTGTGGGAGCTGCCGGAGGTGTTGGCGGATTCTTGGTTCCAAACATACTAGGTACGTTGAAACAGATTACTGGCACATATGCTACAGGATTTTTAGTATTTTCCGCAGTTGGAATCGTGGCTTTGCTTATCCTGGGCCTAGCTCAGCTTTCATGGAGAAAAACGTGGGTACTCGGAAAGAATTCAGTTAAGATCTAGAACTTTGTTTACTTAGTTTGGCTTTTTTACAGTACTTGTTTTTGGGGGGATAAAATGTATAAACAAAAACTGGTCTTAGTAGGGAACGGAATGGCGGGATTACGTTGTGTTGAATCCATTATAAGTAAGGATCCGACTGCATTTGAGATTACTATTTTTGGAAGTGAACCACACGTTAACTATAACCGAATCTTATTGTCTACTGTGCTTCAAGGCAACACCTCTTTTGAAGATATTACGATAAATGATAGAAACTGGTATACGGAGAATAATATCCAATTGTTCACAGGTGAAACGGTAGTAAAAATCGATAAAGAGACTAGGAAAATAAAAACAGACAAAGAACGGGAAGTTTACTACGATAAGCTTATAATTGCCACAGGTTCTGTCCCGTTCATTCTTCCTGTCACAGGTGTAGATAAAGAAGGCGTCATTGCATTTCGGACGATTGAAGATTGCCAAAAGATGATTGAAACTTCACGCAAACATAAAAAAGCAGTCGTCATCGGAGGCGGTTTGTTAGGTTTGGAAGCAGCGAGAGGGCTGTTAAACCTTGGTATGGAAGTGCATGTCGTTCATATCACTGACTATTTAATGGAAAGGCAGCTCGATTCAACGGCATCACTTTTACTGCAAAAAGAGTTGGAAAACCAGGGAATGAACTTTCTTTTAAAAAAGGAAACACAGGAGTTAATCGGTAACGAGCGTGTAGAGCGCGTCCGTTTTAAGGATGGAACGGAGCTGGATGCAGATTTGGTCGTTATGGCTGCGGGAGTCAGACCGAATATTCAGTTGGCCAAAGAAAGCGGAATTGATACAAATCGTGCGATTATTGTAAACGACTATTTAGAAACCAGCATCCCAGATATTTATGCGGTTGGTGAATGTGCTGAACATCAAGGCATGGTTTATGGGCTGGTTAAACCTCTATACGAACAAGGTGAAGTGCTGGCAAAGCATATTTGTGAGATGAAATGCAGCGGATACCAAGGCTCGGTCCTTTCGACCCAGTTGAAACTATCAGGAGTTGAGCTATTTTCTGTTGGTGATTTCCATGGTGACGAAACAACGAAATCCATCACAACTTTTGATGAATTGGATAGTGTTTATAAAAAGTTGGTTTTTCAAGGAAGAAAAATCATAGGTGCTGTGCTTTACGGAGATACAAACAACAGCTCACGATTACTCGATATGATAGTAAAGCGGCAAGAAGTATCGTCAGAGGAAAAGCGTGCACTGTTCCAGTCACCAAATACGGCTGAGGGATTAATCGCTTCGATGGCAAATCATGAAATCATTTGCCATTGTAATGCTGTTTCAAAGGGGGGAATCATTGAAGCGGTTCAAAATAAGGGATTATCGACAGTGGAACAAGTTAAACAATGCACAAAGGCTTCCGGTTCTTGCGGCGGATGTAAGCCGGCAGTGACCGAGCTTTTGACCTATATTCAAAGTAACCTTACTACTCAGGATGAGAAACAAACTGCATTTTGCTCATGTACGAAATTAACGGAAGATGAAATCGTGTATAAAATGCAGCTCCAAGACGTATCGACTGTCCAAGAAGCGATGGATGCTCTTGAATGGGAAAATACAAAAGGTTGTTCAACTTGCAGGCCTGCATTGAGCTATTATTTAGGGATGATTCATCCAGAGTACGAGATCAGACAGCAAACTCTTTTCATAAACGAAAAAAAGAATGCAACAGTTCAAAGTGATAACCGATACTCAGTTATCCCGCAAATGTACGGCGGGATGACGAATGCAAAAGACTTGCGAAAAATTGCTAATGTTGCCGATAAATATGAAATATCCCAGGTTGCGGTAACAAGTGAACAAAGGATTCATTTAATGGGGGTGAAAAAAGAAGATCTCCCAGGTGTGTGGGCTGATTTAGATATGCCGTTAAGTTCGAAATATGGTAACACCGTCCAAAACGTCAAAACATGTATCGGTGAACATGTTTGCTCTTGTGATAAACAGCAATCCCTATTACTTGCTGTAGATTTGGAAAAAAGATTGGAGCAAGTATCAACACCATACCGTATAAAGATGGGCATATCCGCTTGTATGCATAACGGTGCAGGATCAACAACGAAAGATATAGGTGTTATGGGCATTGACAGGGGCTGGGAAATATATGTGGGCGGAAGCAGCGGGCGTGATGCACGTGCCGGTGAACTGCTATGTGTAGCCGGCACAAATGAAGAAGCCATTGAAATCATCATCGGCTTTATTCAATATTATCGGGAATCAGCCAACTACTTAGAACGGACTTGGAAATGGATTGAACGAGTGGGTTTAATTCATGTTAGAGAAGTTTTGTTTGATAATGAACTTAGTCAGCAACTATCTCAACGATTGGAAATGGCCTAGATCAGGGAATGAACAAAAGGGAAAACTAGATGCAAGACTTAGTAAGCGGATAAATGTTTGTACCATGAAAAATCCATAGAAATCCATGAGTAAAGGGTGAGGAGCCTTGACCGAATTATTATTAAAGTATTTCCGCACGAAGCAACAAGAGGTCCAATCAGAAAAACGATATGATACACAATGTCCATTTTGCAGCATGCAATGTAAGATGCAGCTGCTGGAACAAACAATAGTGACAAGAAAAAAGTATTTGACGATTGGAAAAGATAATCCAACCTCAGAGGGGCGCTTATGCATTAAAGGAATGAATGCACACCAACATGCTTTGCATAAAGATCGAATTAAATACCCATTATTGAAAAAAAATGGGGAATTTGTTCGAATATCATGGGAGGAAGCATTAATCCACATTAAGGAGAATTTCACTAAAATTCAAGCAGAAGATGGTGTAAATGCATTATCTGTTTATGGAAGTGCATCCATTTCAAATGAAGAAGCCTATTTGCTTGGAAAATTTGCAAGAGTGGCTTTAAAAACAAAGTATATAGATTATAATGGCCGTTTGTGCATGTCCGCAGCTGCTTCGGCAGCAAGCCAAACATTTGGTATGGACAGGGGCCTGACCAACAGCTTATCAGAGGTTCCGTTCACAAAGTGCATTTTCTTGGCGGGTACGAATATTGCGGAATGCCAGCCGACAATCATGCCGTACTTTGAGCAAGCGAAACAAAATGGGGCATATATCATTGCTGTAGATCCCCGGGAAACCGCAACAACGAAAATGGCCGACTTACATCTAAAGGTGAAACCTGGGATGGATGCCGCCTTGGCAAACGGATTATTGAAAGTGATCATTGAAGAGGATTTTATTGATGAAGCATTTATCCGGGACCGTGCAAATGGCTACAACGAAGTTAAAGAGTATGTTACATCTTTAAAGTTGGAGGAAATTGCAGAAATGACAGGGGTGCCTAGCGACCAAATCCAAAAAGCGGCTGCAATGTTCGGGAAAGAAGAATCAGGGATGATTTTTACAGCAAGGGGAGTTGAGCAGCAAACAGATGGTTCGGCCGCCGTTCGTAATTTTCTTAATATTCTTATTGTTACAGGGAAAATTGGAAAAGTGAATTCGGGTTATGGAGCTATCACTGGACAGGGAAATGGGCAGGGAGCAAGAGAGCATGGCCAAAAAGCAGACCAGCTGCCAGGGTATCGCATGATTGAAAATGAGGAACATAGATTACATATTGCAAGAATATGGGGAATTGATGAGACTGAATTGCCGCGTAAAGGCGTCTCGGCATACGAGATGATAGAGAAGATAAATGAAGGTGAAATTACCGGCATGTTTTTAATGTGTTCCAATCCCATTGTTTCGAATCCAAATGCTAACTTTGTCAAAAAGGCATTGAAAAAATTAAAGTTTCTTGTCGCGGTAGACATGTTCGTTTCTGAAACTGCTAGATTGGCTGATTTGATTTTACCTGCTTCGTCTTATTTAGAGGATGAGGGAACAATGACGAATTTAGAAGGACGGGTAACGCTTCGGGAAGCCAGTTTTTCATCTCCTGGGGAAGTGAAGCATGATTGGCAAATCATTTGTGATATAGCGAAAGCTCTTGGGAAAGGGGAGCATTTTCCCTTTCAATCTGCGAAAGAAATTTTCGAAGAATTGAGAGTGGCAAGCCGCGGGGGGACCGCTGATTATTATGGTATAACGTATGATCGATTAAGAAAAGAAGGAGGCATATTGTGGCCATGCCCAACCATTGACCATAAAGGGACAAAAAGGTTATTCGAAAAGTCTTTTGCCCACCCGGATGGAAAGGCGGCCATGGTTGTGGTTAATAATATGCCTCTTGTTCCAAAAGAACAGCCATGTACGGATTTTCCACTTTATTTAACAACAGGAAGAATCATGTCACATTATTTAACAGGAGTACAAACGAGAAAAAGCTCTTCATTAGCCGCAAGAAATTTTGAATCATATATGGAAATCCATCCGGAAACAGCCAAGAAATATCATATTCCAGACAATACTTTGGTGAAAATCGAATCAAGGCGGGGAAGTATTGTCGTAAGAAGCAAATGGTCCCCTACGATTCGCCATGATACTATATTCGTCCCTTTTCATTGGGCAGACTCCCAAAATGTCAACCGCCTCGTTTCACAGGATTTAGACCCGACATGCAAAATGCCCGGCTTTAAAGTAAGTGCTGTAAAAGTACATCCTATATTAAGTTAAAGTCTCATTAAGGGGAGGTTTTCTTCTTATTCATGACAATATTTTTGGTTAGATCATCACACAGGCTTTCATGACTAAACAACAAAAGGGGATAAAGGATGGAAAAAGGTAAGGTCTATATTGTTGGTGCCGGTCCTGGTGATCCGGACTTAATTACTGTCAAGGCAATCAAATGCATCGCGGAAGCGGATGTCATCTTGTATGATCGATTGGTAAATCGTGAATTGCTTTTCTACGGTAAACCTGGAGCTGAATACATTTATTGCGGTAAAGCGCCTGGTATACATTGTGTCCCTCAAGAGGGCATTCATCAATTGTTAATAAGTAAATCAATGGAGAGAAAAACGATTGTTCGTCTAAAAGGGGGAGATCCTTTCATTTTTGGCCGAGGCGGTGAGGAAGCAGAAGTACTAGCAAAGCATGGAATTCAATTTGAAATAGTCCCTGGAATCACATCTGGAATCGCTGCGCCAGCTTATGCTGGAATTCCCCTGACTCACAGGGAATGGGGGAGTTCCTTCGCAATTGTCACAGGACACTGCGTGACCGGTAAACCTGATAACATCAACTGGCATCATTTGACACATGGTGTTGACACCATTGTTATTTATATGGGTATCAAAAACCTTCCATATATCTGTAAACAATTACGCTCCTGCGGAATGAAGCCTGAAACTGCCATTGCAGTCATTGAACAAGGAACGACAGGTTTTCAACGAACTATTACAGGAACAATCGATACAATAGTGGCAATCGTTACAAGTGAGCAGGTTGCCAATCCCGCCATGATCGTAATAGGAAAAGTGGTTAATTTATCCGAGAAATTATCATGGTTTTCAGAGAAGACAAAAGATAAGGAGTTCGCTTAGAAAAGGAATGATTACCTAGAAAACTTTTACTGTAATGAAAATGGAAAACTGGACATGAAAGTCATCATGTCCAGTGTAACAATGTTAACAGCTATTTTAATATTGCAAGGTGAAAATGTTGTCGAAGAGTAAAATATGGACATTGAACAGCTAATAATTCAGGTTTCTGGGCGAAAATCAATTACGCAGGCCAAAGTGTGCATTTAATTGGCCCTGCAGCATTTTTTTTCGCATTTTTTCCTGTTCAATTTTTCTGTTCTCTTTTAATTTTTCCTGTCTAATTTCATGGGTTTGCACTCCATCCTCTATTTTATCGGCGATTTCCACTAATGCCTTGACGTCGGAAAAAGAGTATTTACGGTTACCACCCTTAGACCTTTCGGGGAAAACGAGTTTTCTTTCTTCATAATAGCGGATTTGCCTATCGGATAGTCCGGTTAATTCTCTGACGACCCCTATGGAAATAACCTTTCTATCTATATAAGATTCTTTTTGCTGGACGATGAAAATCACCTCATTTTGATTTATGCTGAATCAATAAGGATATTATATCCTAATTTTCTGAATATTTGTAATAAAAACTAACATTAATTATTAATTTTTAAAAACTATGTAAGATTTTATTACATGATTGTAGCGATAAAAAGTGACGTCACCTATAATCAATCATATCATCCTTTCAAAAAAATCTTATTGGAGGACAAAACATGTCTAAGCAGAAATTGGCACTCATTGGGAATGGTATGGCTGGAGTAAGATGTATAGAAGAAATTTTGAAAATTCAACCGGAAAGGTTTGAGGTGACTGTCTTCGGAAGTGAGCCGCATCCGAATTATGATCGAATCCAACTATCGAATGTATTGCAAGGGGCTACGACGATAGATGATATTACAATAAATGATTGGAACTGGTACAAAGAGAACAATATTACACTTTTTTCAGGTGAAACAGTCACGAACATCGACACCACAAAGCAAATCATTTACTCAGGCACTAATCGCGAAGTAGAATATGATCAATTAATTTTAGCGACCGGATCGATCCCTTTCATACTTCCGATAAAGGGAGCTGATAAAAAAGGAGTGACCGCCTTTCGAAATATTGAAGATTGCGAAAAAATGATTGAATATTCTAAAAATAACAAAAAGGCTGCAGTCATTGGTGGAGGATTGCTGGGTCTTGAAGCAGCAAGGGGGCTTTTGAATCTAGGTATGCAGGTAGATGTAATTCACCTTTCGGAATATTTGATGGATAGGCAGTTAGATCCAGCAGCAGGAAAAATGCTGCAAAGGGAACTGGAAAGCCAGGGAATGAATTTTTATCTTGGGAAACAGACACAGGAGGTTTTAGGTGAAATTGATGTCAAAGGATTACGCTTTAGTGATGGCGAGGAAATCTGCGCCGACTTAGTGGTCATGGCAGTTGGGATTAAGCCAAATGTTTTAATGGCCCAAAATTCCGGCATCCCTGTCAATCGAGGAATTATCGTGAATGATTATATGGAGACAAAGATCCCGAATATTTTTGCGGTTGGTGAATGTGCGGAACACCGTGAGATGGTGTATGGTTTGGTCGCTCCCCTATATGAACAGGGCAAAGTATTAGCCAAAAGGATTTGCGGACTGGAAAGCAAAGCTTACGAGGGGTCCGTGCTTTCTACTAAGTTAAAAATATCTGGTGTTGATGTATTTTCGGCTGGAGAAATTTTCGAGGATGAACAAGCCAAATCAATCAAGGAATTTAATGAATGGAATGGTACTTACAAAAAAGTAATGATTCGAAATGGGAAAATATCTGGTGCGGTATTATTCGGGGATACAAAGGAAAGCAATACCCTATTGAGCATGATCAATAAAAATGCCGACGTTTCGGAGTATTTAAATGTTGGAACAAGTGAACCAAGTGTCAGCCTTGTCACTTCGATGTCAAATGAAGAAATCATCTGTGGTTGTAATGGTGTAACGAAGGGTGATATTGTGACGGCTATCGAATCTAACGGTTTAACAAGCATTGAGGAAGTAAAAGGCTGCACAAGTGCTTCGAGATCATGCGGTGGCTGTAAGCCGTTAGTCGGTGATATTCTCGAGCTGACATTAGGCGCTGATTTCAGTAAGTCAAACCAGAAGGAATCAATATGTGCGTGCACCACTTTATCAAGAGATGAGGTTGTTGCCGAAATACGCGAAAAAAATCTGACACATACTCGTGAAGTCATGAATGTTCTCGGCTGGAATACAAGTGATGGATGCTCTAAATGTAAACCGGCACTGAACTATTACTTAGGCATGATCCATCCTGTTGACTATGAAGATGAAAAAGAATCCCGCTATGTCAATGAAAGGCTACATGCAAATATTCAAAAGGATGGTACATTTTCCGTTGTGCCAAGAATGTATGGCGGCGTCACAAATCCTGATCAATTACGGAAAATAGCAAATGTTGCCGATAAGTATAATGTTAAGTTACTTAAGGTAACAGGCGGTCAAAGAATAGATTTGTTCGGCGTTGAAAAAGAAGACCTTCCAAGCGTATGGGCCGACCTGGATATGCCTTCTGGATATGCGTATGGAAAAACGCTTCGAACTGTGAAAACATGTGTCGGTGAAAACTTTTGCCGTTTTGGCACCCAAGATTCAATCGGTCTGGGTATTGCCATGGAGAAGAAATTCGAACGTGTTGGCACACCGCATAAGGTTAAGATGGCTGTGTCGGCATGTCCTCGTAATTGTGCTGAATCCGGTATCAAAGATCTTGGTGTTGTCGGTGTTGACGGTGCATGGGAAATTTATATTGGCGGCAATGGCGGTACTCATTTACGAGCTGCTGAATTATTATGTAAAGTGAAAACAAGTGATGAGGTAATTGAAATTACGGGGGCGTACATCCAACATTATCGAGAGACTGCAAATTATTTAGAAAGAACGTCGGTTTGGATTGAGCGTGTTGGGTTCGATACCATTAAAGAGATTATTGGTGATAAGCAAAAAAGGATGGAGCTTAATCAACGCTTGGATGAGGCCTTATCCGTATTGCAAGAACCGTGGAAAGAAATCATTGAGAGCAATGCGATCCAAACCGGTTTATTTCAAAAAGTGAAAATTCCGGCTATATCAAATAAATGAATATGGGGGCAGCCTAAATGGGAAAAACACTTCAAAAGATAAAGGTCTCAACCGTAAATGCAATGCCAAAAAACCTGGGGAAAACAGTAACCATTGGCTCTCATGAAATTGCTCTTTTTCATTTAGCAAATGGTGAATTCCGGGCTATTGAAAATCGTTGCCCACACAAAGGTGGGGTTCTGGTGGAAGGCATTGTGAGTGGTGATCACGTATTTTGCCCGATGCATGACTGGAAAATCAGTGTCAAGAATGGAGAAGTCCAAAAACCTGATAATGGTTGTGTAAAGACATTCCATGTTGAAATAGAAGATGGTAATGTTTATATAGTTTTATAACCAGCTGCTCTGGATAGTCTCTTAGACTATCCATTTTTCTTTGTCGATTTTTGAACTAAATTCCTCCGATGAAATAATTGATAAATATTTCCATAACAAATATAATTCTAGTAAAGGAATGACAAAAAAATAAAAAGATTGTAAGCGGTTTCGGTGATGAACCGAAATTTAAACAAATAAAGTTATAGGGGAAAGGTTGGCGTTTCATGAATAAATTATCCGTTGGCGTTTTTACCTTTATGCTGTATTTTGTTCCTTTATCAAATACACCTGGAATAGCAGAAGTACAACCAGATTACAAGCTTTATGTGATGGCCCCATTGGGTGAAATATCAGATTGGGAGGCATTTAAAGCAGAACTGACCCAGTTAAAGGAAAATGGAGTATATGCAATTACGACAGATATCTGGTGGGGATTGGTCGAGAGTAAAAAAGATAATCAGTTTGATTGGTCCTATTATAAAAAATATGCGGAAACCGTGAAAGCTTCCGGTTTAAAATGGGTGCCCATTTTGTCTACGCACCAATGCGGCGGTAATGTGGGGGATGATTGCAACTACCCCATCCCGAGTTGGCTCTGGAATAAAGACACTGCCGAAAACATGGCTTTCAAGAGTGAAAGTGGTTTCTGGAATAAGGAGGTACTTGCTCCTTGGTGGGAAGGCACAGCCGATCAGTACAATGAATTGTACAAATCCTTTGCAGAGAACTTTGCTGATAAGAAGGGTTTAATAGCAAAGATATATCTAAGTGCAGGACCGGCAGGGGAATTAAGATATCCCTCCTACCAGAATGCCGATGGCTGGGATTATCCTGAGAGGGGACAGCTTCAAGTTTATACAGAAGGAGCAAAACGGGATTTCAGGCTTGCCATGAGAGAAAAATATTCCACGATAAAAAAATTAAATGCCGCTTGGGGCAAAACGTATAAAAACTGGAATGAGATTCAGCCGCCAGGAAATGGGGATGAATTTTTCACCAGGGGCGGCGCAATCGACACTAGATTTGGATACGATTTTATGCAGTGGTATCAAGGAGCACTCGAAAAGCATCTTGCAAAAATCTCGAAGTTTGCCCATAAACATTTTGATGAAGTCTTTGGCGTGCCAATTGGAGCTAAAATCTCAGGGGTCCATTGGAAAATGAATGATCCAGTAATACCGCATTCAGCAGAGTATAGTGCCGGGTACCATAACTACTCCCAATTATTGAATCAATTTAAAAAATCGAATATGGCCCTCACATTCACCTGTCTTGAAATGGGAGATCAAGACGCACATACTGCACCGTCCTATAGCGCTCCTAAGACTTTGGTGACCCATATTGCCTCTTTAGCTAATGAAAAAGGAATTTCTTTAAACGGGGAAAATGCACTCCCTCTAATCAATAATGAATGGGGCTTTGACAATGTAGCAGAAATGATTTTTAACCATGGTTTTGAGGGATTTACATTGCTTAGGATGTCTTATTTATTCGACGATGAAGGAAATCCAACTAATGAGTTCAGGATGATGGCTGATAAATTGGAAGGCAAGTCGATTCCCGTTACATTCACAGTTGAAAATGTACCTGCCACACAGGGAGTTTACTTAATTGGGGACAGAGGGGAAATCGGCCGATGGAATCCTGAAGATTACGAATATAAACTCACTCAAAACACAGAAGGCAGCTGGAGTGGAACATTTCGTTTAGCTGCAGATCGATTCTATGAATTCAAGTTCGTTCTGAAAGATGAAAATGGCACTATTACTTGGCAAGATGGGGAAAATAATAGGTATAAAACTCCTTTGAATGGAAAAGGAAACTATAAAACTTCATGGTAGATGGGTTTATAGGGCTATGATTTAAAATTAAGACGACAAAAGGTGGTTCGGAATGCTCTCACAACCATGATTGGTAAACTTAATATCCTTCTGTTTTTTTACTGCTTTGTATACATCAATCCCTGAATAGATTAAAGAAATTTGCGACAATCCTGCCGAATAACTGTCTGCCAAGCCGCTTTTCTTTGATGCGGCTTGGCAAACAGTTGGCGGAAAGGGAGCGGATTTCTGAAATCATCTGGAATATTTTTTTAGGTTTTAAAGCCTGAAGAGGTAATCAACGTTCAAATTTTACAGTATGACTAACTAAGCAGGACTTGTGGGAAGAATATAAGGTATGGAAAATCATCACAAGTTAGGGTATAAAAAATCCAGAATCCAAGTGATGTATATTTGCATACTGACCCCATTACGGCAATATTTTTTAATACTTAAATGATATAAATTTACATTAATTGAAATGTGGGCTATTTTTAGAACAAAACAACAAGAAAGGGAGGAATCGAAATATATGAAGACAATGATTACATGGACAGGGGAACTGGCCTTTTCTGGCACAACTCCGTCGGGACATGAAATAAAGATGGATGCCGCCGAAGAAGCAGGAGGTAAAAATAGTGGAGCAAGACCCACAGAATTACTTTTACACTCTCTTGCCGGCTGTACAGGAATTGATATTGTAATGATTTTAAAGAAAATGCGATTTGAAACAAAGGCCTTTCAAATAGAAATAGAAGGGGCACGGTCAGAAAATCATCCTAAACGTTTTACCGATTTTCATATCCATTATTTATTAGAGGGAGATCTACCTGAAGATAAAGTCGTCCGTGCAATTCAATTATCCAAAAATACGTACTGTTCAGTGTATCACTCATTAAATGCCAACATTAAAATCAGCTATTCAATCAATGGTGTTAAAGGAAAACAAGACATATAATATATAATTTAAAGGACTATCATTTAACAGAAAGTTGTTTTACATCCGTATAATAAAAACAGCCCCATTTTTAAAAATGGGGCTGTTTTGACTAAAATTAACATCCTCATTTCATGGATAATCATCTATAACAAAACGTGCAAACCACAGAAAATAATCCCTCTCATGTTAATCCAAGGATATTTTTTCGAAAAAATCAATCTAAAATTGGTTTTCAAGGTTACCGAACTCCATTTTACGGAAGGAAAGGGATTATTCAGTAAGCAAGTAATCAAAATGTAATGGTTTGTCATTGGAATGCCCTTGATGTTAGGAGTTTATCCATATAAACTTTAGATACTATTGAGGAGTGGTTAAAGTTGAAAGAGATAACAATTGACAAATTAATTTTTAAAAATCATTTATCGATGATTGAGCAATATTCATTGAAAGATTTCATGTTTAAGTGGCTCGGCAGCCCCGAAGAAGGTTTAGATGATCTTCTTCCGCTTACATACACAGATCAAGTTTTTGCAAAAATGGAAACGACAATGGAGACTAAAATCAAGATTCATGGAGAAGAAATTTTCAGATATGTCACCATTACGGAAGATAATCAAATTGTAATAGGGGGCTTGGACTCGAATCAAGAGTTAAAGTTTAGAATTGTGTCCCTGGAAGAGCGTTTGAAAAGCTACTAAAACTGAATCATAATTTTCAAAAATAAAAAGGCCGTTCCTGTGGAATGGCCTTTTTATTTCATCACGTTAAGAGAGTCGTCAATACCACATGTTAACTGTACTCGAAAGTAATTGATAGCCTTTTATTATGCAAGCTAAAAAGTGAGTAACTCTTTAAACTCGCGATATTTTTGGATTAATTTAACAAAATATAAATGTTTATTGGTTTGTCTTAGTATATTATAGAGTAATGAAGTCGACTAAACATTTGGGGGGATTGAGATGAGCGAGACGTTGGCAAGTTCTCTAAAAACGCTTTTGAAGGAAACGTTTGAAGGACCGGGAAATGAAGGGAGCTATTATACTGATTCAAAACCGACTACCGGGGTTTTTGGTACACTTGATGGCTTAACCGCAGAAGATGCTTCACGTTCCATAAACGGATCGACAATTGCGGCACACTCAGACCACACCCGGTATTATTTATGGGTGATCCGATCGATGATCAATGGCACAGACTTTGAAAAAGATTGGGAAGAAAGCTGGACCATTGCTACTGTTGATGAGGTGAGATGGGCTGAAATCAGAGAGGAATTACATAAAGAATATGTATCTCTTTTCGCAGAAATCGAAACAATCGATTTAGGAAAATGGCTTACAAATGTAAATGCGACCATTGCCCACTCAGCTTATCATCTTGGAGCGTTACGGCAAATGATAAAAAGCCTTGAAATAGAAAAAAAATATAACATATAGAAAAATACTATAACATATTGAGAGTTTTTAAACTGATTGGAACGTAGGGCACTCGCTTTCCGGAGGCAAGTCCGCCCTCGGCGCTCTTGCGCCTGGATTCTCCTTTCGACACGCTTTTCCCGCGGGAGTCTGGTACACGCGTTCCAATCAACTTTGTTTGAAAACCCAGATAGATACTTTTAGTCTTAGTCGATAAGAGGGGTTCGTATGATCTCATCCCTAATATCTGATAGTTTATTTCCTTTTTCATATACTTAAATGAAGTCATAAAAAAATCCCCAGTAACACCCACCTCTGAATTTCCGCAATCAAAAGTGTCTCATTTTTAAGTACCATAGTATCTGAGTTAAATCTCAAGTAATATACTTCCACTCTCCGAATGAATCATCATAATCCATACCCAATCCGTCTAGTGAATCAAGGAATAATAAACGCTTTCACGAATGATTAAGCGCATCCCTGATATGGAAACCAGTGAAACTCTTTTCCACTTTGCTTATCAATGAAGATATAATTCCAAGATACTCCTTTGCTGAAACACGAGCATATCCAATATTCAAAAATAGCAATTGATCATATAAGAATCACTTTAACTAACGGGGCCAGTTTAGTTGTAAAAGGATTTAATTATATACTTGATGATATTAGAATAAAACAAATAAAGTGTGTCAATAATAAAATTGACATGACACCAATCAGTGTCATATAATAAAAGACACCAATTGGTGTCCAATTAAAAGGGTGGGTGATTTTGAACGATAAAAATCAAGAACGTGATATTTATGTAGCCATCGCTGACCCAACAAGACGTAAATTGCTACGTTTGTTGGCGGACGTGGAAGAATTGCCACTAAATGAGTTGACCGTACATTTTGAAATGGGCCGTACTGCGGTTTCAAAGCATTTGGCAATCCTTAAAGAGGCAGGTCTAGTAATCAGCAGAAAAGTCGGCAGGGAAACCCGTTATCGGCTGAATGCTGGTCCGTTGAGAGAAATTGAGGATTGGGTATCGTTTTACAGAAGATTCTGGAGTGAAAGAATATTACTTTTAAATCAAATATTAGAGGAGGAATAAAAATGAGTTTAACAGTAACACAAGATTTTAATTTTAAGAGCCCGATCGAGAAGGTATGGCTTGCCTTAACGGATGCAAATACTCTTGGGAAATGGGTAATGGCTAATGATATTAAACCTGTCGTCGGACATAAATTCCAGTTTCGGAATGAACAGTGGAATTTAATTATTGATTCCGAAGTTCTTGAAGTCGAGGAGCCTTATAAGTTATCTTACACCTGGGTAGGTGGCGGTATAAACACTACAGTCACATGGACATTAAAGCACGAGGATGGAACAACCCACTTACATCTCGAACAAACAGGATTCGAAAAAGAAGATCAAGCGTTCAATGGTGCGAAATATGGTTGGGCGAAAATGGGCGAAGAACTTAATAACGTGTTAGAGGTATTATAAGACCAAACCTCTGCCTTGTTTTTTAGTATTTAGCTAACGTATAAGAAAAAAGCAAACTGCTCGAAAAGAGGAGTGTTCCGTGATGACAAAAAGTAGAACGAATCCTAAGGTTGATGAATTTTTAGGTAAAGCTAAAAAGTGGAAAGAAGAATATGAGACGTTAAGAAATATCGTTCTTGACTGTGAGCTGACCGAAGAATTTAAATGGATGCACCCCTGTTACACGTTTGAGAATAAAAACATCGTTTTAATACATGGATTTAAAGAATATTGTGCGCTTCTGTTTCACAAAGGTGCCTTGTTACAGGATGCCCACGGGCTTCTAATTCAACAAACGGAGAATGTACAGGGAGCGCGCCAGATTCGGTTCACCAATGTTCAAGAAATAGTTGCAACGGAATCCATTCTGAAAGCCTATATTCATGAAGCCATTGAAGTTGAAAAAGCCGGGTTGGAAGTGGAATTTAAAAAGAACGAAGAATTCATAATTCCTGAAGAACTTCACAACAAATTCGATAATAACCCTGCCTTGAAAACTGCTTTTGAAGCATTGACCCCAGGAAGGCAAAGAGCATACATCCTTTATTTTTCACAAGCCAAACAATCCAAAATCCGAGAGTCAAGAATCGAAAAATGCATGCAGAAAATTCTCGATGGGAAGGGTTTAAAAGATTAATATATTTGATGAGAAAATATATTAATCATGTTTTAGATTTCATCCTACTTTGCGTACATTCGAACTCCTTTTTGTAACGCAAGTAAATACTCAACCGAATAATAAAATGGATAAAACAAAGAAGTGATCCATAGAGTGTAAGCAATCTGCCGTGTAACAGGCTTACTTGTTTCAGCTAAGAAAATAAAAATACTGCACACCAAAGTGTACCTTGATTTTTATGCTTAAAGGTCACTTTTCTTGAACTACCATGAAAGTAGAAAACAGTGAAAATCTAAAAATGACAATACTAAAGTAGACCCAGCAATTTATATTTTTTAAAACTGAGCCGTAAATTAAACCTCATGTCGCCAATATCAGTATGACCACAAAAACCCTACTTTCATTCTCTGTGGTGAAGCGCTGAATTTTGCGCTTCATGGATGGCTAACGGGTGCTTATCTTGAATAAAGGTTTAAGTAATGATTTCAACATACCACTAAAAATAATGTGTTATTTCATAATATGGCACTTTTATGGAGTAGCAAAAAAGCCCAATTTCTCAATTTTATTACTGAGAAAATTGGGCTTTTTTTCGAATATTCCGATTCAGGAAAATGCTAACGACCATTGCTCACTTGGCGTATCATCTTGGAACGTTACGGCAAATGTTAAAAACCCTTGAAATAGAAAAAAAAAGATAACATATTCAGGGTTAAAATGATTGGAAAGTTGGGCAATCTTTGTACCTTTGGGTCCCCTTGGGCACGCTTTTCCCGCAGGGTTCTCGAACACTCGCTCCAATCAACTTTGTTTTAAAAAATAGAACTCGTCTTGTCTGCAGTTTTTTTGAGTCGGTGTAAAAATTAGATTTCAACTCCAGGCACTCGCTTTTCCCACAGGAGTCTCACGCCTTCCGTTCCAATCAAATTTGTTTTAAAAGATAGAACTCCTTTAGTGCTATAATCCTTATTGGATGGAAGAAATTTGCGACACTCCTGCCGAATAACTGGCTAGCCGAGACCCCACAGACGCTTGCGTCGAGGAGGCTTGGCAGACAGTCGGCGGAAAGGGAGCGGATTTTTGAAATCAACTGGAACTTATTCAAAGAAAAAACTGCAGGCAAACGCGTTTTCTTCGTACTTATCTAAAAACAAGACAAGAGTAACCTTCATGTTCCTTTACTGCAATCCTTATTGGATGGAAGAAATTTGCGACACTCCTGCCGAATAACTGGCTAACCGAGACCCCACAGACGCTTGCGTCGAGGAGGCTTGGCAGACAGCCGGCGGAAAGGGAGCGGATTTCTGAAATCATCTGGAACTTATTCAAAGAAAAAACTGCAGGCAAACGCGTTTTTTTCGTACTTATCTAAAAACAAGACAAGAGTAACCTTCATGTTCCTTTACTGCAATCCTTATTGGATATGGCAGCTTATGCATTCAGAAACACACTCTTTTGTAGGTTATTGTTATATTGTGTCAGATTATACTAAGAATTCTTTACATATTAAAGGGTTCAAGTCTTAATTGGAGAAGTATATAATCATGATGTTTTTAACAAAGGATTACTGACTGCAAGGATTTTGACGTAGAAGGAGGGCTCTTAATTAAAAAGCAGCTGTTTAAACTAAGTATATTTTGCTTTATAATCTTTGTTCAAACATTATGGTCTCCCGCTGTTTTTGCTGAAGAAAAAACATTTATAATTGCTGGAGAAAGTGCCCTTCCTCCATTTTCATTTGAAAATGAAGCTGGTGAACTGACAGGTATCAATATTGATTTAATGGAGGAAATAGCGAAATATAATGACGTAGATTTCAAATATATTCCGATGAGGATGGAAGAAGCCGAAAAAGCCTTAAGTAACGGAACAATTGATGCTATTGTCGGAAGTACCTATAATACCGAAAAAGATAACCAATTTGATTTCACGCAATCCTATTTTACAATGTCCCAATCCATAATCATTCCTAGTAAAAGGAAACAGGATATTCATACGTTAACGGATCTACGTGATTCACATGTTGTCCTTGACCATAACACACCAGTTATCAGTACATTTCTCAATATGAGGAATACAAACTTAACGACCGTTTCAAATCAATACTCCGGAATTTTAACATTATTGAACAACCGAGCTGATGTGTTCATCGGAAACAAATGGACTGCTGATTTCTATTTAAAAAAATTCCGCCAAGAAAAGAATTACATCATTCTTGATGAAGTCATTGAACCTGCGGATTATACGATTGCAGTGAAAAAGGGTAATCAATCGCTTCTTTTCATGATGGACAATGCACTCACAGAACTTAAGGCAAACCGAAATATCAATGGGATAATCGATAAATGGGTAATGCCACAATCCAATCAAAAAATTGCCAGACTCGAACAATTCATTTTTTGGTTGATCATAATCTTAACTGCCGTGGCCCTTATCCTTCTAATCATTTATATATGGAATCAAAAGCTAAAAAAATCCGTACATAACCAGACTTTGAAATTACATTTATTAAATAAGGATTTAGAGAAACAACGGCAAAACATCGCTAATGCTGAAGCGTTCAAAGATCAAATCTTAAACAATATCCATAATGGCATCATAACATTCGATCTCGATTTCATGATTACTAGCTGCAATGCAAAGGCATCGGACATTCTTAACATTTCCAAGGAAATGATTCTGAATCTTACGAATCATTCGCAATTGATGAAGAATTTCGAAGCTTTACACCAAGAACAAAATGAGAATAATCGTACGGGTTCTTTTCGGATATTGGTATTAAATGAGGAAAATGAACAGAAGGTGATTTCTTATTCGATGCATAAGATGTTCAATTCTGAAGATATACAAACCGGATACTTACTTTCCATGAATGATGAGACGGAAAAGAAAACATTGGAGAAAAAATTGGTCACACAAGAAAAGCTGCACGCTCTTGGTCAACTAGTTGCAGGTGTCGCACATGAAATAAGGAATCCTTTAACATCGATTAAAACATTCATTGATTTACTTCCGAGTAAATATGATAATCCTCAATTCCGACAAGTTCTAATGGAACACTTACCTACTGAAGTTAACCGCTTGAATGGGATTGTTACCGATTTAATTGAATATGCACGTCCGCGTCCGCCAAATATTACAAATTGCCACGCTCATGAGCTTATATCCTTACTTGCTTTTCATAAGGTGACAATGGAAAAGAACCAAATAAATTTCGAGCAGATGATTGAGGAGGACTTTATTTTTTATATAGATTTACAACAAATTCAACAAGTGCTTCTTAACTTGGTGTTGAATTCGATTCATGCCGTGGAAGAAACAAAGGAAAAGACCATTAAAATCACCATTGATAAAGTGAACGAAAAGACAGGGCGGATAACCATATCGGATACGGGAAAAGGGATGAAGCAGGAAGAACTGAACCATATTTTTGAGCCTTTTTTCACGAATAAAGAAAAGGGCGTCGGTTTGGGACTTACGTTATCGTATAGGCTTATTAAAGAAAATAACGGAGATATCCATGTAAAAAGTTACCCTAATTCAGGAACGACATTCACCATTTTACTACCTATATATATTGAATAGAAGCCTGGAAAGAGGAGGAGTCATATGAAAATGCAAGTATTGGTGATTGATGATGAACCTGCTATTTGCACCGCTCTTAGCTTTGCATTGGAAGATTCTTATGTTGTCATGACAACTACAGACCCGGATGAGGGTTTACGGAAAATCGACAATCAGCACTTTGATATTGTGTTACTTGATTTGAGAATAGGAAATAAAAGTGGACTTGATGTCCTCCAGAAAATCAAACAAATATCACCTAACGTAACAGTCATCATGATGACTGCCTATTCATCCATTGAAACTTCCATTGAGGCCATAAAAAAAGGAGCCTACTACTATATTGAAAAGCCAATTAATATTGAAGAACTTTCTTTGCTGTTGATGAGGGCAGCCGAATTCAAACAGATGTCCAATCAATTGGAGACATTACATGAAGAATTAGAGATTCAAAAGAGATTTGGTAACTTTCTTGGTAACAGCAAGGCGATGCAGCGTATTTTCTCAATGATCGAAAGAGTGAAAGATATTGATTCCAGTGTTCTCATCACGGGTGAAAGTGGTACTGGAAAGGAGCTTGTAGCCCGAAATATCCATACTTTGGGAAGAAGGAAAAACAATCCAATGCAGATCGTCAACTGTGCAGCAATTCCTGAGATGCTGCTGGAATCTGAATTGTTCGGTTATGAGAAGGGAGCATTTTCAGGTGCAACTCAGAGGAAGGAAGGGAAATTCGTTGCTGCTAATGGAGGCATCCTTTTTCTGGATGAGATCAGTGAAATGCCTCTTCCACTTCAAGCCAAATTATTAAGGGTATTGCAGGAACGGGAAGTGACGCCTCTGGGATCCAATACAAAAATCTCATTGGACGTCCGTATTATAAGTGCAGCCAATAAAAACCTGGAACAAATGGTGATGGAAGGGGAATTTAGGGAGGATTTGTTTTTCAGGCTAAATGTCATTCCCATCTCGATGCCGCCACTAAGAGATAGAAAAGAAGATTTACCGATCCTTATGGATTATTTTATAAAAAAACACGCGAAGGATATGAATCGTGAAGAAAAGATGTTCTCGGCAACCGCACGTCGGATTTTACTGGATTATCATTACCCTGGGAATGTCCGGGAGCTTGGAAACATTATAGAATATGCTGTTGCCCTATCTAACTCAAAAAAAATGGAAGAAACCGACTTGCCGCAATATGTTCAAGAACAGAAGTTCATTCTCCAGCCGGATGGCACGGACGACGATTTTAACAGTTTCAGGATTCCCATTGGCATTTCCATGAAAGAGATAGAAGAAAAAGTCATAACGGCCACTCTTCAATATTGTAATAATCATCGTCAAAAAACAGCCCAAATCCTAAAAATTTCTGAAAGGAGCCTTCGTGATAAAATCAAGCTCATTTCAAAAGAAGAATAAAGGGTTCATCGTGTTAACCGGCAATTTTTTCTGGAAAACCGGAAAAAATTGCCGGTTTATCCTTGTATAACATTCTTGAAATCGGCAGAATTTGCGTTTTAAAGCAGAAAATCGACTTGGCATGGCATTTGCATCTAAATTCATTAAGAAAGGAGGATCACGATGAAAAATGGAGCACTCTTTATAAAAGTCGCTTTGTTATTTTGTTTCATGACAGGATGTTCTTTTATGAATGAGCAGCAGGAAATATCTAAACCTGCTACTACCTTGATCCAGAGGCAACTAACTTCTGAAGGACAGGATTTAAATAACAGGATGTTAATCATTGGAACCGGAGATATGACAGGTGTTTACTTTTCATTAGGACAAAGATTATCAAATATGTATGAAAAATACAACGGGGCTGTGTCAGGTACCCAGGTCACCGATGCTTCCATCGAAAATACTGAATTGGTTAGCCGTCATCGGGCAGAAATTGGTTTTACCTCAGTGGACGTACTGGATTTGCCTGAAACGGATAAATCCAAGTTAAGAGCTTTAACGGCCCTATATTCCAATTATGTTCAAATTGTTTCTACTAAACAAAATGATATTGATTCCTTGGACGATTTAGTTGGTAAACGCATTAGTGTAGGAACGGCTGGAAGCGGTACAAGGCTTATTGCAGAGCGGATACTGTTAGAATCCGATTTACCGACTGATCAATTGAATTTATCCTATCTTTCTTTTTCTCAATCTGCAGAAGCATTACGAAATGGTACCATTGATGCTGCTTTCTTTTCTTCGGGAATTCCTAATAATGAAATCGCTTTCATATCCAAGCAGACGGAACTAACTTTCATTCCAATACCGGGAGACATCATTGAACGCCTTCAAAAACAATATGGAGTTTATACTCATAATGAAATTCCCAGTGATACATACAGGGGGATGAAAAAAAATGTCCAAACGATTTCAATTAAAAATGTCCTGGTAACCTACAAGGAAATGTCTGATCCTCATGCTTACAATCTTGTGAAAACATTATATGAACATCTGCCTGAACTGCAGCATACACATCCAGCTGCTTCTGATATTTCAATAACGGAAGCAACTAAACAAGTTCCCTTGGATTTTCATCCAGGGGCCGTGAATTATTTCACTGAACAAGGAATTATTGGAAATAAATGAAAAACGGGAGGTAATGACTATGAAAAAACTGATGAGTCTTTTATCAATAATAGTATTGATCGCTCTTGCGGGATGTGGTAATCCTACTCCGCAAAAACCGGGGGAATCTGTACAAACGGGTGCAGGTGAAAAAGGAGAGAAAAAAATAACGATAGCCGGTAATGGCGGTGTCATCGAAAGTGCCATCCGAGATGTGATTGCCCCAAAATTCAAAGAAGAAACGGGAATCACGGTTAATTATATTTCCGGTTTATCAGGTGAAATCCTATCCAAAGTGGAATTACAGAAGAATGCTCCGCAAATAGATGTTGCCCTTTTTGTACCGGTTGATGTTATACGCGCTAAGGAGAAGGAACTGATCGTACCAATTGATGAGTCCAATGTTCCCAATATGAAATCGGTGGATTCACGGTTCATTCCGGTTGAAAATGCGGCCGCTCCAGCATTTGGTTTAGTCATTGCACCAGCTTATAATACGGAAACCTTTAAAAAGGAAGGCTTAAAATCAATTGAATCATGGAATGATCTTGTCTCACCTGATTACGAGGGTAAAACGGCATTTTCAGATATTACGAATGATTGGGGTTTCAATACCCTTAATGGTCTGGCGATTTCAAACGGCGGCAGTACGGAAAACATGGAACCAGGTCTCGAAAAGGCAAAAGATCTTGCAGCGTATTCCAATACATTTTATAAAAATTCAACGCAAATGATGCCAGCTATCCAACAAGGAGCTGCTGACGTAACGGTCATGGGAAGTTATTCCATAGGTGAATTAGCCGTTTCAGGTATTCCGATTAAGATGGCCGTGCCTAAAGAAGGCGTGCCGCTTCAAGCTTTCAGCGCTGGTCTAGTGAAAAATACGCCAAATAGCAAAGAAGCCCTAGAATTCATCAACTATGTAATCAGTGAAGAAGCACAAGCATTAATTTCGGAAAAAGGATTTTATCCGACAGTGGAAGGCATGAAAATTCCAGACAAATATGAAGAGTCAATCGGGCTTAAAGCAAGTGATAAAACATTCAAACCTGATTTCGCCAAGTTTGCTGAGATCCGTGCAGAGGTGTCAGACAGATGGGCGAAAGAGGTTACTCCTGAATTAGGGAAAAAACTCAAATAAAAAGGAGCGTGTTGATCACATGGAAGTATTAAAAAAAGATGTGGAAATTAATAGGCAACACCTGGAGGCAGTTCAAGGGGTTGGCTCAAATAAAAATGATGTAGAGATAAAAGGCGCGTTTAAACAATTTGGAGCGAATGTTGTCCTGAATGGCATTGATTTGGAAGTGAAACAAGGAGAGTTACTCACTCTTCTTGGTCCTTCCGGGTGCGGAAAGTCCACAACCTTAAACCTTATTGCCGGGTTCCTCGATCCGGATCGGGGCGAGGTCCATATTAAAGGCAATAATGTTACGAAGGTTCCGCCTTACAAGCGTGATTTAGGAATGGTTTTTCAAACTTATTCGCTTTTTCCCCATATGACAGTCTATGAAAATCTCAGTTTTGGCTTGAAACTGCGCAAAGTCGGGAAAGCTGAGCAAAAAAAGAAGATTAGTAAAGCGCTTGAATTAGTGAAAATGTCAGGATTGGAGAATCGTTATCCAAGGGAATTATCAGGAGGTCAGCGTCAGCGTGTAGCGATTTCAAGGGCACTTGTTGTTGAACCTGAGCTCCTTTTGCTTGACGAGCCGCTTTCAAACCTTGATGCAAAGTTGCGTCATGAACTAAGGGCCGAGATTAAGCGTTTACAAAAGGAAATTGGCGTAACGACCATTTTTGTGACTCATGATCAAGAAGAAGCTCTATCCATGTCTGATCGAGTCGTGGTCATGAATGCAGGGAAAATTGAACAAATCAGTACCCCGACTGAGATATACAATCATCCGAAGACAGAGTTCGTCTTTCAATTCATCGGGAAATCGAATTGTTTTGAAGGGAATGTGTCTGCTGTCGATAAGCGGAAAGTTGCAGTCAAGATCGGTTCTGATATCACTCATGTCGACACAAATAACGTCATGGGAAATGAAAGTGATCTGAAAACCGGGGATGAGGTAAAGCTTTATATTAGACCGGAAAAACTGCAAGTTGTTTCTCTTGATGAAAAATCTTCATCTCCATTGGATTTCCATCGTGCCAAGATCAGCCAAATGAACTATCTCGGTACCTCATGGGAAATCAATGTTCTGTTACAGGGGAAAAGTATTCAAGTATTGACTTCCGCTTTCGATTCATCATGGCAAAATGGAAGTGAGGTGTTGATTGGATGGAGCCCATCAGAAGTTATGCTAGTCAAGAAATAGAACAGCAAACGAGTCCTATTGAGCCGCAAAAGAAGCCTAAAAGCAAGAAAAGGAAAGTCTGGGTACCGGGATTACTTCTTTTAACGCCGATTCTGCTTTTCATATTTGGTTTCTTTGTCATACCGATGTTATACATTTTATATTTAAGCTTCATATCCACAGATAATCTTGGAGGAGCGGAGGCAGTTTATAGCATAAAAAACTATACCCAATTATTTTCCGATAGCTATTACTTATCTTCATTATGGCTGACAGTGAAGATCAGTTTATATTCGGTCTTGGTTGCTTTATTTCTTGGATATCCAGTAGCTTTGACAATGGCCAAAAGTTCAGCGCGGATCAGAGGGTATATCACTCTCTTGATCGTGTCACCGCTCTTGGTAAGTATAGTTGTCCGTAATTTTGGCTGGTACCTTTTGCTCTTGCCTAATGGAACGATTAATCAAACCTTGATGGCCCTTGGCATAATAGATGCACCATTGAAACTATTGTTTTCGGAAATCGGAGTTGTGATTGGGCTTTCCAATGCATATCTTCCTTTCATGATCTTATCCATCGTTGCAAGTCTTTATAATATCGATCCTTCTCTTGATAAGGCAGGAGCCATACTTGGGGCAAGCCCATTCAGAAGGTTCTTTTCCATTACATTGCCGCTAAGCATCCCAGGTATCGTATCTGGCTGCATTCTCGTATTCAGTTTGTCAATGAGTGCTTATGTTACGCCTGCACTAATGGGGGGAGCCAACGTGCCCGTGATGCCTGTTGTCATCTATGATCAAATTAATAACCTGCTGCATTGGACATTCGGATCTGCTCTTTCTTATATTCTATTAGCAACCACTGTCATATCGGTAGCCGTCTTTACCAGAGCGTTTGAAAAAGGGAAATTCAAGGAGGTATTCCGATGATGAAAACGTTTGGCGGCCTTCGGATTGCAGTAGCCGTATTGGCCATTATCTATATCTTAATCCCGCTCATTGTCGTTATTCCCGCTTCTTTTACAAGTGCCAATTATCCAAGTTTTCCGGCTGAAGGCTTTTCACTGCAATGGTATGCCAAGATCTTGGAGCGCCCTGAATTTTTGGAAGCATTTTTGAACAGTGCGAAGTTCGCAGCATTAGCTGCCCTTTTCTCCGTCATATTCGGTACTTTGGGTGCCCTTGGCATCGCAAAGTATGATATTCCGGGAAAATCGTATATTACGGCCCTTTTAACTTCTCCATTAAGTGTGCCGCAATTAGTCTTAGGGATTGCACTCTTAATGTACTTTACACCAATGATGCTTGCCGGTACGTCCACAGGATTTTTAATTGCCCATATCGTGATATGCATACCATATGTCATGCGGCTCGTATTAACCGGTTTAAGTGGATTTGATTATAATCTGGAAAGGGCCGCGGCCATACTTGGAGCCAATCCACTAACGGTATTCATGAAAGTGACACTGCCGCTAATTGGATCCGCGGCCATCTCAGGGGGTTTATTCGCATTTTTGACATCATTTGATAATGTAACGGTCTCTCTTTTTATGGTATCACCTGAAATGAGAACACTGCCGATCGAGATTTTCTCGCAAATGCAGGATGCCTACAATCCAATCGTCGCATCCGTATCAAGCGTGGTTATTTTCATATCAGTCCTTCTGATTGTCATCCTTGAAAAAATTCAAGGTGTAGGGAAAGTTTTTGGCGGTTCGCATCATACAAACGGTTAAAAAACGATATATATGATGTGACAAACGATCATGCTCGCAAAGTAATGATTTTTTCGAAGAAAACTCATGTGTACATTCCATTCAAATGGGCCAAACACCTTTTCGCAGCCAATAACGGCGCCGTTAGGACAGGGACAGAGGGATTAACCTGCTTTGCGATATGTTCCATACTATATTGTGAAAGCAAAATCACGTCTGTCTTTCCATCCAATTGTTCCACCATCTTTTTAACCCGATCGTCATGTTCCTTTCTTTTTCCTTGTGATAATAAATGGATGATTCCGGGATCGACCAATGACTCGATCATACAGTCCGGTTTCTTATTTAATAAGTAATTTTGAAGGGCGATCGGCGTTTCTTTTACGGTAGAAACCAGGCCAATGCGAGTATAGCGAAGAGCTTCATCAAGCATGGCCTCATCTGAACGAAATAACTTTACAGAGTATAAAGGTTGTAAAATTGCAGTGATGTCATTAAAGGCAGAACAAGTAAGTTGGATGCATGAAACATCAGAATCATAGGCGATATTCACTAATGCAGAAAAGCGGCGGATGATTTCAGGAGTTAACTTGCCGCTCTTTTCCATCAAGGAGAGAAGAGACGTGTCCATGAAATGAAGGAGTTCAATGTTCGGTGCAACGGTCTGAAAGGCAATTTCAATTGGTTTTAGTGCAGTTGTGGTTGCATGAATCAGTGCGATTTTCAAAAAAAAACCTCCTTTTCTTTCATCATTATATCTAGCAGAATCTTAAAATTCCATTATATTACATACGGATAGACCTTTTCCAATTTCTATTAAGAAAGGAAGTGAGAAGCATGGAGAAAGAAGCCCTGGTCGATCTTCGACAGGTAATTCCAGGTGACAGAATGTTTCTTGATTTGGCAGAAAGGTATTGTTATAGCTACGACGCTTCTTTTGGGGAATATTTACCCGAAATCGTCATCCAGCCAAAAAACGCGGAGGAAATCAGTGAAGTGGTTAAATTGGCTAATACTCACAAAATACCTGTTTACCCTAGAGGATCTGGAACTTCGCTAAGCGGCGGCCCTTTACCTGTTAAAGGGGGGATGGTTCTTGATATGACCCTTTTGCGGGATAAATTGATCATTGATCGGGAAAATATGCTTGCCATAGTCTCTCCAGGTGTGATTACGGCTGATATTCATAAAAAGGCTGAAGAAGCCGGCTTATTCTATCCGCCCGATCCAAGCAGCTCCAATGTAGCCACTATTGGCGGGAATCTATTAGAAAACTCCAGCGGGCCAAAGGGATTGAAATATGGAACGACAAAAGAATATGTGATAGGCCTGGAGGTGGTCACCCCAACGGGAGAAATCATTCGTACTGGTGGAAAGACCGTAAAAAATGTAACAGGGTATGATTTGACCCGATTGATCGTGGGATCGGAAGGTACTTTGGGCATTGTTACAGAAGCAATCATCCGCTTAATACCAAAACCTCAATCTAAACAAACATTTGTCGCCCACTTCAATCATTTGATAGACTCTGGTCATGCCATTACCAGCATTTTATCGTCAGGAATTCTACCATCTGCCCTGGAATTGATGGATAATGCGTGCATCCGTGCTGTTGAAAGCTACCGTCCTTCCGGATTGCCTCTTCAGGCAGAAGCCATTTTGATCATAGAAATAGATGGACACCCATTGGCGATTGAGGAAGAAATCAATAAATGCGCCGATATATGCAGGGCAGAGGGTGCTTCCTACGTCAAGATAGCAGAGACAGAGGAGGAACGACAAACGATTTGGAGTGCGCGTAAATTGGTTTCCCCTGCCATTACACAAATGGGTCCTACAAAAATTTCTGAAGACGCGACCGTTCCACGCAGTCAAATACCGGCAATGATGGAGAGATTAAACAATATCCGGGAGAAATACGGGTTGAATTTGGTTGTATTCGGTCATGCAGGGGATGGAAATTTACATCCGAACATCATTACCGATAAAAGAAATATTACGGAAATGAAAAAAGTGGAGCTTGCTGTCAGTGAAATTTTTGAAGCAGCAATCGAATTAGGCGGAACACTTTCCGGGGAACATGGAATCGGTACTTTAAAGTCACCATATATGGAAATGGAATTAGGAATAACCGGAGTGAATATGATGAAAAAAATTAAAGAAGCATGGGATCCCAATAATATCCTGAATCCTGGGAAGATTTTTCCTGATAAGGGACAGACAAGGGTCGTGTTGGTTACATGAATCTACCCGCCAAAACGAATGAGTCAAATGCTGCGGTCCAAAATTTATATTCAGATGCCTATGATTGGACAAACCAATGCGTAAAATGCGGATACTGTTTACCGGCATGCCCTACATATGAATCAATGGGTGTGGAATCCGCCTCTCCACGCGGTCGTATCAATCTAGTGAAAATGGCAGCCGAAGGAAAAATAGATTTCCAAAAAGATTTAGCTGAACCAATCGACTTATGCTTAGGCTGTCGTGCTTGTGAAACAGCATGTCCTGTTGGTGTGCCATACGGACATATACTGGAAGCGGCAAAAGAAGCCATTGAAAACTCCCCGTCAGCAAACAAAAAAAACAAAATGACAAGAATCAAAAAACTGGCATTGGTTCATCTTTTTCCATATCCAAAACGAATGAACAGGATTGGAAGTGCAGTGCAACTCTATCAAAAAACAGGCTTATCCAAGCTTATCCGTTCATCAAAAGTATTGCAGAAGGTTTCCCCTGCCCTTGCACATTTAGAACAGGCACTTCCAGACATCGAGACTTCCTCCAAACGTATCCGGCCAGGTACGCTTATGCCGGCAAAAGGGGAAACGAAATTAAAAGTGGCATTTTTTACTGGATGCATCATGGATTCCATGATGTCACGAATAAACCGTCTTTCCATTGAGCTGCTTACCTTAGCAGGATGTGAGGTCATTCTCCCTGAAAATCAGAATTGCTGCGGTGCTCTGCATTCCCATCAAGGTGAAACAAAACAAGCGAAAGCATTGGCAAAGAGGAATATCCAAGCCTTCATGCAAACGGATGCTGATGTAATCGTAAATAACGCAGGAGGCTGCGGTGCTTCGCTTCTTGAATATGGACATCTATTAGCAGAGGATCAAGAATGGGCTGCGGCGGCAAAGTCTTTCTCGGAAAAATCAAAAGATATCAGTCAAATACTTCATCAATTGGGGCCGCTACCCTTCACTGAAGAATGGCAAGGCACCGTTTCCTATCAAGATTCATGTCATTTGCGCAATGTTCAAAAGGTCCAAAAGGAACCTCGTTTATTATTGCAATCCATACCAGGCGTTTCCTATGTCGAAATGGAAGGGTTTGACCGTTGCTGTGCATCTGGAGGCATTTACAATCTTCTCCACTTTGATGAATCCATGAAAATTCTTGATGAGAAAATGAAAAATCTTTACGAAACGAAAGCAACTACCATTGTTACGGTTAACCCAGGATGCCAAATGCAAATGAGCATTGGCATCCAAAGGAAGGGAGCGGCAAACCAAATGAAAAGTTTGCACCTTGTTGAAATACTCGCCAAAGCTTGCGGCTTGGATTGACAAAAAGAAATACTTCAAACTTCATAGGACATTACTCGTCAGTATTTCCTGCACTTATGGGAAAATACTGACGTTTTTGTTTTAAATGATGAAGGCGGAAAAACCTTTGCAGTCAATAATGCAGTGCCATATGTGAAAAAATATCGGTGAGGTTCGTAAATGAAAAAAACCGTTCAATTATCTGAACGGATGGAATCAAATTAAATGTGTTAGTAAATGAATTTAAATTCCTGTTTTTATCCCAAAACCGATTAAAATTACGCCAGTTGATTTTTGGAATGCTTTCTGGAATTTGGAATTGTTCATCCACTTTTTTGCGTAATCAATTAGATAAACAAGAAATAGAAACCACAGTACAGCTAGCAAGGTTAAGATGAAGGCTAATATAATCAATTGCTGGTTTACATTTCCGTTCAAATTGATAAATTGCGGCATGATTGTTATATAAACTAAAACGGTCTTTGGATTAAGAATATTATTAAGTAATGCTTGCATGAAGGAATCTTTATTGTGCCGGTTTGAATACTTCGCAGGTGTATTTGCTTGTGCTTGGATTTCTTTTAAGGAAAAAACGCTTTTAGCAAAAAAACTTTTTATTCCTAAGTAAATTAAGTAGGCGGCTCCCAAATATTTGATTGTACTGAAAAGAATCACAGACTTTGCAATGACAACAGATAGTCCAAGAATGGCTATAAGCGTCCAAAAAGTAAGTCCCGTTGCCATTCCGAAAACGGTATAA
This sequence comes from Peribacillus sp. TE19612, assembly GCF_056279465.1. Classification (NCBI taxonomy): domain Bacteria; kingdom Bacillati; phylum Bacillota; class Bacilli; order Caryophanales; family Bacillaceae; genus Peribacillus; species Peribacillus sp. TE19612. The sequence continues at coordinate 627,034 of NZ_JBWCCL010000001.1, read as the reverse complement.
CGTCCCGCTTTCGGACCATGGCTAAGTGTGTTTTTCACTAAGAGCATTGTATCTGCTCCCGGTATAATAACCATCATTGCCACTATTGATATGTATGTAAGTAAGCTGTCCATACTAATTCCCCCTCTCACTTTTATAGTGGTTACTAAAGTAACTACTTAATAAGTATATTAGATGAAAATGGAAAACGTCAACAATTTTTGCTAAAATATTAGTTACAAAGGTAGCAACTACGGTTGTGTTGGAGGGTTTATGAAAGAAAACATTTTAGAAACATTAAAAAATCTGAATTTCACCGAATATGAAGCGAAAGCATATCTTGCCTTATTGGAAGAATCGCCATTAACAGGCTATGCAGTAGCAAAAAATTCCGGTGTACCACGTTCAAGAATATATGAAATTCTGGATAGTCTCGCCATACGCGGAGATATTCTGGTTAGTCCTGGAAACACACCACAGTATACTCCTGTTCCTGCAAAGGAGCTAATAAAAAACCGTCGGATGAAAGCGGAAGAGAATTTTGAACGGGCAGAAAAATCATTAGCGGAGTTCGAACGATCTGCAAATGATCGTGAAAATATCTGGAATATCATGGGGCGCAATGAAATACTCGATAAGGTAAAAGCTTGTATATTATCTGCTAAAAAAAGAATACTCTTAGAGATTTGGGAAGACGAATTCGATGAATTAGAACCTGAACTAAGACAGGCCGCAAATAGTGGGGTCAATGTAACAATTATTGCCTACGGGGAAATCGTCTGTGATTTTGCAAATGTTTACCTCCATTATATGGGTTATGAAATTACAGAAGAGTATGGTGGACGATGGCTTGTTATCAGTGGAGATGATTCAGAAGTTGTCGCAGGTATAGTCTCTCTTGGTAAAGATAGCCGTGCAGCATGGACCATGCATGTAGGTTTAGTGATGCCCATTACAGAAGTCATGATTCATGATTTGTATCTCATGGAAATCATGGAGAAACATAGGGAACTTTTAGAAGAAAGTTTTGGTGTAAACCTCGTCAATTTACGGAAAAAATTTTCTATTCATCCAGATAATAAAAAACATTACGTGGACTAGATTTGTACATGTTCAATAATAAAAGCATCCTACAAAGTGGCATGAATCCAGGCAGGATTTATGCCTTTTAAAGTTGAAGTTGATAGGCGCAGGTAAATTGAAGACAAACAAAGCATCTCGTCCCCGGAACCCGGGTGATTGACGATACGGCAGATAAATTTAACTATATTAAAATATGGAAAAGGGTATAATAAAGAATGGAATAAGCCATTTTGGTAATGGGATTATCATTTCGGATTACATGTTTGATATCCGGATCACTAAGACAGAAGGAGAAATGATTCATTTGAATAACAAGGAGACAAAGGGTATCGAGCTACCTGCCAACTATGAGGAATTAAAAAAATCTGCCAATCGAAAATCTAATTGGAGAGAACGTTTAGATGCAATCGAAGAATTAGGTCAAGCAAAAAATAAACAAGTAATCGACATTCTCACACATATCATGAATAATGATTCTGTATATAAAGTTCAAGAGGCAGCCTACCGTCAATTGAAAAGTTTAGGCGAAGATGTGCAATTGCCAGCAAGGAAAAAGGGTGAGTTGATCAAAGGTTTGACCAAAATCTTAGTGAGGATCAAGAAGAGTTTACCTGAAAATCACACATATCACGAATTCAAAGACAAACTCCAGAAGATGAGAATGGATATATATGATACATATGAGGGTGAAAAAGGAGCAGACTTTGATAAATGGCTTGAAAATACGTGGTCAGCTTTATCGAAAAGATAAAAGTATATAGAAAAATACGCAATATGGATACAGGAGCAAAGTTTTTGCTCCTTTTTCTTATGTGTAAAACAAAGTTTTAGCTATGGTATGCTAATATATTTAAAGGAGGAAGTATTTGGCTGTTTGCTTTATTTTGAAAACCGATAACTACATACGAATTCAGGGGAGACAAGATGACAGATTATATTGAACTTTGGAAACATGCAATGACAGATCATACAGGGAAGATACCTAACAGGCTAAAAGATGATGCTGCAGAAGAAGCTTTTTGGGCTTCTAAGGTTGCAGCGAAAAAACAACATAAAGCGGACCCTTATGCAAAAATTGTGCAGCAAGAGTTATTGGCATTATTAAAACAGGATGATCATGTTTTGGAAATCGGCCCTGGATGGGGCAATTATACATTTGATATTGCAAAAAAAGTCAGGAAGCTAACTTGTATAGATAGTTCCAAAAGCATTATCAGCTTTTTGGAATCCCAGGCAAACGAAAAAGGTTTCGAAAACATGGAGTTAATTCATGATAAGTGGGAAAGTGATAACAAAAAAGTCAAATATGATGTAGTATTTGGTTTTAATTGTTATTACCGAATGAGTGAAATCGGTCATACCTTATTAAAAATGAATGATTCTGCAGCTCGTTTAGCGATAGTAGGTATGACAACCGGACCAGAAAAACCTCATTATATGGAATTGAAGCAACGAGGATATACGATTAATTTAAGAAGACGGGATTACATACACATCTTGAATGTTTTGTATCAACTTGGAATACTGGCGGACTGTAAGATCGTTAAATTGAAAAGTAAAAAAATCTATTCCACCTATGAAGAAGTGATCCGAGATAATACAACAAAAATTCTTGATGAACATTTTTCCTATGATGAAGTAAAAACGATCCTAAATAAATATGTGGTGGAAAAAGAAGGAGTTTTCGAATACGAATATCCGTTTCATGCAGCTTTGATGTATTGGAATCCAAGGTTAAATTAACAATTTTAGTACCTTTTTCTCTGGCCCTTCAGGAAAAAGGTATTTTTTCTGTCGGATATTCGCAAAATAATAGTAAGGCTACAAAAAATGATGAAAAAACGGAGTGTGAATGATAAATGAAAGAAATATCCGAAAAGAGATTTTGTGAAACTTGTAAAAAAGAGACAGTTCATACAGTAACCGAAGATGCATTGGAAATAGAATATTCATGTAATGAATGCGGTAAGCACCAAGATATTTTCAAGACATTTTTTTAGAAACACAAACTTCACTTGAAAATAATCAGTAAAGTGAAGAAGTATCCAGTTCATTCACCAAAACTATCCAATATTTGTTAGTTCCGAAAGCGATAAACTACACATGCCGTTAGTCTCAATCTAGTGTACTAAGAATTTTAAAATACATACAATGGTATACAAAAAAATAGAACTTTATTTTTAATCAGTGAATCGTTGTAAATCTAAAGCACGAGGACTCATGGTAGAAGGATTACTTTCATCATCGTAAAGAAGTGTTTTTACTATGGAAGGATTCCCTTTTATTATGTGAAAAGATGCTTGATGTTTTATTAAAGGACCCAGATTTAAATTTTCTATAATTTCTTCCAACGGTATGCAATATGTGATATATTGCATATTATATATCTGTATTTTAAGGAGTTATAGCCGTTGAAGCATTCAAATTATTCACAAAAAATTAAACGTACGTCTGTACGTGAAGAAGCATACATGATATTGCGGGATTGGATTGTCCAGGGGATCCTGACGCCAGGTCAACAATTACGCGACAAAGAATTAGCCGAACAATTGGGAGTAAGCAGAACCCCTATTAGAGAAGCACTTTTAAGGCTTGAGGATGAGGGATTTGTCGAGACCAAGCCGAGCCGTTCAACTATTGTTTCCCCTATTCGATTCGAAGGGGTATTAAACATATATTCCATTGTTTGGACACTGGAAAAGCTGGCTATGGAACAGGCTTTTGATTTCATTGAAGAAAGACACTTAATGGAGATGGAATCCATCAATCATGAAGTGAAAAACGCAATCGACGAGGGGAATCAAATAGTGGCCGTCCAGAAAGATAATGACTTTCATTCCATTTACATCAATCTTTCAACAAATGATGAGTTGAAGCGGCTTCTATCGGGACTCAAACAAAAACTTATACGAATGGAACTGTTTTATTTCAATCAGGTAAGTGATGTTCACTTTTCCGTTGATGAGCATGATCAAATCATACAGGCAATTAGGGGTGGAAGTCTCACTATGGTGCTTAAGGAGATAGAAAAGAATTGGAAAGAAAGTTACTTTAGAATTCAAGCCCATACGGAACGTGTAATAAGTGGGGAAGAAAAAAATGAATAATGATACTTTAGTTGCTATATCACCTTCAAGAAATAAAGGGATTGCACTGGTACTGACTGGGGCTGCGTTATGGGGAGTGTCAGGAACGGCAGCTCAATATCTATTTCAGCAGCAAGGTTTCAGTCCTGAGTGGCTTACTGTTGTACGCTTGTTGCTTTCTGGAATCATCTTATTGGGGGTCGCTTATAAGAATGAAAGATTGAAAGTTTTTGAGATTTGGAAAACTAAAAATGATACGCTTCAAATTATCATGTTTGCCATTCTGGGAATGCTCGCTGTTCAATACACATATTTTGCAGCAATTGAACATGGCAACGCAGCCACTGCCACTGTCCTTCAATACTTGGCCCCGGCACTGATCACTTGTTATTTAGCCATTCGTTCCAAACGTTTTCCAAGCATTACGGTGAGCGTAGCTGTGATCATAGCGATTTTAGGCACTTTTTTGCTTGTGACGGGAGGAAGCATACGTACACTCTCCATTTCCGGGTGGGCAGTATTTTGGGGAGTAACATCAGCCTTTGCCTTGGCATTCTATACATTGCAGCCTTTTAAACTCCTTTCAAGATGGGGTTCAATGATTGTTGTGGGTTGGGGCATGTTGATTGGAGGCATATGCTTTAGCATGATCCATCCCCCATGGGAATTTGAAGGCAAATGGACGTTATCTTCATTTTCAGCGGTTTTATTCATCATCATTTTCGGTACGATCATTGCTTTATATTTTTATTTGGAAAGTACAAAATTCATATCTGCTTCAGAGGTAAGTTTATTGGCTTCCGTTGAGCCATTATCCGCAACCTTAATATCCGTTTTCTGGTTGAATGTAACGTTCGGTTTTGCCGAGTGGCTTGGCACACTCTGCATTATAAGCACCATTACGATACTATCCATCGTAAAAAACAAGTAATGTCATTGTAAACCTGGGAAAATCTGCTGTAGTTATTTTTACTTGGCGATAAAAAACCATAGTCTACCCTGTAAGGGGATAATCGAACATTAACGAAAGCTTAATTAGCATGAGTTATATCCATACACTTCTTTAAAAAAGCAATTACACTACATGTGAATTGCTTTTTTTGTATCTTACGAGTTTTACGTATACTTAATCCATTCAAAAGTCGTTAATTAGACTGTTCAACTTATACAGCAACACTAATAGCCTATGTATGTCAACTAATAAAAGGAGAAATGGCATGGAAACCGAAATATAAATACGAGTATGGAAAATGAAAATGAGACTTTGGTCGTTAACTGACACTCAAAAGGAGATTTTATATTTTTACTAGAGAAGCCATTGCATCTTTTAATGAATTGCACGCTGAGGATCAAATGATGAGTGCTGAGACGATAAATGACCTAGTTGCGGAAATGATTAGAATGTACCGGGAAATGAGACAAAAATAAGAATGGTGGGGTGTCATTTTGAAGAATGGGATAAAAATCGTGACAATAGGCGGCGGTTCCAGTTACACGCCGGAACTGATTGAAGGTTTTATCAAACGGTATGATGAACTTCCAGTAAGTGAAATCTGGCTTGTAGACATAAATAAAGGGAATCAAAAATTGGAGATCGTCGGAAACCTTGCCAGGAGAATGGTTGAAAAGGCAGGTCTGCCAATTGACATTCACCTTACGCTAAACCGGCGCGAAGCACTGAAAGATGCAGATTTTGTAACGACCCAATTCAGGGTCGGATTACTTGATGCAAGAGCAAAGGATGAAAGGATTCCGTTAAAATATGATGTAATCGGACAAGAGACAAATGGGCCTGGCGGTCTCTTTAAAGGACTTCGGACCATACCGGTCATCCTGGAAATCTGCAGGGATATGGAGGAGCTTTGCCCGGATGCCTGGCTTGTGAACTTCACCAACCCTGCTGGTATGGTTACGGAGGCAGTCTTACGATATAGCAATATCAAAAAGGTTGTGGGTTTATGCAACGTTCCCATTGGGATGAGAATGGGCATTGCAAAAGCTTTGGGTGTAGATCCAGACAGGGTTCAAGTCGATTTTGCAGGATTAAATCATATGGTATTCGGACTTGATGTTTATGTGGACGGAAAAAGCGTGAAGGATAAAGTAATAAATGCGCTCGGGAATCCGGAAAATGAAATGACGATGAAAAACATTGCGGGCTTTGCCTGGGATCGTGATTTCATTAAAGGAATGGGCATTATTCCTTGCGGATACCATCGTTATTATTACAAGACCGATGAAATGCTTGCCGAAGAAAAGGAATCCTCAGCAACAAATGGGACGAGGGCTGAGGTCGTTCAACAACTGGAAAAAGACCTATTTGAATTGTATAGGGATCCTGAATTGAATGTTAAACCGACTCAACTAGAAAAGCGCGGTGGAGCGTATTACAGCGAAGCGGCCTGCAGTCTCATCAATTCGATTTACAATGATAAGCGGGATATTCAGCCAGTAAATACACGTAATAACGGAGCGATAGCGAGTATTCCAGATGAATCAGCCATTGAAATTAACTGTGTAATCACCAAAGAAGGGCCAAGACCAATCGCCATAGGCGACCTGCCTGTAGCAGTCCGGGGGTTGGTCCAGCAAATTAAATCATTTGAAAGAATGGCTGCTGAAGCGGCTGTCACAGGAGATTATCATAAAGCTTTGGTAGCGATGACCATAAACCCTTTGGTACCATCAGACACCATCGCCAAAAAAATGCTGGATGAAATGCTCGAAGCGCATAAAGAAGACCTGCCGCAATTTTTCAATGAAGTGAAATCATGAATTAATTCAATGAATACAGAATGGGCTTATTAAATAGCAATTGATTTTAAGACTAAATAGATCACAGCCTGTTCGATTCCAATCAGGCTGTGATCTATTTTATTAACCTGCGTCTTATTCTATCTGTTATTGGAATGTTCCCAGTGAGAAAACTTTTATCGATTAAGGCTGTTGTCGAGATGGTCTTACAATAAACTCATTAACGGTAACATCTTCAGGTTGATTCAAAGCAAACAGAATCGTTTCCGCTATACGGCCAGGACTAATCGCAAAAGCATCGTATAATTCTTCGAACGGACCTTTCAAGTCTGTATCTGTAATAGTTTGCGTTAATTCTGTTGCGATAGCTCCTGGAGAAACAATCGACACCCGAACATTACTTCCAGCCACGGCTTCCTCTTGACGTAACGTTTCACTAATCATATTTACCGCTGCTTTCGTTGCGCTATAAACAGCTCCACCAACATTAATTCCATGCGCTGCAATAGAGGAAATGTTAATGATGTGCCCTGCACATTGTTTACGCATTTGCGGTAAGGATGTAGCGATTCCGTTCAAGACACCTTTAATATTCACATCAATCATTTGATTCCATTCGTCGGTGTGTAATTTATCCAGGGTCGATTGCGGCATTACGCCTGCATTATTCATCCAAGCATCTATCCGTCCAAATGTATTCAAAGCCAGTTTTCCGAGGGCTTGAACATCTTCTAATGAAGTAACATCCGTCACTGCGTAAACACAATTTCGGCCGATGCTTTCCTTAAGTTCTTTTAATCTATCATCGCGGCGTGCTCCTAAAACAACTTTTGCACCATTTGCAGCTAACAATTTTGCAGTTGCTTCCCCAATACCACTAGATGCACCAGTAATTACAACAACTTTGCCTTCTATATTTGCCATTTTCTCATCCTCCAAATAAAAATTTTATAATTGTTGATAATATTCTTCAGACACGGGTTCTAACCAACTAGTTTCGCCTGGAGTTAAAGCAAGATGGACAAACCAACTGTCTTTCACAGCACCATGCCAATGTTTTACATCTGCAGGGATATTTACAATATCCCCAGCCTTTAGAAGTTGTCCTGGTTTACCTTCTTCCTGATACCAACCTTCACCGGCAGTCACTAACAGGATTTGCACTGCTGCATGAGTGTGCCAGTTATTGCGGGCACCAGGCTCGAATGTTACATTTCCGATTGGTGCATTCAAAGCTGAATCAGTTAAAAGCATTTCCAAGTATGCTGTTCCAAAGAAGTATTCATTTTCAATCGGTTCGCCAATTGGAAAAATTGCGTTTTTTTCAATAGATGCTATTTTTATCATTGTTAGATCATCCTCCTAGTCTTGTAAAACAACTATTTCGCTACATGATTGCCCATTTTTGAAACGATGTTCATTCTTTTCATTTACTTCAATTTCCTTTTTTCTTTTGATCAACGAAAGTATCAAATAAATCCTTATCCTGATGTTCGTTTAATAATTTCTGGTATTTTGAAATTTTATGATTCATCAGTTCAAGATTCTCTTCGTAAAACTTCAGTTGTGCTGCAACCTCGTCTCGATGCTTTACCAAGATTTCCATCAATTCTTGTGCATGTTTGTCACCATTTTCATCTTTACGCATTAAGGTATACTTCTTAATATCAACAAGGGCCATTCCTGTATTTTTCATATGGAGGATGAATCCGAGCCATTCTCTATCCTCTTCAGAATAAATACGATTCTTTCCTTTACGCAATGGTACTACTAAACCTTCTTTTTCATAATAACGAAGCGTATGTTCACTAACACCCAATAGTTTAGAGAGTTCTCCAATTCGATACATGATTGATCACCTCCGTCATTACTCATACCACTTTACAACTTAGAGTCAACTCTAGGTCAAGCATTAAATTTATTGTTTACATCAGGAGGCAGCTAATGCAAAAAACCACAAAGGATAACTGTTGACAAAGCCTCAAAAAAGGAAAAATCATCACAGAAAATTGAAAGATCTAGGTGGCTAGAAATGTCTTAAGAAACCGCCAAAATATTTATTAGGCGATAGGGCAGGAGGGAGGATACTAATTTTAAAATACATATTTCATATGTGCGAAACGTTATGTGAACCAGGTATGAACTTCTGCTTGTCGGTACAATGCTATGGAAGTTGCACAGCCTGAAGGAAAAAGTAATTCGATGATCAATAACACTGGAAATAGTTCACTCTCTTTCCATGGAAAAGGGGTAAGTTGTTCACATGCGGATGATGGCAAAGTGTGCAATGAAAGATATTCAATCTCTTATACAAAGTAGAAATACAAAAAGAGCAACTCGGATTAAAGTTGCCCTTTCGATTTACTATTTATCTAACAAAAAGAATGGTGAAATGTAATTGAGATTGAGAAGGGGTTACCGTATATCTATATAATGTTGCAGAACCTTTGACGGGAAGAATTTGAGGGGCAATGGTCGTAAGGATACGATAATGGCAGGGGGCATAGTTAAATTCCGTTGTGCTTGCTTTAAACAGTTGTACATCGCTTTACCGCCAACTGAATTGGCAGAGTGAATAGTAATGCGATTAGCAAATAGTTTTTCTTTCACCATCTCTTGAACAAGCATAAAACCATTCCTGGTTTTATTTAATAAATCATGGTCTAAAGAGAGATGTTCAATATCAAAGTTTTGCAATAGCTCTAAACATTCGTCAATAGTCTCGACTAACACATAGCCATCGGGTGCTTTCCGATAGTCATCCAAAAAAACGCTGATTTTCTCCATTTCCTTCACTCCTTTGCTTATGCAAGTGTGACTAAGAAAAGTCAATTAAAACCAAGAAAATATGGTTTTATCTATTAAGTCTAACACAACAAGGGAAGAAGGGGGCATATTCGACGTTTAATACTACTATACGACAGCCTTTTTAGATCGTCGTGCTACTTCAACTAACGGACCTTTACTATAAGAAGGAACTGTTACCGAGCAATCCCTTGTGAAATATAGTGCAAAACATCCACTTATAAGTTAACGATTGTAATAATTTGGGTAAAAGGTAATATCTTAATTAAAAGGAGAAGTGATATGTTACATCCAGACGAGATTTACCTTATATTAAGGGACAAAACGCAGCTGTTGGAGTTAAAGGAACAAATTAATGACTATCATATTTCCTACTTATCAATGATTAATGAACAGCTTTCATTGATTGATAATGCTCTAAAAGTATGTAACGTTGATTCCTTCACTATGTCAAAAGGATAAAAACAACATTTACTTAATATAGGGGATCAATTTTTTAACAATAATAAACCAGCTTAGCGCCCTCTGATAAAGGCGCTTTTTTATTGGGAAAAGTAGTGTCAATTAATAGGCCAAGGTTAAAAAATCACTTAGTTGATAATTTTAGAGGTGTAATTCCATATTGGGTTAATCATATTGCAAGCTGAACTTTATTTTTCACCTACAGCATTGTGAGGCTTGTCTTTTTCATTTGGATAAGCAGCAATTTTTACTTCTCCAATGCTTTCAAGTGTAGCCGCAGCCATCTGCTCTCTAATGCGAATGATATGGGCATTCATTAGTTGCTTGGCTTTGTCCGCGTCCTTTAATGCGATGGAATAGTAGATTTCTTTATGTTCTTGAAGCGTTTCTTGAAAATGACCTGGTTTTGCGAAACGATGCCGTCTGGTGGCACGAATCGTATTTTTCATTTGGTCACTTAGAGTATGAACCAATCCAGCATATATGGAATTATTTGTGGCTTGTGCAATACTATGGTGAAAAAGCAGATCTGCTCGCAAGCCTAATTCTTCATCATGTTCCGAACGTGCCATTTCTTCTAGAGCTTTAAGGATATTTTGTAAATCAAGAGAGTTTGCTCTCTGCGCAGCAAGAAAAGCACACTCCGTTTCAATTACTCGACGGACTTCAAGCATTTCATAGACCATGTTGTCCTCAGCCTTGATGATTGAGGTGGTTAGCTGTTCGATCAGTGATTGAACATCAGATTGTCTGATAAATGTTCCATCACCTGGTCTAATCTCAATGACTCCGTTAATCTCCAATACTCGAAGGGCTTCCCTGATTGATGTTCGACTCACTTTAAAACGGTTGGATAATTCGCGTTCAGGCGGTAATTTATCTCCAGGTTTCAATTCACCGCTAATAAAAGATTCCTTAATCTGATTGAAGATGATTTCGTACACTTTGGGAGATTTAACTGGTATTGAATCCATTACTTTCTTCACATCCTTCCATGACAACCCTTACAACATGCTGGTACGACTATTAGTGAAATCATTCTAACAAGCATTCATTTATGAAGCAAGGGGATAATCCGCAATATTAAAATTAAAATAAATAACTGTTCAAAAAATCTGATATTTTAATTGGTTAGACCAATATTGTAAAAATATTATGGTCTAGATTCAGTCAAATTACGTTCACATGGCTATTAAAGGTCATTTGGGTTTTTGTTATAAGGATGGAAAATTAACTATAAATATTGAGAATAAAGCATATTTTTATGGAGAAATGTATAAAACGGATAATTGTTGAAAAAGTCAAAAAATTTAGTATAATGAAAATTGGTTAGACCAATTATCCGATAAATGGAAGCGGTATCGTATAAAGCCATTTAAGGAGGGGGAAACCATCTCTTGATACTCAGTTGAAGAATAGAAGAAGAAACTAAATATTGGTATAGGTACGACTAAAGTTTTTGATATGACAAAAACGGATGCTATAGCAGAAAGAAGGAGAATAGAATGGAAGCGGCTAGTGTAAATTTAATCAACGATTTAAAGCAAATCCTTTCGGAAAGTCAAGTAACGGAAAACCAGACAGTAAGAGAATTGCATGCCAGAGATGAATCCTATCATGCTGTAAGTCTTCCTGATATTGTTGTATTTCCGGAAACAGCACAGCAAGTCAGTGAAGTTGTGAAATTGGCAAATAAGTACAAAATCCCGATGGTTCCTTTTGGGTTGGGATCAAGCCTCGAGGGACATGTCATACCATACAACCATGGCATAACAATTGATTTTTCACTAATGAATAAAATCCTGGAAGTGCGTGAAAACGATTTTCTCGTAAAAGTTCAGCCTGGCGTAACGCGTTCGCAACTAAACAAAGAATTGAAAAAATACGGTTTGTTTTTTTCCGTTGACCCGGGAGCTGATGCTACTCTTGGCGGAATGGCGGCAACAAATGCCAGTGGAACGACATCAGTTAAATATGGTGTGATGCGTGATCAAGTCCGTGATCTTGAAGTGGTACTTGCAGATGGTTCGATTATACATACTGGCAATTTGGCCGCTAAATCGTCATCAGGCTACCATCTAAACGGCCTTTTTGTTGGATCAGAGGGAACGCTTGGCTGCTTTACGGAATTGACGTTAAGAGTTTACGGAATTCCTGAGCACGTTATGGCGGCAAGAGCATCATTTCCGACATTGACCCATGCGGTGGAAGCTGTTGTAAGCATTTTGCAGTCAGGTGTTCCAATAGCAAGGGTGGAACTTGTCGATGAACCATCAATGAAACAGGTTAACCTTTATAGTGATACAAGCTATAACGAAGCACCTACACTATTTTTGGAGTTTCATGGTAATGAAGCCGGGTTGAAACATGACGTAGAGTTCACTAAAGAAATAGTAGCTGAACATAATTGTTACGATATTGAATTTGAAACAGATAATGCTGCCAGGAACCGCCTATGGGAAGCTCGCCATAATCTTGCCTATGCTTATATTCAAGGCTATCCTGGGAAAAAACTGATGGTGACTGATGTCTGCCTTCCTATTTCAGAGCTGTCCGGTGCCATTCACCATGCAAGGGAAGCAGTTGATTTCCTGGGCCTTACCGGTGGGATCGTCGGCCATGTAGGCGATGGAAACTATCACGTACTCTTAATGATTGATAACAATAATCAAGAAGAGATTAAAAGAGCTGAACAGCTAAATGAAAAAATTGTCCTGTATGCCCTTGAACGTAAGGGAACATGTACTGGCGAACATGGTGTTGGGGTCGGTAAACAAAAATATCAGGAAAAAGAACATGGGAACTCACTGATTGTGATGGAAAAAATCAAATTAGCCCTTGATCCCGATAATTTATTAAATCCAAATAAAATATTAATGCTAGAAAGAGTGTGATGGAATGAAAGTATTAGAAGCATTAAGCGCAGTAGCCGGAAAATATTTTGCTGTTTGGGTTATCTTAATATCCGTCATTGCCTTTATTTTTCCTGAGCCATTTTTGGGATTGGGGGGATTTATTACAATATTGCTTGGCGTTGTCATGTTTGGAATGGGGCTCACGTTGAAGGCAGTTGATTTTAAAATCATCATTACTAAACCACTGCCCGTGATAATTGGAGTTTGCGCCCAGTTTATAATTATGCCATCTGTAGCATTCCTTATTGCTAAACTCATGAATTTACCAGCCGAATTAGCTGCAGGTCTGGTATTGCTTGGCTGTGTACCAGGCGGAACAGCCTCTAACGTGATGGTATATCTTGCAAAAGGGAATGTACCTTTATCGATAGCTATGACTTCGGTATCAACTTTACTTGCCCCAATCATGACACCACTGCTTCTGCTTTTGCTGGCAGGACAATGGATGCCGGTTGATTTTTTTGATATGTTTAAGTCCATTGTACAAGTCATCCTTCTTCCGATTGTTTTAGGATTGGCCATTAAGCGGTTTTTCCCAGTAGCAGTTGAAAAAAGCTTGACCGTTTTACCACTTATTTCGGTAGCAGCCATCATAACTATTGTAAGCGCAGTAGTCTCAGGCAACGCAGCTAGCATTGCTTCTTCCGGGTTCCTTATTTTTACTGCCGTGATGCTTCATAACGGATTTGGGCTACTTTTTGGTTACTTAGCAGCAAAAGTGCTTGGACTTGATGAAGTGAATAGAAGAGCGATTTCGATTGAAGTGGGCATGCAGAACTCCGGGTTAGGTGTTGCGCTTGCCACTGCACATTTCGGCCCGCTGGCAGCCCTTCCAAGCGTCCTGGCTGCTGCATGGCACAACATATCCGGACCAATTCTCGCGACTTACTGGTCAAAAAAACATGCTGGCGACAGTATAGAGAAAGCGCCAGTTCATCCGGTGGAGACCAAGCTTTAATTATATGTAATAGAAAAAGAGATCCCATGCTCCCAGCAGGGATTTTTTTGCTGTCTACAAAATCCCTGCACTTAAGTAAGGGTTTTAACTTTCCACTAATTGCTTGTTACCATTTTGCTTAAACACCTTTTGAAATATTGAAGTAGGTCATAAGAAATGTAAGACATCGTAATTATAAGGAGAGTCTCAAATAGTTTTAAGAAAAGATTGTCAGATATATGATCCAGCCTTAGTGCCGATATAATTAAATCAAAAATATCGATGAAGACTACATGAACAATGTATATACCTAGAGCTCTTCCTCCAACTTTAGTAATGAACAAATCCTTCCCCAATGTTTTATTATTTAATGCAAATAAAAAAAGAAATGCAGTTAAACAGATAGTAGAAATAAAATATTCCCCATGACTTCCCGACAATATCTTTTCTAATAAGTATCCTTCTACCACTTGGATAATAAAGAAGATTAAAATTAATGATAAATTGGTTTTGGCTGTTATTGCTCCCGACTTTTTAAAGAATTTATCATCCGCAAAGAAGAATCCCAAAGTTGTATAAAAAAGACCAATGAATAAAGCATCCCGTGTACTCAGAGGAAGATCATAGAACACCGAATAAGATTGTCCGAAAAGACCTAACAGGTTGAATATTAAGCTAATGGTTAAAAGAAGCCTTGCTTTTTTTAACTTAAAAAAACCGAATAGAATGATAACACTCCAAATTAATGCGGTTAAAAACCACAATTGGTATCCGCTAGTCCCAGTTCCGTAATATATAAGGTCAAGAAAAGAAAAATGATTAATGTATTGCGCAAATTCCTTTGGTACATCGGTAGCATCTTTATAAAGAATTAGAACATCAAACATCATATAAAAGAAGAGCCAGCACAAATACAGTTTCAAGATTTTTATAATATACCTTTTAAAATAATCAAAGGAATCCCTTTTATGGATCATCTTTTGACCGAACAAATAACCAGATGCAGTAAAGAAGAATGGCACCGCAAACCTTGAGAAGTTATCGAGAATAAATAGACCAATTTGACTATCCCTCGGGAACACATGAATGACTACAACAGATAATATGGCAAAAAATTTAATAAAGTCAATCGCGTTATTTCTTTCCATTTGTTCACCCTTTTCATAACACTTTTACTATCGTTGGTTATTCCCTATATTATGTACACCAAAGAAAAATTTATTTTTTTCTTTCTGAACCCAATTACGAGATACTGTAAGATTTAATTAATGAAAAGCTAATCGTTCAGGAGGGTGGACTGTTTGTAGTAGTAGCTTCACTATACAGATAGTAATCAAATGAATGCCTATGTTCTGTTAATCTGGGCCTTACAGAAGAAACCCCTGTAATCAAAGCCTTTTGACTAAGGGAAATGTGGGGACTTTCTGATTGCAACTTGCAAATCGCAACTTGCAAATTGGTATTTAATTATCATTGCTTGAAGCACTGCACACATGCTGGATCATAAGTCCTGCTGATATTAAAAACATTTAATTTTTGCCTCTAAAAGAATGCTTAATAGTCTTGGTAAGACAATGGGATGAAGGGGGAGGAGGCGTTCTTATTTTCTACTTTCTCTATTAACTTGCTCCCATATTAAATTCACTAATTCTTTGCGTCTCATTCCTGAATTTTCAAGTAATTTAAACATTAATTCATCATATTTAAAGCACCAATGCGACGTAGTTGTGTCTGTGGATTAATATCATGATTGATGACCTGATTTTATACAAAACAGCTTACATTGGACGATATGAGTCCATCTAATTCCAATTTAATATAAACATGGTAAGTACGAGCAATTTTATGCATATAAAAATCGCATATATCAATAATAAAAAGGAACTTTTTAACTTTGGGAGGAGATGGTTTTATGAAAAAATTATTGTTGATGGGATTTATTTTATTATTTCCTCTAAACATGGTGGCCGGAACGACTAGCGCATACGCTAAGCCACAGGTACAACGTATTAGCCAATCTGAGGTAAACTTCGAAAATGAATTCAGGAGACTTTGGATTGATCATGTATTTTGGACAAGTAATTATATAACAAGTGCAACCACCGCTGGAGCGGAGGATCAAACACAGGTACTGGCTAGACTTCTAAAGAATCAGGAGGATATTGGTAATGCTGTAAAGCCAGTATACGGAGAGAAAGCTGGTAACAAACTTACGGATCTGCTTAAGGAGCATATTGTTATTGCGGGAAAGATTGTAGATGCGGCTAAAAGTGGAAATGATGCCTTGGTGAAACAGCTAAACAAAGAATGGTATAGAAATGCTGATGAAATTGCAGCCTTCCTTAGCGGTGCCAACCCCCATTTAAAAAATGAAGATCTAAAAAATTTCCTGTACATGCACCTGAAATTAGTGACAAATGATTTATCTGCAAGCTTAGCAAAAGAATGGAACGCTAGAATCATTGCAATTGACGAAGGGGTCACACATATAATCTTAATGGCAGATACTATCTCTGCGGGAGTTATAAAGCAGTTTCCGGATAAGTTTAAATAATAATCTTAAGAATCCTCCAGCATTCTGTTGGAGGATTCTTTCATGTTGAGAAAGGAATTGATTATGTTTATATAACTGGTTCAATCAAATGCGCGCTGGTTGCGTAACTGCATTACACTGAACTGCACGGTTACTTTAAGAACATTCCTTCACAACCTCTTTTATAAAAGAGATTTCTTTAGCATCATGCCAGTGCATTATGAACGCTTTAATGACAACTGAAGAAAGGTAAATTTCACTTTTCGAATTATTAAGGGTATGGGGATATTTCTCATTAGTTAATAATCAGTGGAGTAGAAGCTAAAACAAATAATAAAGTAGAGTGATTAACGACACAAAAGTGTTGTTTTTCATTCGATTAACAAAAATACAAATTTAATCCAAAGACAGCAGGTTTGTTTTTGTGTCACTAAATTAATAAACAAATCTACTGTCTTTTTCTAATTTTTTGACATTATGACTCCACTAGTGTGTAACCAAAAACACCACGTTCAGTAAATCGGAAAAAGCCCACAACATTTAGGTTAGGGCTCTTCTTGCTCCTATTTAATGACTTTGGCAGCTAGTTGGCGATTTTTGTGACTACTAATGATGGATACCTATATGTTACATTGGCAGATGCTGTAATGACTCTAATGCTTAGCCTATCGTTTGCGGATAAACGACGTTGGATTGTTCTTCCTATCGTGTTTCTAGTTTCAACTTGCGATGGTTGACCGCCTGGACCGCCTGTAATACGATTAAAGGATTCAAAAGTACTTTCAAGAACCGGGGTTGTGTCATTGATGAATAACCTGAACTGCACTTCGGTATTAAACGTCAAGTTAGAAGCATTAATCAATCTAGCTGTTAAATCCATGCTAATCTCATATACCCCAGCAGTCAGAACCTCAATATCAGTATAAGGTCCAAGACCAGGAGGAAAAGGAGCTGTTCCTAATAACGGTCCAGGAGTTGTGAAAACAACCTTCTGCCCCAGAGTAGGGGGATTTAACGTAGACACTGTGACAAAATTTCCAGACGGATCGTACAATGATCCATAAGCCAAAGCACCCCCTGGTCCTGGGGGTCCAGTTTCTCCCTGAGGTCCTGGAGGTCCTGGAAGTCCTTGAAATCCTTGAGGTCCTTGAGGTCCTTGAGGTCCCCGAGGACCTTGTTCACAATCCTTACATTTTTTATGATCGTTTTTATTAAGGAAATCATTGTTTTTATTAAGGAAATCATCTTTTTTATTAAAGAAATCATCTTTTTTACACTTATAGGTCGTGTCAACAAATCTACGACCTTAAATTGGCTTATCTATTTTACTCACCCTTTTTCTCATTGTTCACTTTCCGAAAAGTCGAGCAATGAAGCTTTTTTTTGTTTTTTCCACTTCTCTTTCTGCTTTAATAGTTCCTATTTCCTCTTTAGCAGAGGATACAAGGGGTCCTATACGTTTTACAGTAAGTGACAGAGATCTATAAGAAACACTTCCACTCACATTTTGAATAAACACAAACACTTTTTCTCCTGCATTTAATTCCACTTGGACGGTCTTACCTATAGTGTTAAACCATGAAGGTTCTCCAGTTTGACATGTCAACGTCTAGCCTAAACTTTCAAGTCTTCCAAGCGAATTCCGAACAATGGATTGTTGCCTCTGAGTAATATGATTTTCGTAAAAAGAAGTATTGTCGAGTCCTGTTGCGTGTGGAAAAACATGGATTTCCAAATCACCCTGGGGGATATTTGTAAAGTTTAGATTCATGAATAGGATATTTTGTAAAAAATTGCGAATTATTTCGGGAATAAGGAAATGAAACAAATAATAAGCGATTTATACTAACAAGGATATTTATTAATTAGATAATGATTTTAGAAAGAAAGTCTTGACAGGAATTTAGAATTAATCACAAACGGAAAATAAAGAAGCTAAAACATTCGTAAAAATATTTTCCGTAATGGATGACTATATATCAAGGATAGTCGTTGTTAAAAATGTCTTAATAGTTGAGGGGCGGTAGACATGAAAGTAAAGGATCATTTTTATTAAATATTTTTTCTAGTTTACATAATATATATTATAGGAAGTTGTATTTTTAATGTTTATTTTGTCTCATATCTTAAGAATACTTAACTCAGTGAGACGAGATGCAGATTTTTTATATTTAATCATTGCCATTATTTATCTATAATTTTTTATATTTAATCATTGCCATTATTTATCTATAATTTTTTTATTAATTAGTCATTGTTAACTTATACATTAAAACGTAAATAAATATTGTTCCAATTAAAATGATTGATCTTCTATTAAAAATTCGGTTTAAATTCGCAATAAGATTTGGATTTAAGCTAATTTCACATCAGATACGGTCATTAAAATTTTCTTGATTTATATATTGAATTTTAATTTATCTGCTAATTGTTAACATATTTCGTTTTCAGTCATTTTTATACTATAGATCGGATTATTCAATTAGTATTTATCATCCTTAGTCATTTCACTCTAAGGATCTCTAATTGCTTGGTTGTGGTAATTAAATCTACTTTTTATTTCCCTTCATGTATAAACTGAAGCGCCCTCACTTTTCCCCTTTTTCCATTCATTCGCTTTAAGGGCCATTGCATATCCAAATGGAATGCCGTCTTCTTCAGAAGCCCTTGACCATTCATATCTATTCCCTTGTTCATTTAACTGAACCAATTCAGCATTTTTAGGTACAGGGAATTCATTTAAATCTTCTGTAGCTGTGTATAAAGATATAGAAATTGAGTAATAAATGATTGCCCCTCCTATTAAAAAAGCAGCTAGGGTAAATGCACAACTAATCTTTTTCTTCATATTGCTCCCTCCTTTCCTTTCCTAAAGACCTATTCAAAGAATCGTCATCTAATATTTCTGCAGTAAATCTAAATATCCCTGATTTATTTACATAATTTATCATTTTTATTATTCTTATATATAAATTAAATGGCTAAATGAGAAAAATCACGAGTTAACACTCAATAAAAATTATATAAATATAATTTACCTTAATGACAATTCAATATGTTTTTTATCATGAAAGTTCCGCTTTCTATCTGAAATTGATGATAGATCCTCCATTTAGCCACATAATCTCCTATAAGCCTTCTTAATTAACCCCATAGCAGCCTATAGCGTGAATAACATTTAAAAAATGTTTTAAACTTAATGATGCTCAATCCGCCATCGAGTTTTGATGTACAATAACAAGCATGGACCGCTTTCATATGTGTAGCAAACATGCAGTGAATCAATAGGAAGCTGACAAGGGTTATAAGGCAAATCAAATTTGTTTAGAGCCACATCTACTTTCAGCAATCAGTTCTTGTTTCTCATGAGTGAAATAAAATCGTAAAAGTCGATTTTTCATTTCATATAAAAAGGTTTAAAAGTTTCAGAAATTAAATATGCCAGAAAAAATTAGAATGGTTTTAAGATCTCAAGCTTTATTTGATTTAGCTGAATAAAAATGTTATGTAAACACTCACGAAATGTTAATTACCTTTTTCTTTGGTTTTTTACTTGTGAAAGTCTTTATTAAGAAGTTGCTGAAAGTTAGTTAGCAAGTAATTGATGGGCTATGTAGCTTTTTTCTATTGAATTGACCTTTCTCGTTAGAGTTATAAATCATTCTTCTGTTATAAATAACGGTCATGCATTTTTGAAAAAGTCTATTCTTAACCACCTATGGAACTTTATGTTTAATAGATAAAAAAAGGAACACGAAATCACTATTGATCACATGTTCCAGTTAGGTTATTTATGTTCGAATGGATTCGATACGGCTTTGGATGAATTCGAACGAGTTTTTTGCTTCTTGAACGATTTGTTTGATCAGTTCATTGACGGTCAATATTTCTTTTATGAGTCCTACGGATTGACCGCATGACCAGATGCCTCCATCTAAATTTCCTTCAAAGTATACTTTCTTGCTTCTTTGTCCCGTAATTAGCGGAATCAATTCCTCTATAGTGGCACCTTCATTTTCAAGTTTGTCCACTTCTTTACTGACGGCATTTAATGCTACACGCGAAGGACTGCCTATATTCCGTTGGATGACGACCGTATCCGTTTCATTGGCCGATACCATCCACTGCTTCACGTTTTCATGAATCGGTGCTTCTTGCGTTGCCATAAAGCGAGTCCCCATGACGATACCTTCAGCACCGAGTGATAAGGCGCTGATAAGGCCCCTCCCATCCGAAAATCCCCCTCCAGCTATTACTGGTATATTTACAGAGTCAACGGCTCTAGGGAGCATGACAAGCGTTCCTACATCCCCCATGCCTGAATGTCCGCCTGTTTCATTCCCGACAATAATAATGGCATCGACTCCTAATTTCTCTGCAGACACAGCGTTTTTGACGTTCGCTACCTTATGTAACACGGTAAAGCCGTGCTCTTTAAGTCTGGGCATTAAACTTTCTGGGCTTCGGCCACTCGTTTCAACAATTTTCACATCTTCCTCAATTAAAATATCGATGAACTCATCATTCGGGGTTGCCGTTTGACTTGGAAACAGGTTCAGGTTGACAGCAAAGGGTTTCTTGGTCAAGGTTTTCACTTTCCGTATTTCATCACGGAGTCCTTCTGGTGTCACCTGTGTTTTCGAAGTGATGATGCCAAGTCCCCCCGCTTCTGAAACAGCGGCTGCGAGCGGGGCTCGGCCAACTTGAAACATCCCGCCGCATATAATCGGATATTCAATCCCCAATAATTCAGTCATTCTCGTTTTCATTTGCCATACCCCTTTCATTTTTCAAGGATTTCTATAAGTCTGCTTTTCTTACATAATGTACATACGAATGTCTATATACCATACTTATGGAGCCGCTTGTAAAATGTACTTCTTGGTATATCCATCAGCTTTGCTGCAGCAGTAACATTTCCTCTTGATTTTTGTAATGCCTCTATCATTAGATCCCGTTGAATTTTTTCACGGATCGTCAGTTTATTTCCCTTGATTCCTTTTTTACCACCAGGTTCCTCCCATGCAGGGAACTCATCATGCTGTGTAACCGGCTGTGAATGCATGGAATTCAACACTTTAACATAATCCAGAGGTCCTTCTGCTAGTAAGATGGTCAATCGCTGAAGTACATTCTGCAATTCTCTAATATTGCCTGGCCAATTGTACTCCTTTAAACGATTCAATAATTCTTCCGTTAATGGAATATTCCAATTATTCTTCGAACACAAGTAGTTGACCAGATAAGGAATATCTTCAATCCTTTCCCTTAAGGGAGGTACATGAATGGGGTAAACGTTCAACCGATAGTATAAATCCTTCCGAAAGGAACCTTCATTGACAAGCTCTTCAAGATTACGGTGTGTTGCAGTGATAATGCGAATATCCAATGATATGCTTTTTGTGCCGCCGATCGGAACGATTTTTCTTTCCTGAAGAACACGCAGTAAGGCAACTTGCATCGCTTGAGGGATTTCACCGATTTCATCGAGAAAAATGGTTCCTCCATTTGCCTGCTCGAACTTCCCTTTGTGACCTTGCCGTTTAGCCCCTGTAAAAGCGCCATCAACATACCCGAATAATTCACTTTCCATTAAATCTTTAGGTATGGCTCCGCAATTTATCGTGACGAACGGTCCTTTTTTGCGCATGCCATTTTCATGAATAGCCATGGCAATAAGCTCTTTCCCGACACCTGTTTCACCGGATATATACACATTTGCTTCTGTCGGTGCAACAAGCTTAACTTTATGTAATGTGTTATGAAAGGACTCGCTAATCCCTCTTTCCCCTTTGAAGGCAAACCTTTCTGAAGGAATTGAAGCAGGAAAAAGCCTATTGGTTTCATGACCATAATTCTCTGATAAGAATAAACACTTACCGGAAATCCTATTATCCTCTTTGCATAGTAGCGGATTTTCCTTTACGATTCGATATCCACGATTCAAAAGATCGGCCAATGCCATCCCAATGGATTGAGGAATTTTTTTGCGAACCTGTTTACTGGCGGAGATTATCATTTCTTTATGATTACAGACGATAAAAGGCAGATCTGGATAGGTTTCTGCAAGTTCTATCGAGTGCTGGGCCAGTGCCAGCTCCTTTTTATAGGAACGCACTCCCATTTCCTGTTCGATCGTATACGCCAAATTGGCTACCATACCCAGCATGGATGGGTGGAAATATTCTACTGGACATGATATATCCAATACTCCCAATATCTTACCGTCCTCATTTAAAATGGGCATGGCAGAGCAACTCCATTTGTGTGAGGCAATTGAATAGTGCTCGGTACCTTGGATCATTACGGCTTCACCCGTTTTCAACGCTGTTCCAATTGCGTTCGTTCCGACTTCACCCTCCGTCCAGCATACGCCTTCCACAAAATTTATTTTGCCTGCCTCATCGAGGATTTTCTCGTTTCCGGAAAGTGAAAGGACATATCCATCCGGATCGACCAATAAGGCCATCATTCCTGATTCTTTTATCGATTGATTCATCCTGGATAATTGGGGTGATGCCACTTCTAATAGAAAGGAGTTTTTTTCTCTTTGAATGTCCAATAGTTCATTCGTCAAAATGTGTTTGCCTTTATTAAGGTATGGGTTGACTTGATCTTTTTTGCAGCGATGCCAGGATTCCATTATTCGCTTATTCAGACGATTTGAATCGAGGACACCTTCACTGACAAAGCGTTCCCATGTACGTAGATAACAACTAGTGGATAGCATATAATCCTCCTCTAATCATTTGGTTTAAACCTTCATTTGACCAGTCAATCTAGAGGAAAAATACCATGGAGTATAAAATAGGATGTTAATCGAGGTCTTTTTAATTATAGTAGATTATGTATTCGCTTACAATATATAGATTGAGTTTACAAAAAAGCATCATGTGATCATTCACATGATGCTTCTCAATTTAAACAATAAAGTTTATGAAAAAATAACTCCTCCATCAATCATGATAGATTGACCTGTCATATAATCCGAATCCGGTGAAGCAAGGTAAGAGACGAATTTCGCCACATCTTCTGGGGTTTCGGAGCGTCCTAAGGTTATGGAATCTATAAACTTTTTAAATGTTTCCCCTTTAGCAAGATTCATATATTGACCCATTTTTTCATCGATTAAATCCCACATTTGCGTCCCGACTATTCCTGGACAGTAGGCATTCACCGTAATGCCAAACTGGGCCAATTCCTGTGCAGCCGCTTGTGTTATTCCTCTTACGGCAAATTTCGTGGCCGAGTATGTACCTAGTAAGCTAAATCCTTTATAACTGGCGATGCTGGCAGCACTTATGATTTTCCCGCCTTCTTGCTTTTTCATTTGTTCTGCCGCGGCTTGCAGGCAAAAGAGGACACCATTTACATTTATATTGAAAATCTGTTCAAGATCTTCTTGAGTTACTTCCAATAGAGGCTTTATTTGTGCAATTCCTGCATTTGAAACCATAACATCCAGTTGTCCAAAACGTTCCACAACTTGATTCACCATTTCGAATACTTCCCGTCTATTGCTTACATCCGCTTTAACGGCAAAGCTTTCACGTCCAAATTCCCTTATCTCATTCACGACCGATTCAGCCGTATCCAGATTGACGTCGTTAATGACCACATTCAATCCATCTTGAGCTAATCTTAAAGCAATGGCACGTCCGATACCACGACCTGCACCAGTGACTATCGCCATCCGTTGACCGCTAGCCATACAAATTCCCCCTTCAGTTTTAGCAATGCACAGCTTGACCAACAACATTTAAAAGAGCTTCATGTATGGCTTCCGACAAGGTTGGATGCGCCGCCACTAAATCTTCCATCATATCTGCCGTTATTTCTGCATGCAGCATGATCGTTCCTTGTCCAATCAATTCTGTTGCATGCTGACCAACAATGGAAAAACCTAAAATTTCATTATATTGTGGATTCACTAGGACTTTGACCTTTCCTACCGGTTTATTGGAAAGGACAGCTTTCCCATTTGCCGAAAAAGCGAATTCACCTACTTTTATTTCACCATATTTTTGACCCGCTTCTTTTTCGGTCAAGCCTACACTGGCAATCTCGGGGGAGGTATAAATGCAGCGAGGGATTGCCCGGTAATTCACTTGTGCAAATTGACCGCAGGCATTCAGGGCCGCCACACGCCCTTCATGAAAAGCTACATGGGCAAGTTGGATGCCCCCTATCACATCACCGCAGGCATAAATCGATGGATTGCTTGTTTGCATTCGATCATCCACCGAAATGCCAAGTCGGGAAAAATCAATATCGTTTTCCTCTAAGCCTATTCCGTTCACTCTTGGTCTTCTCCCTATAGATACGAGTACGTAATCAGCTTGTTTTTCTTCCAATTTGCCATCGCTATTCTCTAAATATACCGTTTTACTGGTTGCATTGATGTTTTTGACAGCTGTGGAGGTATGGACCGTAACGCCTTGTTTTTTCAATTCTTCATGCAGAATGCTCGTGATATCCTCATCTTCCCCTGGAAGCAGCTTTTCCCCCATTTCGATAACGGTAACCTCGGTGCCCATCCTGCTATAAATGCTGGCAAATTCACATCCGATGACGCCCCCTCCGACAATTAGCAGGGAATCGGGAATGGCAGGAAGTGACATGGCATGACCACTGTGAATGATCCATTCACCATCAAACGACGCAAAAGGTAGTGGAATCGGTTCAGAACCCGTTGAAATGATGATCTTACTTGCATCAATCACTTCATTTTCATTTCCGTTCTCGATCCGCAGTCGATTGCTTGAAAGGATAGAAGCTCTGCCCTCTATAACTTTTATTTTATTCTTACCCATTAAATATCGAATGCCGTTCACTAGTTTAAAGATGACCTCTCTTTTTCGTTCCTGTACGGTATCCCAATCGACTTCAATCGAATGGGGGGAAAGGCGAATTCCCATTTGCCCGGCATTTTTCACCAAGTCATACGTATCGGCACTTTTCAATAATGATTTCGTTGGCATGCAGCCTTCGTTTAAACAGGTTCCGCCCAATGGCCCATCGACTACCAATATGACCTCCTTATCCTGCTGGGCAGCAGTGATTGCCGCTACATACCCTGCAGGACCACCGCCTATAATAACTATACGATTCAAGGCTTTCCCTCCTTTTCTATAAAATAACGGTGATCGGTTTTTCTAAATACCGTTTTAGTGTTTGTAAAAAGGCAGCAGCGGGTGCTCCGTCCAGTACACGGTGATCAAAAGTTAAACTGAGTGGCAAGATCGTTCTCCTCTCCAATTCTTCACCAATATAAAGCGGGGTATCGTAAGCAGAGCCAATTCCGAGTATCCCCGTTTCCGGAGTATTGAGAATGGGTGTAAAATGCTCAACGCCAAATGCCCCGAGGTTACTGATTGTAAAAGTGGACCCTTGCATGTCTTCAATTGGCAATTGACCGTCACGTGCACACCGGGCCAACTCCTTACCCTTATTCGATAACTGTCTTAGAGTAAAATTTTCGGCATTTCTTATGACGGGAACCACTAGTCCATTCTCCAATGCAACCGCTAATCCAAGATGGATATGCTCATACAAAATGATATTATCTTCAATATAGGCACTATTCATTTTAGGGTGCTCTTTAAGTGAAAGCACGACAGCCTTGGCAACAAAGTCCGTTATAGTCAATTTAGTTGAGTCGTGTTTATGCAGCGTTTCTGTAGCCTGTTTTTGCAAAATGACTAGATCAGTGACATCAACTTTCAGCGTTAGCGTTAATTGGGCACTGCTTTGCAAACTTTCTTTCATACGTTTGGCAATGATGTTCCTCATTCCCTTAACAGGGATCTGCTGCTGACTCTCTAAAGCTGGTTTTGGCGGAACTATTCTTTCTTCTGTATTTACCGCGATGGAATCCCTTTTCTCAATTACTTTCTGGACATCTTCTTTAGTGATTCTTCCTCCTGGCCCGGTGCCTTGAATTCTCTCAATGTCAAGATTCGCTGCCTGTGCCATTTTTCGTGCAACCGGAGTGATCATCAATCGATCTCCCATTGGCAAAGTGGGGGACTCTTTTGTTTTCGGCTTTTCTTGTTCATTAATTTTCAACTGGGTATCTACAGCAACAGGTTCATCGATCTTTATTTTTTCATTCGGATCTCCGATATAACAGATAACGGTTCCTGGAGGTACTCCTTGTCCTTCTTGAACAGCTATATTCAGAATCGTACCTTCCGCTGGAGATTCAATATCCATTTCTATTTTCTCTGAATTGATGCTGGCTATTGCTTCACCTTTTTCGACTGGATCCCCAACAGCCTTACTCCATAACGAAACAGTGCCTTCTTTCATTGCCATGCCCAATTTCGGCATTACCACTTCGACAGCCATATCTAATTTCTCCCTTCATAATGGTTTGTTTGTCCATCATTGGTTTTGTTGCTCCAACTTTTGCAGTTCTATGCAAAAAAGCTGGAGCATGCATCTGGATTTATTTACACTCCTAGAATGGAAGGTTCCCCTAATAATTCTGAAACGGCTTGTATCACTTTTTCTGATGTAGGAAGGTAAATATCTTCAAGCGGTGGAGAAAAAGGGACAGGTGTATGTGGTGCCGTAATCCTCTTAATTGGCGCATCGAGCGTATCAAACCCCTTATCCGCTACCAGTGCGGCAATATCCGTTGCGACGCTGCATCTTGGGTTCGCTTCATCGATCACGATCAAACGATTTGTTTTTGCCACAGAGGAGAGAATCGATTCTTCATCCAGTGGTGACAAGCTCCGCGGATCGACAATCTCAACTTCAATGCCTTTAGCTGTGAGTTTTTCAGCAGCCTCCATCGCGGTGTGAACTTGTTTACCGATGGCAACGATTGTCAAATCCGAGCCTTTCCTTTTCATTTCAGCTTTACCGATTGGAATTGTATAGTAGCCTTCCGGAACCTCCCCTACCATGTTGTATAGCGTTTTATCTTCAAAAAAGATGACGGGGTCATTATCTTCAATGGCTGAAAGTAAGAGCCCTTTTGCGTCATAGGGGGATGAGGGAACGACGACCTTCAATCCAGGAATGCTGGTGAACAAGGCATAAAGGCTTTGTGAATGCTGAGCTGCAGCCCTGAACCCTGCACCATGCATCGTACGGATCGTCACGGGAACCTGTGCTTTACCGCCAAACATATAACGGAACTTCGCACCTTGATTCAATACTTCATCCAAACAGCTGCCAATGAAATCGTTGAACATTAACTCGGCAATCGGTCGCAAGCCTGTCGAAGCGGCTGCCATTGCCGCTCCCATATATCCTGCTTCCGCAATGGGTGTATCAAGAATTCTATCCCGGCCAAACTCTTGAACTAATCCTTTCGTGACACCTAAAACACCCCCCCATGCTTCGTCATCCTGCAAATGATCGACCTCTGCACCGCCGGCTACATCTTCTCCCATAAGGATGACATTTTCATCTTTTCTCATTGCCATGGCCATTGCTTCATTTATTGCCTGTGACATACTGATTTTTCTACTCATCTCAATTCCTCCTTTTATAGTTTAATAAGATACATAAACATCGTTTAATAAATCGGATGCCTCTGGATACGGGCTATCTTCACTGAACTTGACTGCTTGTTTAATAGATTCCTCAACGGCATTCTCAAGAGAAATCAGTTCTTTTTCCGCCAGCAGATTCTGATTCAGCAAGTAATTCCTAAATAGGGCAATCGCATCTTTCTCTTGTTTATGCTCCTTTTTGTCTTGTTCCTTTTTATACTTCTGTGCATCTCCCTCGAAGTGGCCATAATTTCGATAAGTAACGCATTCGATCAATGATGGCCCTTCTCCCCTGCGAGCCCTCTGAACGGCTTCTTCAGCAGCCTTATACACAGCCAATACATCTTTCCCATCCACCCGGACACCCGGGATATTGTAGCTTATCGCCCGATCGGCTATCATTTTACAGCTAGAAGCATAGTTGAAAGGCGTGGCTTCCCCATACCCATTATTTTCAGCGATGAATATTACGGGCAGCTTCCAGATTGCCGCCAGATTTATCCCTTCATGGAATGTCCCATGATTATTGGCACCATCACCAAAAAAACATACACTAACGTGATCGGTCTTTTTATATTTGGCAGTTAATGCTGCACCGCATGCGAGCGGAAAGCCTCCGCCGACTATCCCGTTTGCACCTAACATCCCTTTATCCAAATCGGCAATATGCATCGAACCGCCTTTTCCTTTGCAAAGCCCAGTCACTTTCCCATAGATTTCAGCCATCATCCCGTTTAGGTCG
Organism: Peribacillus sp. TE19612; assembly: GCF_056279465.1. Taxonomy (NCBI): domain Bacteria; kingdom Bacillati; phylum Bacillota; class Bacilli; order Caryophanales; family Bacillaceae; genus Peribacillus; species Peribacillus sp. TE19612. Next base: position 598,228 of record NZ_JBWCCL010000001.1, on the reverse strand, counting down.
CATTCTTTTGCAATACAGTGGCCATGGCCTCTGTGGGTGCTTGTAATGCTGTCCTTTTCGGATAAGTGGGCACATACACCAACAGCAACCGCTTCTTCCCCTGCATATAAATGGACAAACCCAGGTAAAATCCCTTTTGCAAAAGATTCATGAACTTGGTCTTCGAATTTTCTGATCTCCAGCATTTTCTTGTACATCCAATAAGCTTTGTCCTGTGATAACTTTATTTCATTCGATTGAACCGTTTCCATTTTTCAGCCCCCATTCAGTAATAGCGAGTCAATCTTATATAGTGCAATTGCCGTGCCAAAATGGGAGGCGATAAAATTAGGACTTTAACTATTTTCAGCAGAAACAAAACGAGACAAAATGAGATTGCTGTCTCGTTTTGTCTCGTTTTGTTTAAAATATACGATCCGAATTCACTTATAACTGAAGTTCAAAGATGATTTGAATGTGGAAAGCAGCTGCTTAAGCTTAAGGAATAAGCGCTTTTTGCACCTTTTATTTAGGTTTCAGTACTTACTAACATGAATTTTTGTTAAATAGTTAGAGAGGAAGGACCTAGCTAGTAAACTATCAAGCTTAACGTAAATTTTTTAGCGCACCGCTCCATGCAATTGTTTGATCTAGCATTGCATGGACATTACCATGGTGTAAATCAGCTGGTTTAAACGTTTTGAAGTTTTCAAAGTCTGTAAATAGCGATAATGTTGGATTTACACGAACGTCCGCAACTAGTAATTCCCCTAATATGCCACGCAAATGTTCGGCTGCACGGGCTCCGCCAGTTGAACCATAGCTTACGATGCCTGCAGCTTTGTTGTTCCATTCATCACGTGCGGAATCTAGTGCGTTTTTTAATGCCCCTGTAATGCTATGATTATATTCTTGTACGATAAACACAAAACCATCCAAGCTAGAGAGTTTTTCTGACCAAGCTAATAATCCTGGTTCTTTACCAGTGCCTTCTCCAAAAAACGGCAATTTGAAATCTGCGATATCGACGATTTCATAAGTTGCATCTTCTCGTTTATCAGCTATTTCTTTAACCCAATTTCCCACTTGTGGACTTACGCGTCCTATTCGTGTGCTTCCTAAGATAATTCCAATCTTTAATTTTTCCAATGTTTTCTCCTCCTCGTAAAAACTGACTGGCCAATTAATTGTTTTAAGAAACCTTTATAAGTTGATGGATTTACATATTTTCAATCTCTTCCACTAACGTGTAGTACCCACCTTCTGTATCTTCAATGAGATGGTTTATTTTGTTAAGATGTTCTCTGAATTCACTTTTTTCTAACCAATTTTTATGAAAATCAATACTCTCAAAGGTCGTTACCATAATTGCCTTATCATTATCTACAGAACGATGCCAACGGCTGCTGATCCAACCGGGAACACCTTGTGATTCCTCCTTGAAATTGAGCAGCTCTTCAACTTGGATAGCCACCAATTCATCTAGCTTGCCTGGTTTAGCTGTAAATACATTAATCCATACTATTGTATTACTTGATTTCATATTCATAATCTCCTGACATTTAATCTATTTTTTTAGTTCATTAAAAATTGACATATCCTATACAATCACCATGGCATGTCAGTACTGACTGTCATTATAATTATTCAAAAACTAGGGAGTCAAAGCCCTAGTAAATGTTTGCACACTCTCCATGATAAATGCCTCCAGGGACACGGTTGGATAGTTTTCATCGGTATCCAGATTGTTCATAAAGGCACCAAAATTCATCATCATGAACGACAACGCCTGAAGCTCTGGGTCTGTGGGAATAAGTTTTCCTTTTTCATGCATCGTGTTAAAATAGTTTGTCAAAATACCCAGTAACTGTTGGGGGTGCTTTTGTGTTTTTTCTCTAAAACCAGGTAAATTGCCTTCCTCCTTGATACTTATCATAATCATTTTCCGGTTACGATTCATGATTTCATGATATGTTCGACTGATAAGTTGTAAATCTGAATGCAAATCCCACACGATTTGCTCTTCATTAAAAAGTTTGGTCATCTCTTCAGCATAATGATATCGGTCAAATGCCGTTTCTAAAAGATTTTGCTTGCTTCCAAACCGACGGAATAGTGTTTTTTCACTAAAACCTGCGGAACCAGCAATTTCCTGAGTAGAAACACCATTGTACCCTTTCTCTGCAATTAGATCGATTGCCGCCAACAGCAGCTTATCATCGGTACTAAGCTTATTACTGCTACTCATGCTCTCACTTCCTCCGAATGGACTGTCAGTACTTACTGACTTTCCATTTTATTCTATTCATCTGTTTTTAAATTGTCAAGAAAATATTTCCAACAGTATTATATTTTTTACGATGGCAGGCCACTCCAGAAGAGTGAACCTTATTGGGGAATTAACACCAAGGCCATTCAGGAAAAACAAATAAAAGACGGAGCTTTTCTGCTCCGCCTGAATTCTAGAATATTTTTTTCTCATTCAACTCGAGTGCCAATTCTTTAAAAAACTGTAGCGATTCTGGATTTCCCATGGAGTCTTCATTCACTACTTTATCAAACTCGAAACCTAATAATACTTTACGTATCGGGACTTCCATCTTCTTTCCGTTCAACGTTTTAGGAATTTGTCCAACGACATGGATTTGGTCAGGGATAAAGCGAGGGGATACATGCCCTCTGATTTGCTCCTTGATTTTTGCCGTCAATGCTGGATCCAGACTTTCCCCGGGCTTTAGGACTATGAACAACAGCAGTGAGGAACCGCGGCCAAGCACTTCCCTATCAATGACTAGGCTTTCCATCACCTCGTCTATCGCTTCGACGACCCGGTAGATATCGCTAGTTCCCATCCGTACACCAGAACGATTGATGGTCGAGTCGGAACGTCCATAAATGATACAGCTGCCCTTGTCGTCGATCTTTATCCAATCACCATGTTTCCATATGCCAGGATACGTATCGAAATAACTCTCGTAGTATCTTGTCCCATCTTGATCATTCCAGAAATATAGCGGCATGGACGGCATCGGTTTGGTAATGACCAATTCCCCGACTTCATTAATCAATGTTTGACCATGCTCATCAAAGGCTTCCGCACAAACACCCAATGCCCTTCCTTGTATCTCTCCGATTCTCACGGGCAATGTTGGAACTCCGCCCACAAATCCGGCACATACATCGGTCCCGCCACTGGATGAACTGAGCCAGATATCCTTTTTGACATTTTCATACACCCATTTATAACCTTCTCCAGATAATGGAGCTCCAGTGGAAAAAAGAGCCTTCAATTTCGATAAATCATATTTTCCCAGAGGCTTGTTTCCTAACTTCATGGAATTCGTAAGGAATGGTGCACTTGTTCCAAAGAAGGTCATGCCTGTATCTTCCGCCAATTCCCAAAGAACCTCCATATTCGGAAAAGAAGGACTGCCGTCATAAAGGACGATGGTACCTTCATTTAGCAAACCACCCATAAGGAGATTCCACATCATCCAGCCTGTCGTCGTAAACCAGAATACGGTATCCTCGGAAGTCATGCCTTGATGGATTCTTGTTGATTTAAAATGCTCCAATAATATACCGCCATGCCCTTGTACAATCGGTTTTGGCATCCCGGTTGTACCTGATGAATAGAGAATCCAAAGCGGATGATCGAACGGAACATTTTCAAAAGATAATTCTGCCTTTTCTTTTAAAAGGTCATCCCACGGAATCGTATCTGTCAGACTCACTTCCAAAATCTTCTTTTCTATGTAAGGAACCAGCACGGTATGCTTAACAGAGACCAATTCCTGTTTAAGCTGTGAGACGACTGGTGTTTTATCATGTACATTTCCATTGTATTGATACCCATCAACCGCCAGTAATACAACCGGTTCAATCTGTTTGAAACGATCTATGACACTTCTTGCCCCAAAGTCAGGTGAACAACTGGACCAGATGGCACCTATGCTCACAGTTGCCAAGAAAGCTATCACCGCTTCGGGTATGTTTGGCATATAGGCAACAACACGGTCACCGGATTTCACACCAAGTTTCCTTAATGAATGGGCGACAGAGGCCACTTTTTCTTTCAGCTCTTTCCAGCTAACCTCTTGCTGCCTGATTTGTTCGGAACGAAAAAATATCGCCGTTTTCTCTTCTTGATTATTCAATAATGCATTTTCAGCATAATTAAGCCTTGCCCCCTCGAACCATTTCGCACCTGGCATAGATTGCTCCGCTAAAACCCTGTCATATTTCCTGCCGGCTTTTACATCACAATAATCCCAAATTGAAGCCCAAAATTGCTCCAGTTCATCTACCGACCATTTCCATAATTCATGATAATCATGAAATGTTAAACCTTTCTTTTCTTTTAACCATTTCACATATTGCGTCAATACCGTTTGCTCGATTCGTTCCTTTGTCGGTTCCCAAATGATTTGTCCATCTGTAAGCGATTTCATTCAATCATCTCCCTTAGGTATCAAATGCGTCATTGAATTATTTCATAATAATTGGTAATTTACTTAAATTGTAATCTATGAGTTTTAAAACTGTCAATTTACACTAAACTCAATTAGGCTCGTATTTATGTATGGGCAGGTTAATGGAGAAACATGTCCCTTTCCCTTGTACACTTGACACATGTACCCTACCATCCATGCTTTTGATAACGCTATATGAAACCATCATGCCCAATCCCGTCCCTTTATTTTTTGTCGTGAAGTAAGGCTCACCTAAACGATATATTTGTTCCTGTGTCATTCCAATTCCCTGATCTTGGATCTTAATTTGGATGGTGGAGGCAGCATGAATCAAATGTACGTATATTTTGCCATCATGGTCCATCGATTCTATGCCATTCTTTAAGATATTGAACAAACTCTGCTGGAATTTCTTCCTTTCCCCCATGATATAATAAGCTCCATCTTCGAATAAGGATAACTTCAATTCTGTTCCATTATTGTCAGCCAGGGGTTTTATGCTGTTCACGACATGCTGAATTTCCTCCGATACCCTTAATCGCTCCGTGTTTTCAGGGCTTATGGCTGCAAACGTCAAATAATCATTAATGACATCCGTGGCCCGATCTAATTCCTTCAATGCAATATTTGCATATCTGATTTTTGTATGGGAAGAAACGTCTTCGCTTAACATTTGTATATAGCCCCTGGTAACTGTAAGGGGATTTCTGACTTCATGAGATATGCTTGCAGCCAGATGGCTAACGATTTGCAATTTTTCCGCTTTCACTAATTTTTCGAGAACCTGAAAATTAGTGAGGATGACCTCCCATAGTAAGATTACAACAACGATTCCAATGACTTGGATCGTGAAGTATTGTTTCCATAGACTTATGCCGATAGTAAGTTCAAATACTACTGTTGAAATAAACTGCGTGAGAATATGTACAATGAAGATTAATGATATACCGATGAGAATTTTTTTACTGACAGAGAGTTTCAAATAGTATTTAGATATAAAAAACAAGGAAACACCCACAAGTGGAAAAGTGATGCATGATATGTAAAATCCATTATCACCCCCTGATAAATAACGGATAATAAGAGTGATGACTATCAATATGATTCCTAACCGATAGCCTCCATATAAACCGCCTAACAGAAATGGGATCCATCTAAGGTCCCAAACAAAATCCTCTTCTATAACAACGGGAAATAGCATGCATAGCACAAGTGAAAGAATAGGGAAAATCGATAGGAAGGATCCTTTTAATGCATCTAAACGGTATACGTACTTCACTAGATAGCTCATTTGCAATAAAAAGATCGGAAAAAGGATAAGTAAAAAGTTAATCAGTAAATCTTTGGTCATAAGATTCATTTCTACACCGAACTTTCGATATTTTTCGAAGATTTAGACAGGTATATCAATCATAACAAGATAGATAATGATAAGCTAGTGAAATTATTATGAGGAAAATAAAAGTTACCTCTTCTGCCATCCAGGAAAGAAATTGAGGTAATGTTATATAAAAAATACCCGTTCTTAAAGATCGGGTACTTTTCCCATATTGGTAAAACTGTTGAATTTTCTAAGAGAACAATTTTCAATTACCATTATTTTTAATTAGTATTAATGGGGAGAATTATCAACTGATTTGTTAAAAATGATCAGTCCACTGAATATCGAAATTTTTTTCTTCCAAAAAGCGTCCTATACAGAAACCCTTATTAGATATAGAAGTGAGATGTTACAGTTCATTCACTCTTCTGGTTCTTGAATGTTTTCCCATCATGGTAATAAAGTTCAGAACCTAGATGAACATTGTCATTTTCTTTCAATTGACGAATAAGTTCTTTACTTTTTGTTTTATTCATTTCTTTATACCAGGTTCCTTGTGGATATAGAACAGCAATCGGACCATACTTGCATTGGCCGTTGCATAATGTTTTTGTTGTGTGAATCTCCTTTTGTAGTTCTAAGTTTTTCAATTCCCCTCTAATCGTCTCTGTTACTTCTTCTGCTCCATTTTTCGTACATGTTTTCCCGTTGCAAATTAATAGATGTTTGCTAACCCCATCTAAGTTCATATAAATTCCCCTTTTTCCTTATTATTTGGCCTCTATAACGAATGGATAGCACTTGACTTTACCATAAAATTTAAATTCTCCTCAAATTTTTATCAACCTCAAACTCTATCGGACTAACCTGATAGCAAGGTTTCCGGGTTTACTATCAACAAACGCATTATAAGAGTATTCAGGCGTCGAATTTCAGAGTATAAACGCCATTTCCTTTTTCCTCAGGATTGTATGGAAACAATTAACGACCAGGGTAATGATAAACCATACCCCGGTAAAGTATATGTTACTCTAAAAGAAATCGTGCTACAATTCGCACGTTCTTTTTTTAATGTTATGGTACATGTCTGGACTAAATTCCACTTCAAAAGTTCTTTTCTCTACACTACCTTCAATCGATTTATTGCACTGCCCATAAAACATAAAAAAGCCAAGCACCGATTCAGAGATTTTCTAATACTAGTTTTCCCCACACTCTAGAAGTCTTACATGTGTACGAAAAAAGACTACACCTAAAAACTGTACTTAAAACGAAAACACAAAATAATGTTAGAAAAAGAATAGAAAAAAACACTGAAACGATCATTTCAGTGCCATCAAAAAAATATTTGAATAAGAATTAATAAAGAGCTGATTTTGCGAGCATGGTGATTGTCGCATCATCCATCGGAGGATTATGAATTCCTGCGCGTACATCCCTATAGTAGCGTTGCAGGGGATTGTTTCGTTGTAAACTTTTGGCTCCGACGACTCTCATCGCTTTATCGACGATGGAAATCGATTTGTTGACGACCGATAACTTAACTGCCCCCAATTGCTTCGATAATTCATCATGATTTTCAGGCTGCCGCACCCATTTTTCTGCGACAGAGTAGAGGAAATGGTGTGCTTCACCCAATTCCAGTTCCATCTCCCCAATTGTGCGTTGAACATTCGGAAGGTCCCTGATTGGTCCTGGTAAGCTATTCGGAGAATAGGTTTTCGCAAATTCGACTGCGTAATTTCTGGCAGCCACTGCGATTCCCAAGTAGCAAGCCGGTATATGTAATAGCCACGCTTCAGGTTTTCTTTTTTCACCAGGATTGCTTTTCATGACATAATACTTCTCAGGCAGGCTGACATCTTTTAACACCAGATCATGACTTCCTGTCCCCTGCATGGAAATCATATCCCAAGTTTCTTCTATACTTACACCCTTTACATCACGATGAACTAAAAATGTGCCAAGACGCTCATCCTCGGGAACCCATGCCGTTACTAGAAAAATATCAAGGACGGGAGAGAGTGTAGTAAAAGTCTTTCTGCCATTCAAATTCCATTGATTACCCTTTTTGATCGCGATGGTTTCCGGTCGGCCTCCGCGCGTCGGACTCCCCGTTCCAGCCTCAGATGCTGCCGTATTGATTAGTGCACCTTTCGAAACTTCATCATACAATTCTTTCATGACTCCTTTTTCCCATGGTCTCTTCTCCGATAAGGAAAGTACCGTTCCTACATGCCAGCCTATTCCTAAGGCTGTTGGGCCGCAATATTGAGCTATTTTTTCTTGGCATAGGAGAAAATCATATAAGGAACCGCCATATCCGCCATGCTCTTTAGCTAAAGTTAATTGGGGGTATCCGAATTCCTTTAACTCCTGAATGTTTTCATAAGGAAATCCCTTTGAATCATCAAGTGCCTCAGATCGGCCGGTAAAGGACTGAATCGCTTCCTCTAATTTTTGTATATATTCTTTTTGCTTCTGTGATTGAAAAAACGACATGAAGATCATTCCTCCTCTAGTAACAAAAATCTTGAACCATCCAGCAGCAGAAACAGAACTGCTAACTCCACTTTATCATATCACCTTAGTGTAGTTTATGGTTCGAATCTACACATTAAGAGTCAATGTCTTCATTTTTATATTCTTTGTTCGCGTTCTTGTAAGCCTCCTTCGCCTGATCAATATTTTTGTTTTCGAGAAAGTAAGCTATCGCGGCTTGCCCGATTCCATAAGTGACGGCACCCGCTACCGCACCGGAAACGACTAGACCAGCTCCTGGGATGAAACGGACTGCAGCCCTGACACCTTCCCTGACAAGGAGTCCGATGCCAACATTGATTCCTAACGCTGCAATGAATTCACTTGCCGTTTTCGTATTGATTTCTTTATCCGCGATAAAACCAATCACCACAATCATCAAACCCTGAATGCCGGTCAAAATGGGAAAATCGGCAAAAGGTATTGGCTCTGCACCGATTAGACCTGCGATTGCCGTAAACGTTCCCACTATCGTCCGCGCGAATTTCTTCTTAACGAATTGGCTCTGCATCGCTTTGGCAGTCTTCAGCTTCGCCTCACTGGGTAAGGCCTCAATTAAGTAATCAGAAAGCAAATCTATGTTCCAACGCATATCATATTCAATATTTCCGCTTTCATCAAAATCAATATACGAACAAGTAGGAATAATGTTCAAAAGTGGTATTTCACTATCTTTAAATCGTTTTGACATCAAAGCGATGGCTTCATCAATATTCTTTTTTTTCTTAGGATTGGCATCAAAAGGTACTTGTTTATAATGTGGCGGATCTAATTCATCCACTTGTGTGACCACACAGATGACAGGAACATCATAATGGTGATTCTCTTTAACGATCTTGCGCAGCTTATTCAATTCTTGTAAATCTTCTTCAATACGTGAATCCGCTTCTTTTGCTTTAATCAAGAAAAGAAACACATCAGGCTGTTCTTCAGTCACCGCTTTTATCAATTCATCCAATGGTGTATCTTCTTCGAACTCTTCCGTAGGAGCTTCACTCTCACCCAGCCCGCGTGAGTCCAGTAAACGAATTTTGGGTTCGGCATCACTCGGGTACCATAACCATTTCCCCTTACCCGTTCCAGATTTAACGGAACTGACATATTGCCGTTCCTGACCAAACATCGCATTGATCAGTGAGGATTTTCCAGACCCTCTTCTTCCGACAAGTGCAATTCGCGGTTCCCTTGCATCAACAGTCATCGTTTTCAGCCTTAAGAGCTGGTCGAGCATTTTGGTTTTTTTCGATTGTGAAATTGGGAGCTTATCTACCTGGCCTTTAATGAAACTGAATATGCTTCCCATTTCATCTTGTTTTTCCGCCATCACTCATTCCCCCTTTTTAAGAAGTGTCTTAAGTAACATTTACCCTTGAGCAATTCAATTTAAGCATGTAACTTCATTCTCCTTGCAAATTAAGGGGTTGCATTTCTCTAATCAATAACTCTTTTCTTTTAAGAACATAACGACACTGGCCATGTATTTTTGAATTTCCTGGACTTGAAAGGCCGCAGAATCCGCAATCTGTTTGTAATGATGCTGTCCTTCATCGGTTATTCGTAAATACCGTTTAGTTCGTTTTTCACTTTCCCACCTTCCGACAAGTAGGCCGTTCTCTTCCATTTCATGAGATAAATCGTATAAATAGCCGTTAGAAGCGATCCAACCGAACTGATTTTTAAGCAGATCGCCAATTTCCCCCATATAAATGGGTTTCTTAGTGAAAGCGGCTTTTAAAGTTACATAACGGACAAGGTCCTTCACCGATATTATTTTCGAGAAATAAGACCTGTATTCTTCTGGAAGCTCATTTACAACCGGTGGGTTTTCACCAGACCCCCTTAAATCGAACATGAAGCGATCAATGACCTTTTTCACTTCGGAAAACCGTTCCAGGAAATTTTCTTGATACCATATGTAAAGCTCTTTGCCTTTTTCCGTTATTTGATAATAATTTCTTCCCTTATTCGTATATAATGATAAATGATTGGATTCGACTAGCGTATTCGATATTTTACATAAATAGTCATAGCTATGCACTTTTCCAGTGAACGTATTTTTCAGGTCCTGATGAATCGCCCTTGGATAATTCGCTTTTATCCTCAAAGAGTGAAGTAAGAAAATCGTTAAAAATTCGCGCTGGCTCAACCCAACGGTTTCTACCGTCGCAGACAGTTTCTCCCCTTTCTTCACAGTCATTCCCCCCTTAATACTGTATATAATTAAATATTTCTTCCTTCCCCTTATTATCCTGTGCTGCCACATAATAGTAAAGTTTTTAATGCCAAACTGCCTAGTACTAATTTTTTGGATTCGATCTATTGTGGGATAGGAGAATTCTGAATATTCTGTCGAGGTTTATTGTGAAATAGTTTAAAATAAAAAAAGAAACGGCCTATGATAAGGCCGTTTCTTTTTTTTGCTTACTGTTCCGTTAAAATGATCGGATCTTCTTTTGTAATGACGAGGGTATGTTCATATTGGGCGGAAAGCTTTCCATCTGCCGTTCTCGCCGTCCAGCCGTCTTGGTCCATTTTCATATGCCATGTTCCTGCATTCAGCATAGGCTCGATCGTGATGACCATGCCCTCTTTTAAACGGGCACCTTTACCTGGCTTACCATAATGTAGGACGGTAGGGTCCTCGTGCATGGTTTTGCCGATTCCGTGTCCTGTAAAATCGCGGACAACAGAAAACTTTTCACCTTCTGCATAAGACTGGATTGCATGCCCAATGTCCCCGAGACGATTTCCTGCCCGTGCAACTTCAATGCCTCTATATAAAGCATTCTTGGTTACATCCATTAAGCGCTTTGCTTCTTCGGAAACTTCTCCGACTGCATATGTCCAAGCTGAATCCGCCAAACCGCCGTTAAGGTTCACCACCATATCGATCGTGACGATGTCTCCCTCTTTTAGGGCTTTCTTTTGCGGAAACCCGTGACAAATCACATCATTCACTGATGCACATGTTGCATATTTATAACCGTTATAACCCTTTTGTTCTGGGGTAGCACCATGCTCTGCCAAGTACTTATCGACAAATTCTTCGATTTCCCAAGTCGTGATTCCCGGTTTTATCATTTTTGCAATTTCTCTATGCGTCGCAGCAAGAAGTTTGCCCGCTTCATGCATCAAATTTATTTCTCGTTCACTTTTAATGGTTATCATGTAAAATCCTCTTTCGTTTTATAACTTATCTGCTTGAGACTCCTTATTTATCATATGCCTTTTTTTATATAAAAAGCAACCAAAAACCCGGTAAAAATCACCGGGTTGATTAATTCATGAAATTTTCTGTACCTGTAATTCTGATAAAATAAGCTATAAATTACAAAAGCCTAAAAAGGATCTAGCGATTACTTATTTACCCGATTGAATATTCCAGGTGTGAATCTATATGGGCCCGTGTGTATTAATTGGGTACAGTTTCCCATTCAATGCAAATGAAACTCTTCCTGTTTCCTCTGATACTACCAATACAAGGGCATCACTCCGTTCAGATAAACCCAAAGCAGAGCGGTGGCGTGTTCCCAGTTTCTTTCCCCCGGTTGACCTGTCTGAAAGCGGAAGGACATTTGCTGCGGAAACAATCTGATTTTGACTAACCAAAACGGCACCATCATGCAGTGGATTTCCAGGAAAAAAAATCGATTCCAATAAAGAATGGGTTAACTCCGCTTCTATAGAAATACCGGGTTGAATCAATGAATCAAGGGGATCTCCCCGTTGAATCACAATCAACCCGCCATGTCTCAAATTCGATAAATTTTGAACGCAAGTTGATAATTCGGGATATTTGTCCGTAAATGGTGACAAATAACAGTTTAAATAAAATGTTGCTGCTTTCATATCAATGTATATGAATTTATCCTTTATTTTCTCGAAATTTCCAAGAAGACAATAATTTTCATCACCCATTGCTTCTAAGTTATCCTGTAATTCCGATATTACTTGGCGTATCTCCTCTTTTAACGTTTGTTTCATTGGTGAAAAATCACAATGGCCATTATTCACAGGCATGCACCTCCCTTTAATTATTCGACATCTTAATTGCCTCTAAAAGACCATGCTTATTTTCCCTAGCTTTATTTATCCCTTGTGTCATTAATAATTATGAATGTACTTAAAGTTTGTCTTCACGATAATTAATTATTCATCTTTACTATCAATCAGCAGTGACTTCACATTATTTTATGTCATATGGACAAGTTAAGAGAATAGTTATATTAATGACCTGTTGATAGATATCCTATAATAAGAGGTGGTATAAGATGCCTTATGTAACAGTATTTGACCAAGGAACGTTTGAAGTTGAAATGGGAAAAAAATTAGTATTGGCATTGGAAGATAACGGAATAAATATTCTCCACCGATGCGGTGGGAAAGCTAAGTGTACAACTTGCAGAGTGGAAATATTGGCAGGTGATTTTTTGGAGGTCACACATAAAGAAAAAAAGGTCTTTGAGGAAAAAGGAATGGAAGATCATTTGCGTTTATCTTGTCAAATTTACGTGAATGGAGACATAACCATTCGGCCGATCAAAACGGTTGAGAACTCTGGACTTCATGCTGGGCCAAGGCCTGAAGACTAACTAGTTACATAAAGAGGGTAGTTTTATCAAAAAACATCAAAACGACTAAAAATATTTTTTCTAGTCGTTTTGATGTTTTTTTACCTATAGCTAAATGATTTACTTCTTTTCCATGACCGCAAAGTAATTATCTTCATTATCAGCAAAATTGAAGACTCTTCCAGATGGCATATTTACAAGTTCTCCCACTTTGATATTCTTCTCCGAAAAGTCTTTATATAATTCATCAAGGTTATCCGAGTAAAACATTAATGAAGGTGTAGCAAGATTTAATTCAGGCTGCATTTTAGCAATGAATTCCTTATTATGCAGGATGATGCTCGTTTGTGCATCCTTTGTTGGGGCTATTTCAATCCATCTTAGCCCTTGGCCGTTATCTTCTTCAGAAATTTTGCTAAATCCGAATTTTTCCGTCCAAAATTTCAATGACTCATCTTGGTTATTAACGTATAACATAATTTGACCGACTTTATTAATCATTGGCTTCTCTCCCTTTCTGCTTGTTCCGTTATTAATTGAATCGTTTATGTATAAGCATCATGCTGGTTGGAAAAATATAACTGATTAAATCGTATAATAAATGAAAGATTTAATCAATATTTACAAAAATTGAATTTTCCCTCTTTTGGGAAGATTTTTGAAAACCAACACAATTGTTTAAGGAAAGCAGATATCTCTTACGAATTTCGCTTAATTGTTTCTTCTACATATTCCAAGAAATCTGTATGTGCCGGACTCCCTTCCAGATGTTGAGCTACCACAGTCAATGGCACTATAACTCTATCTCTCTTTTTGGAGTAAAGAACCGTCTCCGTTTTAATGCCCCTATTCACTTCATCAAGTGCAGAAGAAAAATGATATACAGAATCATATTCATACCATTTATAATCTTGATATATATTCCTTTTTATAACTTCTCCAATATACGCACCTATCCTTACCACAAAATTATCAAAATAATTCTTTAAAGTTCCCTACCCATTTGTGTAGTGCTTAATCATTTCGTATAAGCATCTATATAACGAATGCTTTCAATAGTAAAAACTAAATTTCTCTTTGTTAGGTTCTCTTGATCCCAATTGTCATCTGACACATCCTGATACATTAATTTCGCAATGCCTTTTTTAATCATTTTTTATTAATATAGTTTTATTTAAGGAACCGAACATATGACATTTCCCCTTTTTACTTTATCTATTGGTTAATGGAATTGCTCCATTGTTTATTAAAAAAGCTATGCAATCTTTATGTTCAGGAATTTGCAGGACTTTTCGATTTTTCACAGAACTTCTATACAGAGTATTGATCAAAGGAGAGTGAAATGGTGGTTCTTTCGAAAGAGGGTTTGTTAAATATATTGGAAGGCAACAGGAGATTGACGTTACGGGTGGTTGAAGCTTTCCCTGAAAAGGAATTATTCCATTATACACCGGCCGGGAAGCTTCGCCCTTTCGCAGAGATGGTTAAAGAAGTCGTGAACATTGAGACTGGATATATGCGTGGAATTGCACTGGGTATTTGGGAGTTTCCAGATTCCTTTGCCGTAATTTCCACCAAAGAAGAACTCGTATCAGCATGCGAAGCAGTAAGGGATGAGACGAGGAAATTGTGGGAGGAAATGACCGAGGAAACGCTTGGAGTGGTTGAAAAAGATCCTTTTTTCGGTCCCTCACAAAGCCACTTTGATAGACTTCAATATGCCCTGGAAAATGAGATCCACCATAGGGGACAGGGTTATATTTATCTTAGAACCCTTGGAATTGAACCACCGGAATTTTTCGTAAGGTAATCATGCATTAAGTAATAAATTGGGCGCAATGAAAAATAAGAAAATAGGAGTGAGATACATGTCAGTTGATGCATATCTTAATTTTAATGGGAATTGTCGACAAGCAGTAGAGTTCTACGCAGAGGTTTTTGGAACGGAACAACCAAATATCATGACCTTTGGGGAAACACCGCCTAATCCAGAATTTCCCCTTCCAGAAGAAGCGAAAGATTTAGTCATGCATACAAGGCTTACTATTAATGGTAGTAATATCATGTTTTCAGATACTTTTCCTGGTATGCCTTTTGTAGAAGGAAATAATATCAGCCTTGCATATGTCGGTAATGATGTGGAGGAAATTAAATCGATCTTTAACAAACTAAGTGAAGGCGGCACGGTTGGTCTAGAGCTGCAGGAAACATTCTGGAGTAAAATTTACGGTCAGTTAACCGATAAATTCGGAATCCAATGGCAATTTAACTTCGAAAGCTGAGAAACGGAATTTGGATATAGGACTTTTCACGCCTGAAAAGTTTCTATATCCTTTTGTATTTCCATCACCTTGAGTCAAGGATATCGTAACAAGCAAAGGAAAAAGGGGATTAGTTAAATGATCGGTTGGAATACACAAAACACAACCTAACTATACATCATTATCTTGGTTCATCATAAATGGTGTATAGTAAAAGGGTACTTTCAAGGTATTTAATCTTATCGAATCCATTCTCATTTCCATGATCATATAGCAAGGATGAAAACAAAAAAGGAGAAAAATGATGAAAAACAAAATTCAAAAAATCACAACTAACCTTTGGTTTGATTCACAAGCCGAAGAGGCGGCAAAGTTCTACACATCCATCTTCGAAAATTCTAAGATCGGAAGAATCACTAGCTATGGAAATGAAGGAAATCAAATCCATGGAAAGACAGTGGGTTCAGTGATGACCGTGGAATTTGAGTTGGAAGGACAAACATTCGTAGCATTAAATGGCGGTCCGCAATTCAAATTCACAGAGGCAATATCATTTATCATCCATTGCGAGGATCAAAAAGAATTGGACTATTATTGGGGGAAACTCTCGGAAGGCGGAGATGAAAAGGCGCAAGTGTGCGGTTGGCTGAAAGATCAATTTGGCGTGTCATGGCAAATCATCCCAGAAAATCTAACCGAGATGGTAAACGACTCCAATCCTGAAAAATCGGAAAGAATGATGAAAGCGCTGCTCCAAATGAAGAAAATTGACATTAAAACTTTAGAGCATGCGTATCAAGGATAAGTTCCAATAAACAACATTCTGGTAGTGAACGATTTTGAAGTAGTTAAAGCCTAATTTCTCGGTACTTGTGAAATTAGGTTTTGATATTTACCAATGTAGGAAAGAAACAAATGGCATAATGATCTAGATGGTTTTTAAGGGAGAAATAGAATGATGGACAAAACATTCACAACAGCACTTCAACGTGGCGATGAAATAATTGAAAGAAAAATCCGCTATGACTCTTTAATTGTAGAACATGCCTGTTTGCTGTTAAACGCACAAAATCATCATGTTGTGCTTTTTCATGAAATCATGGATGCGTTCACGATGAAAGCGGGTCCTATAGAATTAAACATACCCATTGGAAGTTATACGATTGCTTATTATTGGAAGGACCGCCCTTATAATTTATACATTTGGAGGGATAATGAAGGCAATTATTTAGGTTCCTATTTTAATATTGTAAAAAATACATATATGGCTGATAAGTTGTTATCCTTTGAAGATTTGATCATTGATATCATGGTGCTTCCGGATGGGTCACATTTTATTTTGGACGAGGTAGAGTTACCTGTGCCCTTAGAGCAATTTGAGAGTGGTGCTGTTAAACAAGCCTTAAACTCTTTACTTGATTCCATTGATATCCTTCTTTCACAAAACATTGAGGAATCCGGGAAACTCTATAAACATTACGACCTCCTTCCATGGTTGAACAATAAATGACAATGGTTTTGATTCTTTGAACTCCGCAAAAGAGATAGCATCACCATGAACAAAAAGCCTACTTCATTCAGTAGGCTTTTTGTTCCCCTCACTCACCATCAGCTTGAGCCGATATACTGTTGCCAAGCTCCTCAATGTTCTTAGATACCTTTGCACTGTATGAGTAGTCACCGTAACAATATGGGTACCGAAAATTATCCTTGTCCCCGCCGCAATCATAGAGCCTGGGGTTCTTTTCGACCTGAAGCATGGAGAACTTCTTCGCAAGCTCTTCATTATGCTTGCCCCCTTCATTCGCCACGAAATCAATATAACCAATTCCCATGTTATATGCTTGAATGATCGTGGCAAAATCCACGCCCTTTTCATTGCCATATTCATTGATCCTCTTAAAATGTTTCACCCCATACTTAATGCTTTCCGTTGGATCTGTGATTGTATTTGGATCAAGACCCGCTGACTCAGATGCCTGCATTGGGTCACCGCCCCGTCCTCGGCTTTCCTGCTGCATCAAAGCAATCAATGTCGAAGTATGCTCCTCAAGTCCGTATTTAGCCAACTCCCCTTGAAGAAGTGAGCTATACTTTTTTACGTTCGCGAAAGAATCAAGCGTATTTACTGATGTGGAAACATTTTCGGAATAGGGGGTTTTCATGATCTCCTTAATGAGCAAAAATGCAAAAACCAGGATAAATATGACAAAAACTTTCTTTGATTTCTTACGTTTCTTCTTCTTCACATTCTCTCTCCGATACCTCTAAGTTAATATATTTATATCTTAACAAATAGTAAGACTAATAACTATTTAGAATACCCAATTAAATGTTTTGCAAATGAGATTACCATGCATATTTTATCGAACAATGAGACACCCTATTGGTTGGGGTGATATGTATGGACAAGAAGAATGAAAAAGAAGAAATCCTTGATGATAAAAAGAAAAAATATAGAAACGAGTTTGGTGCAGATCCGGATGAACAAGAAATGAACGGTCTGTATGGTATGTTGGAAACTGAATATGAAGATAAGCTTCATGATAAAGAAAAGTAACGATTGGCTTCTTAAATGTTTGTTAAGCGCCTTAATATGGCGTTTTTTTTTATGAGTTCCGTTACTATTCTAATGGTTCGCATTTCGTTTCATATGTATTGATTTTTAAAGTTTGAATTCATTTGGTCATTAACTAAAAGGATACGATTAAAAAGGGAGTGACCTAATACTGTCACTCCCTTTACACGTTTAGTATTGTGAAGATTGTCCGCCATCAATCGGAATGACTGCCCCGTTGATGAACTCCGCTTCCCCTGATAATAGGAAGGCGACTAAATGGCCGACCTCTTCAGGTTTACCAAAGCGTTTCTTAGGATTTACACTGATGAAATCCGCCATTGCTTCTTCCCAATTTTCCCCGCCTATTTGCCTGAATGAACCTTCTACCATTGCCGTTAAGATAACTCCTGGTGCAATGGCATTAATGCTGATTCCATATTGACCATATTCTATGGCAGCTGTTTTCGTTAAGCCTGCAACAGCATGCTTACTCGCAACGTACGCACTTTGGTTAAGCACAGCACGAATTCCACCTACGGAAGCAACGTTCACCACTGCCCCTAATCCTTGTTCTTTCATGATTGGCAGAATGTATTTCATACCATAGAATACACCATTGATATTGATGTCCGTTACTTTGGTGAAAACTTTGCTATCGTATTCAGCCATAGGGGCTTGTTTACCTTCAATACCCGCATTATTATAGAATGCATCGATTCTGCCATACTTGCTGACTGTTTTGTCTACATAGTTCTTTACTGCTTCTTCATCCGATACATCTGCAGTGACCAGAAGCACGTCCGCTTTTGGTGCAATTTCCAAGATTAATTTTTTTGTCACTTCCAAAGATGCATCGTTTAAATCAACTAATGAAAGTTTAGCCCCTTCTTTAGCCAATTCCAATGCGGCTGCTTGTCCTAAGCCTGAGCCTGCCCCAGTAATGATTACAACTTTGCCATCGAATCGTTCGCTCATTTGTCAAAACTCCCTTTTTAAGTTATCTCGAAAATCCTTTGATTATAATTATCCTTTAAAGCTTAAGAATCCATCATCAACAGGGATAACCTGTCCATTAATGGCGTCCGCTTTTTCAGAGAACAAGAACGTTACAACTTCAGCAACTTTTTCTGGCTGAATCAATTTTTTCCTCATATGAAGCAGTGCCAAACTGTCCAGGAACTCTGGATCTTCACCAATGATCGGCGTTTCGATAAAACCTGGTGCAACGCCGACGACACGAATCCCATATTGCGCAAGTTCAATTGCACCGGATTTAGTCATGGCGATGACTGCAGCTTTTGCGGCATGGTAATTAAAGCTGCCAATTGAAACCATCGTCCCATATATAGAAGCTGTATTAACGATCGTTGCCCCAGTTACACCAAGCTCCACCATCTTCCTTGCTGTATAATACATGCCATAATATACGCCGTGTTGGTCAACATCAACAACTCTGTGGTATGATTCTGGATCCATTTCCAAAAATGGTTTTACTAGCCCAATTCCAGCGTTGTTGAATATGCCATTGATGGTGCCATGATTGGCAATTGCTGCTTCGACCATCGCCTCCACTTCTTCCGCTTTAGCTACGTCCACTTTCACAAAAGATGCCGTGCCTCCCTTTTGTTGAATAGATTCAGCCGTTTCCTTAGCGGCAACATCATTATAATCAGCCGCTACGACAATAGCTCCCTGTTCAGCTAATTTATATGCCGTTTCCTTACCAATTCCGCTGCCCGCTCCTGTAATTATTATGACTTTTCCTTTTAAACTCATGTATAGGTCCCCCTTTAATAAAGTTTTTTGCTTATCAGATTAAAATGGCCCCTCCGTCGATTACAAGTTCTTGACCCGTAATGTGGCTGGAAAGATCGGATACTAGATACATCATTAGATTTGCTATTTCCTGAGGCTCAGCATACCGGCCATCCGGAGTCGTTGCTTCCAACTGTTTTCTAGCCGTTTCTGCTGCCGCGGAATCACCTTGGCCAAATCCGCTTTCAATCGATCGCATCATAGCCGTGTTGACGACACCTGGGCAGACCGCATTCACCCTGACACCATGTGGAGCAACTTCGACACCAGCTGTTTTCGTCATTCCAAGAACCGCATGTTTACTTGCGCCATACGCCACCATGTTTGGCGTTGCCAGTAAACCCGCTCCAGAAGCTGTATTCACGACTGCGCCGCTTTTTTGTTCAATCATATGGGGCAATACATGTTTTAAGCCCAAGAAAACGCCGCGTACATTTATTGACATTAATTGATCGAAAACGTAGGATAATCGATAAGAGGCATTATTTTGCCTTCCCACCCGGCATTATTCAAGAAAATATCGATTTTGCCATAGGAATCTATCGTTTTTTGAACATAATTTTTAATGTCGTCTTCCTTTGTAACATCGGCCTTTACGAATTTCGCTTCGCCGCCGTTTTCTTTGATTTTATTTACCGTTAGCAAGCCAGCCTCTTCGGAAAGGTCTACAACAACCACTTTGGCTCCATTTTCTGAAAGTGTAATAGACGCTGCCCGGCCGATACCCCCGCCGCCGCCGGTAACAATTGCTACTTTTTCTGTAAAATCGAATGCTTGCATAATATTCTCCCTTTCTCCCTTTAATCTTGGTGATGATATTCTTGTTTGAATACGATTACATCATAACATTAATTTTGTCGATTGTCGACAATTTGGTTTTAGAGTCAAAGACTCTACATCACTCCACGACTCAGGGCTTCATGAATTTCATTTTTTGCTTTAACGAAATCATCTTCTAGAATGGCCTCAACGGACATTTTTAATCTGTAATGGAAGTTTTCCATCGTTTCCGTATTCCATTGACTTTGGGCAAAAACCATGAGAATATGACTGGCTTCTTCAAAAAACCTTGATAATGCTTTATTATTAGCGATTGAAAAAATATAGCGAAATATCTGTGTTGCCCTTTTCTGATACTCGATTACATTCCTATTTTCACACTCATCTGTTGCAATTTCCAAATGCCTTTGTAATGATTGTTTATATTCTGCGTGCCACTTCCCTTGGGAAAAATCAATGCCCATCTGGATCAGCCCGATCGTAACATCATTATATTCAATGATTTCCTTTTGTGAAAATGGCTTGACGATCGTTCCCCGCCGCGGCATCCTCTCAACAATACCGTCAACCTGCAATAGATAAAGGGCTTCCCGTACAGGTGCACGGCTAGTGTTCAATTCTTTGGAAATGTCTTCTTCGACGATTTTCTCTCCAGCTTCTATTTCACCTTCAATGATTTTTTTTAAAATGTGTTTAGCGATTTGTTGTGGTAACGATTCTCCAAAATAAATGCCATCTGTCAAATTGGAAGAATTTCCAAACATCTTTCAGCACTCCTATACTTCTATAATTAATTTTAGTTCTTCTAGTATAACATAAGGATAGGAATTAACTTCCTTTATAAATCACATCCATTAATGGTAATCAACAAAAAAAAGCACATATAAAGAGCCCATTTAAGAAAGGGCTCCATGAGGTGCTTTTTTATTCGACTAGCCTCGGTTTCGCTGGATCGCAGTTTGGCTTTTCCATGTCTGTCGATTCAGCGAGTTTCGTTAAATAATAACATTCTTCACGCCACATATGATCGGCCATTAATGGCGAAAGAGTTCCAAGAGCCTGCGCACTGAGGTCAAGCTCCTCCAATTCAAGCAGGAAGTGCTGGAAGAATTTAATTTCCAATGTGACGTCCGCATTCATTTTTTCCAATGCTGGGAATGTTGACAGATTGGTTCGTAAAAATCCAGCCATTTCAACAGCTTTTAAATAAAAATCATTAAAATGTTTTTTATATTGCTCACTTTTCTCTGTTAATCTTTTTTCAACATCATCCATATTGGATGATATTGCACCTGCATGTCCTGCTGCATCTAGCAGCCAAAGCAAATGATGATGAAGTTCATGAAAAACCGGTGGCATTTGATTTGCATTGAAATATTTCAATAATCTTAAATATTCTTCTAATTCGTTCACCATATGATTAATGAATGAAGGTGAAAGATGTATCTTAATTTTACCTACCAGATGCTCTTTTATAAGACATAGCTTAAACTCCCGAAATCTTAATGTCTCTTGTTCTGCTGTGGCAGTAAGTTGCGAAATCTCTTCCGAATTGGCTTTACCAAGGAGAGTATCAAAAATTTGAATGAATTCTGAGGCAATTTCAATGTATTCCACCTCGACCGGAGCTAAAGACTCATGGATGAACCTGGCATGGTCTCCTAAGATTTGCAGCCAAAACCGATGCTCAAATCTTGCTGTTTTCTCCAAAAACTCGTTCATTTGCTCTCCCCCATAATTTAAAGTATAAGAAACCTACAAACATATTAATATAAATTATATGGGGCGTAATCAATCTAAAATTGATTCATTAACCGCATGATTGTACATCGACCGAGACAAAATCCTGTCACATCCCCAGTGAGTCAAACGTGTTCATCCTTCTCCCAAAACGTTCATTTATGTTCTAAATTAAATCTCTGGCAGTATAACTAAAAAACCAGTGTTCTTCTAGTGGTGAAATTTGCAAATCAGGTCGATAGGAGGAAGGTAGATTGTCAAAGGAATTAATGAGTTACATTGATTATCCAATGGTGAAAGTTCCAGGGGGAGAAATAGAATTAAGGGACGATAGAATTAAAAGCAAATGGAAAGCTGAAATCAGACCGTTTCTTCTTGCCCGTTATCCTGTTACTGCGGATTTCTACTATACTATTACAAATAAATCACTTAATTCTTTTAATCAGGATATAAAACCTGTTGTGAATATTTCTTGGTATGATGCCATTTCTTTTTGTAATCTACTTTCACAGAAAGCTGGACTGGGAGAGTCTTATTCTATCAATGGTGAAAACATTGTTTGTGATTGGGAATCAAACGGTTTTCGACTTCCTACAGAAGCAGAGTGGCAATATGCATGTAAAGCCGGGACTGCTGGTTATAGGTACGGAGAGCTGAATAACATTGCCTGGTATAACGAATATTCAGGGGGCAAAATCCATGAAATAGGAACAAAAGAACCGAATCCATGGGGGCTGCATGATATGCTAGGAAATGTTTGGGAATGGTGCTGGGATATATATGATGAACAAGTGTACGGCACCTATCGTATTTTTCGGGGAGGTAGCTGGGCTGAGGATGCCAGGGGTTGTGGCGCTACATGTCGTCGGCGCAGCCATCCTACATTTTGCATAGACGACCTAGGATTCCGTCTTGCACGGTCTTTTTAACTTCGGCAAACAAGCCAAATTCATTCAAAACTCACTGCTTTATCTTAGTTGTACTTCCATACATATTTTTTCCGGTTTTTTTAGGAATCCACCCAATGGGTACAAAATAAAAAAACCTGATGATTCTTCAGGTTTTTTAATATTTTCATCATTCGCATTACCAGAGAAATGCGAGAAAGACTAAAGATGCAATTGCGCCAAAGGCAAATCCATTTGCGGCACCCCATCCATATCCTGCATTAAAGCCTCCATAACCAAAACCCCCAAGGTTTCCGCCACCGTTAAATGGACGAATATATACACGGTTCGGCGTTACCCGGTGTATGATTCCCCGATGTATGGTTCCTCTGCTTGTACGAATTTCAACCGGTCTTCCAACACCTTGCCTGCATTTATGATAATAATTATGATATCCCATATTACACTCCCCTTGTTAGTCGATTCTACATCGTATGCATTAGGGGACTAGCCTGCATGGTTTAAAAACCCACCATTCCTTTAAAAGTCTTTCCCATATTCCTTGTCAATGGTTAAATCACTCTTTAAAACCAAAGCATAAAATACATTTATACATTTACAAAGGAGATAATTCCATGAACCATTCATACCAAGACGCACTAGCCATAATTGGAATCGAAGGGGCACACCCTGGTGGATTTGAACTGACAAAGCAACTCTTAAAAAATGAAAAAATCGATCATACGTCAAAAATCCTTGATGCCGGATGCGGGACAGGGCAAACCTCAGCTTTCTTGGCAAAAACGTTCCTTTGCCGAGTATCAGCGCTTGATCATCACCCTGAAATGGTGAAACATGCAAAAAAAAGATTCCAACAAGCTAACTTAAGCATCGACCTATATGAGCATTCAATAGAAGAACTGCCTTTTGACGATCATTCTTTTGATTTGATCATAGCCGAATCAACGACTGCATTCACTGATATACAAAAATCACTCAGTGAATTTTACAGGGTCCTCAAACTAAAAGGAACTTTGTTATCCATTGATATGACAGCGGAAACCAGCCTTGATTCTGCCTCAAAAAAGGAAATCATGAACTTTTATCATTTAAGGGAATTATTGATGCAATCCGAATGGTTAAATTCCTTCCGACAAAACGGATTTTCAAATGTAAAAATCTTGAGATCGAGTACCGTCTTAGAGGAATTAATGAATTCTTCAGCTCCAAATAGCCCCCTTCAGCCTTTGAATGAATCTTTGAAACGAGTCATGGACGAACATTACCGCCTCATTTTTTCTTACGGAAACAGCCTCGGTTATAGAGTATACAGAGCTAGTAAAAAGTAATCTCCAGCTTCAAAAGATACGGAATTTGTTTTTACACACGGATTACTGAATATAGCAATTATGAACACAATGAAAAAAACCTAGAACAAGTTCAAGGTTTAAAGGAATGATAATATAGTCTTAGGCTATGATCCGTACACAATTTCGGCCATTCTTCTTTGCGGCATATAAGGCTCGGTCGGCCAGTGGCATCAATGTTTGGATGGAATGGCCTCGATCTCCAGCTTCAATTGATGCATGAGTCACACCGAAACTGCAGGTAACGGAAATCTTCTCTCCATTAACCTCTGCATTACTTTCAGAAACCTTTTCCCTTATAACATCGGCCAACTCATATGCAGTGGGTAAAGCGGTATTCGGCAAACATACGATAAATTCTTCACCACCATAGCGCCCCAATAGATCTCCTTCCCGAATATATTCTTTTGCAGTATTTGCAACAAGCATTATGACCGCATCCCCTGCTTCATGTCCAAAAGTATCATTAACATTTTTAAAATGATCGATATCAAACATGATGATTGAAACACTACCGCCTTCCCTGCTTAGAGCATCGAATAAAATTTCCGTTTTTTTGATGAAAAATGTTCTATTCAATATTTGGGTTAATCCGTCCAAGCTGGCAAGTTGTTTCAACTTTTCCAGCATGAGCACTCTTTCAGTTATGTCGGCGAAGGTAATGATCTGTCCGATAGGCAGGTTGCTTTTGTTGAACACGGGTGAAAAACCAATATGGTAATGTACCATATCACCATTTATGCTGCATGTAAAATCACTGTCTTGCTTAAGGTCGATTATTTCCCTAAGATGATGATTCCCATTTAGCACACTTGTAATCGATTTACCTATAGTATGTTCATCCAACAAAGGTATGACTTTGCGCATTCCATGGTTATAATCAACAATCAAACCCTGTTGATTTAAAACGATGACACCCTCTTTCATACTTTCAAAAACAGTTTCCCTGGCGATCGGTGCTACATTGAACATTTGAAAAGTCAATAGTGCCGCACCATGAAAGATAAACGTGATACTCATGGATACAGGACCAAGATCGATACCATATGAGCTTAATCCATTTATATAATAGTAATTTGATAATATAGGAATAATCAGACCTGCCACCATCATTGATATTTGCATCCTGAATCTGAATGAAGAATTTTTCAACTGCCTTAGCAATATGATTATACTTATCATCACACATAAAAAAAGAAAAAGGGAGTGAACGTAAAACCAAGGGCCGCCCACCAATTTAATTATTGGAAAAGGACTATCGCCTCTCAATCCCATTGATTTGTAATAAAAGTGATGAGAATCATTTGTATAATGCATGAAAATGGTGATGAACGGTATGATGAAGAGTGCATATTTCCATACCTTCTTGATTCTATGCCCTATATATTCTATGCACATCAACAAAAGGAAGACTGGGATGAAAGGCAAGGCCAAGTACTCGACCCTTAACCAGAATATGATTTGTTCCAAAGATGTACTGGAAAGTTCTAAAGCATAGGAAAAAGTAAAAATGGAAGACAATAATGTCACGATAATATAGGGTTTTGCTCCAGGTGCATCCTTGATCTTTAATACTGCAAATAAACACAGGAACAAACTTAAAGCACCTGCCAATATAATTACGAGTAAGTATAACGATAATTCCCGTGGCATTGCGAATCAACTCCGTTTAACAAAAAAATACTTTTTTCGTATATTATATAGCACTTTATGACTAGGTGACTAGCGTTTATTCGGGGAATTCTGAATTTTAAATGACTGATTTATATGCCGTATTAGGAAGCTATTTACTAACTCCCAAAACTTAAAAACCCCTGCTTCATCACTTTGAACGTGAGCGGCAGGGGTTCTTCACTTGTAAAAATACGTATTATACCTTTTCTGTTACTGCTGTGAATTGCTTTAAGAAGGAGAGTATTTTTTGATAGACAGCAATTTCATTTTCTTTTTTGGAAAATCCATGTCCTTCATTTTCTAGAAGCATATAATCGACATCTCTTCCTTTATCCTTCAACGCTTGAACGATTTGACCCGATTCCTCTTTGACGACACGGGGATCGTTTGCCCCTTGAATGACAAGCATTGGCTTTATCATGGATTCTAGATAGGTAATAGGCGAAAACTCGATTAGTTTTTCTTTATCTTTTTCCGGGTTTCCTACCCATTGGTCCATGACTGGCTTCCAGTCTTCAGGTACAGAATTGATAAATGAGAATAGGTTGGATGGGCCGAAGATATCGACAACCGCCTTAAAATAATCCGCATGTCGCCCGTGCAGCAGAAGGGCCATGTAGCCTCCGAAGCTTCCGCCCATCAAAAGAATGTTGCCTTTTTGTGCATGCCTTTGGTCTATCAGCCAATCAAGGCCGGCTACATTATCAAGTCGAGGTCCATTTCCCCAATCTCCCTCTACCATTTTCATGAATTCCAAACCATAACCAGTAGAACCGCGGAAGTTTGGCGCGAAAATACTGTAACCGTTATTCAGGAAAAATTGAAATGAAGCTCTAAAAAACTTCCGTTCTGCCGCTTGAGGTCCTCCATGAGGCCAAAAAATGACTTCACCATTGTCATTTTCCTTTTTTGCCCTAAAAAATAACGATTCGATCTCCCGGCCATCAAAGGAAGGGTATGTAATGATGTCCGGTTCAACCAATTCATTAGAATCGACGCCAGGAACAGTATATTTAGTTAATGATACCCACTCATCACCTGTATTTTTATAGATATTATGAGGCTTGGTTGCACTCATGCCAAATAAGTAAAGCGTGCCTGATGCAGCAACTTCAAGTTTATTAATGACACTGCATGGCACGGGGATGTTTCTCCAATTTTCATTTTGCAGATTGATTTCATATAATTGATCCTCTACACCCTTTTGACTGGTTATATATAATAATTGATTCTCTTTACAATAAGTAATGGCAGTAAAACTCTCATTCTTGAATTCTTTAACTTTACAGAATTTGTTTGTTTCAAGGTTGTATGAAGCCAAATAGGTAAAGTCCGAATCATAATCAGTCAATAAATATATCATCGAATCCGAAACAAAAACCCCATCATTCACTGTGTGTTGTTTCTCTGTCGGCGGAGTGAGCAGGATATCTTCGTTCCCTTTTTTTGCATAGAGAAGAGTATATGTATTAGCAAAGTGTTTATAGTAAAGTAAGGTTTCTTCATCAGGGCTGAAGCCAAATAAATAGGTCGCTGCATCTTTCCCCTCCAGTACCAGCCTTTCCTGTCCTGATTCTAAATCCAAACAATAGGAATTTAGAAAGGAAGGATTTCCTCTGGATGTCGTGTAATAGAGCTTTTTACTGTCATTCGATAATTTTGGCATGAAATTACGTGTATTTTCATGATTAACGATTTCCTTCATTGTCCCTCCATTCAAAGGAACTCCGTAAAACTGGGTATTTTCATTACCGTCTTGATCGAAACCAGCAATGATAAACCGGCTCTTCTTATCATATATAAGCCCTTGGCAGCTTTGATCGATGGATGTTAGAGGATAAGGAAAGGAGTTTGGCAAATCCATTCCCCATAAATTATACTTGCCGCTCAAATTGGTACTGAAAACCAGATGTTTTTCATCTGGACTTACAGCAAAATCAGCAATGGAAAACGTTCGTAAAAATTGCTCAACATCAGGTTTTGGAAAAGTGATCATCATTGGCAACCCCTTGCTTTTATAATATTAAGAAATATCCGTAAATAATTATACCATATTTTTCCTCATGACTACAGGAAAATAGACTCCTGCAAAAAATTGCAGCCTGATAAATGAATTAATCAGCTACGATCAAAACATCAAGATGTCTGACTTCTCGTAGAAGACGAGTTACAATAGATCCACCGACAATTTCTTGCCATCTCGTTCTTGCTGATTGTCCTAAAATGACTTGTGTTGCTTTTTTGGTCTGTAATTGTTTCTTGATCTCCTTGAACACAGATCGTCTATCCCTCGTTGTATATAATTCAAAAGTGCCTCCTAAGCGATGTGTAAGACTTATCAGTTTATCAAGTACCACCTTTTCATCAGCTTGACGTTCATTTGGATGTTTGACGAAAATAACATACCACTCCGCTTTAAGTCTGTAGGCTATGCGGAATCCCCTTCTTATTAAACGCTCAGAATCCGCTCTAAGATTGACACAGACAAAAATCACTTCATCTTTTCTCCATGGTCCCCTTACTCCTTCCTTACGTATCATTGATTCTAATCTGTCATCCACATCATCCGCCAATTCACGGAGCGCAAGTTCTCTCAACGCTATAAGGTTCTGTGTCTTGAAAAAATGGCTAAGGGACTGTTCCACTTTATCCATGGCATATATATTACCTTCCTCCATCCTTTTTCTAAGCGCATTTGGTGAAATATCGATCAGCTCAAGTTCATCCGATAATTGGAGAATGCTGTCAGGTACTGTTTCTCTTACAGAAACACCTGTAATTTGCTTTACGCTATCTTTCAAGCTTTCTATATGTTGAATATTCATCGTGGAAATAACCGAAATTCCAGCGTCCAAAATGTCCATTACATCTTGATATCTTTTTTGATTTTTGTTACCCGGTACGTTCGTATGTGCTAATTCATCAATTAAGACCACTTCAGGATTCCGGCTGATAATGGCATCAAGATCCATTTCCTCCAATATTACGTTTTTATATCGAATTCGTTTTTTAGGCAGGATTTCCAAGTTTCCCACTTGGGCAATTGTCTCTTTTCGACCATGTGCCTCCAATAGACCAATCACTACATCCATTTCGTTTTCCTTCAACTGATTTGCTTCCCTTAGCATTGTATAGGTTTTACCAACACCAGGAGCAGCTCCGATAAAAATCTTAAATGTCCCTTTTTTTACCCGTTCCACTTTATCGTGCATTTCATCATTGGAGAGTCTACGATATGGATTTTCCTTCTTTTTATCCGTCTTGATTGCGGGGATGATCCTCTCACCAAATGCTTTTACACGGTCTGCCATAATATATACATCGATTCTCTTTGACTTTCTCATTATTTTATTGACTATTGAACCGTTGACCACTTCTTCCCACACTGGCTTTTTTGATTGACCCAGGATAATTCGTGTTATTCGATGCTGCATGGAAAATCCGACTATTTCTTTTGCTATTTCGTCTCCATTCATTGTAATCTCAAAAAAACTCCCATTTAATTTATTGGCCAGTTTTTGCATGGAGCTTTTAAAGATTTCTTCCTCTTTTGATAATTTTTTTGATAGTGGGATAAAGCTGGCGATTAAAAATTCGCCGCCCAACCGCTTGGCAATTTGATCTCCTCTTCTTATTAATATGGAGCCATTCCAATGATATTGTACACAGACCAATATTCTTTCCGTAGCACCAGAAGGCCCCATTAGTCCTTCTTGTTCCCTGTGTTCAGTCAGGTCCTCTTCCACTTCTTCCGCTAAAAACCGGAGTGACAATTCCCTAAGAGTGGCTAGATTACCATTGTTGAAAAACTGTAATGGGCCTTCGTCTTGTTCACTTATTTCCCCTTTTTGCAGACGTTTTAATATGGCTTCAGGGGTGACGTCCAATAAACGTACTTCATCAGCTTTGGTCAATGTATCTTCTGGAAGCGTAACCTCTACGTGAAGTGAAACATTCAGTAATTGCTCTGCGACTTTCTTCACTCCTTTCAACTCATATATATTCAAGGTAGTAATAACACTGATTTCATTATTAATTAATTCCTTTACATCATCCAAACGGGTGGCGTTTTTTGCATGTATATGGTTTTTATGTGCCAATCGATCAATTAAAACAACTTCGGGATTCCGTTTATAAATCTTTTCCAAATCAATATCCTGTTCTATGTGTCCATTTTGCTCCCATTCTATAGTCGGAATAAGTTCAAGACTGCCTAATTGTTTAAGTGTTCCACTACAGGACTTGTTGACCACACCGACAACTACATCAATTCCACGTTCCTTCAATTCATTTCCTTCAAGCAGCATATGGTAGGTCTTGCCTGAACCGCTTACCGCACCAAGTATAATTTTGAGCCTTCCCCTTTTGATATTGGAAATCGACTCTAGAATTTCGTCTGGTGTTTTCCTTCGAAATTGTTCCGACATATTGGCCCTCCAATTCTAGTAAAAGGAAGTCTACTAAACTCTCCAGAACATGGTTATTTCAATTCATCCAATGCCATATTCAACTCCAAAACATTAATTCGGGGTTCACCAAAAATCCCAAGTGATCGGCTGCTCGTATGTTTTTCCACTAGAAGATATACTGTTTTTTCGGATAATCCCCTTTTAAGAGCAATACGAGGAACCTGTACCTTCGCACCATTTGGGGTAATATTGGGATCAAGACCTGAACCCGAATTCGTCATTAAGTCAGATGGTATCTCTGCCTTATCGATAGTAGGGTTTTCTTTTAAAAACTTTGAAATGACTTTTTTTGTCCGGTTTATGAATTCCTCATTTGAAGAAGCAAAGTTCGGCGTACCTGATGCAGCCGCATTATATTCAATGGAAGATACACGGCCATGAAAATACCCAGGATCTTTAAAAGTTTGACCGATCATTTCCGAACCGATCAATTCACCCGAATTATTTTTAATTAAACTGCCCTCTGCTTTTGCGGGCATCGTCAACTGTGCCATTCCTGTCATCAAAATCGGATAGGCCATTCCACAAATGATTAGAAGCACCATAACAAATCGGAAATTTTTCAACATGGATTTCCACCCGTCCTTACTTTATATTTTCAAGCCACTTTTAAGACTACAAGAAGCAAATCAATTAATTTAATTCCCAAGAAGGGGACTAACACGCCTCCTAATCCATACAAGAACAAATTCCTGGTCAATAATCTTGATGCGCTCATGGGAACATATTTAACACCTTTCATTGCCAAGGGGATAAGCAAGGGAATGATGATGGCGTTAAATATTAAAGCTGACAATATGGAACTTTGGGGTGTCGCCAATCCCATAATGTTCAGGGCTTCCATTTGAGGTATTGCCTGCATGAACATGGCTGGTATTATCGCAAAATATTTAGCTACATCATTAGCGATGCTAAAGGTTGTCAATGCCCCCCGGGTCATGAGCAGCTGTTTACCAATTGCTACCACTTCAATGATTTTGGTGGGATCTGAATCTAAATCCACCATATTAGCGGCTTCCTTCGCTGCGTTTGTCCCTGTATTCATCGCCAATCCCACATCTGCCTGCGCCAATGCTGGCGCATCGTTTGTACCGTCTCCAGTCATGGCAACAAGCTTGCCATCCGCTTGTTCCCGCTTGATGACAGAGATTTTATCTTCAGGCTTAGCCTCGGCGATAAAATCATCGACACCAGCTTCTTTGGCGATTGTTTCAGCTGTTAACGGGTTATCCCCTGTGCACATGATGGTTTTAATACCCATTTTCCTTAATTCATCAAAACGTTCCTTCATGCCTGGTTTCACTGTATCTTTCAAATATATAGTGCCAAGAATACGGCATCCCTCTGTGACAACCAATGGAGTGCCGCCTTTTTTGGCCACTTCATCACAAGTATCTTTCAAACCGATAGGCACTTTCCCTCCCTCTTGCACTATATATTTCATTAACGTATCAACTGCACCCTTTCTGACCCTTTTTCCGTCAGGAAAGTCCGTTCCGCTCAATCTGGTTTCCGCCGTAAATTCAATACCTTCCGTACCGTTTTTATCCAGCCATTTTTCAGGTAATCCATTTTTTCGGGCTAATTCCAAAACAGACCGGCCCTCAGGGGTTTCATCATGTAAAGATGCGTATACGGCATATTGGTTAAGCTCTTCCTGACTAATTCCGATAGCCGGGATTAAGGCAGATGCCATACGGTTACCATGTGTTATTGTTCCTGTTTTATCAAGGATGATCGTATTGATATCACCTGCGGCTTCCACCGATTTTCCAGACTTCGCAATTACATTGAATTGAGTTACCCTATCCATACCTGCTATTCCTATCGCCGAGAGTAAGCCCCCGATTGTTGTGGGAATCAGGCAAACCAGCAAAGCTACCAGGGTAGCGGTTGGAAGGGTAACTTGAATATATGACGCAATCGGTACCAGAGTGGTACATACAAGTATAAAGATGATGGTTAAACTAATCAGTAATGTACCAAGTGCGATTTCATTCGGTGTTTTTTGCCTTTTTGCTCCTTCAACCAAATTGATCATGCGATCAAGGAAGGATTCACCAGGGTCTGCACCGACTTTCACTTTGATAAAATCACTGATGACTTTTGTACCTCCTGTCACAGAACTAAAATCTCCCCCTGGTTCTTTTATTACGGATGCCGATTCACCCGTGATCGCTGATTCATCGATAGCAGCCACTCCTTCAATGATTTCTCCATCCGCCGGTATTATATCGTTTGCCTTCACTAAAACCATATCACCTTTGCGTAATTGCAAGGCATCGACTATCATTACGGAACCATCTTTCTGAATCAACCTAGCTTTAGCATCCTGCTTTGTCTTTTTGAGACTATTGGCTTGTGCTTTTCCACGTCCCTCTGCAAGAGCTTCGGCGAAATTAGAAAAAATGATCGTTACGAATAAAATGATGGATACTGCAACGTTATACCCCCTATCAGACACTCCGCCAAGAAGCGCAGGAAATATTGATAGAAGAAGCGTAATGGCAAACCCCACTTCTACTACAAACATGACTGGATTGCGTGACATAACTTTTGGATTCATTTTTTTAAGTGCATCTATTCCAGCCTCGTAAACCATGTTCTTATTTACATTCGCTATTTGCTCTTTGCTCATTTGAAATGCCCCTTTTCAACATTTATCTTATCGTAAGCCACTCAGCAACCGGTCCAAGTGCAATGATTGGAAAGAAAGTCAAAGCTCCAATAATCAAAACTGAAGCTAAAAGAATGACAAAGAACGTACCATTATCCGTTTTGAACGTTCCTATAGTCTCAGGAACACGCTTCTTTACCAGTAATGATCCTGAGACGGCAATCATGGCAATCATTGAAAAATAACGTCCGAATAACATGACTAAACCAGTGGAAACGTTCCAAAAAGGGGTATTGTCTCCTAATCCTTCAAAACCCGAACCATTATTTGCTGCTGATGAGGTAAACTCATAAACTACTTGGGTAATACCATGAAAGCCCGGGTTTGATATAGCTGCTGAACCCATTTGTGTCGCTAAAGCGATGGCAGATGGAACTAATATGATCAATGGGTGGATCAGAATCGCTATAGCTATTAACTTCATCTCCCGGCCTTCAATTTTCTTACCCAAAAACTCAGGTGTACGTCCCACCATAAGTCCGGCAAGAAATACAGCCAATATTGAGTACATGAGAATATTGACCGTACCCACACCATCCCCGCCGAATACACAATTCACCATCATCATTGCAAGTGGAGCTATACTTCCCAGCGGTGTTAGGGTATCATGCATATTATTTACCGATCCTGTAGTTGCAGCTGTAGTTATACTTGTGAATAATGCACTCTGAGCCACCCCGAAGCGCACCTCTTTCCCCTCCATACTCCCCTCCATTTGTGAGAGACCAATTTGCTCCAAAGCTGGATTACCATTTTTTTCGTTAATATACGTAATGCTTAAGAAGAGAAATAACATGAATGCCATCGCTGAAAATAGGATCCAGCCTAGTTTCTTATTCCTCGCCATATATCCAAAAGTCAACGGAAGGGCAGCAGGTATAAGAAACATGGATAATATTTCTAAGACATTCGTGAAACCATTAGGATTTTCAAATGGATGGGCTGAGTTGACCCCAAAGAACCCTCCCCCATTTGTGCCTAAGTGCTTAATGGATTCTAGTGCCGCTACAGGTCCCCTTGCTATATTTTGGGTGTCTCCTTCCAATGTTGTCGCTACTGCCGTTGGGCTAAATGTTTGCGGAACGCCTTGGGATACTAGGACTAAACCAATCAATATCGATAATGGTAGCAGAACCCGGATAATCGTTCGGATTACATCCACATAGAAGTTTCCTAGACTCCGCTGGCTGGTTAAGCCCCTAAAAAAAGCCATACATAAAGCAATTCCGGTAGCCGGGGTCGTGAACATCAGGAATATGATCACTGCCATTTGAGATAAATAAGTAAGTCCCGATTCCCCACTATAATGCTGTAAATTGGTATTCGTAAGAAAGCTTGCAGCTGTATTCAATGCCAACAATGGCTCCATGTTGGCAATCTTACTGGGGTTGCCAGGTAACTCCCCTTGGAAGCGAATGATAATATAAGAGATAATAAACATCACTAAATTACTTATCAGAAGTGCCTTGGTGTACTGCTGCCATTTCATATCTCCCGTCTTTATGCCGGATAGCTTAAAGATAAACCTTTCCATCCCTCCAAACACGCGATCTTGTTTCGTTAATTCAAGGGAATAAACATCCGTTAAATATTTAGCCATTGGTATCGCTAATACAACCGCAATTACCAATACCACAACGATTTGCAATAAATCCATTTACTTCTCCTCCGTAAGTCACCCTTAGTATTTTTCCGGATATATGAGGGCATGTATTAAATACAACGTTACCGCCCCGACGATTATCAATAAGAACATCTCCCTACGCTCCCTTTGCAATTACCGTTTATATTCTTTTTAGGATTCATTCATTTTTGTAAAAGCCACCAATGAAATGGATATATTATCCATTCCCCTTCTCTTTTCCCGCAATAATAAAGCCTATATTCTCCTTCACCTCCTTTAAGATAGGTTTCATTAAACTGTTCTTTTGCTCAGACAGACGTCCTTTAAGGCATAAAAAAATAGACCAATGTTACTTTTCCCCCAGTTTGCAGCACTGCACAAATGCAATCTCCTTCCTACAGCGTCATGAACCATGACGAATCAGAAAAAGAAAGATATACAGTAACAAACATTTAGTTGGAGAAAAAGTAATCATTGGTCTACTTAACGCCCAGCAAGCATTAGCGCCTACTCCACGATCCGTCTTCCAAGAAACCTTTTCAATTATAGGCATAATAAAAAGACCTACGGAAATGTCAGATTGCCATTTTGCTATAGCATAACAAAAAAGCCTCCTGAATCAAGGTGGTCTTATGACCTCCTTCGCTTTAGCCGACGAAGTTAGCTGACGGGTAGGATGGCGAAAGAGTATCTCATCCCTTTTGCAAATGCAGAATTAACCCCATAAATAGTGGGTCCTCCGTTCTCAATCACTTGAGATTTGGCCGGTATCTAATTGTTTTTCATGAGGATTATTGTACGCTCCTCATTCAAGGTTTGTAAACTCATAAAAACCATTAAAAACCTTCATATTTGATTAATTAAGACGATATTCACCCAATTCATCGTTAAAAATGATATTTTTCTTCATTTTACTAACTTTTTCACTTTTTTCTAAAGTTTTACAAACAGTTATTGACAGGAACTTAGACGTGGCATTATGATAAATCCCATAAATTCGTCGATGAACTGGAGGCATTATGTCAAGTACAAAGAAAAGGATCGAAGCTGAAATAAGCGAAGCATTCATTAAATTCCAGCGTGAATTGATTGGAAGAGGACCTCAGGAAACGAAAACTTATATAATCAATGATATGTTGATAACCCGTTTCAAGGGAGTCCTTACTGTAGAGGAAAAGCACCTTGTGAGTCACAATTCAGGCAAAAAACTTGTGAAAAAAATGCGTTCATTACTTCGTGAAATGTACACTAAGGATTATGAAAAAATAGTTGAAGATCTTACGGGGTGTAAAGTACTTTCATCTCACAGTGATATAAGCACTAAAACAGGTGAAAGAATCGAAGTTTTCATTATGGATAAGGATTTGGAACGTCTTTTTGAAACCATCAAATAAAAGGTGCAATTCTCCTAGTTAAATATTATATTAAATAGTTTTAACAGAACTTATATTTAGTACCATCAGTAGGGGACAATCATTATTTTCCCCTACTGATGGTTTTTATGGATAACTTTTCTTTTAAAAATCTTTCATACATTCTCCAATTAAACCACCTGCTAAAAAACGAATATAAACGGTAGATTAATCTTCTTTTCGAATAAAATTCCAAAAATTCTTATACCAATAAAAATTCTTATTTTTCGATTATTGTCAGAATCATCACCTTGGATTCTGCAGTAATTTAAACTATCAAAATAATAATCTATTTTCTAGTTTATCTCCATTGAGCATCAATCGATATATCTTCTTGCTCCGGCATATTCCTCTCCGTATCCCGATGTTTTTATTTCATCTATCCTTACATGTGTTGAGCTGTTAGGTGAATGGATCATTTTGCCGTCACCAATATACATTCCGACATGATGAACCTTTCCTTTCCCTTTATCATGGGCAAAAAATAGTAAGTCACCTGGTTGTAGATTTTCTTTTTCAACCTTTTTGCCATGCTGAGCCTGAATGGAAGAGTCTCTTGGGATTGTTATTCCATTAGCATGGTACATCGTATACGTAAATCCAGAGCAGTCAAATCCAAAACCGGACATTCCAGCCCATAGGTAAGGTAGCCCCAAAAAAGCTTTTCCTGATTCAACGATGTCCTTACCGGTTGGGGCTGGTATTTGATTTTCATTTTGATAGACTGACACGTCTTGCTTTTCCATCCATTTTGCCCCATTACTCGGTGTCATCACCTTCACTTTATCTTTTTTCACCTGCAATAGCGGAAGGCGGGTATTGAAGCTGACTTCCATGAATTTGGACCGAAGTTTCGAATCCGAATAAAGCCAGGTCTTTGGGGCATTTACAAGGGCAAGTCCTCGTTTAAATTGCTTCTCAAAAGAATGTCCGTCTTTTAATTGTGCCTTTGGCATCCATCCTGGGTAACCAATATCATTACGGGGTGTAGGTTGATTGGCAACGGCTACTTTCACCCATTCACCCCGTTCTTCAAGAATCGTCACTTTAGAACCATATAAAGCTTGTGTTTCCAGGTTACCTACAAGCCACAGCTTGTCTTCATATTTCATTGAGCCGATCCATTCATTCAAATCAGCGGGATTCGATGCAGAAGGGGCATCGATTTCCCTTAATAATCCCGGCTCAGTCCAAAGAGTGGCCACGTTCACATCAACATAGGCAATTCTCTGCTTCTCCCTGGAACTAGCTTCATTGGGACTGAATACTAAAATACCAAAAGCAAATAAAGATAAAACAAAAACGGTTAACCTTTTCAAATCATTCACCCTTTCGAAATTGTTTTTATTGAGTAAAAGAGGATTTCCTCTTGACTCCCAGTCCAGGTTTATCGGAAATGAGAAGTTGATCTTTCATAAATTGAATGCCTTCAAATGGCTCATTCTTAATCCATAATGGGGCATCTAAATCAATCTTCGTTATATTTGGATGGGCGGTTGCCAGATGAGCCGCGGCCGCTACACTAACGGATGATTCCATCATACTCCCGATCATGCATTCCACCCCGGCTGCTTCTGCCATATCGGCGATTTGGAGTGCACGTCGAATTCCGCCAGTTTTCATTAATTTGATATTAAGGAAATCAACAGCATGTTCATTCAGGAGTCTCATGGCATCACGTGGGGAAAACAAACTTTCATCGGCCATGATCGGCACTTGGACAGAGCGTTTTATTTCTTTCAATCCTTCGATATCATGGGCTTGCACGGGCTGTTCCACCAAATCAACGTTCAGCTTTCTTTCTTCGATTTCATGAATGATGGAAATCGCTTGTTTTGTTGTCCACCCTTGGTTTGCGTCAATCCTGATCATAACCTGTTCGCAAACAGCAGCACGAATGCAGGCAACGCGCTCCACGTCATTCTTCCAATCCTTCCCCAGTTTTATCTTCATCGTAGAGAATCCGCTTTCGATAAGGGACAATGCCGCCTTTGCCATTTCTTCAGGTTCATCAACGCTGATTGTCATATCATTTTTCAGGACATTAGATTTACCGCCAAGATATTGATATAATGGGAGCTGCCATCGTTTGCTGACTGCGTCGTACAAAGCGATTTCAACAGCAGCTTTTGCACTTGTGTTACCTACACAGGATCGTTGGATCAGCAGAGACAATGCATTGATATTCTCGATGTCGCGGCCAATTAGGTGTGGTGTGATTACTTCTTCAATGACCGTCATGATTCCTTTTGTAGAATCACCTGTGATGGCAACCGTAGGGGCTGCAGCCCCCAAACCTTCCGTTCCATCCTCCAATTTCACGGAAACCATGATGTTTTCAATTTCCATTGCGGTGCGTAATGCAGTCTTGAATGGCTTGATAAGTGGCAAGGTTTCCACTGATACTTGTAAACTTTCAATCTTCATATTAACAACCCTTCCTTAAAAGCTTGAGAGTATATATGATGTGAGAATTCCAAAATAGGTGCCCAGAAGACTGCCAAGTACAGCCATCAATATCCCGACCGGTATTAGCGCCCGGTTGAATGCACCTGCCAATATGGGGGCTGATGCCACGCCTCCTATGTTGGCCAAAGAGGCAACTCCCATTGTAAATAGATCCAACTTAAAGATTTTGGCCAAAATGACCATGATCAATCCATGAAAGAATAGAATCATAAAGCCGGAAATAATATATACAGGTGCTTGAAACAGCTGTGAAAAATCGGCATGGGAAGCAATTAAACCAATGACGATATAAAGCATGACTTTGGAAATTTCCATGGAACCGGCAATACGCCCAACCTTCGTGACAGCCAGAATTAATCCTACGGTCGAAGCGATGATGATCGTCCAAGTGGTTCCATTCACAGCGGCACCGAGTACCGGCAGTCTCTCCCCAATTTTGGTTGCACCTGCTGAAACAATTAAAGCCAGCGCCAAGAAACCGATCAATTCCACGAATCCAAATTCCGTCTTGGCGGTTTCCCCCGCTTCAAGCTCGGAAGTCATTTGATCAATGAAAGATGTATCCGCTTTTGTCCAAATATTGAATTTACCAGCAAGAGGCACCAGCCAAAATAAGAACATGACCCAAATGGAATAATTGACTGTATCCATGATCAACGCATAGCCAAAAATATTTTCAGGCACATCGAGTATTCCTTGCAAGATCACCATATTGGCAGAGCCCCCTGTCCAGCTTGCGCTCAAAGCCGAGAATGCCTTCCAAGTTCCTTCCGCATAAAAGCCGTTCATTAAAACGTAAGTAAGAGTGAACCCTCCAATAATGCTGAATGAAGCCGCAAAAAAAGTTAAAAGCATCTTTGGTCCAAGCTTGAGAATTTTCCGCATATCGCATTGCAAAAGC
Organism: Peribacillus sp. TE19612; assembly: GCF_056279465.1. Lineage (NCBI taxonomy): Bacteria > Bacillati > Bacillota > Bacilli > Caryophanales > Bacillaceae > Peribacillus > Peribacillus sp. TE19612. The sequence goes on along the minus strand of NZ_JBWCCL010000001.1, from coordinate 558,708 downwards.
ATAAGCATCAACATGGCAGGCAGCAGGAGCCCCCGTATGGTGCTATATGCACTTTCGACTGACTCACTATCTGAAAAGACCCCGAATGTTTTCATCAGAGCCGCTCCAATATAAATAAGGACAATACCAGGAACATACTTGAAGAACTTTCCTCCTATCTTTTTTTCCACAACCGCAACCACGGCAGTAAATGCCAATAAAAAGCAGACAAACATCACACCATCTTGAATCATATTCCATACCTCCTTAAATTTTATAACATAAGGTAATTTCCATTTTTTCACACTAATCTATTAATTATTGCATGGCACTAAATAGAAAAATCCAGCTGCCAAAGAGCGCGTACGCACTCTTTAACAGCTGGATTTCAATTGCGACTGACAAAAGAAGCAGCTATAACTTATAAAGTTGCTGATATTTGATGCTGGCATTTCTAAGGGCGACGGTCAGTGCTTTCTGAGATGAACCAAAATACCGTTGCTCAATTTCTGTCTCCAATTCATCGGGCCGAAGAATGGATTTACCAACTAACATGGATTGAATGAAGCGTGATGTAATCGATATCGTGGTCGAGCATTCCGCATCCACTATTTCATGCGTATCACGATCAATGACGAACCCGATGAAAAAGCAGTTGAATTGCTGTGTAATTGGATTATTGAACGGTGCCTTCGATTCGCCAACTATATATACTGTATTCTGTTGAAACATGATTGTTGTGCCTCCTGCCATTACAGACATCATTACAGGTATAAATAGGGTGACTATCTATATTATTACAATATGAAATGGTTATATATATTTTAATATATATAGCAATCATTTGACAATATATTTTGTATATTAAGTCAATTTCCGATTCCTTCGGCCAGCATAGATAAGTTCTATAACTAATACACCTATCAAACTGAAAAATCACGAAGAATAACCAGGTATTGTAAAAGAACTCGTTTCAGGGGTCATTTTTTTTAACCTACCCCCGCACTTTATTGGACCTACATTCGGACGACAATGGTTCGGGATCCAACACATCATTTCAGCCCTTCGTATGGCTCATATTTCGCATACATACCTTTTCGGCGATTACGATCCTTGAAGGTGGTTGCTGCTCCACTTTTTCGATTCTCATAAAGTTCGTCCATATCCACTGTACCGGTAATGATGGTATGTTCATTCATTACCGCCTCGGCCACTATTCCATTAGCAGGCCAAGCGCTGTCACAGGGGCTAAGGATACTGGCACGGCCATATCCGTTCGGCAAGGGTGATCCTGGTTCACCAACAGTGGGGCAATGAACAAAATATACCTGATTTTCGATTGCACGCGCATGTGCGCAATGGCGAACTCGCCAAAAACCAGCCTCTGTAAAAGTGTATGATGGGCAAAAAATGATGTCGGCCCCGTTCACTGATAATATCCTTGAAATTTCAGGTATCTCCGCTTCATAACATACCGCTATTCCTATCTTGACCGGACCCACGGAATAAACCTCCAATTCATCGCCTTCAGAAGTATGCCAATTCGCTTCAGCAGGAAAGATATGAGTCTTTTTATGCTCAACGACTGATCCGTCTTCATCAAAAATATAAGCAATATTGTAGTATTCATTTTCGCGGCGTTCCAGATGAGTGCCTGCAATGATGACCTGTTTTCTTTTTCTTGAAAGTGACCTGAAAAGATCTTTGTATTGATTGGTATATTCATCGATCCTGATAACGGACGAAGCATCCTGTTCTCCAAAGGCCGCTGATAATCCGATAGTTAACAGTTCAGGAAAAATGATATAATCCGAGTTTTCGGGAACTTGGGTGTTCAAGTCTTCTACTTGTTCCTGAAATTCAAGGAAAGTTGACACTTTTTCTACACGAAATTGACAAGCCGTTATTTTAATTTTCACAAAAGCCCTCCCAAATCATGTTTTATCAGTTCCTCCAGACTTTTAAAAGAAATCAGGATCAGGATATCTTGTCCAAATCATTCATTTCGGTCTGTTGCATGGAGATATGTTTAGTCAGGGCACTTACAAGGAATGTTACTAGTATATTAATCAACAAAGCTATGACGCCTGTACTTATATCATTAATTACATGTGGGGTATTTGGCAGGAATGTAGCAACCTTCACATCCGCAATTGTCGCATATAAAACAATCAGGACACCTGCCAATATTCCAGCCATCGCACCATACTTATTGATTATATTGGTTTTTGGCAAACTGAAAAACAAGGACGGGGCCAGTTGCGTAATTAAACTGTAAGACATGATATTCAGGATGGCCAAAGCCTCGCCTCCTGTAACCGTTACAATTAAAGCAATGATTGAGATACCAATAATGATTATCCTTGAGACAATTAATTGATGTGTTTCAGTCGCAGCAGGGACCAGAACTTTGAAAAAGCTATTTGTCAGACCTACCGATGCAGCCATTAGCATGACTGAAGCCGGTACTAGTGCCGTCAATAAACCAGCAGCTCCGATAACCCCTATCACCCATGGATCGAATGTTTGAATCGCCAGCCTTAAAAGTGAGAGATCACCATCCGCTCCTTGCAAACCCGGGATTTCCATGATGGCTGTAAATCCAATGAAAAAAACGAACAGCAGCAACAATGTGTATAAGGGTAATGCAATCGCATTTTTGCGAAGGGTCCTTTCCCCATTGGACGATAATACGACCATGAATGTTTGTGGCAGCAAATAAAATCCTAGTGCATTCAGCAAAACGGTGGACATAAACCAGGACTGACTCAATCCCTGATCTGCCAAAACCAACATTTCCGGTTTAGCAGCCTGCACGGTCTCGAACATTGGCTGTATGCCTCCGAAATAATGAAATGGAATGTAAATCCCTAAAAAGATAACGACCACCAAAATCATGAAATCTTTCAGTATGGCTGTCCATGCTGAACCATGAATGCCTGAAATCATAACATAGGTGGTTACAACTACAGCACCGATGACACTTGCAGCAACTGGTGAAATTGCTCCGTAAGACGCTTCGGAAACAATGATACCTAATCCTTTGAGCTGTATGACTATGTACGGCACGAGGGCTAAGCTTCCCAATACAGCAACGATCATTCCCATTGACCTGCTTTTATATTTAGACGCAAAATACTCTGGCTGAGAGATAATAGAATGCCGTTTTGAATATCTCCATATTTTAGGGACGAGCCAATATGATAGGACGTAGGCTAAGAATATATAGGCGGGAACATAATAAGCAGCGGCACCCTTTGAGTAAGCCCACCCACTTCCGCCCAGGAATGTAAAAGTTGTATAAATTTCACCTGCTATCAAGAGAAAAATGAAGAATGTACCGAAGCCCCTGCCTCCTACGGCAAATTGCTCCATGTCCATATCCTTCCCTTTTCTTGCTTTTATCCCTAAATAAAGTGCTAGAACCAAGAAGATGGAAATGATGAGTAATGAGATATTCATTCAGAATCACTCCCTTTATTATCAGGATCGAACTTATAGACGATCATTAAGATAATCGATGCCAGCACCATCCAAAATGCAACCCAAAATAACAAAAAAGGCATCCACAATATGTACGGTTCTATTTTATTTGCGTAGGGCAATAAACCTAAAAACCCTATAAACGGAACAAAAAGCAATAGCTTAATAGCATCCAAATTATACCCTCCCCCATTTAGGTTCCATACACGGATGCATCACCATCAGTCAAGCTGACTTTCATACTGAACTGATGGTTTGATAGCACCCTTTGTTTACTTTCATTACCCGCTTTCAACCAACCATATATTCGTCTTAAGATGACTGGATGGCAAGGACCGTTTCCAATATTACATTGACGCCTTTTTCACAATCTTCCCAAGTAGTAAGTTCCTCTTCACAATGGCTTTTTCCGTTGATGCTTGGGACGAAAACCATGGCAGTAGGTATATAACTGGCTATAAACTGTGCATCATGTCCTGCACCGCTTACCATTCTTTTATAAGGTAGGCCTAGATAATTGGTCGATTGCTCAAGCAAATTGCAAATGGATTTGTCGAACCACACGGTATCCCTGTCCCACAATTTTTTCGCTTGGATGACGCAGCCGCCTTCTGAACCTGTAGTTATAAGGCTTTTTATGACTTCCTCCACCTTTTCGATGACGTTGGAATCCTTATGTCTTGCCTCTAGCGAAAAAACCACTTTATTAGGGATGACCGTATGGATATTCGGAAACACATTCACTCTGCCCATCGTAAAAACCAAATCGTCATCAAGCATGCCTAGCTTCTGACGAGCCTCCATAATCAAGCTATTCGCGGTGAAGAAGGCATCTTTTCTCATATTCATCGGGGTGGTTCCTGCATGATCGGATTCGCCTGTAACTTCTATCTCATAGCACACCATACCAAGGACACATTCAACGACACCGATCGTGAGCGATTCACGTTCAAGAATGGGCCCTTGTTCAATATGCAACTCTAGAAATGCAGTCGCTTCTTTTAAACGAGACTCTTGATCCCCTGCATATCCAATGGCATTCAAAGCACTTTCGAAAGTGGTTCCTTCACTATCCGTCTTTTGCAACATGACGGATTTTTCGAATTTACCCGAAAGAACTCCCGAAGACATCATGGAAGGTTCGAATCTGGCTCCCTCTTCGTTCGTAAAATTGACGATCATTACCGGAATTTTAGGCTGGATATTATTATCGACCAGAGTACGCACGACTTCCAAGCCTGCAGCTACACCCAAGATACCATCAAACCGCCCGCCCTTTTTTACGGTATCCATATGTGATCCCATTACAATAGGTGGTTTGTTTTCAAGTCCCGCTAAAGTGGCGTAAATATTCCCCATATCATCAACCTTAATGGTCATGCCCAATTCTTTACAGCAAGCGCAAAAGTAATCACGGACTAATCGATCTTCCTCGGATAGGGATAGCCGTGTGACCCCGTTGTTTTCTGTTCGTCCAAAATCTGCAAATTTCTCTAGCGTACGACTCAGCCTCTCACCATTAATTAATAATTTTTGCTTTTTCATAGCGAATATCCCCCTTTTAGATAACCTGTAAATCTTCTTCGTTCGCTTAAGCCAAAAAAATGTAAGTGAAGGTCTAGTTGTTTTAGAATAATCACGCTAGATTATATTTCCACCATTGTTTCCCTATGATAAAGAATCTCCCCGTTCAGAATTGTCGATTCAACTTTCAAATCCTTGATATTTTGGGAATCCACTTTCAATATACTATCATTCAATACTACTAGATCGGCCAGCTTCCCTGCCTCCAGGCTGCCTTTGACATCTTCATCGAAACTAGCAAACGCACCATTCAATGTGTATAGTTTAATGGCTTCCAATACGCTAATCGATTGAATCGCACCTATTTCCGTACCGGACCTGCTTGTTCTATTAACAGCAACGTGTATGCCTAATATAGGGTCGTGATCAGTAACGGGAGCATCTGAACCGGCTGCGGCCAAGATGCCATTATCAATAAAATCACGGGCAGCGTACATATGGTTGACCCTATTGCCGTAATGTTCAATATATATATCACCGAATTCATAAGGAAATGGGGGGTTGGGGATTGGGATGACTCCAAGTTCTTTCATCCTCTTTTGTAAATCTTGCGAAGCTATTCCAGCATGCTCAATTCTATGTCTATGATCGTTTCTGGGCGATTCATTCAATGCCTTTTCCACGCAATTTAAATACATCTCTATCGCTTTGTCCCCTTGGGCATGGACTGTGATCTGATAGCCTTTTTTATGTGCTTGACCTAATACTTGATAGATTTCCTCTTCTTTATAATAAAGAATTCCGGAATAACCTGGATCACTCGAATAGGGCTCACGGGTAGCAATCGTCGGACCGGTACTGCTGCCATCCGTAAACAATTTGGCTGGTCCGATTTTGAATCTTTCGTCCCCAGTTCCGGTTATGACTCCCGAATCCATCATTTTATTTACAAATTCATGAGAATTATTCAATGAACCGACCATCGCATAAATACGAACACGAATATCATTATTTTTTATGGCCTGCTGCATTAAACGGAAACTTTCAGGACCATGAGCACCTGCTTCATGAATGCTTGTTATGCCTGCTGCGATGAAATGCTCAGATGCAATTTTCACTGCTTTCAACAGTTCACTTTCAGAATAACTTGCTCTGTCGGCCATTATCATATTTGCCGTTTCTATGAGTTTTCCTGTAATCCTCCCCGCTCCATCCTTTTCAATGATCCCTCCAGTGGGATTCTCTGAGTTTTCATCCATTCTAGCAATCTCTAGCGCCCTGCTATTCACCACGCTTATATGGCTGCATGTGCGGTTCACGATAATGGGATGGTCTGTTGAAATAGCATCCAATTCCGCTATTGTTGGATAACGTTTTTCTTTCACTGCGGTCTCATTGAAGCCCCAAGCGCGGATCCACTCACCTTTAGGGATCGTCGAAGCTTTCTTCTTCAGATCGATTAACAAATCTTCTACAGATTTGATATGTTCAGCTTTACAGCTTACTGCCAATTGATTGACACCATACAAGATAAGATGAATATGAGAATCTATAAACCCAGGAAGTAATGACTTTCCCTGTAAATCAATTACATTTGTTTCTTCTCCGATAAATACCTTGATTTCCTGATTCGTTCCGACTGCCGAGATACGATCTCCTTTAATTGCCAGGGCTTCCGCTACTTCATTTTTTTGATTTACGGTTATGACTTCGCCGTTTATGAACACGATATCAGCTTTCAACCAACACACCCCTTCCTTATTGTTTCACCCTCAGTTCTGCCACCTCTTCCTTTGTTGTCCCTGCCGCCACTTATCGGAATATTCTGTTTTCAATAGATTCATTATATCCACACCAGATTGTGAAATCATTAGACAAATAGTTAAAAATATCATCGCATTTTTATACCTTTTATATAATTATGTCTTATTTCCCATGGTTTGCTGGCACCAGCCCCCTCTATTCCTAAGGGGACTATAACCAATCAAAAAAGGATAGATTCAGCTTATTTGCTTATCTATCCCGCCATTATTCAATTACAACCGATTGTTTCTCCCGATAATGCCAATGGTCAAATACTGTTTGTTTTCTTGAAAATCCCATGGCCAGTATCGAAGGGTTAATTCGCTTTTATCCACTTTTTCAATAAACGTTTTTACCCCTATCAAGGCTGCCCCATATCCTACGTTCGAGGCCAATGCAAAGATGGCATTCAGCCCTTCGTTAATGGTATCCATATACTCAGGTTCGATTTTTAAGATATCAGTCCATGTAATACAGAATCCATTTTGCTTGGTACATTAAGATATAGAGTGATTCACTGTACGAACGATCTCATCCCTTACATCCAAAATTCCATTCTTCATCTCTTCTGCATCTTTTTTCCGATAGTGGTTTGCATGATCGGAAAGAAGCTCCATGGCCCAATTATAAAATAGTTGAGTATAAATGGCGGAAGTTGCCACGATATCAAAATCATTATAATAATTAGCAAAAACACGTTCAGAAAGCTGACCTAACCGATTCTTGGTATCCTTTAAATACCGAATAATTTCCTTTGCCGTTTCACCACGATTAAGCATGGAAGATAGGTGGTGATCAAAATCCACTTTATCGAGGCCTGTTACATCAATTTCAATAAGTTGAATTTTCTTCCGGGTCCGTTCAGGCAACTTTGCCGTACCCTTTTCCATACTTTCCATATCAATATCAAATAGGTATATGGAGTTGCATTTAGTTGCCAGATACTCTATATCCAAATCATCGCAATTGCCTGCTCCGACGATAGCCACTTTATCTACGAACACTTTTTTCGAAAAAACGGCATCGAATAAACCTGTAACTTGTATACGATGCTGTTTCCACCGCATCTTTCTGTATTCATCCCGATTATGGTTCATTTTTCTTTGATAGGTTTCCAAGTCAATCTCTCCCTTTAGGGTACTAAGGATTTATTTATTGTAACAAAGTATCCCGATCTTTTGGAGGGCAGGTAATTTAGTTTTCGCATCTGGGAGAAGATAGGCTCAATTTCCATAGTAAAATGAGCGATAAAGATGTTAGAATAATATGGGAATTATTTTGAAGTAGCAGTGATTACAGGAGGGTGTTCCTTGAGCAAAACAAAGAAGATTTTACTTACTTTATTAGGTGTTTTTTCAATCATCTTGGTCGGTGTGGTGATCCTTTTGTTTTCATTCACACAGAGCATGAAAGCAGATCCTGATGAAGAAAAGAAGATTCGGGATCAAGCTGAAAGATATTTAGAGGAAACTTTTGATGAAGGAACCGAAATATATGATGTCCTATACGACAATATGGGAAACCGGGGCTATTTTGAATACGCAGCTAAAGTGAAACATGAAAAATATGGTACGCAATTTCTCGTTTTCTTTAATGATGAAACAGGGGAAATGGAGGATACATTTCTTTCTGATAAATGGCAAGATGATGCAGAGAAGGAAATCAGGCCATATGTTGAAAAAGAACTGGGTGACGTGTTGATATCCAAGGAAATGGAAGATATTGCAGAAAGCGAAGATTGGGAGAAGATTCAAGAAGAAATAGGCAATTATAATCAATTACTCTTGGTCTTTAATGAGGGGATCGGTAAAGAATTGAACATTGATCCGAATAAGCCAGCCATCTATAAAGATTACGATGTTTCCCCAACCATTCGGATTACCCTTTCACGTAAGAAACAGGATGCAGATGAAGACCGCTTTAACGAAATGATCAATGGCCTTAAAAAAGATAAAGTTCTTGAACATGGAAATATGATTGTAGAATATATTAGTACCAAAGGTGTGCCACTTGAAAATGAGGAATGGCATAAAAAGTTTTAAAACCATCATATAGTTTAACAGGAAGGTAAAGGGCAGCCGCTCTTTACCTTTTTTGTATATGTGAAACAAACCCTTCAAAATGGCACTTTCCTCTAGTAATCTATCCTATTTTTTGTAATGAATCGTTACTCGCGGTTAACCACATTGGAGAAAAAGTTCTTTATTCTCACGTCAAAAAAATTTTTTTAATATAAAAATGAAAAATCCTTCCATGCATTTAAGGTGAAACCGCTACTTTTTATGAATAAATGTAACTAGTAAAATATATTCAATATCTTCAGAATCTTCCTTCGGCCACCGATTCCGATTGGTAACGCTATCACTTCCATTCCTGGAATAAAAATCTTAACAATCTCAGATTTCAAAGGATTTCAGCCAATCCCCATCATACCCCGCATGGTACTATATCCTATTCATAAATAATCAATAATAGGAATTTTACCCCAGGACTTTTACCCTTTTTTCAATCGTATAAATATTCAAAAAAATGTCGAGTTGAGTCATCTATCCTTTTACCCTTATACTAAGGTAGAAAAATCGAAGGAGGAATTACATATGAAAAAGGAAATTTCAATCATTGGTGTGCCAATGGATCTTGGTCAAACTAGAAGAGGAGTAGATATGGGGCCAAGTGCCATCAGATATGCAGGATTAAGTGAAAGACTTGAAAACATTGGCTATACTGTCCGTGATGAAGGTGATATTAAAGTAGAAATACAGGAAAGAGCACAAAGTGATAGTGACACAAATTTAAAGAATCTGCAGGATGTAGCAGAAGGTAATGAAAAATTGAGTCAAAAAGTGGATGAAGTCATCCAAGCAAATCGTTTTCCTTTAGTTTTAGGGGGAGATCACAGCATTGCTATCGGGACATTAGCAGGTTTAGCGAAGAATACTGAAAACTTAGGGGTAATATGGTATGATGCACATGGAGATTTAAATACTGCCGAAACTTCCCCATCAGGAAACATACACGGTATGTCCCTAGCCGTAAGTTTGGGCCTTGGCCACCCTGCACTGACAAACATCGGCGGATATTCTCCTAAAGTCAAACCAGAGAACATTGTCATCATTGGTGCCCGTTCTTTAGACCAAGGTGAGAAAGAGTTAATCAGGGAAAAAGGAATTAAAGTCTATACGATGCATGAGATTGATAGAATGGGTATGACAAAAGTGATGGAAGAATCGATCGCCTATCTGAAAGAACGTACGGACCTTGTACATTTATCACTTGATCTTGATGGTCTTGATCCAGATGATGCACCTGGGGTCGGTACGCCTGTAATGGGAGGCATTAGCTACCGTGAAAGCCATCTTGCCATGGAAATGCTGGCTGAAGCTAATATCATTACATCGGCAGAGTTTGTTGAGATAAACCCAATATTGGACGAGCATAATAAAACGGCTGAAGTTGCTGTCGCATTAATGGGCTCATTGCTTGGGGAAAAATTACTTTATGGAGCGGAAGAACATATCACTCCTGATTTATTGGCTCAAGTTAAATAATCGGACACTTTGTTTTTGATAGAAAGATAGAGAGTTCTTTAAAGTGATACTCCATAGGAAAAAGCCCATACTTCATTTATGAGCTTCTTCCTCCATTGGCGGATGATCGATTTGAATCAATTTACATCCCTAGTTTCCTGACGCTTGGCTTCCTTTTCTTTAATAAGCGGCGCTTTCGAAATTAATTCTGCATAGGTACCTATGTATATTGACTCATGCTTATTTAATGCAGAAGTAATCTCCTTTCGGAGGGAATTCGACATCATCTAAGAATCAGATTCTAAGCTATTAGACTTGTGAAAACAAAAATTCCCTAATAACGTCCATAAATGAAACCGTTTGCACCCATCAGGTAAAGGAGTTTTTCAATGAAAACAGCAGAAAATCAACCAAATGAATTAAAACGGAGCATGAAAGCAAGACATTTATTTATGATTTCAATAGGGGGATGTATTGGTACGGGCTTTTTCATCGGTTCGGGCTATACCATTCATGAAGCAGGAGCTTTCGGCGCTATCCTCTCTTACATAGTCGGCGGCTTCATCATGTATTTAACGATGCTTTGTCTAGGTGAACTATCCGTTGCGATGCCTGTTTCCGGTTCGTTTCAGACATATGCGACAAAGTTCATCGGTCCTGGCACCGGGTTTGCCATTGGATGGCTCTACTGGTTAGGCTGGGCAGTTACAGTTGCCTTGGAGTTTCTGGCGGCAGGCCAGCTTATGCAAAGATGGTTCCCTGAATCACCCGTTTGGATGTGGTGTGCAATCTTTGCTTTTCTCATCTTTTCACTAAACGCCTTATCAGCAAAGGCATTTGGCGAATCGGAATTTGTTTTTTCTAGCATAAAAGTATTGGCCATCATTCTGTTCATCATCGTTGGCGGTGCTGCTATGTTTGGTTTGATTGATATGAAAGGTGGACAAGAGACTCCATTTTTCTCAAACTTTTTCGCTGAGGGTCTTTTCCCTAATGGGATATCGGCCCTGCTAATCACAATGATTACAGTGAACTTTTCCTTCCAGGGCACAGAGTTAATCGGAATTGCCGCTGGAGAAAGTGAAAACCCGGAAAAGGTCATACCAAAATCCATCAAACAAACGGTGTGGAGAACCCTTTTCTTCTTTGTTCTTTCGGTAACTGTACTTTCGGCGATGATTCCAAGGGAAAAAGCAGGTATCTCAGAAAGTCCATTCGTTGTTGTACTAGATAGCATCGGGGTTCCGTATGCAGCTGACATCATGAATTTCATCATTCTTACAGCACTATTGTCAGTGGCGAACTCCGGCCTTTATGCTGCCACACGTATGCTCTACTCCCTTTCAAGGGAAGGTATGGCAAGTCCGAAGCTCGGTTTGGTGAATAAGAGAGGAATTCCGCTTAATGCCCTGCTCATCACCCTGGCGATTGCCGGTTTGTCTTTACTTTCTAGTGTAGTAGCTGCAGACACAATATTTGTCTTTCTTCTCTCCCTTGCAGGATTAGGTGCACAAATTGGCTGGATTGCCATATCTGCTAGTCTTCTTGCTTTTAGAAGATCATATACCCGCCAAGGTGGAAAGATAGAAAATCTGAAATTCAAAGTTCCGCTATACCCATTCATCCCCATTCTTGCTTTAGTAACAAACTGCATCGTCATGATCAGTTTAGCATTTGTTCCTGAGCAGCGAATGGCCCTGTATTGCGGGGGAGCATTCTTCCTTGGATGTTATGCGGTTTATCACTTTAGAGTGAAGAAAAACAAGACCATAGAAACGCCTAAGCAGGAAGTTGAATTAAATGCCGGTAAAAAAATGGTCATTTAATCCAGAACGCTGCGAAGTATAGTAAGTGGTGAAAAGCGATCTTTACAATCCATCAAGATTGCTTTTCAAAGAAGAAATACCCTGGATGTTTACACACCCAGGGTATTTCTTTTATTTAGTCACCATTCCTGCCAGCTACCCAATGGTAAACCGCTTTCCAGCTTTTTTAGTTCCCCTAACTACCCCTGTATATAAATAGGAAGTTAAATTTCCAATTCCATCTGGGCAATAAAAACAAATATCAAAACAAAAAAATCATCTTAATCGATGATTTTATATTGTGCAAATTCCTTTAATTTAGGCAGGATTGGCTCTAAAATTTCCTTGGCTATGTAATCGGTGTCCAATCCAATGAAGCGTTCACTTTCCATGTCGACCGATCTCGCATTTTCCGGGTCATCACAAAAAATAAACGATATGATTCCGTTCTCTTCCGTCATATCCACATATTTAAATGTAATGTCATGTTTCGTAAGACAACTTTCAAACGCAATGCACAATTCATCTATATTTGATTGACTAATAGATGTGAATTTCATATTGATCATCCCCTCTGCTAAAGGATAGCAAAATATAGCATGAATTTCAAAGCGAAATTCGTGTCCCATTCTTATGTTCTTCTGACACTTTCGACCAAAGGAACCATGGTAACAAAAAAGCCCTCGTTTGGAATATCACCAAATGAAGCTCTTTGATGAATGTCATGACTAATGATTTGCCCATTAGAAATGAATGTAACCAAATCTATTTCATTCCATTTCCCGAGCTTACCCTGATTTAATTTTTTATCTTTCAACAGCGATTAATAAGGATTGCCATAGGCATAATCGCATTTTGTATCGCCGTGATCTGCAGTTCCTCATGAATATTCCATGGCATGTCTCATATCTTTATACAAACACCTTGTTAGGAGTGGACCAACATGAAATCTTTTTATAAAGGAACGCTCATCTTGATTGTCGCAGCGTTTTTTGGTGAATGTATCGAATTTTTAGTGAACATGCTCCTAGCCAGAGAATTACACGAAGAGGGCATGGGGCTTTATATGTCCATATTGCCAATTTTCTTTTTGATATATGTGATCGCCAGCCTTGAATTACATATTTCCATCTCGAAATTCGTTGCGGAAAATAAACAGGCCATGCATTATAATCTTATCATTCATGCACTTAAGATGGCTGCAGTCGTCGTATTGGTAATGTGTGTAGTCATGCCTTTCATACTTTCCTTCTCATCCATAATGGACAAATACCATCCCTATATTAAATGGCTGCTCATCACATCGATCCCAATAGTTGCCTTTTCGTCGATTGCAAGAGGCTATTTCATGGGTGTCCAGCAAATGGGGAAGATCGCCTTTTCCAACTTTTTAAAAGATATCATTCAATTCGGCTTGCTTTTCCTCATCTTTAACTTATTTCATTTTAACCAGGAAAAGTCATTATTGATGGCCTTTTTTGTTTTGATTGGCAGTGAGTTCCTCGTTTTTCTTTACTTGATCAACCTTTTGATTCTTCAAATGCGGATCATGAGGCGCGGTACGAACTCACGGACAACCGGTAAACATGCACGGCAAAAGTTATTGGCGGTTTCTCTGCCCACCATGGGGTTAAGGATCTTTCATGCGATAACAAATGCCATCCAACCTTTTTTGATCCACACTGCCCTTCTCTCGGCAGGATTCGGTGCGGTAGTGGCTACAGAGCATTTTGGGATGCTTACTGGAGTTGCAATGACGATCGGCTTCTTTCCAGCCTTTATCGCGCATTCCTTAATGATCATGCTCATTCCGAATGTTTCGAATGCTTACAAAAGGCAGGATAAAGAAAAATTGAGGGTTTTATTGCAAAAATCGATGTCTTTCACCGTATTGTATGGAGTTCCGGCCGTGATTTTCATTTATTTCTTTGCGGAACCTTTGACCTCCCTCTTTTTTTCTTCAACATCTGCCGCATACTATTTAAAATTATTATGTCCTTACTTCCTTTTTCATTTTTTTGTCATTCCCATGCAAGCCTATCTCATCGGCCTGGGTTTAGTGAAAGATGCTTTCATCCATACGGTATGGTCCCATATTGTTGCCTTTTTAATGATGTATATCCTAGGGTCTCAGGCTTCTCTTAATATGGGAGGAATCATTTTAGGAATGAACACTGGTGCGGTATTATTAACCTTCATGCACTACTTGACCATTTGCAAAAAAATCGGCATAAGCATCTTACTGACGAAATCAAGATCGATATCGATAAAGTGAAGCCAAAAGCAAGTTCCGCACGGCAAAAACCTTGCTGTTATTGGTTTATAAAGATTTAGATTAAAAATATTGAGCCTTTCCCTGTACATATCCCCTTCGTTACTGTATATTTCAACATACTTGGGTAATAATCAAGTAAAATGGTTTAAACTAACCATACAATAGTAATGGAGTGATTTCATGAGTAAAGCTAAGGCTAAGAGCGGAACAGGTAAAGGTACGGGCACTGGAACGGGCAAGAAGGGCTGGAATCGTTGGAAAACAAGTGCCAACAAGAAAAAAAGCGCCAAACCATATGTTAGTAAAGGCGTCAAGCATTCCAGTGATTCAAAAACATCCGGTCATTCTACAGGTGACAAGACAGAAAAATAATTTCTTGTCCTACAATCCATACAAAATTTATGTTTGTTCCATATTCTCATACAGTGTGTTAAGAGATCTGTATGAGAGAAATGGGTCTTATAGATATAAACCACTGGCGATATCCATATGAGGCATAAGAGTACGGCCATTATACATACCATCAAAAAAGACACTCCAAAACCGGGCAGTGTCTTTCATTTTTATTTTTTTCTTTTTTATCTAATTTGGCTTTTGGGTTTGATCGCATTGATTTTTTTCGGGGAAAACTCTGTACGGAAGCCGTTTGTGGCTTTTTTAACAGAGTTTGTAACTGAATGTATCGCTTCACCAACATCCTGTGCAGAATCCAATAATGGTTCAACCGTTTTCATTTTAGTTTTTACATCGTCGGTGATTTCATTTGCAGTTTGCAATAGTTGTTTCGATTCGCCGGACAAATCGTGGATGGCATTTCGCACCTCAGCCAATGTTTGATTGGCTTCCCCTATCGTGACCATTCCCTTTTGAAGTGTACTTATTAAAAATACGACCAACCAAATGAAGGCTAAAGCGATTGCAGCCATACTATATTGAATAATCAAGATAAAGCTCCCCCTCTGAATTAAATAGTAGAAACGATTATTTTAATAGGTTAGTGAATCCCGGGGTGCCTGTTTTTAAAGATAAATGATGATTCTATTTGAGTTTTATTTGAACCCCCCCACCTTTAGTTCGAGTTGAAGGAGCTGACGGTGTGGATAAATCCTTGGGTCGGCCTTCCAAACTGGCTTCTTTCATGGAATTGGTTACATTATGAATCATTTCCCCTACATCTTGAGCGGATTCCAGCAATGGATCTACATTTTCCATCTTCCCTTTTACATCCGCTGTGATTTGATTGGCAGAGTGGATCAGTTGTTTGGACTCTTGCGTCAATCCATGTACAGCATTTCTTACCTCTTCCAGTGTCTTATTTGTTTCTTCCAGCGTTCCCATTCCTTTACGCAGCGTCTGGTTGACATTATATATCAAATACACGACGGCTCCGGAGACACTGGCAACACTTAATTTAATGAACATTTTCATATATCCACTCCTTTCATTTAAATTTATGCATTGTCCCTTTCATTCATTCCCTATAGTCCATTACTTGTCCGATCAGTTTTAAAGAACCATTTACCTTTTCCCAATAGAAGTTTAAAGGATAGTTTAATGGATAATAGTAAGGGAAAACCATATTAGGAGGAGATTGTTCATGTCACATGAAAATTATTCATCTGTTATCCAAACTTTAAATGATTGTATCACCGCGTGTAATCATTGTTACGACGCATGCTTAAAAGAAGAACATGTAAACATGATGGTGGAATGCATTCGCTTGGATCGGGAATGTGCGGATATTTGCTCTTTTTTAGCACAGGCGATAGGGAGAGGAACCCCGTTTATTTCAGAGTTGGCAGAAGTTTGTGTCAAGATTTGTGAAAGCTGCGGAAATGAATGCAAAAAACACGATCATGAACATTGTCAAAAATGTGCCGAGGCTTGTTTGAGATGCGCAGAAGAATGCAGAAAATTAGTCGCTTGATGTAAGGAATAGCATTAGCTATTCCTTTTATTATCCTTTTCCCTTACCAACCGACTACTTTTTGAACTAATTAAAGGATGATGATATTTTTATATATTCTAGCGAGGTATTTGTTGAAATTTATATACCAAGAATTTTTCAAAAATACGAAAAACAGCTATTGAAAACCGCCCTTTTTAGGCACACTAGTACTAAAAACAGGAGGATATTATGACACCTCGGAATGTTCCTGCTAAAGATGATTTAGAAGTGAAAGATACCCCCGCTTCACCTGATAAGGAAAGTGAAGCAGCTAAACTCAATCGATTATTAGGTGCGGTCATGCGATATTTATCAGATGATGAGCAAGAAGAAATAGATATAGAGTATCTTCTCGAAAACACCGAAGGGCTGCGGGATTGGTGGAGCGAATATAGGGAGCTTGACCGAAAACGGGTCGAAGAGGAAATTAAAAATTCCCTAACGGATCTATCCCTTGAAGAACTTGAAAACATCCGTGAACAAATCCGTACAAAGGCATAAAAAAAATCCCTGCATAGGGATTTCAGTTTGTAGAAACGGGGTTTTACCTAAAATATATAATAAGACTAGATTATCCTTCATGTTTTTTACTGTAATCCTTATTGGATTGAACAAATTTTGCGACACTCCTGACTGCCGAATTACTGGCTAGCCAGGACAACGCAGCCGCTTTGATGTGGCTTGGCAGACAGTAGGCGGAAAGGGGATGGATTTCTGAAATCAACTGAAGCGTTTTTTAAATAAAAAACGGCAGTCAAACTCGCTTTTTTTTCGAGCTTGTCGTCTGAAATCCCTGCATTGCGATAAACCAGATCATGAATGATTTTTTTTCATACTCAAAGACATTTTTTGAATTTAACAATCATTCCGTTCATCCGGCACCATACATCCTAGGATTCAAACGCCACTCAAGGAACTTAGTTCTAGTTGATGTATCATGGAATCAACTAATGCATGCAATGGATTTAAAACTGTCTGTCCTGTCTGAAGTTCATATCTCCTTGCCGCTTCGACCATTGATAGTTGAGCTACAGACAGCCGTCTATTTTCGTTTTTAAACTGGGATAGGTAATTCATGATTTCCTGATTATATCTTTCTCCCAATCCCTGCATAATGAATTCAAAGGCATCGTCGATAATGATGACTTCAAAATCCACAGTCCCATATTTTTCAGCATGTGCAGTTAAACGTTTGACTGTTCCTTCAACAGTGGCAGGGTTCGTGAATAATATCATTTGCGGTTGCTGCAATTGGCAAATTTGCTCAAAATATGGCTCATCGATTTTAATGATGGGCATGGGTAAAGATAGTTGTTCTTCGTTTAATAACGCAATATAGTTTGTACAGGTTATCAGGATGGCATCCACTTTACATTCGGCAATCCATTCGACCTGTTGTTTAACCTTTTTTTGAGCATCCGAATAATTAAAATTTTCATCCGTTGACACCCGCTGCATTAATCCCGGATCTACAAAATGAAGCCATTCAATATCGAATTTCGAGAATGCGGTTTCTATGTATTCTATATTTGTATAGTGTGCATGCAAACAGCCTATCTTTTTTTTCATAAATCTCCCGCTTTCGTCAGTTAGTATTCTGATTATTCTAACACAAAAAAATGCGACACATTGACCGATGGCAGCAAAAACGATGATTAACCATGTCCCTCCTGTATATCGGGGTAAAAAGACTGCTTCTTTGAGCCAGATTGCTCAGTAGGTATGAATCGGGCTATTGAGCATATATTTATCAAGGCGATTACAAGAGGAATCATCAGGAAAATGGAACATCAGTAACCAAATTGCCGCTCATTTATAGTAAAGTAACCATTAAGAGAAACAAACCGAAGTCAGATAAAAATCATTATATTGGAGAGTGTTCACCATTCTTTACTTAATTGCGATTATTTTCCCTCCATTAGCCGTATTATTGGCCGGTAAACCCATTCAGGCTGTGCTTAATTTGGTCCTCACACTATTTTTTTATGTCCCTGGATTAATTCATGCAATCCTAGTGGTGCATGACAAGAAAGCGGATAAACGAATGAAGCAGCAAGCAGCACTTATTGCTAAATCGAAACGAACGACTAAATGATTTATGCATACACCAATAACCCGAATGCAATTTATTCGGGTTATTATCAAAAGAATTCGTTTAATTGAATCTGTGCGTCTTTCTAATCCCTCTATGATAACAAGCGTCACATATTTGAAAACGTGAGTCATCAGGAAGCCTTTTTCCACAGCGCTTGCATTTTTTTTGATAATTCAACATTTCATCTTTTAACTGATCATGAACGCCATCACTGATTTCTTCACGGATACGCTCCCAATAAACAGCTTCCGTACGCTTACCCATCCGATATAAAAATAATAGATGAAGACCTATCGCTTTATAAGATAGCTCCAATTCCTCAAGATTTCTTGTCTTGATGATCGGTTCAGGAAGGTCACTGTTCTCGGCAATCGCTTCGACCGTTTCCAGCCACTGTCTGATCAGACTTGGTTCTTTTGCCGAAAAAGGAATGTGCAGGAAACCATATAAATCCATTAAAGAAAAACGAGCTTCGATTTCTGTATCCCGTATTAGTTCGTAAAGCTCCCTTTCTTCCGATAGCGAAGCCTTTTTCGTGCCTTTAGGAGGCTCAAACCTCTCCCACATTTCGAAAAATGTCCCTAGGTTTCGGTAATATTTTTGAAAACGTTCAAATACAGCAGAGGTTGGGGCTATAGTGAAGGTTTGAACTGGCTCATCTACCTGTTCCAGCAACTTATTCATGATTTTGATTTCTGCTGTAAATGCAACCTTCCCCGTGTCATAAATCCCTTTTCTACCCGCTCGGCCTGCGATTTGCTTGATTTCTTGAGAAGTCAATCTTCTTCTTCGTGTCCCGTCGAATTTTTCATTTTCAAGAAAGACGATGCGGCGTATTGGCAAATTCAATCCCATTCCAATCGCATCGGTGGCAACGACAACTGAGGTTTCACCGCGATTGAATAATTCTATTTGCCGTTTTCTATTTTCAGGAGGCATACTGCCGTATATCATGCTGACATTATGTCCACTCTCTTTAAGCCGGGATGCTGTTTCCAGTACCTGCCTTCTAGAAAAACAAATGAGGGCATCCCCTTTTTTGGTATACTTCAGTCCAAACTCCCTTTGTTCCACCTCAAGCGGTATTTCCCGTCTGTATTCGTGAAGTTCTAAGTCGGCTTCATTCAGAAGGTTCAGAAGCATCTTTTTGATATTATTGCTCCCGATTATGTGTACTTCTTTCGCATTAGCTTGCGTAATTGCCCTAAACCAAGAAAAGCCTCGATCTTTATCGGCAATCATTTGGGCTTCATCTATTACGATTACTTCATGGTAGTCTTTTTCATGAAACATTTCAACGGTACTGGAGACATGTTTAGCACCCTCAATAGCCTTTTCTTCTTCACCGGTTTTTAATGAGCAAGGTACACCATCCGCATTTAATTTATCAAACACTTCAAGTGCAAGCAGTCTAAGTGGAGCCAGGTACATACCGCTTTCCGCTTGTTTCATTTTTTCCAGGGCCTTATGCGTCTTCCCTGTAT
This sequence comes from Peribacillus sp. TE19612, assembly GCF_056279465.1. Classification (NCBI taxonomy): domain Bacteria; kingdom Bacillati; phylum Bacillota; class Bacilli; order Caryophanales; family Bacillaceae; genus Peribacillus; species Peribacillus sp. TE19612. Next base: position 538,785 of record NZ_JBWCCL010000001.1, on the reverse strand, counting down.
TGGTCTCACCGATATGCAAAACATATCTAACTTTTTTTCCTAATGATGGAGTATAGGCCTTACCGATGATGTCATCGATCATCCTTTGCTCTTCTGCCCGCTTCCTGGCTTCTTCTGCCAATACTTCAGCTTTTCTTCTTTCTCTGTTCTCCACGTCTTTTTCAAATATTTCTTCGTGCAATATTTCATTAAAAGGAATTCCTTCAAGCTTCAGTAAATCAGAAAGGTATTCTTCCTGAAGCTCATCAAAACAGGACTGAGACAACTCGGCCAATTCATCGCTTAGTATACCTTGAAGGGCATCAACCGTCAGCCTTTCCCCATATGACTCCAAAAAATCATGATGCAGTGCGGCAGATAGATGGTTCAAGTATTTGTCAGGGGCTAATTTCATTATGAAATCCGAAACTAACCTTTCATACCTGTAGTAGTAATTTTCATATTCATAACGGTTCCGGCCCCAACCGATTAACGAGTGGATATCGCCTGTCAGCTCTTCGAAAAAGTCAGTGACCATTAGGTATTCGGCAGCTTGAAAGCCGCCCTCTTCAACCAATTGTTCTTCAAGCAAGTACGGATCGACATATTGGAATTTCGGCTTATTCTTAAAATCTTTTGCCAAAATACCGGCAATATAATACCTGACATGTAAATATAAAAGAAGTGAGTTATTTTCGAAAAATGAATTGGCCTCTTCTTGCAGCCTTGCGCGTATTTTCCAACGCTGCTTGGCAAGCCGCTGTTCTTCTTGTCGCCTAAAGAATTTCTCCCTTGCATTTTTATATCTCTTCTCCCAATCCTCTTGATTGTCGGCAAAGGTTTTTTTTATCCACGTTAAGCCATCAAATGGGCGATACTTCTTTAATTCGTTCCGGAACATACTATTGATCAGCTTATGATCTGAACCTTCCGTTACAAATCCCCTTTCGCTTAAAAAAGCCTTTTTTTCCTTTCTAGGCACATCATTTGATGCTTTATTTATCCAAACATTAATCCAAATTTGCTCAATAAAAGTCGTCCTGTCTGAAATATATGCAGAATAAGAAGGCATTGTCTCTTGATTCTCTAAATAAAAATCAATATCCTGGATGATTTTTTCTTTTGTATTCTCTATAGCAATAGGATATATACTTTCTAATTTTCCCATAGTGATCCCCTTTTGAATTATCCAATATGTACTTTATTACTTCCTTTTATCCTCCCCAAATTTTTGTTTAAAATGAGCTTGGTACATTCGTTTTATCATTTAAATTCATGAGCTCCGTTAACATGAGAGGATGCAAAAATGCCAGGTTGCTTTACTCTCTAAGTAAATATCATAAATATGCCAAATATGCACATTAAAGTTACTCTAACCATTTCATTTACAGTATAATGCTATAAATACTGATCAGAATTTATGGATTATGAAGAGATACCCAGCCTTGGCCAGAATCGTTTTGTAATCAGGCAAATTTAATGATAATAAAAAAAAGCCGAAAATAAAGTAAAGGTCCATTTTTCAACTTTCTTGATACATGATTCATCCATAATACAATTCCAACCCCTTAATTGAGTTTAGAGGAAATCTGGGCAACTGTCACGATATTCAGATTACGCTTTTGTTTCTTTGCTTTGAATATAAGAAATATCACCAGAAAACCTAAAAAGAATATAGACAAAAAAGGAGCCTGAGAATGATTCAGCAAGATATCAACTATTATAAAAATTTTGATTCCATCGCTAAAGAAGTATTAGCACTATTAGCTCAAACCATTGAGGTCAATACATTTTTCCTTTCTATAGTGACTCCCATCCAGAGTTTCATGATCAAGTCCTTCAATAGAAATGCAAAGTTGATTTGTGAAGGTGACATCCTTCCTTATAATATGGCTTATAGTAAATTAGTTGTTGAGAATGGCTTGGAACCACTCGTTATCCCGAATTTGGGGAAACATGAATTGACTAGTGGACACCCTGCAACGAGGTTTATCGGGAATGGGTGTTTTATGGGAGCTCCCCTAATGAATGAGGATGAAATCATTGGGACATTATGTGCATTCGACATTAATCCTCATGTTTTTAAAGAATATGACCTAACCCTCATTAAGTCTATGGCAGCTTTGATTAGTCATGCCATCAATCTTGAAAAGGGGATTATCAGGGATCCTTTATCAGGCCTTTATAATCGGAACTTCATTTATAATTATTTTGATTATCATCAAGATAAAACGAACGATGAAATGGCCCTTCTTTACATCGATCTTGACCATTTTAAATTTTTCAATGATTCCTTTGGACATGTTACTGGTGACGACGTCATTAAAAAGGCTGCAGAATGTTTTTTGCAAACCGTCCCCGAAGGCAGTCAGGTGGCTCGAATCGGTGGTGATGAATTCATTGTATTATTAAATCCTTCGCATTGTGAGGATTTAATGAAAAGCACTCAGCAAAACGCTGAATTATTATTGAACAGTTTATCCGCCATGCCCATTACCATTAATGGAAATGATCATTTTGTATCAGCTAGCATAGGGATTAGCTTTTATCCTCATCATGGGACGGAAATGGACTCACTTTTGAAAGAAGCGGACCGTTCCATGTATATGGCCAAAGAGTCTGGACGGAAAAATATTCAATACTTCCACCCTGAGTGATCATGTAAAAAATAAAAAAAACCAGTCTCCTTAGGAGACTGGCTTTCTTTCACCTTAAAAAAATCCAACGTTTCGCTTTCAGCCTTTGCAAAAGCTTAAGCAGGTCGGCATTTGCCTTATGTATCCGTTTCTCGGATGGTGAAGCGGAGGGGACCGGGATGTTAACTCTCTCGGGCTTTTTGTTCATATTCTGAAAGACCCTTCCTATTCTTTGATTATGAATAGTATATGCGGGTTAACCATTAAATATCATAAGGAAAGGAAAAACCCCTTCCTTCTTATAAAACATTTTTTAACCGGCTGAAGCGTGCAGCTTTTTCTTTTTGTTTCAGGATAATGCGTTCGTTCTGTTTCATCACTTTTTTAGTGTGGGGACTTAAACCTACATCGGGTATTTTAACCTGTGGTTTGATTACGGTAACTGACACGTCGTCGCCTGCTTTATCATAAATGCTCATTTATCCTTCACCACCTGGTTTTTGTTTTATGACCATATCGAACATCATGATTAATAATGCTATCAATAAACAATCGACTTCTGAAACGAAGCTTTCTGATTTAACGTCTAGGATATAGGGTTCCATCAAAATACTAACAGGCTGCAAAGCCATTTTTTCTTCATCATTATAATACGTATCTTCTCTTTCCAATGTAGCACGAATGGTACTGCCATTCAAGTTCGGAAGCCCATTTATCACCGACTGCTTGTCCTGTTCGGTTTTGAAAGGAAGGATTTTCACGTTCATCCCTTCCTTTGCTGCATATGCTTGAAGGAGAATGCTCAAATAAGCCAAGTATTCCTTATTCGTTTGATAATACTCAGGTATTCCTTCTTTCTTTAGGAGATGAAACATATTCTTGACCTTTTCCCTATTATCCGTTAATAGTTTATCACTTTCCGCAACGGCTTTTGTTGCATAGGATAGCTCGTTATCGCCAATCTTCGATATATACATGCTCAAGAACACAAACATATCAATCAGGATGAATACGATAGCCATGATCAAGAAATTTTTCCACTCATTAAAAATGCTCATCGGATAGAAATTCCAATAAATCAGTGCTCCCAGTATAAAAATGATATACCAGGTTTTTCGAATCGCTTCAATCCTTTTACTAACCTTGTCTTTATATTTCCAAGAAAGAATGACATAGGCTAATAAAGCAATAAATACTACCCATACAAAGACTCTGAAAAACATTAACAATCGATTTATCACCCTACCCTTCAGCTGCTACATTCCTTATCCCGTCCTCTATATTATTCATTATATATACCTCTATTCCCTGCCTGAGACGGGTGAAACTTAAACATTTGCCATAAGAAAAAACTCTCCACCCAATGTGATTTACAGTTTATGAATCATATCTTTATCATTTATCTTGTGGGACATCATAGTAAATAACCGTATAAATTCTGTGATATGATAGGTATTAATAAAAGCGATGATTACTATTGGAGGAAGCTATCATGATGAAAATTATTAAGATCCTCATTTCTACTTTTATACTCTTGTTACTTTTCCTTAACCTCTATCCTCCGCTTGGAAGACGGACTAACAAAGAAAAAGTAAGAAGTTTCACTACTAAAGAGAATTTTGCCAAAGGGAAATTCCAAAATCAGATTCCTGCCAGTCAAGCGATGAGTCTTAAACATACTGGTTCCATTTTACGTGATTTCCTAAAACCTAATCCAAAGAGGAAGCCCGACAGTCCTATTGTAATTGGAACAAAAGAACCCGCTTCTAAGAATTCCAATAAAATCACCTGGTTTGGTCATTCTGCATTCATGTTGGAGTTAGATGGGAAAACCATTTTAGTGGATCCCATGTTTGGCAAAGCACCCACTCCCTTTCCATGGTTCGGGAACAAGCGCTTTAGCGGGGAGCTGCCTATTGATATCGATACTCTTCCTCCTATCGATGCCGTCCTGCTCTCACATGATCACTACGATCATTTGGATTATTTCTCGATAAAGAAGTTAAAAGATAAGGTCAGTCAGTTCATTGTCCCACTCGGTGTCGGTGGACATTTAGAAAGATGGGGCGTTAAACAAGAACTGATTCAGGAACATAATTGGTGGGATGAAGCTTCATTCAAGGACTTGCAATTTATTTGTACGCCTGCAAGGCATTTTTCTGGTAGAAGTTTAGGCGATGGCAATACGACACTTTGGTGTTCTTGGATAATTAAAGGAAAACAAGAAAAGGTATATTTCAGCGGCGATAGTGGTTATGGCAGCCATTTTAAAGAAATCGGCGAAAAATACGGTCCTTTTGATTTAACCTTAATGGAATGCGGCCAATATGATGAACGTTGGTCAACCATCCATATGATTCCGGAAGAAACTGTTCAAGCACACATCGATGTAAAAGGAAAACGGATGATTCCCATTCATTGGGCAGGTTTCACATTGTCTTTTCATGACTGGACAGATCCGATAGAACGGGTAACAAAAGCAGCCAATGACCTGGGTGTCCAGGTCTGCACACCTCAAATAGGCGAACCGGTAGTGCTTGGTTCAACGGATTTCCCTCAAACAAGATGGTGGAAATGAAAAAGGTCCATTCCTATTTGGAAGGACCTTTTTCATTCATTTACACTTCCCTTCATTATACTCAAGATTCACTTTTATTGAATGCTCTCTCTTCACTCCAAAATAATTCGTGCCTATTACACCTAAAATGATTAGTATCGAACCCAATATATCATAGATCGTAAGCTTTTCTTTTAGAATGAGAGCTCCTGCTGCAATCGTGACAACAGTGGAAAGATTGGCAAACACACTCATTTGGGACGCTTTTATTTTTGATAAAATCGTATTGGATAATAATGAAGTGACCAATGAAGCCAATATTCCCAAATACAAAATGGAACTGATGAATTCCATGCTCGACCATGGTGTAAAGAATTCCGGCATCGTACCTTGTTTTAAATGGGTAACGAGTGCAGCTGCATTAAAAATGACAAAGCCTGTTCCCATCATGAAAAAGGACATTTCACCTGGTGTATGGTCCTTGGCAAGTGAACGGGTCATCGTTGTATAACAAGCCGTTGCAATACAGGATAGCAGGATCAACACCATCCCAAGCATGTCGGAAAAATTGATGGTGCTCCCTTTCATCACAAAAATGAAAATGACCCCAACTACCGACAAGACAATCGAAAGTTTTTGATATAAAGATGTTTTTTCCTTAAGGAAGTATCCAGCTATCATCAATGTTAGAATTGGAGTGACGGCAGAAAGAATTCCAGCATCGGTGGATTGCGAATACTTAAGTCCGAAAGTTTGAAAGGCAAAGAAAAGAGTTGGGAATAATAGAGATAGAGGTACAAGATTTTTAATCGACTCCCAAGAATAGTTCACCTTAATGACTTTTACGGCGACCAGGAACAAAATGATGGCGAAAGAAATCGTGAACCGGAACGCCAAAGTATCAAGCGGATTCGATTCAGCAATCGCCATTTTCGTGAATAAGAAAGATAGGCCGACAATACTTGAATGAAATAACGCTAACATGTATGCAAATGATCGGGATTTCATGGCTGCAACTCCTCAACTAGATTACTATATTCCTATTTAGGTATAGTACCCTTTGCATCTGTATTGCAACCCAAGTTAGAGGTAAAAAACTGGTCTTTTTCTGGATATTTAACGAATTAGAGCCTATTACAATAATGTATGGTCGAATTAAATCCGAATGCATAAATCGTAAGTAATATTAATCGACAATGACAGAGTTTTTTGGATAGGTTTCTTCTAATTCAATACTATTGTAGGCAATTGGTTCTTCAAAGGATGTCAGAATTTTCTGTTTTCTTTTCAAATACATACTGATGGCATAAGCAACTGTGAAGTTTATCAATAAAGCGATTAAACCAATATTAATATTCAAGAAATTCATCTGAGCTGGATGCATACCTATGGCGAACAGATCCCCTGTAATGAGGCCGGCTGCAATACCTGCAGGTCTTATGGAGCGGAAAAAGAAAATCGATAATAATCCAGGCAGGAATTGCCCAAAACCATAATAGCTGTGTTGATCAAGTTCAGCATCAAGCTTGGCGCCAGCAATGTTAACCCCATCGAACACAACAGATAGATGGACACCAAATCAGCACAAACAACATGATAACAATATCTCTTTTATGAAGAATCATATTCATCTTAACGGGGATGCCCAGTTAATTTCAATAACAGCACTTTATAGGATGATCATTTACAATTCATCTATGATAAAATTCAACGAGGAAGCGAGGTATACATATATGTTAGTTACTATTGTAATTTTCCTTATGGCTGGTCTGGCGGAAATTGGCGGCGGTTATCTTATTTGGCTTTGGTTAAGAGAAGGTAAATCCATTTATCTAGGCTTAGCCGGAGGTTTCGGGTTGGTGTTATACGGCATCATTGCAACTTTCCAAACGTTCCCTACCTTTGGCCGTGTATATGCTGCATATGGCGGGGTTTTCATTGTTCTTTCTGTTTTATGGGGGTGGGGCATCGATAAGAAAACCCCTGATTTATATGACTGGATTGGAGCTGTAATCTGTTTGGTCGGTGTTTCAGTCATTATATGGGGCCCTAGACAGTAAAAAAATTAAAGGGCATAAGGCCCTTTGATTTTTTTACCACGATCTCCATTTGTTGTTTTGACCGATTTTCATTTGAATATTTCCATACAGTGATCCAGCTTGGGTGTACATCATATCAATTTCTTTTCCTGCCTGTTTGCCGTCAAATTGCTGAAGTTATCCTGTATGAACCAAATCGCCATTGCTGCAATGATGCATGGTATGGCAAAAGCTAAAAAATTGACTTGCAATGACAACTTCATATCCAGCAGGACCCCACAGAAAGTAGGAGCGAATATTCCGCCATTTCTGCCGATCCCAATGCCCAGCCGACACCTGAAGAACGGATTTCATTCGGATAATACTGGGATACATATGCATTCGTTACGATTTGTGTACCTGTTGTCGTACCTCCTGCAATGGCAATCAGTATATACAGCATGACCATGCTTGGCTTGAAGCTCAGCATCGTGAGGTAATGAATCCTATGACCAAGAAAGTAACCAGAATCCTCTTGGAACCATATCTGTCTGCAAGCTTCCCTCCAACGATCGCCCCAAAAACTGCTCCAAGGTTCAATAAGACTAAGAATGTCAGGCTTGAACCTAATTCATACCCTGCCCCTCCCATGATTTTTGGCAGCTATGTACTCAAACCATACATTACGAACAAACACATAAAAATGAAATCCAGAACATGAGGGTGCTCAAAGTCCTGCCATTTTTGAACAACTGCTTAACTGGATTCCCTTTCATTTCACTTTTGAGTTGCTCCTGAAGGACATAATGATCATTAATGGTGTATTGCCCGTCTACCTTCACTTGATTCAGAACGCTCACCAATTTGCTTTTCTTATTTTTTGTCATGAAATAATTTATTGACTCAGGCAGCAATTTATATAGTATGGGCATGAAAATTAATGGGAGTGCACCAAGCCAAACCACTGCCCGCCAACCAAAGTTCGGAATCAGGTACATCGCCCCCAATGAAGCGACAACTCCCCCTAGTGCTTGTCCGCTGAACAACCTCTACAGCAGTTATCCTCCACTCCGCCATCAAAGATGGCAGAATCGTCCCAAGCATGAACATATCATATCCGTCACAAATGATGATAAAGATACAACATAATAAAATCTGTAAATAAAAACGGTTAAATTTTTGCATCAATCATTTCAGACACTTGGATTGTGCGCATTTCCTTCCCCTCTTTCTGCTTTTCCTATTGACGTAGTCTTAAGGATGTCTATATTTTTTTGGCCGAGCTAACATATAATGACAACTTCTATTGTAGTTAAAAATACAAATTCTACATATATAGAACTAAGTCCACTAAATATTAACCTAGTTTTTTAGAAATATTGTCAATAAACAAAGTTGATTAGCCATATTAATCAACAAAAAAACCCTCTTATCAAAGAGGGCTTTTAATGTGTATAAGGATTAAGCTTCCAAGGCTTCTTTACGCTTTCTTTTCCTTGATTCTGTTATTAGATCATAACCAAGATAAAGGATGATGGCTCCGCCTAACAATTTAACATATAACGGAATGTCCGCTACAAAGAAATAAATCATAGAGAATAATGTCCCTATAATGCATAACCAAAAAATTACATGTTTTAAAATTTTCAAAGTATTGACTCCTCACAAAAGATGAGATTAATTTCTAGTTCGCTCCACTTCAAGGGAGAATTAATTATCCGTACCATCATTCTACCATTTATTCTTTATAGTAAGAGTGACTCATATTGCGAAATTATGAACATTTAAGCAACTTTTCTCAAATGTAGGTCACGCCAAACAATTCCTGGAAAACCTTTAAGCAATTTCTTGTCAATTTGCCATTTCATTAGTATGGCAAAAAAGGCTAAAAAAACAAATAGGCATGAAATGACAGCGAGGGTATCCCAGCACTGTGCATTTCATGCATGTAGTTCACAAGACGTTCATTTTATTGGATTCTACGTCCATTTCTTCAGTTGGTTCCGAATGATCATGTTTATAATAAGCCATTTTCACTGGAACGAATGATAAGGCAACCGCAGCAATGAGACCCGGAATGGCGAAGGCAATGAAATTCAATTGGATGGGTAGCGAGATGGATAATAAAAATCCTCCGAGTATGGGCCCGAGCATACCGCCAATCCTTCCGATACCAGATGCCACCCCTAGTGCAGTCGATCTAATATTTGGCGGATAGTACTGGGAAACATAGGCTTGTACAAGGTTTTGGGCACCAATGGTACAAGCCCCTGCAATCGCTACCAATGTGTAAATCACAAATGAGCTTCCGCCCATTCCCAACAGCGTCAAACTTACAGCACCAAGCGCATACATCGGCACAAGCATTTTCTTGGAACCATAACGATCACAAAGTTTAGCGATGATAAGCGTGCCTACGATAGCGCCGCCTTGAAGGACGATCAAGAAACCTAAGCTTGAATTCAACGCATACCCTGCCTCGATCATTAGCTTTGGAAGCCATGTATTCAATCCATATACCATCAATAAGCACATGAAAAAGGCGATCCAGAACATCAATGTGCTAAGAGTACGGGAATCCTTAAACAATCCAACAATCGGCATATTGGCTTCTGTTTTTTTTACTTCCACAAGTTCGTCCTTGATGTCGAATTTACTTTCCGGACTTACCTTGGATAATATTCTGATCAGTTCTTGCTTTTTGTTGATTCTGATCAGATGGGTCGAAGCCTCTGGTAAACGTTTCATCATGAAGGGTAAAAACAACAATGGTATTCCGGCAAACCAGAATATTGATTCCCAACCTAGTGTCGGCATAACCAGGATGCCCAGTATCGGCGCAAGCATCCCTCCGAATGAGTAACCGCACAAAACGATTGAAACGACCATGCTCCGCATCGTTTTCGGTGCATAATCCGTCAATAAGGCAATGACGTTCGGCATGATGCCCCCAAGCCCTAATCCCGCCAGGAATCGGAAAGTCGAAAACATCGTAGGCGTATCCGCAAATCCACATAAAAGCGTAAATAAACTAAATAAAATAAGTGTAATCGCGATTACGTTTTTCCTGCCAATCCGATCTGCTAATGTACCAAAGAAGATGGCCCCGAACAACATTCCAAATAGACCGTAGCTGCCCATAGCCCCAGCTTCCACGGAAGTAAGGTTCCATTCCTCTGTCAATAACGGGACGACTGTTCCGTAAACGACAAGGTCATAGCCGTCAAAAAGGATAATGATAAAACACCATGCCAGCAATCCTAAATGAAAGCGGTTAAATTTACTGTTGCTAATTACCTCGGTCGTATTAATTTTAGCCATAAAATCTTTCTCCTCTCTAGGTGACTGCAATAATTCCATCCAAATGATAGCGCTTACGTAATCATTCAAAAAATATTCGACTCACATATTTTTATACAAATAGTGAACCGAGTTATCTAATTGTTATTATAAATGCTAATTATCTGATATTTCAATAAAAACTTTCACATATTATTCATAATTCTTGAAGCCTTCACATAACCCGGTTACTAACATGGTATTCGCAATTTCTGGATATCATCTTTTTTTATACCGATCTTCAACGTTCCAAACCATAAAACAACAAAAAACCAGTCCCTTATCGGACTGGTTTCTAATTATAAAAGTAGTAAGCCGCAATTGCCGTATTCAAGTAAGAAAGTTTTAAACCACCACTCCTCAAAGTGGGTGTTTGCAGAAGCAATCCTGTTGTCCAAGTCAGTGACGAGGCATAACATTCCTGTTTCAATATAAAACTCCCTATTACAGCTTAAAGGTTAAAACTTAATTATCATTACGAACAACGCAGCTTGTATAGTTATAATACCGAAATATCTTCAAACTTGCAAGTTTAATCATTCCCATGCAACAAAAAAATTTCATGCCAAATATTAAGCTGGTGCAGCCACATTAGTTTCATGCCCAAAACATCAAATGGCACTCTGATTTCACTTTACGTCCCCACTTTCATTGATATCTTTTTAGGGAATATCATACTTGGGTAAGTAAATATTTTAAGATAGAATGTGCAAGATAAACTGGAGACGGAATTGAAAGTGTTTGTCTTGCGAAGATCATCGGATGTTTAACACTATATTATATCCTAAATACCATTTGCAAATACATGGAAGGAGTCTATAATATTAACTAATAGATTTGATTGGAGTGACTGATTATGCTATCAAACATTGGTTTTCCCGGTTTAATTTTAATCCTTCTTTTAGCTTTAATTGTTTTTGGACCGAACAAGCTGCCTCAAATCGGACGGGCAGTCGGCACCTCACTTAGGGAATTTAAAGATGCAACCAAGGGAATAACAGAAGAAATACAAGAGGAATTCAAAGATGACGTACAAGCTGCAAAAAAAGAAACGATAAAATGAAAAAGACGCCTGCACGCAGCAGGCGTCTTTGATGCGTTTGTGGCGCAGAACCGTCAGGCCACATCCCGACGTTTAGCTAAAAGCTTGTTCTTCGACTTACACAAATTAGCTCATCGCTTTATTAATATAACATTAAACTTATATTTTATCAAGTGATTTATTGAGCAGCCTGTTAACGGCATCCATTGGGAAGTAATTTAAATCCCTATTTATAGTTTGTTCATATTTTATAGACCGCTTTGGGGGTTTTTAGAAATATTCTATCGAGTTGTTTATTAAAATACAAATGAGCCCATAGAGCTGTTCTGCAAAACCGTTCAACTTCATTACAAGTTCATTGTCAATTGAGTCAATTGATCCGAGGAAACGGCCACTTGATTGAACGCTTCATTAATTTCATCGAATATATCATTCAGCTCTGTCATTTCCTTGGTGATCTTAATATTCTGCTCTTTCACAGAAAGCATGGCCTTTGCTATATCAGTAAAAAATATGCCCGTTTCTTTTCCTTGTTTCGTGCCTTTAGTAATTTCCCCGCTAACCATGGAAATTGACGTGTTCATGACGTTGGTAAAATGAGCGATTCCATTAACCAATTTCACTACTTCAGATACCGAGTCCTTGGTATTTTCCGATAGCTTCCTTACCTCACCAGCCACAACCGCAAATCCTTTACCATTTTCACCAGCTCTTGCCGCTTCAATCGCTGCGTTCAACGCCAACAAATTCGTTTGCTCGGCAATGGAAGTGATGATCGTGACAATTCGTTCAATTTCCTTTGAAGTATTGGAAAGCTGCTCCATATCTTTTGAAATGATCGTCATTTGCTCCTGCGTTTTCACCAATCTTTTCTCTAATCCCTGTAACAGTTCGACTCCCTCATTTGACTTTCCCTCTGCATGTATGGCAATCTCGGACCCCTTTTGGGTGAAATCATGAATTTCCCCTACCTTATTTGCCATTAATTGAGTTGCTGAACTGGTCTCTTGACTGATTGCTGCCAATTCCTCTGCATTATGATTGACCTGTAGTTTCATCGTCTCTTTTTCTGCTAAGTCTTTTTGGCGAATCTTCTCATTTTCAAGTTCATATGCCTCTAAAACTATTTGCTGCTCTAAATTAAAAATTTTAGTGACAGCCAGAATGTTATCTTGATATTGCTCAATATTTTTTATGTTGGAAATCACATGAATGATCAATGATTGCAATAAATCCTGAAATGCACTCATATACCATTTTGGCTGAAGTCCAATTCGCACATGTACTTGTGCGATAATATAACGCTGTTTAATATACGCATCATCAATGGTTCCGCTAAACATTTCGAACATATGACGATGCAGTGTCTTTTTCAACCTATCAACAGAACCATTGTCCTTAATGATTTTCATTAAAGAGGGTTCATTTTCTAGATTTTTATAAAAATTCCCTACAATTTGTGTCAAATGTTCCTTCACTTGTTCCTGTAAAGAACGAGTTATGCACAAATCCTCGATGCTCAAATGAATCATGTCCACTTGATTCAACACGCTCGGATATTCCTTGATATTGATACCGACGTGTTCTTTATATTGCATGTAGTCTATAGAATCTATCTTTTGTTTATTTCTCCATATTCTTTTCATGATTGAATTGCCCCCCATTTTTTAGCCCATATATACTATTTCGACATAAAGTCTGTTTATCTTAATTCACTTTGAGAAATTTTCTTCTTTCACATAAGACTTATGAACGATATATGTCCAAACAAAAAAGACACTCCAGAGAGTGTCTCAGATCGTATACTTTTTTGAGAGAGTGTAGAATATAAACGTTGATTTCCACTTCAGGCACTCGCTTTCCGCGGGTGGTCCGGGAGCCTCCTCGGTGCTCTTTTCCCGCAGGAGTCTCGTACCTTCCGTTCCAATCAACTGGAATCTATTTTAAGAATAAACTGTAGGCTGGACTCATTTCGAACACTTGAATAAGACTAGTTTATATTTTTTGGTTTTTTACATCTCTATGAAACCCTCACAAGATTGAAGAAATTCGCGACACTCCTGCTGAATTTAACTGGCTGGCAAAAAAACAAAAAAACATGAAGGATAACCAAGCTTTCATTTAAAATCTTGGTTCGGGGAGATAGCCTTCATAACTCCTTTAGTCGTCAAATTGAAACTCTCAAAAAGTGTCTTTTTCAATGATTTTTTTCATGCTGGTTAAGATTGGAATGCTTACGGGAATAAGCGAAGTAAATGACTACTCCGATAGCCATCCAGATTAAAAACCTTATCCATGTATGACTCCCTAGCTGAATCATCAAGAATAGGCAAAAAACGATTGCCAGACCAGGAACGAGCGGTACTGCCGGACAATAAAAAGCTCGTTTCATATCCGGTCTTGTTTTCCGTAAAACGATGACCGCTACGGAAATCATCGTAAAAGCAGTCAATGTTCCAATGTTGACCAACTCTGCCAATTCACCAAGAGGTATGAATGCTCCCAATAAGGCCGCTATCATACCAAATATCCATGAAGCTGCATAAGGTGTTTTATATTTTTTATGAAGTTTTGATAAGGATTTTGGCATCAGTCCATCACGTGACATCGCAAACATGATTCGCGTTTGTCCATACAACATTACCAAAATCACCGTTGTCATTCCGAGGAAGGCACCTAGATCGATGATTCCTGCAACCCAATTTTGTCCTGCGCTTTGCAAGACCAAAGAAATCGGGTGATCAAGAGCCTTGCTGAATTGTGCATACGGTACCACACCTGTCATGATTAAACTTACAATCATATAAAGCACAACACAAATGACCAAGGAACCGAGGATTCCGCGTGGTAAATTCTTTCCAGGATTTCTTGTTTCTTCAGCAGCAGATGCAACAGCATCAAAGCCGATGAAAGCAAAGAACATTAATGCGGCAGTTGAAAATACCCCATCGATACCAAATGGCATGAAAGGCTGCCAGTTTTCCGGTTTCACATAATAAATAGAAGAAACGATGAACAACAACACTACCAACACTTTAATAACGACCATTATATTATTGATTCTGGTCGTTTGTTTCGTACCTATGGAAATCAAAAAAGTAATCGCCATGACTATCAAAAAAGCCGGCAAGTTCATATAAGTCGTAACACCCTCGACCGAACCCGGTGCTGCCGTCAATTTCTCTGGAAAGTTAATTCCGAATCCACTTAAAAATGATTGGAAATAGCCCGACCACCCAGCCGATACGGCACTAACAGCCAATAAGTATTCAAGAATTAAATCCCATCCGATTATCCAAGCGGCGAATTCACCTAAAGTTGCATAAGCATACGTATAAGTCGAACCGGATACCGGCACGGAAGCTGCAAATTCTGCATAAGAAAGTGCAGCGAATAAACAGGCAAGCCCAGCAATGACGAAAGATAATGAAAGTGCAGGACCAGCATTCACTGCACCAGTACCTGTTAATACAAATATGCCTGTCCCAATAATCGCTCCAATTCCTAGCATCGTTAAATCCCAAGCTCCTAGTTCCCGTTTCAATCCCTTACCGCCGGAACCTGCGTTTTTCAACAAGTCCTCAATGGACTTCTTCCTAAAAATACTCATGTTCTTTCCTCCGTAAATTTTATAAACTATTCTGAAAATTACAGACAAATAAATTCACTTTCATTTATATCGAAGAAATTTCGACAAATTTCTACAATTCCTGAATTGTCTGACTTTCAAATTATACGTATTACCCCTTCCTTCGTCAATGATTTATTATTGTAAAATTCTGTTTTTAAAATTTTATTTGGAAGGTAAGCCTGAATATTCAACAGGAATATCAATATATTTAACAAATAAGGATTAACAATCATTATTTTAATATCAATAAAGTGACCTATTGGAGTATTTCGATTTATTTTTTCTTGTATAAGTTCTAATATTTTTAATCCAATATAAGATCATTCGTTATTTTTGTATATGTATTATTATGAAATAATACTCCAATATTATTCTGATCATTCATGCACCAATAGTTTGACGGAATCAAAGTACATCACTATACTTATTAAGTCTTAAAAAAAGTACGGGAATTATGCTTAATAATTGAAGAAGGTGACATTCATGGATTTTACAATTACCTATCTGTCTTTTTATTTAATCCAAGTCGAAGGAAAAGGCGATCAGGCTGATAAGCGTTTTAAACATTTCCAAACTCTTGATACTGAAGAATACGAAGAAAGTCCACTAAAGGATTTTTTGGATGGGGAATTGATGAAGATTTCCAAACGGAAAGTCGACCGTCATCCAAAAACTGAACAAATACCGACGAAAATTGGTTCTTTTATTGTCGAAGAAGGACATGCACTTGATTCCAACCCTAATTACAATGTATTTAACCGTGTTCGATATGCAAAAACAAAACAGGAATTCCAAGAGGAAAATGAACAATTCACGCGGTCTTATATTGATACAAGTGCCGTTCGTGGCGGTGTCTTCATAATCGCATCGGCAAAATTAACGAAATATCTTGATGAACCATTCGTTTTCCTATTAAAATGTGATTTCGAGCCGAAAGTTGCTTCCATTTCGGATGAACGGACCTTGATTAGGCACGTTGAAATGGCAATCACCACTAAAAATATGAAGTCCATCCAATACCCATACATGCCCGAAGAAGGAATGGTCGAAGAAGCCGAGCTGAAAATCCACCAGGCCTCACATGCCCGCTACTTCGAGGACTTCTTGAAATTCGTCGAATATGGCGAATCGATGCCTGAAATCATGAAAAACCAGGTCATCCACATGGTCCATGAACATGTTTCCGCTCAATTCGAAGAAAACAGTGACGAACTGCACAAATTCGAACAGGACCTGGAAATCTGGGAAACGAGTGAAAAGCGGGAAATCCAGGAACGTCTTGAAACCCATCAGGTCGTTGAAGCCACAGCCCAGATTGTCGAGCATACACCTGAAGCCGAACTGCGCATGAAGCTAGGCAGTACATCCATCAAAGGACTGTTAGCAGATTTCGGCGACAGCATCCATTTAGGGAAGATTAACGGGAAGTATGTATTAATGATAGAAGCCGATACAATTGAGTTCGATAAAGGCGTTTCGCCGATTGAGTTTCATAGGCCGGATGATTTGCAACTACTAATCGAAAAAATCATAAATAAAAGTTGATAAATAGTCCGAGTTTTGTGAGCAAAAATGTTAGCAGTATGTGATCAATTTTAGACCCTTAAAATACTATTAATACTCTTAAATCTAACTACTAACTTTTGTTAGTAGTTTCTCTATTTTGTTTATATTTTCTAAGACCTATTTTCAATTAAGAAGTTAAATTTATTTTTTTAGAAATGCATGCCTATCAAGAGCCTAAGTAAATACTGCTACTTAGGCTCTTTTCTTATAAAGCTTGTTTTCATACAACTTCACGTTCCGGTTTTCCAAAGTTAAAAATTTCCCCTTGTCTACTGCGGTTCGGAAGAGATTTTTTCATTTCCTTATAAGATGTTAGCTTTCTCATTGCTGCGAAGTATACTTCTACAGTTACCTTTGCAGCTTCTTTATTCCCTTTCCTATCGTACTTATCAAGTTTCATTTTTAATTCATCAACTTCTAGCTGTGGGCTGCGATTATTTCATCAAGGATTTCAGAGGCTAGTGTAATGGAAGGAAGGTATCTGTTGCTCATTAGTTAATCACCCGATATTCAAAGATGTAGTCATTTGTAGACCATTTAGGAAACACTTGTGTGTACCACTCAACTACACCTTCTGCAGTTTCAACGTTGTATGTAAAGTACTCACCACAAGCTGCTACGTAGTCGTGAAGGTCTTCAATTGAAGCAAGTTGATAATTGAAACCTGCTTGCATTTCTTCTTCGAATACGATCCATTGTGCTGGGTTGTCAGTTATAAATACCTTTTTAGCTTCAATTGTTTGAGTTGTCATTTAAATATCCCCTTTTTAATTGAATTTTTTTGTTAGGTTCATCGTGAACCTGACACTGTTTTTAAGTAGGGAGAACTAAATCCCCTTGTCTTCCATTGGCAGCCACTTTAGAAGCCTTCAAGACCCCTCATTCGACTACGTTCCGTTGTTGTTAAGTGAAGTATATTATGACTACGTTTAATTGTCAACAACATTCCGTAGTTTATATTACTACTTTCTGTAGTCAATCTTTTTCTATGTGATATACTTTATTTATGAAGAAGGAAAAGGTGGGTTATTCATGGGGATCAGAGTTAAGTCCAATTTAAAAAAGATTCTTGATGAAAGAAATATATCTATAAGACAGTTAGCTTCCATGACTGATTTGAAATTTGAAACACTTAGAAGACTATATAATGACGATACAAAACAATATCAAAGGGATACCATTGGTAGGATTTGCGAAGTTTTAGAAATAAATATTCATGATATATTGATATTAATTAACGAAGAAAACCACCAATCGTAAATGACTGGTGGTTGTTTTGTATAAACAGGAAATTTATTGTAAATAATGTTAATATCACTAGCTTTTCTTTCTACATTATTTCCCCTTACCTGAGCTGAGGTATATTCCTTAGCTTTTTTACATTTTGGTTCCTCATCAAACCTAGGTTTATCGTTAAGTTTACCCTTATTTAATGCTTCAAAATATAGTTGAGTGAATGCTTTAGCCATTAATTCCATATTAGGCTCATTAGCATAAGTAATTTTACAAGGCGGTCTATCTTTTTTATCTGTTTTTACTCTACCTCGAATTTTCGCATTTTTTAATTCTAAGCAACCTAATTGACGCATTTTCTTTATTATTTCTGATCTATCCTTATCAGGAAATAGAGCTTCTAATTCCTCGATTGTAGATAATATTGTTTTTTCTTCAAGTAATTTTTCTTAATCTTTGTAAAGGTCTATGGAAGTTAAATATTTTTCAAACTTTAACGAACATAAATACTGGCTGTTGTGAGGTAAATAGAAAGTTTCCTTATTATTTAAGTGATTTTTTACAATATTCAGCAAAATATAAGTACTATTTGATTTATACAAAAAGCTCGGTTAGTCAAAAAGCTGAGCTTTTGTTACTCTATTTTTTCCATTTTTTAAAGCATTCATAATAACATTCGTAAATATTTTTCGAAGTTAACTCCTTCTACTTTAGGAATTTGCTCCAAGGAGGAATCATTGATAGCCTCTATCAGGAATGCCACTGCGAGCTGTACGGATTTTTCTAGGTTCTCTCCACGCATCATGCTTCCCATAATCACAGATGCAAATAAATCACCAGTACCTGAATAGCTTTCACCGTTATACTGCGTCGCACTATAAAAGGTTCTACTTCCGTCCAAATACATATTTCCGATAAACTGCTCCTCTGAATCTGCTGACGGTGGATTCATTCCAGTGATGATAACCTGAGCTCCCGTTTCTTGCTGCAACATATTCCCTGCTTCTTCTATCGCTTTAATATAGTCCTCTTCGTTTGAATAGCTATGCAGCTTTTCATAAGACAATCCGGTTAATAAACAGCACTCTGTAACATTTGGTGTAATGACATCTGCACGCTTCACCAGTTCTCTCATAAGTACCAGTAATTCATCGGTAAAAAGTTTATAGACTTCTCCTATATCCCCCATTACTGGATCAACAAGTAAAATGGTTTCTTTTGTATAAAATTTATCTAAAAAATGGAAAATATTATTAATTTGCTCTTCACCAGTAACGAAGCCGGTATAGATTCCATCAAAGGTTACATTAAGCTTGCTCCATTCTTCTATGAAGTATTTCATTTTGGATGTAAAATCTTCACAAAAAAAACTTGGATATCCGGTTTGCGCAGTCAATATGGCAGTTGGTAAAGGGCATGCCTGCACGCCCATGACCGAAAGAACCGGAATTGCAGCTGTTAATGAACATTTTCCAAAAGATGATAAATCCTGTAGTACAGCAACTTTTTTCATAATAACCTCCATATGGCCTATCCACTTTAAACTTTATTTATCTTATCATAAATCAGCTAAAAACAGTCATCTCCTCTATCTTTTCAATACGTATAATATCTGTATTTTTTATCAACTGACCTCATAGTTTTTTAATAAATTGACACTTTTATAGACACCAGTCTTTTGCTAAAATCATAGGAAAATTCTAGTTAGGAAGGTTTACAGATATGCAAAATACACAAAGTTATTCAAGGTCAAGTCAAAAAACTATGGATTTAATTATTACCGCAATGTTGATTGCACTTGTGTTCCTATCTACTTTCTTTTTGAATATTAAACTGCCAATTGCCGCAAATGGAGGGTTAGTTCATCTAGGAACAGCTATGCTTTTTATTGCATCTATTTTATTTGGTCCTAAAAAAGCAGCTCTTGCTGGTGCGATAGGAATGGGGTTATTTGATATAGTTGGAGGGTGGACGTTGTGGGCACCTATCACCATTGTGGCGCGTGGTTTGCAAGGATATATAGTTGGTAAAATCGCTTGGTCAAAGGGTCGCAACGGTACTAGCATTGCTTTCAATGTAATAGCAACAATCGTTTCCATTCCATTTATGATAGCTGTTTATTATATTGGTGAAGGGATTCTATACGGTAATTGGATTGCACCTTTAGCTTCGATACCTGGAGATCTCGTTCAAAATATATTAGGAATTATCGTTGCCGTTCCAGTTTGTGTGGCTTTGAAAAAGGTTCCTTATTTTAAGTAAATTCGCTATAAAGGTAAACGTCAAGTAGCCCCCAAATACTACATGGATGGTGTATTTGGGGGCTATGTTTTGTTTGCTTCCCTTTTTATCGGTACTCTGCATGCAGAGGGTAAACTAGATGACCACGACAAGACTTTATCTATTTCTTTTTTTCATTCTTAAGTCTTTTAACGTGAGCTCTCATTTTATCTAATTCCTTTTGTTTCCCTTCTTCATCATTTGCCAATGCAGAAAATAAAGCTATCGTGCCTAATTTGTCGAATTCTACATCTCCAGATCCACCTTTAGTAAAACTAAAGTATGGTTCCGTAAACGCCTTAGCCATTAATTCGTAGTTAGGTTCATTTACAAAATAGCCATTTCCTCGCAGTTCTTTTCTTGGTTTACTCTTTTTCACATTAGAATAGTCCTTTCAATTAAACTATTTATTCTTTTCCTTATACAAAAACAGCCTACTTTCTTCTTTGGCTATACACTCGAAAAGCTTCCTTCTAAAATATTCATTAATATCGATATTATCCGCTGAAATAACTTCTACATCGGTCATATCGACATCATTAGGATTAATTTTCTTTGACTTTTTATCCAATCAATATCACTCTCCTGTCCTACATAATAATCTCCAAACAAAATATCTTATATTCACATTTCACTAAATTATCTATGAAAATAGTAACGAGTAAAATTATAGAAAATAAAAAATCACCAATCGTATAGACTGGTGATTTCT
Organism: Peribacillus sp. TE19612; assembly: GCF_056279465.1. Taxonomy (NCBI): domain Bacteria; kingdom Bacillati; phylum Bacillota; class Bacilli; order Caryophanales; family Bacillaceae; genus Peribacillus; species Peribacillus sp. TE19612. The sequence goes on along the minus strand of NZ_JBWCCL010000001.1, from coordinate 517,792 downwards.
ATTCATTTTGTATATTTAGCTAAGATTAAATTCACTTCTTTTTTCAAGTATTCATCTACTGTAAATTCATTTAGGAATGTTCTACTCTTAATCCACAGTTTTCTTTTTGGTTTTGCTTTAGTCATTTTTCACTCCATTACTTCTACCGCTACAAGATCTTCAAACTTCACCTTAATAATATGTCCCTTCTCATTTTCCAGCTCCAAATGTATCATGTTTGTAAACTGATCTAGTCTATGTATCATCCCAACGTACTGGCAGGTAATTCAGGTAAAAATCATCGTGATGGAGCGGTAAAAAACAGAACCCAATTCAAAGCTCCAAATGGTAACTATGTTAAACGAGGTGCATCTACAGGACGTTTTATGGATCAAAAGACTTCTGGTGGGAAATTTAAAGGTGTTCGTACAGAAAAGTAGGGAATTATTTTATCTCATTCTCACAAATTAAAAAAGCACTTTCCCTATTGGTTAAGTGCTCTTTTTGAATTTATTTATCCTTATCTTCATCTTTATCTTGCTCATCCTGATCAGTTTTCTTATTTAATTTATCATCAACTGAATCAGTATCAGAAATTGCACTTTCACCAAACCAAATCCCAATTCTTTCTTTTGCATTTAGCTTAACTTCCTCATCGATAAACATTGAAACAGTAATCAATGCTCCAAATAACCCTGAAAAATCATCAGTATATCCACCTGGGACTAGGTCAGGAATTAAATCAATCGGAAGTATGAAATATCCCAATGCACCAATAATTACTGTTTTTTGCCTAAACAGGATTAGTTGGCTTTTGAAGTGTGTAAAACAATAGTAAAGCTACATAAACAACTTTAACCCCTGCTTTTTTGCCGAATTTTTTAATCTTCTTCCAAAATGAGTCTTCAGAAAAACCATCTGAGTATTTAGTTGTATCTTATTATAATCTCCCCCTATTCCTTATCAATTTTTTACCATATTAACAGGGTATTACCCTAATTTCATCCAACCTTCTACAATTCATCAAATCTTTACATGATTAATACATTTATAGAACTTATCTATTTTATAATTAAATTACAATTTAATCATTCACATCATATGGAGGATACAATTATGGAAATAAATGAAAGGCAACCATTTGAGTCTTTTTTATCTCCTCGTCAACTTACTGAGCTAAAAATCTTATCTATTAAAACAAACATAGCTTTCCATGAATTATTAGCAATGCCATCAATAGTCTTACTTCTGGAGAAACTGAACAATACTACCGAACTAAATGATGAGCTTAATAATAAAGAAATGATATTAAGAAATAAAGTTTTCATTAATAAGAATAAAGAAGTATTAAATAAGACTCAAAAAGCACTCGACCATTTAGGTTAAGTGCTTTTCTATGCATGAAGTACACCAAATAAAAAAACATCCGAATACTTGTCTTCTCGGTTCTTATAATGAAAGCTAGCTTTTTCTAAATAATCAATTGCATTATCGAGCTCATTTATTCTTAACACTACAAATATCACCTCATAAGTATTTTATTACCTATGAGGTATTATGTAAATTTTATCTTGTCTTAATATCTTAAATGCTATTTTCTATGTATTAATTATGTATTCTGTCGTGGTTTTCTATGTAATATTTAATCTATGAAATTTCTTGTTATTAATTAATTAGCAGATTCAATTTCAATTGATCTAGTATAGTATTAGTAAACCCAATTTTATGTACAGCTGGATACTTTGGCAATCCGTGTTTTTCAATCTTGCTATGCACTATCTTTTCAACCATCACCATGTCTTCATCTGATAATAATCCATTTTCTAAGGCCTCACATGCCCGCTACTTCGAGGATTTCTTGAAATTCGTTGAATATGGCGAATCGATGCCGGAAATCATGAAAAATCAAGTCATTCACATGGTCCATGAACATGTATCCGCTCAATTCGAAGAAACAGTGATGAACTGCAGAAATTCGAACAGGACCTGGAAATCTGGGAAACCAGTGAAAAGCGGGAAATTCAGGAACGGGTGAAAAGCGGGAAATTCAGGAACGGCTTGAAACGCACCAAGTCGTCGGAGCTACAGCCCAGATTGTCGAGCATACACCTGAAGCCGAAATGCGAATGAAGCTTGGTAGTACATCCGTCAAAGGACTATTAGCCGATTTTGGCGAAAGCATCCATTTAGGAAAGATTAATGGGAAATATGTATTAATGATAGAATCCAATACAATAGAGTTCGATAAAGGCGTTTCGCCGATTGAGTTTCATAAGCCAGATGATTTGATGGAGATTGTGGAGCGGATTAGTAGGAAGGTTTAGTAGAATTGAGGGGTTTTTGAGGGGTTTTTGAGGGGTTTTTGAGGGGTTTTTGAGGGGTTTTTGAGGGGTTTTTGAGGGGTTTTTGAGGGGTTTTTGAGGGGTTTGTGATCGTTTGTGTGATCAATTTGTGATCAAATTTATGCTCTAAAACATGTTAATAAGGGTTTCCTATAAATTAAGTATACTTAAAACATTAAATCAAAAAGACAGTGAGCTTATCTTTGGCTTACTGTCTTTTCGTTTATGTCTAAACATTAAGTTATGAATCACATCCTTACGACATTGTCGTTTTGCCTTTAAATGATTAACTCTTAGGATGTCATTATTTTGTTATTCTACAATCAAAAAACAATCACCTTATGATAAGGTGATTGTTTTTTGATCATATTCATTCGATAGATAGTCGATACGCCTTCACAATGATACCATCATCAGCAGGTTGGAAGTCGAATTGCGGCAATCGTACAAAGCCCATACGTTCATACAATCGCATAGCAGTTTTCATAAAATCTGCAGTATGTAAGCCGATGTACTGTGAACCGTTTACTTTTGTTCGACGAATACATTCTTTGATTAATGCCTCAGCAACACCTTTGTGTCGTGCCTGTGGTGTGACTGCAAGCATTCTTATCTCAGGATAATCTAACATGTCAACAAGTCCTTTGTAGGCATCTGATTTCGCAGGAAACAAAGCAACACTTCCTACCACTTCCCCATCTAATTCTGCAACTAGAAGTTCAACATCCCTCTGTTCATCGGCATCTGACGATATAGCTTTTTTCAGAGCATCCCAATGCCCTTCAGGAATGCTTTGAGCATGTTCTTCGTAGGCCTTCACTCTCTGTTCACGAATCATTTCTCCTTCATTAAATAAAGCCTTACGAATTTTCACCATTTAATCCACCACTCCTCTTATTCAGCTACACCTTTAGAGTATACTCTCTATGTTTATTAATCCAAAAGAATATAAATGCAATTTAGTGTAATAAGGATAAATAGGTCTTTCCATTGGCGGGCAGATTGCCACTGATTTCGCCCTTAATTACCCAGAAAGGGTATCGAAACTTGTATTAATTGCTCCTTCTTTAACTGGTTTTCCCTATTCAAAGGAGTTTGAACAATATCATAACAAGATATTGGAAAGTGCCCCCAATATAGATAAGATGTTAGAGCTTGCCCTTCATTCACCAACATATCACGTTGTTATCGATAGTCCGCACAAAGAACTCACTGTCCAAATGCTCAGGCATCATTTCGGACGCATGCTTAAGTGGCCCGCAGAATTCTGCATGATATGGCCACGGCCGCCGGCAATGGAGCGATTAGAAGAATTGAACACCGAAACTTTATTCTTTATCGGCAAAAAGGACTTGGCAGATAATTTCCGAGTTGCCGATTGTTTCAAAAAGGTTCCAAACATCCGTTTCATTGATATAGAGGATGCCGATCATATGCTGCCCCTCACCCATTCTGAAGTTTTATATCAAGAACTCACTGCTTTTATGGAGGATTGAAGATAAAATGCCACGTACACCCGAGGAGAATGACCGTATTCGCCAAGCATCCAGAGAAAAAATTCGCGCTGCAGCCATAGGGTTATTTATAAAACAAGGCTATTACGCTACTTCCATAAGCGATATAGCCAAGCAGGCGGGCATTTCGAAAGGGTTACTCTCTAACTATTATATAGGAAAAGAAGAACTGCTTTCTGAAATGGTCGAGGCCAGAATCAATCGAATAGCGGTTTAAAAGTCGTTTTCTTCTTGGTAGATAAGGAAACATTTTTCCACGTTCCGTTCTTTGTCTGATAACTTTCGTTTTAGGTTTGAAACTTTAAGAGAAATTAGGCTTTCAAACTTTTGTTCTTGAAGTTTTTTGAGGGTTTCTGGAGTATATTTTTCTAATGGTATTGCGGACATTTATTTTTCCCCCTAGTTGTCTTTTCTTAGTTGTTTTTGTTTTTAGCTTCTTTCCAAATTTCAATTGAAGGTCTTGGGTCTGCTTCTGCTTCTGCAATAGAACGCTGATTTTCAAAACACCAATACATAAATTTACGGAACTGTTCGGTGTGCACTCCGTTTGCATTTGCCAAAATTAGCACTAGATAGTTAAAACTTGTTGTTATCCGTTGATCTGTTTGTTTATTAATCCATTTAAATGGGTTCGTGTTTCCCCAACTTCTATTCATAAAACTATCCTGCGGAAATACGTTTCCTATAATCGTGCCACCGTGACCAATTGACAACGGCAACCAATGACCAATATCGGGGTTCGTGTTATCGGTGAAAATGCGTGAACCTTTACGTGGATCAACGCTTATTTAATTTAATTTTATAATGGAGTTACTTTGTGAGGAACTATTTTTTGTGGAAAATGATAATAGGGGATATATTGGGGAAAGTTCAGAAAATAGTTGCAAACTGAAAAAGCCAACCTTATTTTGGTTGACTTAAAACAATTATTTCATGCTTGCTATTGCTTGTTTAACTGTTGCATACGTTGAGAGCGCTGACAAATCAATTCCTCTGCTAACAACGGTAGCAGCTAAATCTGGACGTATCCCAGTCACTATTACGTTTATACCCAACAAACGAAGAACATCATTAACATTAAAGATGTAACCAGCGACATCTTCATCTATCGTCAAAAGACCTGAAAAATCGATAATAAGATTTTTAACATTACGTTCAGGAATCCTTGGTACAATCTTGTTCAAAAGGTGTTCAACTCTATCGTAATCGAAGGAACCAATCAAAGGAAGAACGGCAATATCGTCATGGATAGGTACAATAGGAGCTGATAATTCGTTAACCTCTATTTGACTCTGTTTAATGATACTTGAAGAAACCCGTTCAAAAGCTAAAATAGTCTCAGTGATACTAATATCGAGCATAGAGTTGATTCGTTTATTTACCAAAACAACTTCCTCGGTAGAAAGTCCATGTTCCATAGTGATTTTTGTCATGCGTTCAATAAAAACTAATCGTGTATCATGATAACGTTCTATAACGTTAGAAATCCTTCCCATTAGAGAAGCTTCACGTTCAGCATTCTTTTTGCTCCAGTCAATAATCTCTTGTGGAACGGTAATTTCAGGAGAAGTAACTGCCTTTGCCAAAAACTCTATAAACTCGGTATATACAATAATTCCCTGCTTTATCTCATCTTCAGGAACTTCAAAATCAAATCTATGGATAATCTCATCAACGATTTCATTCGCTAATGATTCTGCATTTTCATTAAGGTATGTAGCAACAGTTGAAATTGAACCCATTTAATTCACCGTCCTTATCTCTCTCTTTTAATTCAATATTATAAACTATAAGGTGCAAAAACACTCGTTTTTCCATCTTGATTACCAGTATTGTGCGGGCATTGCACAGAAGCATTGGCATTGTCGATTGGCATAAGTATTAACGCTTGGAACCCTTGTTATTACTGGACTGATGAACGTATGCTATCGTTTAAACTAACCCTTCATATCTCGGCAACTCCTAAACCATTACCAACCATTACCGTTTAAACTTAAGCTATTATGACGACATTAAAAATAAATGACTTTAACGAAATATATGAAATTGAATGAAGCTAAACGGAAGGACGATGTAAATATGGAAAATGTAGAAAGCGTTTGAAAAGAAATTGAACGGAAAGAAAAAGGAAAGACGTGAACAACGTCTTCTTTTTTTATGCCCACATTTGAGCGAGAATAAGTGTCAATAATGTGTGGTTAGAATTAGAACGTGACTTATCGTACAAGCCTTATAACATCGTCGCACACCAATTCCCATTTCTGAGAAATTGGAAATTATAGTAAATACCCGTTACTCAATTAATGAGGAAGAAATCACGAAGAATGTAGCTGCATTATCAGCACCTGTTTTCGGTGCTAAAGGAAAAGTCATTGGAGCTATCTCCATTTCCGGGCCTGTCTTTCGCTGGCATAAGGAATCGATGGAACAACATATCTCTTTATTGTTAAAAACTGCTGAAGGTATTTCAAATACCCTATATTAAATTATTTCAAAATATCACACAAAAAAATCTCTTCAGAAACCTAACCGAAGAGATTTTTTTCGTGAAGGCCCGCTTGAACTAAAACGATAAATGAAGACGATAATCACTGCCCATCTATTCTACTAACAGAATACCGTCGGCAATCGGGCGTTCACCTGCTGCATCAGATGGTCTTGTGACTCGGTCATCCCCAACTGTCATGGTCGTCGATCCTCCGCCGTCAAGATTGATGGCATCGACTGCCCCTAATGACTTCATGACTTTCGCACTTTCTTCAAAATTAGCTCCCACGCTCCATCCGGGTGCGCGTCCATCAATGGTGACAAATAATAGATTGCCATTCTCTTTGATTCCTGCAAGCGTTCTTGGATTACGACGTTCCCCAAAACGATAATAAAACCCTGGATCTTCTTCCCAGTGAAAGCCTTCCTCTACGGCATTAATGGAAATTTCTCCGTTTTCCAATAATCGAGGACCTCCATTAATCATACTTGTAGTTTGGTCTAATTTTAATTCCTTTCCATCCCCGATGATTTTACTTTTCACTTGAATCTTCATTCCTTGTCGGGCATGGTCACGAAGCCACTCTGCCGCCTCCCCCGTTCCCGCAAGAACAGAACCACTGCTTGGAATGTCTCCCCCACGCTTGTTTCGGATTTCCGCCACTACCCCGGCATGATTTACTACCACTTCCATACCGTCGCCCGATTCTGTCTTTTCTCCAAATACGGACGTATATTGGATAAGTTCGCTTTCATCCTTACAAGTAAAATCATGTTTTGCCCGTTCTGTTGTCGTATCCCCTCCAACACCGCCACAATTGCGGATTAATCCTGGCTTCCGATTTAATCCATCAACTTCCCTAACCGCTCCATCAGATGAAGTAGCCTGAATTGACGTGGACACAGATGCAATGTTTGCCTTCTCTTCAACAGTAGATAAAATCAGAGCTGAACGGCCATTTATAGCTTCACTGACAAGTTGACCTTTGCTTGCGAATATACCGGCAAGATCGCCTGGTGTTCCATCCTTTTCTCCCATAACAAAGTATCCAGCATTAACTCCTGCAATGGCATCCTTTCTATCAGATATTTGGCTCAATGTTTCTTTTCCTGCCACTGCACCATTAGCTAATTCAGGCACCACATGCCCATGAAATCGATCCTGATCCACTTCAAGGACGTTCACTACCCATGGTCCTGTTGTTTTCTCTCCGTCTTCACCCGTATACACAGTCCGAAGTCCCGTATATCCCTTTTCAGATAACTTGTTTCTCATTTCGGCTGCATCCGCTTCCAGCTGATATTGACCGATGCGAACAATGTACCCAAGCGCTCCCTTTTTCCGGTCATCCATGGCCCGATCCGTTTCTTTTATAATATGGGCATTTTTGAAACCGTCTTTCTTTAAATTTCCCAAAAATATCTTTGCCTGCTTTTGGGTTTCTACAAATGCCACATCCACTGTGTAAAAGTCTTTAGAAGATGTTTCACCACGATTGATTTTGGTATACTTCACTCCTGGTGCTAGATTCATGGAAGTTCTTTTCTCCTGCAAATTTGGGGTTCCAAGCGGAAGCAAATGATTTTTCATTTGCACTTGTGAATGAACATTCAATTTTGCTTGAACTGGAGTTTCGGGAATGGCATTTACAAACATCACAGATGCCAGACTAATAGAGGCGATAGGCAAAATTGGCTTTTTCCATAATTTTTTCATTTTTTTCCTCCAATAAAGTTATGTCCTTCTTTAACTTTATTGTCTAAATGTGATGGAAAATTAAAAAAACTATTATATTTCAGTCAATTTTAAGTGAATAAAAATGAGCATTAATACTCGATAAATATTACAATTCATATTTGTGAATGGATAAATTTTGAGTATTTTGTCTTTGTATACAGTTAATCAAAAGCTTTGCTGGCTAATCGTGAATATTATAAGATATGTGTGGGGTTATCTCCTAGGAGGCGAAATTTATGGGGACAGTAAAAAAGAACTTGTTGTTAATACCAACCATCTTGTCGGTTATCAATGTTATCTGCCTTGCTTCATTCCTTATTGGACTTAGTGTTATGAATCACCCAATTTCAAGCATTTTAACTGATCTTGGCTTGTTATGCCCATTGATCGCAACTTCATCATTCTTCTATTTAGTGATTAAAGTCAAAAAGCATTCCGCATTAAAGTACTTTCATTTCGTAAATGCGGTTACATTTCTTGTCCCTATATGTATTCTTACGTTTCTTATACTTCGTTTCTTAAACGATTGGGATATTTACTTTTAAAATGACTGCTATTTTTTCATTTATACAAAAAAAGCCCTCATAGGACTTTTTCACTAAGCTAATTTTAAGCATTATCGTTCTATTCCATTTCAAATATCATCCAAATAGTTTTGCAAAGGTATTTTCACCGGCGATGCCGTCTGCTGATAATCCATTGGCCCTTTGAAATGCATTCACAGCTATTTCCGTTCCGCTTCCAAAGATACCATCCATGCCATGTTGATTATGTCCTTCCAAATAAAGTGCAGCTTGAAGGATATAGGTGATATTCCCTTCCGCCCCTTCCCTAACATTAGGTGAAGCCGCTTTTGTTTGGGGTCCCCATATTCCATCGATCTTAACCTTTGCACCATATTGTTTATTCAATTCGGTTTGAAAACCCTTGATCAGCGCTTTTTTAGTATTGGGACCATAATATCCATCAACATCTATTTTTGTACTATATCTGCTATTTAATGTCCTCTGAATTGACTTGATAGTTTGATTGCCGCTGTCCTTTGCTGGTGTATCTTTTACAATGACTTCAGATTCGACTTGTGTAGCTGGTGGAGTGGTTCCATTCACTTTTGATATCAGTCTAGGCTTTGTTCCCGCATTTAACTGAGAATAAGTCAGTCCGCCCGTCATATCCAAGTGCGGATAATCTTTAAAGTTTGACCAATCCCCGCCCCATGCAAAGCCCAAGGATTTACCAATAGCCGCTACTCGCCTCCATTTTGCATCAACTGTCCATATGGCATTCTTTCCATCATCGCTGACGATGAAATAATCAATGGCTAGTCCATAGTTATGATAAGATTGACCTGGCATCGCGTTGGTCAATCTCGGTTTCGATAAATCACTATAGTTTTTACCATCGTATATATAACCTAGGCGACCTTGACCATATAGCTTTGCTTGCTCTTCCATAGACCGATAACCTGCGCTGATTTGCACGAAAATACCTTCTTGGTATGCCCGTTTAACCATTTCCAAAGCTGATTCTTTTACGACTGGATGAATTCCGCTGCTCATATTCTTTTCTGAACGATCCAATAAAGTTTCTAATTTAACTGTCAATTCAATCACCTCCTAATATGTTATGGTACTAATTAGGAAATGCTTGTACACCTACCTTGACGTTACAAAAAATCGCCCTTTTTATGTGGATTTAGTATGCTTTCATCGTTCTTAAATAAAAAAAGCACAACCCTTAATGGAATTGTGCTTTTTTATATTATAGTGACTTATTTTGATCTTCTTTATCTTTACCAATCACTTTTATCAATTCATCCAGCTTTTCATTTCTTTCTTGATCTAATCTTGTCTTTGCATTGATGAATTTAATGATCTTAATTATGAAATAAACACTTAAAACAATAAGTCCCAAATAAAACAAAATCGGTATGATTGCAAAAAGCCCTATTAAACTGCTGGCTTGGTCCATGAATAATCCCTCCCAAATGTAAAATATAGTATTATTATACAGGAAAAACAAAGAAGGCGTCCGATATCGATTTATTATTCAAATAATTGCTTAAAAAAACTGAAGCTAGCTTTTAATTGTTCCAATTAGTCATTAGATAGGGTAAAACAATATTCATGGATTTGGGTTATAAATAGGGAGATGTTTAAGTTACCCATACAAAAACCCTTTATCTAATAAAATATAATATCATGACCATATTTTTCTTAGCGATCTAATCAAAAAATCCCTCGTATTTCTTTTATACATGATCCCTTTTTATATTAAGGCTTTCCATATCAAGGAACCTTGTCGACCTTTTCCGGGTATAAGAGGTTCGTGTATACGTAAGACCAAGAGTTTCCAAAAGTCTTGAAACTCCACCAAGTGTATACCACTCTCCTCATTCTTGTTCAAGCTCAGACAATTTTCAGCTAAAGTGTAATTCTTTAATTCGAATAAGGTTAGTGTTACCATATAGAAAGTATATCTTCTAGAAGGAGCCAATCATGAATTCCAATATTTTATTGCGTAATAATGTAAAGATTAGAGGAAGAGGTACACGACCAATGATATTTGCACCAGGTTTTGGTTGTGATCAAAATGTCTGGCAATCAGTTGCAAAAGATTTCGAAGATGAATACCATATTATTCTATTTGACTATGTTGGGTCAGGTAATTCAGATATACAGGCATATAATGTGGAAAGATACAGTACTCTTGATGGGTATGCACAAGACGTACTTGATGTTTGTTCCGCATTAGATCTAAAAGATGCTATATTTGTTGGACACTCTGTTGGATGTGTGATTGGCATGCTGGCATCAATTAAACATCCTGAATATTTTTCTAAACTTGTGCTGGTTGGTCCTTCCCCTTGCTACCTGAATCTCCCTAATGATTATTATGGAGGATTCGAGAAGGAACAACTTTTAGGATTGATTGATATGATGGACAAAAATTACATAGGCTGGGCAACCGCTTTTGCGGGAACGGTCATGAGTAATCCAGATCGCCCAGAGCTTAAACGGGATTTAGAGAATCGTTTTTGTTCTACTGACCCCATTATCGCACGACAATTTGCGGAGGTTACCTTTTTTGCAGACAACCGTAAAGACTTAGGGAAAGTAAAAGTACCATCACTCATTTTGCAATGTTCCAAAGATGTTATTGCTCCGTCAGCAGTAGGTGAATATATTCATAAGCATCTTCCCGATAGTACATTGAAAATGATGAAAGCAACAGGACACTGTCCACATATGAGTCATCCTGAAGAGACGATATTCTTAATTAGACAGTTTTTGGATGAATTTCCGACAAACGATTTATAGATAGAGATGGGTGTGAATTTTTGTGAATGAACAACTAAATGAGGCACCCTGCGGATATTTAACTTTATCAGAAGAAGATGATATTTTATCCGTTAATCAAACCTTACTTAAATTATTGGGGTATAATCTCGATCAATTGCAAGGGCAGCCTATTAATTTTATCCTTTCGGCTTCAGCTATACTCTTTCATCAGCTTTATCTGGTTCCTCTGATTAAGTTAGAAAATCAGATTGAGGAAATATATATATCCTTAAAGTCTGTAGATGATGAAGAAATACCTGTGTTACTCAACGCTGTTCAAAGAGAGCGAGATGGAAGAACCATTATTGAGTGTGTGGTGATTCCAATGCGAAAAAGAAACGAATTAGAAAATGAGCTTCTTATAGCGAAAAAAGAGGCAGAGACCGCACTAAATGCTAGGAATAAGGCTTATGCTGATTTAGAGATTGCTCATGAAACGATGAAAATGCAAAAGAATAAGCTGATTGAATTGAACGAAAAAAATGAAAAATATAAAGTCGATACAGAAAGAGAACTGAGTCTTGCCAAAAAAATCCAAGAGACACTTTTACCAGTTCCTATTATTAATGAACATCTTGAAATTCAAGCGTATTATAAAGGGTCCAATCAATTATCGGGTGATATATATGGTTTTTACCAAATTGACGCCAAACGGTATGGCCTTATCCTACTTGATGTGATGGGGCACGGGCTTTCTTCTGCCCTAATAACCATGTCACTACATTCCATATTTGAAAGATTAATTTTAAAAGGTTCAGAAGTGAAAACGGTGATGAAGGAATTAGATGACCATCTCCATTCTTTATTCAAAAACACAAGTAAATCTTCTCATTACTGCACTGCCGTCTACCTTTTAATCGATACTGATAAGAGAGAAATTAGTTATATCAATGCAGGCCATCCATCCGTTCTTTTACAGGATATAAACCGAAAACAATATGAGTTGCGTTCTAATCGGCCACCACTTGGGATGTTTGAAGATATAATTTTTAAAACAAATACCCTTACATACAATAAGGAAAGTATGCTGTGCCTTTATACAGATGGAGTTGAAGAACCTATAGGTTCAGACCGTTTATACTCATTGTTAAAGACCTATTCTGCTGCCCCTTTATCCACACTTAAGGAGGAAGTTATACAATCGCTTAGATATGAAGAGGACACTCTCCAACATAAAGATGACCAATGTCTTATTTTAGTTAAACTAAAATAAAGCATCGGATTGTGCTATCTGCTACATAAACTAATCCAAGTTACTGTTCAATTTCTTGGGAGTTCGCATAATGGATACTATGTTCGAAACGCCCTTCTATTTAGGGATTAACTTTAGTTCAATGAACTTTAATTTTCTATATCCCATCTTAAAAACACTCAGCCATAATGGTTGAGTGTTTTTTTCATCTTTATATATTTCAGCGCAATTCCACTAATATATATCACGCATGTCCAAATAAAAAAGGCAGCCACTAGGCCTGCCTCTGTTGAACAACTTTGTACAGTCATTCATTTAGTGATTAATAAAAACGGCGCTTGTTTTTTTTGCATTTGCACTTACATTTACAACGCTTTCCAGGAAACCATACTGTACTTGGGTCATTGTTCTCAAAACATTTTTCTTCATAACAACAATTTATCTCCATCCTAACACCCTCCTTACTATTGTATATGCATGGACTGATGGAAGGTGTGGACAAGTTGCTAAAAGTTTAGACTGAATGCAATGCAAATCAATTCATTTTCCATGATTCTGGACAATTTCCAATGTATGTGGAAGCAAAATGAAATCTCCCCAAGTTTTATGGCCAGGAATAACAATCTTCGTATCATTATAAACATACATTAAATTCTTCATCGTATTTGGCCAAGCTTCCCTGTTAGCTTCATCAATGATTCCAGAATTCTTTTGTTCCAGCGCGAATATCATATCACCAAATAACAAGGCCATTCGCACCGACCTTATTACCTTGGATTTCCGTATATGTTGTATGACCCCATACATCTTTTTTTATTTGAGTTAATATTACTGATCCATCTTCACTGGTTATTACCGTTTTTTGATTTGGTCACATGAGCTGAAGCCGGCGTCGGAAATGTTTAGTAATAAAAGACAAAAACTTGCTAACACGATTAAAAATCCTACTTTTAACTTTTTAGTATAATTCTTTCTTTCTATACTATATTTATAGATTTATATACACTTCCAAATTTCAGTTCAAATATATATGATTTCTCAACGATTAAACCATAATATAGTTATGTAAACAAATATTCTTCAACATTTTAAAAAGAGTCAATCGGAAGACCTCAATATCCAGTATTTAACGACGCATGTTGAAAATGATGACACGAACCGAGCAATTTTATCCCTCTTCTTAGGATGCGGCATCCGGTTGAATGAGTTATTCACCTTTAGCTACTAGACTTGGTTTACGAAGAAAAACGCAATACTAGCGGGGGTGACGGTTTAGTTCACGGAGTTTAGCAATCTGGCGAAAGTTATTGACAATGATTATCATTCCTATTAATATGTTGATGTAGTCATTGAAAATGAATATCATTATTAATTAGACATTTTTTGGTATATTTTTAACCTACACTATAATTAGTAAGGAGAAAATCAAAATGAAATAGCTATTCATACCCTTCCTACTCTTGTTCGTACTTATTCTTAGTGCCTGTGGGAACAACGAGAAAGCGAACGAAAATAATGATTCCAAGACAAAACCAGAAACAATTACATATCAATCAGAAACTGGTCCTGTTGAGATTCCTAAAAACCCAAAAAGAATAATTGCTCTCTCCAATGGACCTAATGTATTGGCTTTGGAAGGTAATATTGTTGGAATAGATCAATGGACTAATATGAATCCCCTTTTTCAAGATAGACTAAAGGGAGTGGAAGTCGTTTCAGAAGATGACCTAGAGAAAATCATTGAACTTGAACCGGACCTAATCATAGCCGGATCCGAGATGAAAAATATCGGAAAGCTTAATGAAATTGCTCCGACTGTTGTATTCACATGGGGAAAATTAGATTATTTATCACAGCAAATAGAGATTGGAAAACTTTTAAACAAAGAAAAGGAAGCAAAAGAATGGGTTAATGATTTCGAAACGCGTGCAGAAACAGCAGGAAAAGCGATACGTGCAAAAATTGGTGAAGATGCAACCGTTTCTGTCATTGAAAATGATGCTAAAGAGTTTTATGTATTTGGAAATAATTATGCACGCGGAACAGAAATATTGTATCAAGCAATGGACTTGAAAATGCCTGAAAAAGTAAAAGAAAAGGCACTTAAATCCGGCATTTATGTCCTCTCATCTGAAGTGCTTCCTGAATATACTGGAGATTATATTATCTTTAGTAAAAACCCGGACGTAGTTAATTCATTTGTGGAGACCGAAACGTGGAAAAATATACCTGCAGTTAAGAACGATCGTATATTTGAAATAAATAGTAAAGCATCCACTTACAGTGATCCAATCACTCTAGAGCATCTTCTGGAATTTTTCGAAAAATCATTTCTTAACAAATAGTATGCAAAGAAGGAATTCTTTAAATGTGAATTCCTTCTTTTATGTTTTATACTTGAATATCTTCCCAGAAAAACAAACAGCACCTGATGCCTTTTAGGCAACAGATGCTGTTTAACTAGTTATATAAATTAATTCATTACTCACCCTGGTTATATAACTCCATGATGACATAATCTTCATGAGTTATGAATTCAAATTAGAGCATATCTTTAAATCTAAACAATTTAAAGATTATTATTTTTTATCTCCTCAAACCACTCATCAGCAAAATCATCTGCCGTTTTTATATCATCATTTGTATGTACTAAATCATACTTGTATTCAGCTTGAAGACTGCCACTCTTAGCATCATATATTAATTTCAACTCCGTTGGCATGTCTCTTTCGTATTCTTTGCATAATTCTTCAATTTTTTCGGCATCATCATTGATAATATTTAATACCATAAACTGTCGTTCTGTAGATACATCATATCTTTCGTCCCCATTTTCCAATGCATCGTTCACCTTATGACATTCTACATACTTATTGTTAATTAAATAAAAGAAACTGCTCGATATCATATCTTCTTCACATGAAGCATAAACATATACTTTATCGGCTCTATCTTCAACATATTCCATACAAATGGATATCATATCAGCTTGCAATTCACTAAATCTATCTTCAAATTGTTTCATACTATATTGCACTCCTTTTATAAATTTTAAAATTTTGCACTGCCCGGCTTACCATCAATAGTGTAATTAACTATAAATTTGTCTGGGCGCATATCATTCCCAGAGTAATTTATAGCAACATCAACTGTTACCTTTTTTGGTGGTGTTTCTTTTAGAGCTGCAGCCCATTTATCTTCGACTTTCTTATATTTCTTCAAATTAACATCAGATAATTGCGATACCAAATTGTAAATTTTAGGTAATCCTCCAAACCTATCACCTGCCAAATGCCTTGCATGGTCTTGACCTTTTACTTTACCTGGTGTATTTTTGCTGTGTGACAATCTGTCTTTTCTTTCTGCTTATTGTAAATTCTCTGTTTCAAATTTTGTAATCCTACCTAAATTATCTGTTTCATATAAGTAATCATACTCTCCAGTTTTATACCTAATATCAGGCTTTAACCTATTTTTTCTACCATTTGTAAACTGTTGCCCTTTGTCGATAAATGTTTTGACTTCACTTACTCCAGAATTATCTTTACGCGTACCCTTAGGAACACTCTCCCCTGAAGCACCCTCTACTTTTTTATCCTTCACCGTGAATTTCTGATAGGCTTCCTTAATTGTCTGTTTTTCCATTATAATTTGGGGAAGGTTTGGTCCTCCTGCGAGGGAAACTTGTTCCATACTTATCCGTTTAGGTATTTCTTTTTTACCTAGTTCGTCACCTATATTTTTTAACGTGGTTTTTCCTGATCTCGCGATGTCTGTTATTGTAGCCTGAACCTTCTGAACCTGCTTTTGCGCAAATTCCTTGCTGTAAGGGATGAACTTTGTACCCCTTGTATTTGAACACGTTCCTGTCTGAGGTCAGTAAATCCATTTTCTTATCTATAAATATTCTTAGACCTAACGGCCTTTTATCTGAGGAGCCCGATATAACTTAAAACGATACATATTCTATTTCTACAATGAAAAGACCTTAACTTTACCGTTAAGGTCATACAAAAAAACAAGCTTTTCTTATCCTCCATTATTCTTTCTTGAGGTATTCTTCTAAAATAATCTTATCATATTCAGTTAAAAGACCCAAACGATTATATTCCCAAATAACCCTTCTTTCGTGATCATCTGCATCTGATAGATCTTCATAATCATAGTCAACCTTAAATTTTCCTGTACTTTCTAAAGTAAAAGTTAAATTGGTCAATTGTTATTGATAATTATCTTTAAATTCATCTGATAATTCTTTTAAAACCTTTATTAACCTCCGCCATGTATCTCTATTCTACTAATACTATGTAATTCAGGGATATCGTGACTATATATGAGTTTATCATTAATATTAGACTGATAGAAAAAGAACGCAGTCCCTGTCCCCTCATTAACTTCTCCATACAAAATTACTTTACTCCATTCTTCTGGAATCATCTCATATACAGTTTGAGCTATTTTCTGATAATATTCATTTAGTTTTGATTCATTCATTTTTTATCCCCCCTGCTCTATTTTCAATTTTTCTTAACATTCTCAGGTTCACCTAATAAGTATTGTTAAGTAAAAAAACCTTCTCCCTTAGGAAGAAGGTCTATTTTATGTTGTTAGAACAACGGTAAACTACCCCTTTTTATATAATTATAGTTTTCAATATTATCGTTTAATGAGTAGTTTTCCAATAAGTATTTTTTTACATTATTTAGACTTTCAATATTAAAATAACCAGATTCAATTGCATTTTCACCTAATATTCTTAACGTTTCATCATCAATCACTTCAATCACTTGAGGAACAAAGTCTCTTTTTTCCTTTTTATATGCTTGATAAGTTGTATAAGAAACAGCATCTAAAACTGAATACCATGCATATTGTTTTTGTACATCCTTTTCTTTATTTGCAAACTCAGCTACATCTACATAATCTTCGCTATCTATGTAGTTACACAAATCATCAGCATCGATTTTTTCACCTTCTAGCCATTTCCAACAGGAATCTAGAGCTTCTCTACCAGTTTTATATCCGAGTTCATTCATACTAATTATATTATACATATTTTCAGCTATTACTAATCCTACTGCAACCTTAGCCACTGCATTGAGATTATTGATAAAATCCATAACTATCATTCCCTACTTATTTTCTTATTTTAACCACATTTTCTGGCAATCCATTTATTACCTCAAAGGATAATGTATCT
The DNA here is from genome assembly GCF_056279465.1 of Peribacillus sp. TE19612. Taxonomy (NCBI): domain Bacteria; kingdom Bacillati; phylum Bacillota; class Bacilli; order Caryophanales; family Bacillaceae; genus Peribacillus; species Peribacillus sp. TE19612. The sequence continues at coordinate 499,999 of NZ_JBWCCL010000001.1, read as the reverse complement.
CTTGGTTTTGGTAAACTTGGATTTATTTCAGTCGTTACCTTAATTTTTAAATTAGGATACATATCAGTCATTTGCTTAAATATTCCTCTTTCATCATTTGGAACAGGATCAAACAAACCTTTTGTACATTTATTACAAATTCCGTTTGGATTAGACTGATGGATATATAGTGTTCCCTTCATATCTTCTGGTTTAAGTCGTGCTTTTTTAACAGCATCCTCAAATTCAGCTATTATACCTTCTTCTGCATGATCCATGAACTGGGCATGTCCTCTTATTGCTCTATTATAAGGAGCTTTAATTTCACGACCAGGATATAGTTCATCCAAACTTGGTAAACCTGCTTCTTTTCTAACTTTGGGAGAGCCACCCTCAAATACTATACCTTCTAAACCTTTTATATCTGTTTTTCCAATAGCAATTGTTTGAGTTTCAGGAACACCTAGTTTTTTTCTAAGTCTTTCCAAATCTTCTTTCCCAACGTTAATATCCGATTTACTTCCAGTTCCATTTACACCCTTACCACCATCACTCTTTACCGCAAACTTCTGCACGATATCCTTAATCGTCGTTTTATCAAATGTGACATGTTTATAGTTGTTTCCATACGCCGTCGCTAATTCTTCGACCCTAATCCCGAGAGGTACTTCCACCTTGCCGATTTCCCTGCCGAAGGCTTGAACCTTCTGAACCTGCTTTTGCGCAAATTCCTTGCTGTAAGGGATGAACTTTGTACCGCTTGCTACTTTATCGGCGACCTTCGCCGCACCAGCCACACCGCCGATTCCGAGTGCCATCAATAGTCCGTTCTTGCGCTGTTCCTCGGTCAGCTGGTTGCCGAACATGTCTTTGCCTGTGGCCGCTTCACCGAGGCCGTTGGCTGCGAGGAGCCCGTATATCCCGTATTCGGTTTTCTGGAGGAGGCTAAAGCCTTTTGTCGTTTTATAGGCATCGAGCGCGTGGTCCGCTGCGTTGAGTCCTTTGGCCGTTTTGTATAGGGCGCTTCCGCCTTTGATGGCCCGTCCGGCCCAGCCGACGACGGGGATGAATCCAGCGGCTGCCATGGCGCCTGCGGCGATTCGTTCGGCATCGGACAGCTTGCGGCCCGTTACTGGATCGACTCCGGTCGAGGCCCTGATAGAATCATAATATCCCGTGAATTCCCCTGTAAAGGTTTTTGTCGTATCCCAGGCCTTTTCGTACCATGGGCGGTTTTCGAGTTCTTCCATTTCCTGTTCGATTTTCCGGGCTTCGGCTTGCTGCTTTTTGAAGGTTTGATAGTCTTTCATCTGACCGGCGACTTCATCCTTCACTTGATAGACGTCACTGCTCTTGAATGCCGACTGATCGAACGTCATCGGCGAAACGTTGCCGTCCTGTTTGGTGGCATCAAGCAAGGCACGGAAGAGGCCAACGGCCACGTTTTCCTGCCCGACGGACACATCATATTCCTCGACCAATTGCCGGTCGACATTCTCGACCTTTGTCACGGTGTCATCCAGTCTATACCCGGCCAGCGTGATTTTTTCATTAAAGTCCTTTTGATCGAACATATCAAGAGGCAGGATATCATCAATGCTGTTCAGGATTCTTTGGAGATCGTTCGCTTGTTCATCGACAAGCGATTTCGCTTGGTTGATGCCGTTCGTCACTTCGCCATCTAAAAAGGGAACCTCGACCACCGTATTTCCGGAGAGGTCCGCCTCTTCCAGACTGGCCGGTATGCCTTCCAAAAAACTGATTTGGGTCGTGAATAGTTCCATCCAGGCGTCCGCCACCTCGATTTGCGCTTCATAGAAGCTTTTGATGGCGGTAGCACCGGCTCCCTGAAACTCGTTATCCAGGCCGACAATGCCCTGAAATTCCTTTTTCAGGGCTGCGACTTCCTTCTTTAGGTCTTCATATTGCTTGGCACGCGACTGGGTTGCGGCCGTCAATGTCTCGGCTTCATATATTTTCATCTCACAGGATACCCATGTGAAGACGTATGAGCGATGGCTTCATCCTGTTCTTTTAATAAGTCAATGTTGGCACGGGTATCTTCCACATTTTTCTGGACGATTTTGATATATTGCTCGAAGACCTTCTCCAGGTTCGTTTCCCGATCGATCCATTTCGAAGTGAATTCCAATTTATTGTTGCCAAGCTCGCCTGCCGGCAAATTTCCAAGCGTGACTGTACCAAGTGCCGTCTTCACTTGATCGACTTGCTTCATTACGGCAGGATGATTCAGTTTGATTGTCGTCATTAAAACAACCGCCTTTTTAAATCGGATATTTTACTTTCCAGCTGCTCAAATGCCTCTTCTCCTTTGTTCAAAAGGGAGTCGGCTTCTTGGGCTATATTCCCCGCTATACTCAGAAGTGTATTCTCGGCATTCAGCTTTGTAATCATCGCCTCGATTTTCCATTGGTAATCATCATAATCGTCATGAATGATACCGAACATCACATTGTAGGCATCATGACGGGCATCCTGAAAGTGATCCGAACGGTTCCCTGTCCAGCTGCCACCAAGCTCAGGGTCTTTTATTTTCCTAATCTCGTTAAGACACATGCTCTGCTCTTTTATAATATCGTTTTTCGCATTTTCTAATCGATCAATTTTCACATTTAAATCAGCTTTTTTACTGGAGATAGCAGAGTGTATATTACTCAAAATATCTGCATATACCATGAAACTCACCTCAGAAACAGTATAATCCTACACTAAATGTCATATTTTCCTATTTAATATTATAAGGATTATAGTCCGAGAGTTAAATAGGGAGAAATATGCTATTTTGTCAGTTAAAAGAGAAGATTGGCATAAAAAAATTCCTACATACCATATTCTTTATACCCGGCATTTTACCAATTTTAAACAAGTAAACCCTTTGAATTCTCTATATAAATTTCCGACACTTCATTCAAACTGTCCTTGACTGTATCTATGCAGCAAGTCATCCCGAACAAATTCCCTGCAAGAGGAAGATAAATGTGACCGCTCGGGATGTATTAAATCACCAAAAGGCAAATCACCGACAAATTTAACTTCACCTTCAAAGTCCTGTCCGGATTCAGCATCAAAACCGATGACCTTCACAAAGCAAGTTTTGTGTCCGGTTTTCATAAAATCAATTACTGTTAACACATGATTATGTATATCATTCATACTTTTTCCTCCAACCATGAAATCATTAAGTAAAAATATTTTTTTCTAGCATTCCGATTAAAACAATTATGGTTTAGATCCCTAAGGTGTTAAAACATTGGAAATAGGCACTCCTGCTTTCCTTGAATTACTTTATTTTCCTATGTATTTTGTTCAGTCTACCCTTATTTAGCTGACGTTACATGAACTGATTTCTTCATTCATTTATGTTTTTTTTTCGTTTCCAAGCATGTTTGGATTTCCCATTACTTCCACCGAAGGTCAGTCTGGGAGCCTCGATGACCTTCCCTCTTCTATATAGATTTATAACCTGCTATAATCTAAGGATTGGAGGTGTGAGAAATGAAAGAAATCATCCAGATATTAGCTGAAATCGTCAATAATCTTCACGATTTCATCCTATTCTTTGTAAGTGACACATTAAATTCAAATGCAACGGACAAAGATTTGCATTTTTGGATAATGGGAATCATCGGTATCATCATATTTTTGTTCGTGTTATTTTTATCTAATTTAATTGCCCGGATGCGTTTTGGTATAACGATACTCTCTTTCCTTTATACCTTTACAGTCATGGTTGTTTTAGTATTTGCCATTGAGATACAGCAAGCCCTTACCAGCAGAGGAAATATGGAGTTTCAAGATGCGGCGATAGGCCTATGGGGGTTCATCGTATTTTTCATGGTTTTTGCTGTACTATCATCCTTATTCCTATTGGTGAAGAATTTTTTCAAGCAATCAAAATAAAGGTAACGATAGGTCACCTTGCTTAAAACATTCCAAATGCCTTTCAATAACTGGAAATTTGGGTTTTGTATTGGCGGGAATGATAAATTCTCTGTAGCATTATCTTAAATCGAAAGCAAGGTTACAGAGAAGCAAATATGATTCGGGGAATTACTTCGATTCATTTTCATTGAATAAATCAATGCTGAACAGATTAAAAGAATCGTCGTCATTAATACGTTCCTGATCATTTCCTGTTATATCAGGACTATTTTCCCTGCGGCGGCGATTTACTTCCCTTAATTCCGCTTCCAGAAATTCTGCTTGTTCGTGGGAAAGCTTGATCGTGATTTCATTATTTTGATCATCTGCAGCTTTCAAGAGGACATAGCTATCCGCAGCATTACGTAAAGTCACATTGCTTACTGTTAAGTTCATGTTCGCTAGTTCATATCTTGCCTTCATAATGTAAAAAGAACCTCCATCGGAAAATACCGGATAAAATAAAGTATATTAAATATACTCTACTTCAAGATATTTAAATATACAAATTCTTTGTTTGGAAAAGCCTTGAAACCTAAGAAAGCTACCTCCTTAAAGATTTCCGACAATAAAAAATTGGTGTGCCGCATCATTAAAGATTCGTTCTTGAATAAGGGTACAGAAGGGGTTCTTCCCTTGAAACTCCAGAAGTTCTGGAACCAATTTATCAATTGAATGCGAAATCGTCCCTTTCTTAAAAAATACTTGAATGAATTCGGATTGACTATAAACAATGGAACCCTCCATTAGTGGAAAGGTTCCATTTATTTTTATACTTCTTTCTCGATCGCTCTAGTAATATGGTATGGACCCATGCCTTTATTTGAAGTAATGACGGTTCTCAATCGCTTTGCCGGATATACCGCAGAATTGAAACTTACCCCCGGGTCATACCCCATAAGGTGGTATTTAAAAATCGCGTCATTTTTTTTACGGATCCATATACCATAGCCATAGTATTCCCCTTCATCTTCTGTAGCAATATGGGTTTCCAATAAGAGATTGGTATATTCTTGATTCAGTAACTGATTGGAAAATAACCCATCCCAAAACCTGAACATATCTGATGTGGTAATATACTTCCCTCCATCCGCACTGCCTTTGATGGGAAGGGAATAAACGTTGGTTCTCCATGCTCCATTTTCTTCGTCTATGTACCCTAATGCAGTATTTTTAGGTAGCTGATCCATGGAAAAATAACCGGAATTTTTCATTTCACAAGGCAGAAAGATGTTCTTGTCGATATATTCGGTAAATTCAAGTCCGGTTAGTTCCTCAACAATCAATCCTAATAAAATATAGCCTGCATTATTGTAATGAAACCTTTCCCCGGGTTGAAACATCATCACCTCATCTTGAAACATAGGCAGGAAATCTTTTAATCCTTTTACATGGTACATCGGATTATTCTTCCATAGCTCCTCAAAATCATCCATCACTTCTTCATCAAAGTAATCAGGGATGCCCGAAGTGTGTGTTAAGAGGTGATGTATGGTCACATTTTGATTGAAATTAGGAAACATGATCCGAACACAGTCTTTAAGCTTAGAATCGAACCTAAGCTTTCCTTTTTGTATTAACTGGCAAATGGCTATCGCGGTAAACAGTTTACAACCGAAAGCAATACCGAACCTTGTTTCGGTCGTATTCATGATTTCATCCGCTCGATTGGAATAGCCATATTCTGAACTATGGATCAGATCATCTCCCGCTTTCACACTGATTACACCCGAGAATTCAATTTCCTTGCTCGTTGCTTCAATATTCCTGGATAAATCCATATGTAAGAGTCCCCCTTTGCCGGTAAAATTTTCATTACTGATGTATTGGCCAAGGTGCTTGTTTGGTCTTGCAAAAAAACCCGCATCTTATGTGATGCGGGATAACTTATCTTAGTTTTCACTCGTTATTTCCACCAAGTATCATAAACATTAATGGCTTCATTGCGTTTATGTTCGGTTTTAGTATACCATCCTTCGATGATTTCAGCTGCTTCCGTTCTTATTTCCTTGCCTTCAAGATAATCATCGATTTCATCATAGCTAACGCCTAAAGCCACTTCATCAGGAAGTAACGGTTTGTCATCTTCTAAATCGGCCGTTGGTATTTTCGTATAAAGGCGCTCAGGAGCACCCACGAATTTTAGGATTTCTTTTCCTTGCCTTTTATTTAAGCGGTATAAAGGAATGATATCCGCTGCACCGTCACCATGTTTCGTAAAGAAACCTGTGATCGCTTCAGCTGCATGGTCCGTACCAAGCACAACGCCTTTATACAGCCCGGCTAAATCATATTGCACCTTCATTCGCTCTCGTGCTTTAACATTTCCCCTTAAGAAATTCGATAGCTTTTCAGAAACTGCTTCTTCCACAGCTTTGACAGATGCATCCACCGCTTCCTTGATGTTGACTGTAACCGTTTGGCTTGGCTTAATGAATTTTAAAGCCAGCTGCCTATCATCTTCATCTGCCTGTACTCCATATGGCAAGCTTACAGCAACAAACTTATAGTCGCTGCCATTCGTTTCTTCATTTAATTCATTGACAGCGGTTTGGGCAATATAGCCCGCCAGTGTTGAATCTTGACCTCCGGAAATTCCAAGTACAAAGCTTTTCAGAAACGTATTTTTCTTCATATACCCTTTTAATAGATCAACACTTTTCCTGAATTCGGCTTCGGGATCGATCGTTGGCTGGACAAGTAATTTTTTTACGATTTCTTTTTGTAATGGACGCATTGGCATTGCCCCGCTTTCTAATAAAATAGATTGGTCATTTCGTTAGCATTCTTTCAACTTTGGCTTTAACTTCATCTATATTCCTCATTTTATTATCCCAACAATCCTGGCTTAGATCTACCGGATATTCTTCAGGATTAAGTGCACGAAGGTACTCCGGCCATAATACTTGGAGATTTTTTTGCGTGAAGGCCTTGATCTCATCTATGGTCGGCAATTCATAAATCAAACTTCCATCCTTGAAAATATCCACATGCAGATCAACCGCATCGAAATCCGTGACGAATTTACTTAGGAATGTATGGACAGGATGAAACATTTTTAATTTTTCCTGTTCCTGCGGCTTCTCATATTCCATTGCCAAATAATCACCTTCAGCATGATGGTTCACTTTATTGATGATTCGATATACTCGTTTTAAGCCAGGTGTCGTAACCTTTTCAGGGTTAGAAGAAATTTTGATTGTATCTCTCATATTCCCATCTTCGCCCTCTATTGAAACCATTTTATAAACAGCACCCAGCGCTGGCTGGTCATAAGCCGTAATCAATTTGGTTCCGATGCCCCAAATGTCAATTCTTGCTCCTTGTTGTTTCAGATTGATGATTGTATATTCATCAAGGTCATTGGAAGCGACAATCTTCGCATCATGGAACCCTGCAGCATCAAGCATACGTCTTGCTTCTTTTGATAAGTAAGCTAAATCACCACTGTCAAGACGGACGCCAATGAAATTGATTTTATCACCCAACTCCTTGGCAACACGGATTGCATTTGGGATGCCAGAACGCAATGTATCATACGTATCAACCAAGAATACACAGTCTTTATGGGAAACAGCATATTTATGAAAAGCCGTATATTCATCTTTATAAGCTTGGATCATGGAATGTGCATGCGTCCCTGAAACCGGAATGCCGAACAGCTTTCCAGCCCGTACATTACTAGTGGAATCAAAGCCAGCAATATAGGCCGCTCTCGCTCCCCAAATTGCGGCATCCATTTCTTGAGCCCGCCTTGAACCGAATTCTAGGGCAGATTCTTCTCCGATGACCTGCTTGATGCGTGATGCCTTTGTTGCCACGAGTGTGTGATAGTTCACAATGTTAAGCAACGCAGTTTCTATGAGTTGAGCCTCACCAAGCGGTGCTTCCACCCGTAAAATCGGTTCATTGCCGAAGACGAGTTCCCCCTCTTTCATGCAGCGGATCTCTCCCGTGAAACGGATGTTCTTCAAATATTTCAAAAATTCTTCATCATAGTGCAGATCATTTTTTAAATAGTCGATATCACTTTCCGAGAAGGAAAAGTTTTGAAGGTAATGGACAATTTTTTCAAGTCCTGCAAAAATCGCATATCCGCTATTAAATGGAAGTTTTCTGAAAAATATCTCGAAAACTGCCTTGCGGTTATGTGTTTTGTCCTGCCAATAAGTTTGAGCCATATTAATTTGGTATAGGTCAGTGTGTAATGCGTAACTGTCATCGTTGTATTTTTTTTCCATGGATAGTTCCTCCCAAAAGAGAAGCATTCGCTTCCCTTCTATTCTGTTGCTTGTATCGAAATTATAGAATGGTTGCTCCAAGAGATCCTTTAAAATGTCCAAGCGCCCAATGGTGACCGGCATCATTGAACGAGGCCACTGCATGTTCATATACAAAAATTTTATAGCCTAAATTATAAGCGTCGATTGCCGTATGCAAAATACAAATATCTGTACAAACTCCGACTAAATATACATCGGTAATGTGACGTTCCCGCAGGCGGATATCAAGGTCCGTTCCTGCAAAGGCCGAATAACGTGTTTTATCTATATAATGAACATTCTTTTGATTTTTATTTGTTTCATATTCCTCTTTTAACGCCCCATATAGGTCTCTACCCATTGTACCGCTAATATTATGCGGTGGAAACAAATTCGATTCGGGATGTAAGCGGTCTCCTTCTTCATGTAAATCAATCGCGAATACCGTATATTCGCCTTGTTTGATAAACTCCTTGGTTATGCTGACAAGTTCCTTCTCGATATCCTGACCTGGCTTCCCGCAGGTCAATGAACCCCCGTCTGCAACGAAGTCATACGTATAATCTATATTGATCAATGCCTTTTTTCCCATATCACCAATTCCCCCTTAATAGTAAATAGAGTCCATGACAACCTCTGCATTAAACCGGTAAAGCTGTGAAGGCCGATAGGAATTACGTTTCGTTTTCTTTTGCATTCCCTTTTCATCCAATACTTTCTCCAAAAACGGAAGTTTCGGGGCTTTTGCATAAAAAAGTGAGTCTGCACTGATTTTTGCATCATCTCTGGCTGTCAGCAAAACCCGTTGCAGTTCAGAAAGTGTAAATTCATCCGGCAGGAATTTTTGGGCTATCGTCGTTTGCACCATTTCTTTTTTCAATACATTCATCGCATCGTTAATAATTGTATAATGATCAAATGCAAGATCTAATTGTAAGGCTTCCTGAATCGTGAACAATTCAACCTCAGCTGCGTCGTCATTCGCTTTTCTTTGATGAAGAAACTCTTCCTGGACAATTGCATAAAAAGCATTGGATATGATCCATCCCCTGGGATCGCGCCCTGGGCGGTCATAGACCCCGAAATGCTTGACATGGAATCCAGCTACGCCCGTTTCTTCTTTCAATTCCCGTTTAGCTGCTTCATAGGCAGTCTCGGCAGCATTGACAAAGCCTCCGGGTAAAGCCCATTTATCTCCTTCAACATTGGGGCTTCCTTCCTTATCTTTTGAGGCACGTTTGATTAATAATAGCTTCAAAAACATTTCAGGCGGGGCTTTCTCTGCCGTTTTCTTCGTAGTAATAGTAAAAATCGCAATATCTGCTGTGTATCCATCTGGAGTAATATATTTCCTTTTTTCCTGCTGAGCCATGGCAACTCTCACTTTCTTTCACTAAGTATGGAATTAAGTAATTAGTAAATCTTTAATTACTAATTATAGTACTCTTCCTTGTGTGATTTAGCAACTCTAAATCAGAAAAATTTTCTAATTATTTAAATAACCATTCATTTTATTCCATGAAAAAAAGCCCAGTCATGATGAACCGGGCTTTTTTATTGAACACTTTATACGGGATAGACCCCATGCTTACGATCGGTAAATGTCAATTGCTTACTGCTATACGCTTCAAAGCGCGCGCTCAATTCATCACGCAGGTCATTCGGCTGGATGATGCCATCAACGATCATTTCAGAGGCTAAGCGGTAAATATCGATATCTTCATTATACTCATTGCGCTTCTGTTCGATGAATTTAGGGCGCTCTTCTGGTTCCATCGCATTGATTTTATTGGCATAAACTGCATTGACCGCAGCTTCAGCCCCCATGACCGCTATCAATGCCGTCGGTAAGGCAAGAACGCAGTCCGGTTCAAAAGCGGGACCGGCCATCGCATATAGTCCGGCACCATAAGCTTTACGGACGATGACGGAAATCTTGGGAACAGTGGCTTCACTCATGGCCGAGATCATTTTCGCACCATGGCGAATGATTCCTGCCCGTTCGACCTTCGTCCCAATCATGAATCCTGGAATATCCACCAGGAACAACAGCGGTATATGGAAAGCGTCACATAAGTTGATGAACTTGGCAGCCTTATCAGCTGAATCATGGAACAGGACGCCGCCCTTGACTCGCGGCTGATTGGCTATGATCCCTATCGTTTGACCATTCAGCCTTGCAAGCCCAGTGATTAATTCAGGGGCAAATAGCTTTTTGATTTCACAAAATGATTGCCTGTCTATAACCCTATCGATCAGGTCGTACATATTGAAGGCAGCATTCTGATTTTTAGGAATCAGTTCTTCCAAAGTTTTTTCGAAATCCGCAGGCAGCTCAGGTTTTACGCTTTTAGATCTTTCTTGATAATTTCCTGGAAAATAGCTTAAGTACCTGCGCGCAAACGCGATCGATTCTTCTTCCGACTTGACAAGTACATCGCCGCAGCCTGAAACGGAACAATGCATTTTCGCCCCGCCCATTTCCTCTTCGCTCACCTTTTCGCCAATGACCATTTCCGCCATTCTCGGTGAACCTAAATACATGGATGCATTGCCATCAACCATTACGACAATATCACAAAAAGCTGGGATATATGCCCCGCCGGCGGCGGACGGACCGAACAATAGACAAATTTGCGGGACTTTTCCTGATAACTTCACTTGGTTGTAAAAGATGCGGCCCGCTCCTCGGCGGCCCGGAAACATTTCTACTTGATCCGTAATTCGTGCCCCGGCAGAATCGACTAAATAAAGAAGGGGCAGCTGTAACTTTTCGGCTGTTTCCTGAATGCGAATGATTTTCTCGACGGTCCTTGCTCCCCAGGATCCAGCTTTTACAGTCGAATCATTGGCCATGACACAGACCCTTTGACCATTGATTTTTCCGATGCCCGTAACCACACCATCAGCAGGCAGACCAACACTTGCACAATTGGCAAAGAAAGCGTCCTCTATTTCTACCCCTTCATCGAAAAGCAGCTCTAGACGTTCACGTACGAAAAGCTTTCCTTTTTCAGCGTTTTTTTGATGATACTTTTCTAAACCGCCTTTTTTAATCGTTTCAACCGTTTCGGTTAGTTTATCCGTCGTTACCATCCCTGTTCCTCCTTCAAAGAAATCATTGGCCTCTATATACCGGTTTGCGTTTTTCCTTGAATGCTGACAGACCCTCCAGTCGGTCAAGGGTTTTTAAAGTTGTCTGATAGCAGTCATTTTCAATTTGCAATCCTGTTTTCAAGTCAGTCTCAGCCCCTTGATTGATCGCCGCTTTTGCAGCCCTGAGTGCTAATGGGGCATTGACCGCAATCTCCTTAGCCAATTTTTTCGCTTCCTCAAGTAATTGTTGGGGTGAATATACATGACTGATGATTTTCAAGGCATGTGCCGTTTTTGCATCCAATCTCCTTGCCGTATAAATCAGTTCTTTCGCTGTCGGCATTCCGACTATCCGGGGCAGTCGCTGTGTACCGCCTGCACCAGGGATGATGCCTAATGAAGTTTCAGTCAGCCCCACCTTTGCCGTATCCGATGCGATGCGTATGTCACAAGCGAGTGCCAATTCCAGCCCACCGCCAAAAGCCGAACCGTTAATCGCGGCGATGACCGGTACTGGAAGGTTTTCTACAGCCGTAATCGTGTCTCCGATCAACTTGACAGTCTCCTTGACTTTATCATCATTCATACCCGCTCTTTCCTTAAGATCCGCACCTGCACAAAACGCCTTTTCACCTGCTCCGGTTATAATGACTGTTCGTAAATTGGAATCTCTCTTCAATTCATCCAGCCCTTCGACTAAGCAATGAAGCAATTCTGTGGATAAAGCATTAGCAGCATCCGGCCGATTCAAGGTCACGAGGGCAATTCCCTTTTCTTCATACCTTATATCAACTAATGAAGTCATACCTTCACCTCGATTTCGCTTATTGTGCGTTATTTACAGCCATCTGATGGCTAGGCAATGGTTTTTCCAAAAAGCTTTGAACCATGGCCGCAGCCTTCATAAGCTTTTCGGGATTGATTCCTGTGTGAATCCCCATTTTATGTAGCATATGAACCAGGTCATCCGTAGCCACATTTCCGCTCGCGCCTGGTGCATACGGGCATCCCCCTAAACCTCCGAGCGAAGAGTCGAAAGTGTCAATACCATAATTCAGTGATTCAAGAATATTTGCGAGTGCCATTCCCCTTGTATCATGAAAATGGAGGGCAATTTGGCTCATATCATATCTTTTTACAGCCTGTTCAAGGAACAGTGCAACCTGCCTTGGAGACGCGACCCCAATGGTATCACCCAATGAGACTTCGTCGATGCCATATTCAAAAAGTTGATCACAAACACGGAAAACCTGATCAGTCGAAACTTCCCCTTCATACGGACAGCCGAAAACGGTTGAAACATAGCCCCTAACCGTTTTCCCGCTATTTGCTGCTGTCCTGATGACATCCTTCAATATTGGAAAGGTATCGGAAATCGACTTATTGATATTTTTTAGATTATGCGTTTCACTAGATGACATGAACACGGAAATATCATCCATATTGGCTTCAAGGGCCGACTCCAGACCCCTTTGATTCGGTACAAGGGCCGCATAAGTGATACCAGGCTTGCGCTTTATTCCCTTAGCCACCAGGGCGGCATCACTCAATTGGGGAATCCACTTTGGGTGTACGAAAGAAGTCACTTCTATATAAGATAATCCTGTATCAGAGAGCTGATCGATCCACTCCATTTTGCTTTGTGCAGGTATTATGACCTTTTCATTTTGCAACCCGTCACGGGGTCCAACTTCCTTAATTGTCACTTTTTCTGGCCAATTCATCATACCCCTCCGTCCCTTTATTCAATGACGGCCAAAACGTCGCCTTCATTTACGAAATCCCCTTCATTCACTTTTAGTTCTTTAATGGTGCCAGCTTCCTCGGCTGCAATGGGGATTTCCATTTTCATCGATTCCAAGATAATGATATCCTGTCCGTCGGTTACACTTTGCCCCTCATTTGCTACGATTTTCCAAACGCTTCCTGCCATGCTTGCCTTTAATTCTGCCATTTTATTTTCCTCCCGAACATTGTGTTTTAAGTTATACAGTCAATTTTTGAATATATTTCGCAATGAAATCCGTAGTCGTATCTCCTTGGGAAAAAGCTTCATGAGAAATTATTTCCATCAACAAAGGAAGGTTTGTTTTAATTCCTTCTATTTTATAGCATGCCAGCGCTTCTCTTAATCTCTCAATCGCTTTATCCCTTGAGTCGCCGCTCACCACCAATTTGGCGATCATCGGATCATAAAAGTGGGATACGACCGATGTTCCATGAACCGCCAATTCATGACGAATCCCTTCACCTTCCGGAAGTTCCATGGTGGTGATTCTCCCCGGTGCTGGATAAAAGGTTTTCGGATCTTCAGCATAAATGCGCACTTCAATGGAATGTCCGTCCTGTTTAATCTCACTTTGGGTGAAATCCAATTTGTTGCCCGATGCAATTTTAATTTGCTGTTCGACTAAGTCCAGTCCCGTAATTTCTTCAGTGACAGGATGCTCTACCTGAAGGCGTGTATTCATTTCCAGGAAATAAAAGTTTTTATCTGCATCTACTAAAAATTCGAGAGTGCCCGCATTGCTATAACCGATGGATTTTACCGCTTTCACTGCAGCCATTCCCATCCTGTTTCTTGTTTCTTCGTCAAGGAAAGAAGATGGAGCCTCTTCCACGACCTTCTGGTGGCGCCTTTGAACGGAGCATTCCCTTTCCCACAAGTAAACAGCATTCCCAAAGGAATCCGCCAATACCTGAATTTCGATATGACGAGGCTTCTCAATTAATTTTTCTATGAACATATCTCCATTTCCAAAAAATAATTGGGCACGTTTTTGATTCCCTTCGAAGGCTTTGGTTAGTTCATCTTCATTAGCAACGGCTTGCATGCCGATTCCCCCGCCGCCTGCTGCTGCTTTTAACATGACTGGATAGCCAATCTTTTCGGCAACGGCTGCCGCTTCTGCACTATCAATTAACGGACGTGAAAATCCAGGCACCAATGGAAGACCGGCTTGCTCCATCTTTTTCCTCGCCTCGACTTTATTGCCCATTTGCTGGATGATCTCTGGTTTGGGACCAATGAATATCAAGCCGGCTTCTTCGCATGAACGTGCGAAATCTGCATTTTCACTAAGAAAACCATATCCAGGATGAATGGCATCCGCTCCGGTTTCCTTAGCTATTTCCAAAATCTTATTGACGTTTAAATAGCTTTCCTGCACTCTCGGACCACCCAATAAATATGCCTCATCCGCCAATCCCACAAAAGGCGAATCCGAATCTGCTTCCGAATGGACAGCGACAGTAAGTATTCCCAGCTTCTTGCATGTACGAATAATGCGCGATGCTATTTCTCCCCTGTTTGCGATAAGAATTTTTCGAATCATTCGATATCCTCCTTATTTAGTGCGTTCCGTTAGTAGGTCAAGAGTTTGTTGCCGAAGCTTATACTTTTGGATTTTTCCGGATGCAGTCATTGGATAAGCATCGGTAAATTGAATGTAACGCGGAATTTTATGAAAAGATATTTTCCCTTTGCAATACTCTATCAATTCTTTCTCCGTAAGGGTTTCTCCTGCTTTCAAAATGATCCATGCGGCTACCTCTTCCCCATACTTCTGATCTGGAACGCCGAGCACCTGGACATCGACAATTGCAGGATGTTGATAGAGGAATTCTTCAATCTCACGGGGATAAATATTTTCCCCTCCACGGATGATCATATCTTTCAGCCGGCCAGTAATCTTGCAATAACCCCTTTCATCCATCACCGCTAAATCTCCCGTATGAAGCCAGCCTTCCCGGTCAATCGCCTGCTCAGTGGCTTCCGCGTTATTATAATATCCCTTCATTACATGGTATCCCCTGGAACAGAGTTCACCCTGTGTGCCACGCGGGACTTCATCCCCTGTAGCCGGATCGACAATTTTCACTTCCACTTTCGGCAACGCCCTTCCCACTGAAGAAACACGAAGTTCGATCGGATCATCCGTTCTCGTCATCGTAATTCCTGGAGAAGATTCCGTTTGACCATAAGTTATTGTAATTTCCGAGATGCCCATCTTATTCACCACGCTTTTCATGACTTCGATCGGACATGTGGAGCCTGCCATGATACCAGTCCGTAACGAACTTAAATCATAATCGTCAAAGTCATCGAGATTAAGTTCAGCAATGAACATCGTCGGTACACCATGAAGCCCCGTACATTTTTCGGCTTCAACTGTCTGAAGGACAATGCGCGGATTAAACTCCACGACCGGCACCATTGTTGCCCCTACTGAAACAGATGCCATCGTACCAAGGGAACAGCCGAAACAATGAAAAAACGGAACCGGGATGCAAAGCCGGTCAGCTTCGGTAAGCTTCATGCATTCCGCGACATTCAATCCATTATTGACCAAGTTGGAATGCGTCAGCATCACTCCTTTTGGAAATCCTGTCGTCCCTGATGTATATTGCATATTAATCACATCACCTGGAGTTAATTCCTCCATCCTCATGTCCAGCGACTCCTCCGAAACGGATTCGCTCCCGCCAATGACTTCATCCCACGAAAACGTACCGGGATAACGTTTTTCACCTAAAACGATGATATTTTTTAATTTTGGCAGTTTCTCAGATTGTAATTTTCCTGGTTCTGCATTTTTCAATTCAGGTACGATTTCATACAGCGTATCTATATAAGAATGATCCTTATATTGTTCCATCAGGATGATCGTCGTCGAATCGGATTGCTTCAGCAGGTATTCCAGTTCACTTGTGCGGTAATTAGTATTGACCGTTACCAGCACCCCGCCCATTTTTGCGGTGGAAAATTGGGATATAAGCCATTCCGGTTTATTGGATGCCCAAATAGCAATATGTTCCCCTTTTTTTATATCCAGTGACATGAACCCCCTGGCAGCCTTTCGGCAAATCTTTTCAAATTCGCGATAAGAATGGCGCAGGCCTAGTTCATGGTATACAACCGCTTCATTATCACCATATTGTCCAGCTGTCCTTTCAAGCAGTTTCCCGACAGTAACATCTAGCAAATCAGACATCAAACTCCTCCTAATCAAATAAAGGTAAGAATGAACGCTTTTTGCTGTATAGATAACATCTGCTTTTCACCAAAATGAACCCAAACATCATCGTTCATTTTACGTCCCGTAAAAATTAACAGCCTAATTGCCTGGCGATAACGAGTCTTTGAATTTCGGATGTGCCTTCACCAATTTCCAATAACTTAGCATCTCTTAAATAGCGTTCCACTTCATATTCGCGCATGTAACCAGAGCCGCCGTGAATTTGAATCGCTTGATTGCTGGCGCGGAACGCGGTCTCACTTGCAAAAAGCTTGGCGTATGCCGCTTCCTTTGCAAAAGGTTTTTTATTGTCTTTTAACCATGCAGCCTTATATACCATATTCCTCGCCAATTCGATTTCCATCGCCATGTCTGCCAGCTTGAATTGAATGGCCTGGAAATTTGATATGGTTTTACCGAATTGAATACGCTCTTTTGAAAAAGCTAAAGCTCTGTCAAAGGCAGCCTGAGCGATACCGACGGCCAAAGCTGCAATGGAAATCCGTCCTCCATCAAGCGTGAATAAGAATTGTTTGAACCCTTTGTCTGGATCTCCCAATAAATTTCCCTTTGGCACCCGGACATTATCCAGAATGATTTCACAAGTATTGGAAGCCCGGACTCCCATTTTTTCATAATTGCTATTGATCGTTAGCCCTTGGGTATCGGTTGGCACGATGAATGCCGAGATGATTTTTTTGCCCTTTGAATCTTTTCCCGATACAGCAGTGACCGTAACCGTTCTTGAATAGCTGGCATTTGTTATCCATGTTTTCTCGCCATTAATCACATATTCATCACCATCCAACACGGCAGTCGTTCTCGTACCGCCAGCATCGGAACCCGCATTAGGCTCTGTCAACCCGAAAGCTGCCAGGGTTTCACCGGTCGTGATTGGAACCAGATATTTTTGCTTTTGTTCTTCGGTTCCAAAATAGTAAATTGGACTTGCCCCAAGCGAAACGGCTGCGGCATAACTTAAGCCGGTTCCCCCGCACGCCTTGCCAACCTCTTCAACGGCAATGGCATACGAAATCGTATCTCCGCCCGAACCGCCATATTCTTCAGGAAACGGAATTCCAAGCAATCCGAGTTTCCCCATTTTTTTGAATACATCCTCCGCAAACATGGACTTTGCGTCCAACTCTATCGCAATGGGTTTAATTTCCTTTTCGGCAAACTCCCTAACCATTTCCTTAATCATCTGCTGTTCTTTTGTAAGTGAAAAATCCATATGTTCATTCCCCTTTCTATTGAGACCGACTAGTTGGTCTGTACAAATCAAGTTGATTGTTCAATCCGCAACAACTTGGTTCTTCAGTAAAAATGGCTGAGTGATTTCCGCTTCTTTTTGTTTATCTATCAATAGGGCATTCAGAATTAAATCCACGTAAATATCACCGATTTCGTCGATCGTTTTTCCGCCGTCCCTTTTGTACCATTTGTAGGACCAGTTCACCATGCCTAGAATTGACATTCCGGTAATTTCCACTGGCAATTCGCTGCGGAATACTCCCTTGTCAATACCTTCTTTGATAACGGAAAAAATGATTTCTTTATACGTTTGACGCTTTTTTTTGATTGCTTCAACATAAGGTGGTTTCAAGTAAATGCTTTCTTGATAGAAAACTGAGATGTGTGGTTTATAGAGGTCAAAAACTTTAACAAATGATTGAATGATCTTTTGCATTTTTTCTGTTGGATGGGTACTTTCTGAAATGGCTTCCTGTGCTTTTATTAAAACATATGAAATAAAGTAATCATGGATGACAAATAAGAGTTCATCTTTGGAAGAGAAATGGTGATAAAAACCACCTTTGCTAGTTCCGCATGCCTTAACGATTTCGTTGACGGAGACACCATGAAAACCATGCTGATCGAAGAGCGTCAACGATGTTTCAATTATTTTTTCTTTTAACTCCGTAAGACTGCACCCCCTTTGTATCCGCTTACATTCCATCCAGAAGAAAGAGTTTGATTATGTATAAACTGGATTTATTTAGATTTTACCAAATAATTAAAAATTGTCAATTTTTAATTATCAACAAAAAAACAGCCCTCAAAACCAAGAGCTGTCAATCCAGTTTATTTAAGAAACAGTCGATACCATGTCATTTACTACCCTTGACCGGTTTAACCTGGGCTTTTACAAGCTGCCATCCATTATTATATTTCCATACTGATTTGATCTCCAGTATCGGATCACGCTCATCGGACCCTTTTACATTTTGGATTCCAATAAGCGCTTTTCCTTTTCCAAAAACGGTCTTGAAATCCAGTGAAGAGTAAGGATCAACCAAAAGCTCTGTCGGTTCATTTAGTTTTCCATTTTGATAAATGCCCAATTTATCATAAGCTTGTTTTCTGGAACTGACATCCATCACCACAGGTTTTTGACCTTCAATAATGATTTCCGCTTTGTATCCGTCAAGAAATTGTGCCATTACGGGAACGGATGGCGGTACTTCCAGCTCCTTCACTTTTCCATCCTTGAATGTATAGGCGTAACTGGATATCACCCGCTCTCTACCTTCCATCAAAACCGTAACCAATACATCCTGGACCCCATCATCATTCAAGTCGGCAACCTTTAGATCTGGATTATACCCAGCTTCAAGCGGGACGTCGATTGTACGGCGATTGCTTTCCACACTTAACTCAATTTTTTTCAGAAACTTGCTACCTTCCTCATAAGGCAGTCCCTGAACCTGGATGATGTCTATTTTCTGGTCACCTGTTACATCTCTTTTTGTTGATATATATGTGCCATCCACCTGAAAATTTTTATCATGCGCTTCAACCGCTTGATAGCTCAAAAATAGTGAGATGACTAAAACCGCATATTTTAGCAGATCTAACTTTTTCATAGTGATAACCTCTCTTTTCAAAGATGAACTAATTTGACATTTGTCGCCGTTTGAACTTTCTACGCTGATCTTTCATGAAGATGGACCAGAAATAATAGAACCCTGGGACTAATATCGCAAAGCCCACGATATACGTGGCAAACACGGCCCGAAATGAGGTTGGATCGGTAAATCCTGATAGAATCGTGACATTTGGATAGATGATATAAGGTAAATGAGCGATACCATAAACATAACTGCCGATTAAATACTGTATGATAATCGCAATGACAGCGAGGCGTGGCATCCCTTTAACCTCCTGCTTAGAAAAATAGGGTAGGTACAGTGCTATCCCGCTAATGATGAAAAAAATGAGCGAGACGAATAACAATGCAGAGTTTTTCATCATTCCTTGGTAAATCCAATTCGCTTCGTTTCTTAACGTGAGCATGACCAACAGAGCCATGACCAACATAAGCGGTCCCGTTATCATCGCATCCCTGCGATATATTTTGTATGCTTTCATTTCGTCGGCCTGTTTTGAGTAATCGGACAGGAGCAAAGATGATAAAAAAAGCGTGCTCATAATCCCGAACCCTACAAATGCATATTCATTCGGACTCGTGAAAAGTTTAGATAAATTCAATTCTTCATTTCCTCTCACGCCTTCGACAAACCCAAGGTGAGTGATCGGCAAAACGCTAATTAATAGCCCCGGTATGATCAATCCCGTCAATCCTGAGATATACGTTAACGCTTTTTCATATTTGTCAACGCTATGCGAGAAAACCAAGAAAGCACTCCTAATACATAGCAGGACAAGTATCAGGCTCGCTGGAACAATCAAGGCTACCCCTATCGGGAAAACCGCACCTGGAAATAAACTGTAAATCGCAATCACAAGACCAACGACAAATGTATTGGTCACTTCCCAAGTTGGTGATAAATAGCTATTTGCGATCTTGGTAGCATTCGTTTCTTCCTTTTTAATGTAAGTCATTGCCCAGAAGCCCGCGCCGAAATCCATAGAGGCCATGATGGCATAAAGAAAAATAAAGCCCCAGACCAGTGTTATTGCAAGAAGAGCATCACTCATTCGCCTTCCCCCCTTTTATGAATTCGAATCAAAAAGCCTTACATCTTTCTGTTCGGCTTTATATATATCATCCATTACGGAATGACGTTTGAAATAATACAAAAGTGTAAACACGACAGAAACGCATAAAATGATATATACAATAATGAACATCGTGAATAAAAATCCAAGGTTTTCGTACGAAGTCACTGAATCCTCCGTGGTCAGCATCCTGTATATCGTCCATGGCTGTCTGCCTGTACAGGCAAAAATCCAACCGCATTCAATTGAAATCACAGAAAGCGGCCCTGACGCAACAAACAGCCAAAGAATCCATTTCGGATATGTCTCCTTTTTCAGCCATTTATTCCATACCAATGCAAACAGTGCCAACGCGATTAAGCCTGAACCAATCATGACCATTGCGTTGAATAAGATATGGACATAAAGCGGCGGCCAATACTCTTCCGGAAAATCGTTCAAACCGGTCACGACCGTATCGAAGCTATTACCAGATAGAAAGCTTAATAACCATGGGAATTCAATCCCATACTTCACTTCCTGGGCTTCCCTATCGGTATAACCGAACAAGGTAAGTCCGGCATGGTCCTGTGTTTCAAACAACCCTTCTGCCGCTGCCAGTTTTTCCGGCTGTTCCCTATATAAATGCTGTGTAGTCGCATGACCATTCAATGCCGTCAAAAACGAAAAAACCAAGCCCAAGACAATACTGAGCCTCAGTGCTTTTTGGTGAAAATTAAATTCAGCAGTGCCATATTTATTTTTCAGCATCTTATAGGCTGCGACGGACGCCACGACAAAAGCGCCTGTAGTATAAGCAGTCAGGGCCGTATGTCCTGCCGTCACCAAGAAACTTGGGTTGAAAAATGCCGCCCAAGGATCGACATCGACGATTTCCCCATTTTCAAACCGGAACCCAGCAGGTGTCCCTTCAAAAGCATGGACATTCGAAATCAAAACAGCCGAAGCCAATGCTCCGAATGCAACAAAAAATAAACTCACGATTCGGGCCCATGGCTTGATTTTTTCAGCAGCATACACATAGATTGACATGAACAGCGCTTCAACCATGAATGCATAAATCTCGATCTGGAATGGAAGCGCCATGACGCGTCCAATCACTTCCATGAACCCAGGCCATAATAGTGAAAGCTGCACACCCGCAATCGTACCGGTCGGAATCCCGACCCCAAGCAAAACCCCTAATGTTTTGGTCCAACGTTTAGCCATGACGACATACTGTAAATCCTTAGTCCTTTGATACATCAATTCCGCTGCCAACATCATCATCGGCAACCCGACGCCGATCGTTGCAAATATGATATGTACAGCCATATTCGTCCCGAACATTGCGCGGGCCATTTGTATATGATCCATACTGTCTTCCTTTCTACCCTTTGTCTCTTGGTAGTATCTCCTCTGTAAAGGAAAATATTTAATAATATTCCACAAACTAATTTTTCATAGGTTTTGCAGTAGGTCGGTATTTTCTTAATGATGTTTTTGGTTGATTGTTTAGTATATATTCTATCGAGGTTATTTTTGATATATATTTTACGTGGATTTCACCAATGCACTAAAAAAATTTGTTACTAAGCATTTAGATGACAAATTATTGAATATCCTTCATAAATGGTAACCCAGTAGGAATAAGATAGCGTAAATCCCATATAGAAAGTGTAACAAGAGAGGAGAAAAACACTTTGTCCCTTTTCAAAGATCCGCTATCACCAGATCAAATGCTGGCTGTTATCAGAAATGGCCTGGGGCCTTCTCAGATCCCAAAAAAAATCATTATCATTGGTGCCGGCATGTCTGGGTTGGTTGCAGCATCCCTTTTAAAACAAGTGGGGCACGATGTTACGATATTGGAAGCAACCGGGAGGGTCGGAGGGCGTGTTTTGACTATACGGGAGCCATTTTCAGAAGGTTCCTACCTTGAAGCCGGTGCCATGCGCATTCCTAATTATCATTACTTAGTTGCTGAATACATCAAGAAGTATGGTCTACGAGTCAACACTTTTGTGAATGCGACTCCTAATGATCCCATTTATGCCAATGGAATCAAGACGACCGCTGCCATATACCAGCAGAACCCGGATATACTGAGGTACCCTGTAGCTCCCCATGAAAGAGGTAAAACAGCTGAAGAATTACTTAACATGGCAATCAAGCCTGTGACTGACTTCATCATTCAAAATCCACGCAGGAATTGGGAAATAGTCATTAAAGAGTTTGATAAATACTCCATGAGCTTCTTTTTGCAGTACAATCCAGTCGGAATCAGTCTATCAACAGGGGCGATTGAAAGCATCAAAGTTCTGATGGGTTTAGAAGGATTCCCGGAACTTTCTTTTCCGGCCATACTTCGGGAGCTTATGCCGCTCTTTAATCCAGACGTGAAATTTTTTTCAATCGAAGGAGGAAATGATCGGCTTCCTTATGCCTTTCTACCGGAATTGAAGGATAATTTAATCTTCAGATATGAAGTGACAAAGATCATCCAACATGATAATCAAGTCACCATCCATTCCAAACATACTCAAAGTCAAAACCCCTTAACGGTTACCGGTGATCTTGCCATCGTGACGATCCCTCTTCAATTGCTGCAATTTATAGATATTGAACCCCGGAATTCCTTTTCCCATAATAAGTGGAAGGCAATAAGGGAACTCCATTATGCCGCTTCAACAAAAATTGGACTCCAGTTCACGCATAGGTTTTGGGAAAAGGAAGGAATCTTCGGCGGTAAATTGACGACAGATTTACCCATTAGATTTTCTTATTACCCCAGCCAAACGAGCAACCAGAGTGAATCCGGTCTCATCTTAGCAAGTTATACATGGGAAGATGACGCCACTTTATGGGATATCCTTCCGGAAAAAGATCGTATACAACACGCATTGAAAAATTTGGCAGTAATCCATGGTAATCAAGTATATGATCATTTTTTATCAGGAGCTTCTTATAGCTGGACATTGAATCAGTATTCCTACGGCGCTTTCTCCATGTTTAAGCCTGGTCAGGAAACGGACTTGTTTCCATACATCCCAACTCCTGAAGGAAGGGTCCACTTCGCTGGGGAGCATACATCAACCGTACCAGCATGGATTGAAGGAGCCATTCAATCCGGAATCAGGGTTGCACATGAAGTGACGAATCTGCCTAGAACATTCGGTGGGCCTTGAATGGACCATTTCCTTGGTTATGTAACTCAAAAAAGACTGTAGGCAAAAGGATTTCTTTTCAAATTATTAAGCATAGTTGATTGGAGCGAGTGCCCTACGTTCCAATCAACGTCCAAATTTGTACAAGAAAAAATGTAGACAATCTTGATTTTAATCGAATTTGTCTACATTCTGAAACCTTCCATTTGGAAGGTTTTCATTCTTATGCCCATTCACTTTATCCCCCCTTTTGAACCGAAGTCTACAATCCTTAAGTCCACTTCATAATTAATATCGGCTTTACTGAAAATTTCGTCCCATTTCTGCTTATTTTTCTCCCAAAACTTTGGATGCTGATTTTCCACATACCGATACAATCCCGCTACCCCAATTTTATATTCATTCTGTAATTTGTATACAATTTTTTCGACATCCTTTTTCACTTCATCCTCGGCAATACGTTCAATCTCTTTTATATAGGCTTCATCAAATGAATTTTCCTTACCATACCAATCCTCCGAAAGTCTTCCAGTGTAACCGACCTTTATATTTATCGTCAAATGATCACCGTCCAATTCCGTGGTGATTTTCCTCCTTGTCCTATTAATTATTTCAACACTTAAAGGCTCTCCATGTTGCTCCGCTTCGATTATTCCGCCTTTCACCTTTCCGTTCAACCAATTTAATGCAGCTATATCTTCATCATTCATGACCCCGACCAACTTTGAATTGTTGATAACCCCTGCACCCTCCAATTTTAATTTCCCCCTTCTAATATCAACCGCCTGGATGGCAAAGCTTCCATCTGAATTGCAAACTTGAGGATGCTTTGCCAAGTGTTAGAGGAGGAAGGATCTTATTCGTTCGATTGTCATTATTTTTCAATTCATAGATTACATTAGAAGGAATCTCCCCATCGTCTGATCGTCCCAAAATTTCTTTCGTCGGTCTCTTTGTTAATAAAACAAGACAGCTTCTCCTTGTATTATTATCGCGTATTGACTGATTAATGATCGCTTCCATCGGGATTTTCCTTAATACATCTTCATTAATGAGCATGATTCGCTGATGATTGGTTAAAACCGTATTGGTTATGAGTAAAGAATCCCTAATTGCTTCATGCAGCGTTTTGGCACTGACGGTAACATTTTTAAATTTTAATTGGGCCTGATTCTCCTGAACACTATTTCCTGGCGGCACCAGAATTTGCTGTGTTAACATGATTTCGTCTTTCTTTTTGCCTTTATCGATCCCCACTCCCACCACAAGGGACAATTCTTCAATATTTTTACTGTCCCAACAGCCTGTCAGCAAAGGAATAAGCAAGATCAACCATAATCTTTTCATCTGCTTCTTCTGCTCCTTTTCACTTGAACGATTGCGAATGTAATAATTGGCAATGCAAACAATATCATGGGAAATACATATCCCAGCAAATCGCTCATTTTAAAAATCTCGATTGTATTTTTAGGAATTTTGGCTAGAAAAAAACGACGGGAACCAAAATAATGAGATTAGTCGTATATGAATTGTTAAGAATTTCGACAGTCCCTCTGCTGCGAAGTAATAGTAAATCGCATGTGTTAAAAAAAATTGAAGAATCCAGGTGATCAAGAGAAATAGCTCCATACGTTCTAAAAATATCCCTGTTACTTCATAGGACTGAATAAAAGAAATGGTTGGCCAAGTAACTGCCATGACCTCCGGAACAGTCAGCGTAGCCACTACCAGAACATATGTAATGACATATAGTATCAGCGGGATTAAAAAACCGATTAAAACGCCACTTTTTACCTTGGTTTGATTTTTAATGACTCCAAATAAAAAGATGAAAAGTTCAATCCCAAAAAAAGACAAAGACCCTGCCCATTCCTTTCATCACAGGGAGAACACCTTTCGCAAGAACTGGCTGCATGTTTTTAAGATCGACTACCCTGAGACTGAACAAATAAATGAGCAAGACGATGAAAATAGTCAAAGGAAGAAAGAAAACGCACACCTTTGCTATGGCTTTAATTTTGCCTGTCAAAAGATGGACACTCGCTAAAATCATGGTAAGTATCACGATTTCAACCGGGGTTTCCTCCAATAAATAAAACCGGACCATTTCACTCATCGCAAGAACTTCAAAGCTGGCCACGCCTATAAAGTACAACACCACGACCAACCCAATAAGTTTTGGAGAGCCACTTTCCATAGGCCTCCTCCATGTATGTGTAATAGTCAGCGACATTATGTTTTTTTAACAGAACAACCAATAAGCATACGAAAAGGGCAATAATGATTCCATTAGAAATTAAGACAATCCATCCATCTATCGAATGGATTTTTTCCGTTATCGTCCTTGGAAGGGTCAGCATTCCAATTCCTAACATGCTGCATGAAATGATCGCTGCCAATTCACCACTAAGAATTTTGCCTTCGGATTGGCTCAAGCGAATCCCCCCCTTTTTTCCGCTTCGGTAATCGTAGAAACGCATCCTTCCAGGTCTTTTTACCGATAAAATCCATTGGTTGAAAATATGGCTTTTGGAATCTGGTTAATTTTGACAAATGGCTGATAACGATGATAAAGAATAATGTGGTTCCGTATAAACCTAAAATGGCGGCAAAAATCATCGCCCCGAACCTTAATGCCCTGAACGCCAGGCCAAAGCTATATTGTGGTACCGTAAAAGAGGTAATCGTCGTGATCGAAACGATTATGACCATGAGGGAACTCACAATATTCGCTTGAACGGCCGCTTGGCCAATAATGACTCCTCCGACCAACCCAACCGTTTGCCCAATGGGTGACGGGAGCCGAATGCCTGCTTCGCGAAGCAGCTCGATCGTCAATTCCATGATGATTGCCTCAACAAATGGAGGAAAGGGCACATTTTCCCTTGTACCTGCTATTGACAAAGCCAGTCCTGACGGAAGCAATCCAGGGTTAAACGAGACCAAGGATATATAAATCCCTGAAAGGAATACGGTAACAAATAAAGAAAAGTAGCGAAGTATACGCAAAAAAGACCCTGCTACCCATCTTTCATAATAATCATCCGGCGACTGCAGCAGCATCGTGATTGTCGTTGGTGCCATCAATGCAAAAGGCGAGCCGTCAACCATGATGACCACCCTGCCCTCCTGCAAAGCTGCCAATACTTTATCTGGACGCTCCGTATTCTGGATTTGCGGGAAAGGTGTAAAAGATGTATCTTCAATTAATTCCTCAAGCATCCCCGAGTCTTGGAGAACAGTAGCTTTCACTTCATTTATCCGTTTATTGACTTCTTTTAGCAAAGAATCGCTCGCTTTTCCTTCAAAATAAATCGAAGCAACTTCCCGTTTTTCCATCGTCCCGAACTTCTGTTGTTGGATGATAAGGTTGGGATGGTTCGAATATTGCCTTATCAAGCCAATATTTTCTTGAAGACTTTCGATAAACCCAAGCTTCGGTCCACGGACAACCCTCTCTGTTGAAGGTTCACCCAGTGTACGAACTTTTTCCTTTTCCAGATTCAAGCCATAACCATTTGCTATTCCATCTATAAATAAAAGTGTTTTCCCTTCAAAAATATACTCTATGGCTGTTTCATATGTTTCACGTCCTGTTGCCTGACTGAACAGATTTTGGAAATGACATGCTTACAGGAAATGGAGGCAGCTTTTACACCATTTTTTAATGGTATCCCTTTCTAAAGCGAGCAACATTAACATCCAAAATGGTTAATTTGTAATTAAATTGCAAATGCTAGGAGAATAAGCTTTAGTGCAGAGGTGACAACATTGTTTAACCGCAGAACGTTCAAAAAAAAGCCAAATCAACCAAACGAAAACAATGAAGAATTAGATAAAGTTTCAGAAGTAAGGGACCTATTCAATACCCTATCTTCATCCAATGATTTCATAAACCATCAAGGAACATATAATGGTGTAGGCTATTGGGTCTCTTTTTATCGCTCTTTAATCGATGCACAGGTACTTCATGAAAGTGTTCTTTCTGTCATACCTACTCTGGAAACGATAAATTTGGAGCAAATAAAAGAAAACGTTCCTATTGAAAATACACTGATCACCAGTACCAGGGTTGTAATTGAAGACAGGATCATGAGAGGCGAAATCGCACTTCGTTTAGATGGAAGTCTTGATGAATGCCTATTAATCAATGTTGCGGCCCAACAAGGGAGACAAGTTGAGAAACCTGAACTTGAATTTGGAATCATAAGTGCTCAAGAAGGATTTGTCGAGGATCTTGATATCAATCTGAATTTAGTCAGAAAAAGACTTCCTGTCCCCGGATTGCAAGTAAGTGAAATGACTGTGGGATACTTGTCTAAAACGAAAGTGGCAGTTTTATCGATAGAAGGAATCGTTGATCAGGAAAATGTCGATAATGTTATACAAAGGATCAATGACGTAGAGTTTGATGAAATATTGGACGGGTCCAATCTCGCGCAATTGCTATATGATAATTCAAATACCTTGTTTCCCCTTTTTCTAAATACGGAAAGGCCTGATCGCATCGCAAGTGCATTGGCTGAAGGTAAAGTAGCCCTGTTAATCGATAGGTCGTCCTCTGCACTTATTACTCCAACCATTTTCTTGGAATACTTTATCACCATGGAAGATTATAATATGCCGTGGATTCCGGCATCTGCTTTCCGTTTACTAAGAATATTCGCAGTCGCTTTTTCGATATTTGCTACTCCTATTTATGTAGCCGTGCTGACCTATCATTATGAACTGATTCCTAAAGATCTTTTGGAAACGATCGTCACTTCAAGGAACTTAATACCTTTTCAGCCTTTGATCGAAGCATTATTCCTGGAGATCTCCATTGAGTTATTACGGGAAGCGGCTGCCAGGCTGCCAACAAAGGTAGGTCAGACATTAGGTATCGTGGGCGGTATCGTTATCGGTCAAGCAGCCGTTGTAGCTGGTTTGACCAGTAATATCTTATTGATCATCGTTGCCCTCTCGGCATTGGCATCATTTGTTACTCCCATTTATAAAATGGGGAATGCCATTCGGCTGCTGCGGTTCCCCTTCTTAATCGGGGCCCAAATTTGGGGGCTGCTCGGCATTACCATAGCAACCGTGTTTTTGATGACCCACCTTATCAAATTAACATCAATGGGACACCCGTACCTCGAACCGATCTACCCATTTCGCATGCAAGATTGGAAAGACAGCTTTGTTCGGCTTCCTTTTAATCTTTTAAAGTCGCGGCCTGTAAATTTACGGCCTGATGATATAACCAGACAGCCACAGCCCAAAAAAGCAAGAATCAAAAAAAATGATTTTAATGAATGATTTAAATTTAAATGAGGGTCCTATATGAACCAAGCTGGAGTTAATGAAAAGTATAAAGTGTCACCGTTTTATGTGTTTTTTTTAGTGCATTCCATGCAAACGGGAATAGGCGTTTTAAGTTTTCAAAGAGTTTTAGCGAAGACAACGGGAACCGATGGCTGGATTTCGATACTACTAGCCGGCCTGATCGTTCATATAATGATTTGGGTCATATATAAAATCTTCAGTATCGTCCCTGGTGATATAATTTCGGCCAATAATCATGCATTCGGAAAATGGATGGGGAATTTCTTCAGTCTATTATTCATTCTTTACTTTTTGATCCTAGGAATGACAGTCATGATTAGTTATATAAATGTCATACATGTATGGATGTTTGAAGAGGTACCATCTTGGGCGTTTGCTTTAGTATTTCTTATCCTGATTTATTATATAAATACGGGAGGGTTCCGAACAATTACGGGTATTACTTTTTTAAGCTCCATTTTGACATACTGGCTTTTATTTGTCCTATTCTATGCCATGAAATACTCTGAATTCACCAATTTGCTCCCTGTTTTCCACCACACTCTATTGGATATTTTGAAAGGAGCCAGAAGCACCTCATTAACGCTGCTTGGTTTTGAAACGATCGTTATGTATTATCCGTTCATCAAAGATGCCAAAACTTCTCAAAAATATGCTCATGGCGGGGCCTTAACGACAACCTTAATAACCGTATTCGTTTATTTGGTTTCACTTGTTTTTTATTCACAAAAACAGTTGGAACTGACTATATGGCCGACACTGTCAATGACCAGCATTGTTGAATTGCCCTTTATCCAGCGATTTGAATATATAGATGTTTCTTGGTGGGCCATCGTTATCATACCTAACATGACCATCGCCTTTTGGGCAGCAAGCCGAGGTTTCAAACGCTTATTCAATGTTCAGCAAAAGTATCCATTATGGGGGATGTCGATTATTATCCTGCTAACCAATATATTTGTTTTTGATATCGATTCCCTCTATATTTTGCGTAAAATAGTCGATCCATACGGCATACTCTTTATTGCTTTATACTTGCCTCTTCTTTTGGTCATCATCTCTATAAAGAAAATGAGGAAACGTATATGAGAAAATTATTATTTCTTGTTATCTTGGCTCTTCCCCTCCTTTGTAGCTGCGCCGAGCCGAGGGTGGTAGACGAAGTCAATATGTCCCAAGCCATTGGCTACGATATACTGAAGAATGATAATGTCGAAGGAATGTTCGTCATCCCTATCTTCCAACAGGACAAGATGGGTAAATATCAAATCTTAACTGGAACATCGACGACAACGAGTGATGTTCAGGCTGTCGTTTCCAAAAAAGCGGATAAGCCGGTATTGCTTGGACAGACACGCATCATTTTATTCAGCGAGAAAATGGTTCGTGAAATCGGAATGACAGAACTGACCGATTATCTCTACCGTGAGCCACAACTTGGAAACAGGGTCATTTTGGCCATCGTTGAAGGAAAGGTCAAGAATGTCATAAATACGAAACCACCAAATACGAATGTGAATATTGGGATCTTTTTATCGGATTTGATTAATCAACAAAATGAAACGGGGAACGGACCCGATACTAACCTCCATCTTTTTTTAGGAAACGCTCTAGAAACTGGCGGCGATTCGTATCTTCCTTTAATTAAATTAATTAATAATGAAGTTACTGTTTCTGGAGTGGCCCTATTTCATGAAGATAAGATGGTCACGAAAGTTCGAACCGATGATATGTTCATTTTCAAGACATTAGTTCAGCATCATAGGCGGGGAATATATAAATTCAAATTAAAAGACAAGAAAGAAAGCGATATCGTAGTGGAAAGTATCCGAAGCGGTTCAAGTTATGAGGTATCAAGCTCAGAGAGAAATCCCTCTATCACGATTAAGATCAAAATTAAAGGACAAATCAAGGAATCCATGCGCAGTGAAAACCTAACCAATAGAAAGATGATAAAGAAAATTGAAAAGGAAATGGAAGCTGATTTAACCAAACAAGCAAACCGACTTATTAAAGATTTTCAGAAAAAATCCCTTGATCCGATTGGCCTTAAGGAAAAATATCACACCAAAAATAAAAAATTGACCTATGAACATTGGAAAGATATTTATCCGACAATGGACATTAATATAGAAACCAAAGTTAACATCATCCAAACAGGGGTTTCAGAATAATAAATGGTCGATAGGCATTTAGAATTCTTCATCTGATCGCAAAAACTGTATTAAATTGCTGGTTAACAGCTCAGTTATTTAAATGATGGCAAGCAGGTGCTTCTGAAACAGCAAGAATTATGGTTAGCCGGATTCATGAAGAATTTTTAAAAGAAGGTAAAGTCCCTTCCAAGGAGACAAATTACCTATCGTTGTTACATTAATAACAGGAGCTGACTATATGAATACACCTATGAAATCGATCATCGCTTTCTCAGTATTAAGTATATGTTTAATCGCAGGATACTCATTTGCTTCCGCAGGTAACGAACAAGATGAATTGAAATCGGATAAAGTGACCTTTTTTGGGTCCCCAACTTCTGCGATTTCCGGTTCAGTTGCCGTGCCTCAAAGTTATAACCGGTTATTGTTTAGCGGAACAGTAGCTCCTCTTTTAAACAAGGATGGAAAAACCACTTATGAGAGATATGGCAATACAGAAAAGCAGGCAATCGGAATCTTAGAGAAATTAAAAGCAGATTTGAAAACAATAGGACTTTCCCTCGCTGATGTAACCTATCTGCGTGTGTATGTCGCGCCAGATCCAAACAAGGGAAATGCACCAGACTATCAAGGTTGGTTCGATGCTTACGCTCTTTTCTTTAATACAAAAGAAAATCCAGTGAAAACAGCTCGTTCAACAGTAGGCGTTGAAAGTTTGGTTTCGCCGGATTTCCTCATTGAGATTGAAGCAGAAGTAGCCTATAAAAATAACAGCAAGTCAAATAAATAGAAGATAGATGTGTATGGTCATGAATCAACATATTGGTGTTCCAGCCACTCCGGAAAACCTTTGAATACCGAAAGAGACAGGAAATTATTCCTGTCTCTCATTTGTTTTAATCAATCATGAAAATTCGTTCCATCTGTCACTTCTTTAACAATCCCTGCATTGATGACGAAGTCGCCGAAATGCTCTCCTTGCTGACGTTCTTTTGCATATCGGGAAAGAAGTACACGCAACTCTTTTAATATCTCTTCTTCACCGATGTTTTCACGGTACATTTTACTTAATCGGCTTCCGTCGAAAGCAGCACCGAGATACATATTATATTTACCAGGTGCCTTACCGATAAAACCAATTTCACCGAGTGCATGCCGGGCACATCCATTCGGGCAACCAGTCATGCGTATCGTGATTTCTTCATTCCTCAGGCCGTTTTCATCAACGATGGCCTCGATTTTATCAATCAGAATCGGCAAATAACGCTCTGCTTCGGCCATTGCCAACCCGCATGTCGGAAGCGCCACGCATGCAATCGAGCTGCGTCTGAGCGCCGAATGATGTGCACCATCCGTCAAACCGTACGTTTCAAGCAATTCTATGATTTTTTTCTTTTTCTGGCTTGACACATCTGCAATGATCAGGTTTTGATTGGCAGTCAATCGGAAATCACCCGTATGGATCTTTGCGATTTCGCGCAAACCGGTCATCAGCTTGTAATCATTGATATCGGCAATTCGGCCACCCTCGACAAATAGTGTAAAATGCCATTTACCCTGCATACCTTTTACCCATCCATAGCGGTCGCCATTATTATCAAAATGGTAAGTTCTCGCTTCCTCCAGCTTCCATCCTAGACGATTTTCCAGTTCAGCTTTTACCGGTTCGAGCCCAAGCCTGTCAACCGTATACTTGAACCGGGCATTTTTCCGTACGGATCGGTTTCCGTAATCACGCTGAATCGTAATGATTTTTTCAGCCACATCCAGTATTTTGTCTGGCTGGCAAAAGCCGATTACCTTGGCTAATTGAGGATATGTCGCCTTGTCACCGTGGGTCATTCCCATACCGCCGCCGATCGCCACATTAAAACCAACAAGTTTCCCATTTTCAACAATTGCTATGAAGCCAAGATCTTGGGAGTAGACATCAATGTCATTGGATGGCGGGACCGCAATGCCTATTTTAAACTTCCTTGGCAAATAAAGCTTTCCGTACATTGGTTCGACTTCCTCCAATTCCGGAGTAGCGACTACTTTTTCTTCATCCAGCCAGATTTCATGGTACGCCCTTGTACGCGGCAATAGATAATCACTCAATTTTTTCGACCATTCATATACTTCGGAATTGATTTCTGATTGAAATGGAATCGAATTGCACATTACGTTTCGGTTTACATCTCCGCATGCAGCGATTGTATCCAACATGGAAGCATGGATTTCCTGAATGGTTTTTTTCATATTCCATTTTAAAATACCATGCATTTGAAACGTCTGCCTTGTTGTCAATTTCAAGGTTCCGTTACCGTATTTCTGGGCAAGGTCATCCATAACAAGCCATTGAGAAGGCTGTGCAACCCCGCCGGCCATGCGAACACGCAACATAAATTGATAGGCAGGCTCCAGTTTTTGTTTTTGACGCTCATTACGCAGATCCCGATCGTCCTGCAAATAGCTGCCGTGGTGTTTCATCAGTCGATTGTCATCATCCGGAATACCGGCGCTAATCCGATCCTGCATCACTTCACCAAGTGTACCTCGCAAATAATCGCTTCTTTCTTTAATTTGCTCAACATCACTTGGCGGGCCTGCTGGTGCTTTCAATAGTGGGTTCACCATGTTGTAATCTCCTTTTCTTCCAAATTTCAATATACATCACGTTGATAGCGTTTATTCTGTTGCATTTCTTCAAGATAAGCTTGCGCATCAGCATGGCTCATATTGCCTTCTTTTTCAATGATCTCAATAAGCGTATTATGGACATCATGTGCCATGTTTTTCTCGTCACCGCAAATGTATACAGCTGCCCCTTTTTGAAGCCATTCGTATAATTCCCCGCTTTGCTCGCGCATCCGGTCTTGAACATACACTTTTTCATCCGTATCGCGGGAAAAGGCCACATCCATTTTCGTAAGTACACCTGTTTTCAACCACTTTTGCCATTCAGTTTGATAAAGGAAATCCGTCACGAAATGCTGATCTCCGAAAAAGAGCCACGTTTTCCCTTTCGCTTCCGATTCTTCGCGATCCTGGATAAAGGATCTAAACGGGGCAATGCCTGTTCCGGGTCCAACCATGATAATTGGCGTATCTGGGTTCTTTGGCTGCTTAAAGTTCTGGTTATGCTGAATGTAAATGGGCAGCAAGTCCCCTGGCTGTAATCTGTCCGCACATAAAATCGAGCAGACCCCTTTTCTTTCCCGCCCATGACTTTCATACCGGACAGCTCCGATTGTCAAATGCACTTCATCCGGATAGGCGGATAAGCTACTCGCAATCGAATACAGACGGGCTGGCATTTTCCGAAGGATCGATACGAACTCTTGCGCCGATTCACCCCATGAACCAAAATCACGGACAAAATCAAGCAAATCACGGCCTTCTCGATATTCTTTTAATCTTTCTTCATTACCTGGCTTTAAAAGTTCCTTTAAATCCTCGTTACCAGAAAGCTGTGCCGCTTGTTCAATGAGCGATTTGGTCAATACCGTTATTTCAAAGTCGGAGATGAGCGATTCCCTAAGCTGACGAAGTTCCCCCTGCTTATTGACCTTCACGGTTTCTTCAGGATCCCAATCCAGTTCCATAAGAAGCATATCCACTAAATCCGAATCGTTTTTCGGATAAATGCCAAGGCTGTCACCAGGTTCGAATGTAAGACCTGAACCCTCAAGAGATAACTCTAGATGATGTGTCTCTTTATTGGAGCCACGGCCGTTCAAATTTATATTTTCCAACACTTCCGCTTTAAACGGATTTGTTCTCGAATAAGTTTGTTCACTTACAGAAGCTTTTGCTTCGGGAACTGCAGCAGCAGAACGGACTTGCCCTTCACTTAAACTGGAAATGACTCCTTCCAGCCATTCGGAAGCAGGCTCATCATAATCAAGGTCACAGTCCATTCGCGGAAATAGCCGTGTCCCCCCAAGTTCCTCCAAGCGTTTATCGAATTGTTTTCCCGTTTCACAGAAAAACTCATATGAGCTGTCCCCAAGCGCCAATACCGAATAGCGGAGACCCTCAAGGCTTGGTGCCCTCCTGCCATGAAGGTACTCATGGAAAGACAATGTATTATCCGGCGGATCACCTTCTCCATGCGTGCTAACGGCAATCAGAAGATTTTCGATTTTCTTCAAATTGTTGACTTTAAAGTCACTCATGGATGAAATGGTAACCTGAAAGCCATTACCCTCAAGCTTACTCGCCGCATTTTCTGCCAGCCCTTGAGCATTGCCCGTCTGTGAACCATACAGGATGGTCACTTCTTTTGATATTGTCTTCCCGCCGCTTTGAGCTTCCAATTCCGGGGCGTCGGCTGAACTTGTGTTCGAAACTGACAAAGATGCAGTCAGATAACCGCTCAACCAAATTTTTTGTGTTTCGGTCAAGCTTGGCAGCAGGCTGTTAAGGAGCTCTGCTTGCTCTTGATTAAAGGGACTGTTACTTACCTGAAGTTGCACGATTTCCACCTCACAAAGGGATATTAACTTATCTTAGTTGATTATTATGTATAACGAGTGGGTTTAAATATTTTACTTCGATCCATAAATTAATTAACTCGTTTACTCCTATAGACCAAGTCGGTTTTAACTGCAAAAAAAATGAAAAATACAGTTATATAGGTTCCTGGCACGCAACAAAGGACAATAGCTTTCCCAGCCTATACTCTTCCTAAAATAAGTTTCTCATTAAAACTTTACTGGAAGGTACATCATTAGTAAAATATATATAATTTATTATAACTATTAAGAATATTAATAATAAGGAGGAATTTCTATGTACTATGATGCTCTAAAAACATTTGTGACCCTTGTGGAAGTCAAGAATTTTACAAAAACAGCAGAAATTCTTCTTATGTCGCAACCAAGTGTTAGTTTACATATTAAAAAATTAGAAGAAGAGTTCCAAACCAAATTATTCCTCCGTTCTCCTAAATTTTTGAAAGTCACCTTAACGGGAGAAATTCTTTACGACCGGGCCAAGCAAATGATCACAATCTATGAACAGACCAGACAAGACATACAGGAACACGATAGGTCCATAAAGGGCGAATTAAAGATAGGTGCGAGTTTTACAATAGGAGAGTATATCCTTCCTTCTTTACTCATCGACCTTCAAGAGGAATATCCTGAACTTGAACTTCAAGTGGTAATTGGGAACACCGAAGAAATCGTTCAAGCCGTTCGGCTATACAAAGTGGATATTGGTTTAATCGAAGGTCAAACTAACGAAAAAGAGCTTTCTGTTCACCCATTCATGCAAGATGAGCTATTCATTGTGTCTTCTAACAATCATGAACTTGCTAATAAAGACGATGTGGAGATTACTGATTTACATGACCAAGCATGGGTAACGAGGGAAGTTGGATCTGGTACACGAGAATACCTTAACCATGTCATACGCTCAAATGGTTTGAAAATTAAATCGATACTCACGATAAGCAGTAATCAAGGAATTAAAGAAACACTTATAAAAAACGGCTCAGGGCTTGCCCTGCTTTCCCGAAGTGTCATTGAAAGGGATGTACAAAATAAAATCCTTTCTATCATTCAGGTAAAAGATGAATCCTTTAACAGGACACTTTCATACGTCTATTCCCCCATTATGAAAGATAAAAAAAATGTAAAGACTTTTATAACTGAATTAAACAAAAAGTGGCCCATGAAAGCAAAGCCGATAGGATGATCATTGCGAAGGAAGCTATTCCAAAGATGGAGTTACTGACACATGGTGTTTGATCTTATTTGTGATTTTATTAAACAATCATAAGCCTGATGACCAAGAACATCGGCTTTATTTTACTTAATAAGAAGTCTCAGTAAATCCAAACTTGTCATTCTTATGTACATTAACTTATAAACAATTGGGTATACGAATAAATAGAGGATTGTATAGATAAAAAATAATATGGGAGCGGGTTTTATGAATATTGAGATTAAAGAAGCAGCGATTGAACAACTATTAAAAGTGAATTATAAAGAGAATGAAGGTGTTCGTATTGAAGCCATTTATGTTGGGAGCTGTTCAATTTATGTGGAGCATGAATTGAAAATTGATAATAAGAACGAAGATGATGAGAGATTCATAATTGCTGGAGTCCCCATATTAATTTCAAGTGAGTCTAAAAAGCATCTTCCGGATAAAGTCTTCCTCAATTACAGTGACGGACTTGGATACAAATTATATTCAGACGATGAAACATTGAGATATAATCTCCAATTGAAGAGAGTGAATTAAAAAATGAACATAGTAAAAAGCCCATGTGTTTCAGTTGGGCTTTTTTGTGTATATACTCAGAGAATTTTTTATCGGCATTTACCTAGAGGGATTTTATTTCCCATGGGATATCACTGCACTAACTGCTCCATTACCAGGAAAATGCTTTAACAAGTGCTTTTATCTATTCTATTAATTGTTTCAATGTTATTTTACAAATTAATAATGACCGAAAGTTTAAAGAATGATTGTTATTATTCTTCCACTCTTCTTGACTCGAGGTGCCGCTCCAGCTTCCTTTTTACCCGCTGAAGTGCATTATCGATCGTCTTTTTTTGAACATTCAGTTCCTTTGATATTTCTAAATAAGTTTTTCCTTCCAGGTACAAGTCCACGACACTGCTTTCCAACTCACTAAGGACTTCGGTTAAAATTAGCTCAATATCACAAATTTCTTCTGATTTTATTAAGATTGTGACTGGGTCATTTTGTCTCTGTTCAGGGATTAGATCAATTAGACCCTGTTCCGACTCCCCTTGATGGATAGGCATATACAATGAAACATAATTATTTAAGGGAGAATGCTTTTGGCGAATAGCCGCTTTAACGGCCGTTATGATTTGTCTTGTAATGCACAGTTCCGCAAATGATCTGAAAGACGCCTTTTTGCAATTTTTGTAGTCCCGAATGGCCTTATATAGCCCAATCATCCCTTCCTGAAAGACGTCTTCCTTATCTCCACCCGTTAAAAAATACTTCAATGCATTTGATTGAACGACACATCTGTATTTATTGATTAAAAAGTCCAGTGCATCCTCATCACCATTATGGATTTTCCCTACCAACATTGCATCTTCCATATGAGTATAGTTTTCCATACGTTTCTTCTCGATGATTACACTCATTTATTTTCCTCCACTCACTTAATTGAGCCCCGATATAAAGAATGCATTATTACTTCAATGTATTAAAGTTCATTCAATATTATAATATCTCAGAAATGACGATAATGATATTCGCAAATAACGACATTTTTCAACAAAATCCAGATATTTATAACTAGAAACTTTCAGTCAGCTTTAATTGATTTGGTAAAGATTTCGTCTTTATAGTCGTTTTGTTTAACTCCTGATCATTGACGGATATAGTTGTGCCGGTGGTTGTGGTAATTATGGCGGGGTTCAGCATATGGCGGCTTATAAATAGCATGATTATAAATAATAATCTTAAAGAACTATTCTGCACTAATGATTTAATAGAGCCTAACCAAAAGGAGAAGAACGAATCTATCCTACCTTCATTAGCTTCAGATGGAAAAATAAGGGCTGCGTTTTAACCCTTCTTTCGCAAAATAAAAAAGCACCCTTCAAAGGATGCTAAAACATATTATTAACTCAGTCATAATATGGAGTACTAGAATTTAATTATTCGCCAATGCCCGGTATGTAGAAGATCCTAACTTAAGCATTCATAAGTCATTAAAGCGGTGGATTTTCCACACCTAAATGAACCCAATCTTCTTTTGGCGGTCCATAAACCCCAGAAGGTTTAATTCCTGCTTGACGCATCAGAACCGTAACTTGTCCGCGATGATGTACAATATGCTTGATTAGCCCCATAAGGATGGAAGCATTTGTTTCCTGTCTTCCAAACGCTTCTTGTATTTGTCCCAGGGTTTCGTCTGTCCATTGTTGTTCAATAATTTTGGCTGCATGAGAACTTACATTTTTAAAAGTGATGGCAATTTCGCGGGCTGAAGATGGAACGTTTTCCGAACTTTCTATCCGGTCTATCTTTAACCCGAAATGAGCTAGATAATCTGGAATATTCGTCGTGAAATGCCACACAATTCTTCCTAAAGTGCGACCTTCAGAATAAACTTGTTGTTCTAAGGATTCATCAGTCAAACTATCCAAGACATTTTGAGTGAGTATGGCTTCTTTATTCCATTCTTTAATAAAATCTGAAATTGAAATATACATATAATACCTCCCCTATTTCGATGGATAATTACTTAAATTACATTATAAAACATATGTTCCCTCATTTCAAATTACTCATTAAACATGCAATAAATAATATCCATTCTAATTGGAAAACCATC
This sequence comes from Peribacillus sp. TE19612, assembly GCF_056279465.1. Taxonomy (NCBI): domain Bacteria; kingdom Bacillati; phylum Bacillota; class Bacilli; order Caryophanales; family Bacillaceae; genus Peribacillus; species Peribacillus sp. TE19612. Next base: position 460,792 of record NZ_JBWCCL010000001.1, on the reverse strand, counting down.
GCTTTTGCTTTGTACTGGCCGCCTGGAAGTTTCGGTTACAAGTTTCCAAGAAAAACTGTTGAACTGTACTACCTCTTCTGCATTTTGATTCTTTAAGTCCAAAAAAGTATATTCATTTCAAGAGCTGAAATGGTTAACCCTGTTTAAATCGAATACTGGATGTTAAGTTTGTGACTGCAATTTTATGAATGTGGTGCTCTACAAATATTCCTGGCACTAGCTATACACAACAGGAATCGCTACTTTATAATAGGGGGAAATCATGTTATTAATATATATAAATTCAGTATTGGTTAGGAGAAAAGCCATGCAAAATAAGCTTAGTATAGGAGAAATGGCGAAGTTGCGAGGTGTAACCGTAGATACATTGCGTCATTACGATAAAATTGGATTGCTAAAGCCTTATCATATTGACCCCGAAACTGGCTATCGTTATTACTCCATTTCCCAGTATGAGGTTCTCGGAACGATCAAAGAGTTAAGGAGCATCGGGTTTTCCTTAGAGGAAATCAAGCAATTTCTTACGAACCGCAATGTCAAAAAGTCGGTTCAATCACTTCAAAAATCAATGGCTAATATACAGGAAGAAATTAAGAAATTGCAACATATCCACAATATTTTGATGACACGATTATACAATATTGAACATTTCACAAACAGTTACAGCAATTCGGATATCGTGATAAAACAATTTGAAGAACGGGAATACATCCAGCTAGCCAGATCGGTAAGTTGGGCGGATACAGAAAACCTTTATTTTGGATATTTGGAGCTCGAAAACAAGATTGGTGGAATCATTCCTGCTTTGGCCAGCAATAAATTTGGAGATTTTATCAAGAAAGAGTATTTTGATGAAATTCGTCAATCATCTGACTTTTCCGCTAACCTAAGTGACTATCAATCTCAATCATTCATTCTTGTTCAGGATGAGGAGTCAGAGCAACCAACCCAAAAAATTGAAAATGGGCTATTTTTATGTTCCTATTATGGAGGACTCACAAGGGAGAAAATGCTAACCCAGCTAAAAAAGCTACTCCATCATTGCGATACTCATGACTATATTATTACCGGTGACGCCTTTCGAATTATGCAGGTTGACGTTTCTCTGACCGATCAATATGATGAAGCTTATTATGAAATACAAATTCCGATTAAAGAAAAAGTAACAAGTGAACAGCCTTCGAAATGAAAGTATTATCATTTTGAAGGCTGTTTTTTTGTATCGAAGCTGTTTACTCTGGTGTTAGACGAGACTTTATAATGGATTTATACATATTGAATGGAGTGATGCTTTCCTAAATGAAAATAGCAAACCATTATTTTGAAAAATCATTTTGTTCTAAGGAGTGATACCTTTTATTAAAAAGTGTGAAATCAAAAAGACAAGGCCACGTTGTTCCTTGCATTATGCTACTCTTCTTTACCAACTCCTTTCTGCGGCCGATTAGAGGACAGGCAATTGTGAAAAAATGGTTAAAAGCATTCAGTCATAGCTCAAGTTGTATCCGTTCACAAGTAGATACTATTTATGTTGGTTATCCTTAAAAACAAAAATGAGCCCAGACAAATAACCTATCCATTAACTGAATATACGGAATTTTTAATTAAATAATCCGAATAATCCAGTTATTCGTGAAGTGCACATTAATGAATGTGTACGATCATTAGTAAAAAATTCACAAGGAGGATTGATTAATGCCGAATTCACCAACTCTTAAACGTACTCTTACTTTGAAGTATGTCGTCTTTTTCGGATTGGCTTTCATGGCTCCAAAAACGTTTTTCTCAACATATGGGGTTGCTGTAAACAGCACCAGCGGGATGATGCCAACGGCTTATGCTATTGCTTTAGTTGTCATGTTATTTACAGCTTATAGCTATGCCCAATTAGTGAAAGCGTTCGCAAAAGCAGGAGCAGCATATACGTTTACGCAAAAATCAATAAGTCCACATATAGGGTTTATCGTTGGTTGGACAATCATCATTGATTATATATTTAGCCCGATGATCAGCGCCCTAATCGTCGGAATTTCATTGAAAGCTTATTTTCCATCCATTCCGATGTTTGTTTGGATCATTTTATTTATTGTGATTATTACTGCAGTCAACATCCTTGGCATTAAATTAGCAGCGAAACTTAATACGTATATGCTTTTCTTGCAATTTTTATTGTTTGCATTTTTTTTATTTTGGCCATTAAAGGTCTTCTTGAAGGAAAAGGAGCAGGGATATTATTTTCCACCGTTCCCTTTTATGATCCTGAAATTAGCGCACCTGCTCTCCTAACTGTTATCCCTATTCTATGTTTTAGCTTTTTAGGCTTTGATGCAGTAACTACTCTGTCAGAGGAGACGAAGGACCCTACGAGAACGTTGCCAAAAGCGATCTATTTCATAACGATGATTGGTGGATTTTTATTCATCACAAGTTCTTATTTTGCACAACTAATTTTTCCGGAGTTCCATTCTTTCAATAACCCTGAATCCGCCTATTTAGAGATCGCGATGTATATAGGCGGAAACATTTTTGTGAGCTTCTTTGTAGCAGTGGGGCTAACTTCCACCACTGCTTCAGCCGTTGGATCGGGAACGAGCGCCTCTCGTATTTTGTATGCGATGGGAAGGGAAAATGTATTGCCGAAAAAAATCTTCGGCTATCTATCACCGAAATACCGGACACCTGTGTTCAATATTTTACTCATTGGCGGGATTGCATTAAGCGCTCTTTTCTTAAATCTAACGACAGCTGTATCACTTATTAGTTTTGGTGCGTTATTTGCCTTTTTCTTTGTGAATCTTTCAGTTGTTTCTTACTATTTTTTTCAAAAGAAACAGAGATCTTTTAAAGGAACGATTCAATATTTGATTATCCCGCTTATTGGAGCAGCACTAATTGGATTGATTTTCATAAAACTAGATAAACATTCACTAATACTAGGTGGAACTTGGCTTCTTATCGGATTAATTTATCTATTAAACTTAACGAAAATGTTTAGGCAGCCGCCTCCTGAGCTTGCCTTTGAGGAAGCTTAATAATAGAGCTATAAAAGAAGGGAATGATTGATGATGAGTCAACAACTAGCTGACGTAATTATTTCAAGTAATACTGTATTTACAGGTCTTTCCGACCAACCTGAACCCGCCTCCATTGCAATTAAGGACAATAAAATTGTTGCGATTGGTACTGAGGAAGAAATTAAACACTGCGCAGGTGAGCACACGAAAATCTATCAGTTTAAAGACCAATTAATTATGCCGGGATTCCATGATTTCCACCTTCATATCATGCAAGGTGCCGTTGCCCTCAATAGTGTCAATCTGTTCGCCGCTCGCTCAGCAGATGAAGCGCTGGAAATGATTGGCGAATTCGCCGAATCAAAACCGGAAAATCAATGGGTAATCGGATTTACTTGGGATGCAGGTTATTGGTATACACAACAATTACCGACTCGCCATTCATTGGATCATATTCTTCCTGACCGTCCGGCACTCATGTTTCACGCTGAAGGCCATTATGCATGGGTGAATACGAAAGCTTTGGAGATTGCTAATATTACTCGTCATTCGGAAAATCCTTTCTATGGCATTATAGGAAAAGATGAAAATGGAGAACCCAATGGTATTTTATATGAAAAAGCAATGGATGCGGTTATCCGCCATGCATTTAATTTTTCAAATTCACAAAAAAATGAAATCTTCTCCAATTTCTTGGCACAGGCAGCAAGCTTAGGGGTAACTTCTGTCAATGACTTACATGGTTTAAAGACAATAGAATCACTAGATGTTTTCAAAGAATTCGAAGACAACGGTAAATTAACAACGCGGATTCATTTATGGCCTGCATTAAATGGCGATCTTGGGCACTCCAAACAATTGCGAGAGACATATCAATCGGATAAACTCCGTGTGTCGGGACTGAAACAATTTATCGATGGTGTCATTACCGCCCGTACAGCTTATCTACTCGAGCCTTATGCGGATCAACCAGAAACACGCGGTGAGACGTCTTTCCCTCCTGAAACGATCAAAAAATGGGTCGTTGCTGCAGATAAAGAGAGCTTCAGCATTCGTTTTCATGCGATTGGAGATGGAGCAATCCGTCTTGCCTTAGATGCCTATGAGGAAGCGCAAAAGACAAATGGTAAACGAGATTCACGACACTCCGTAGAACACATTGAAGTTATTCATCCAGATGATATTCATCGTTTTAGTGAGCTGGGTGTTACGGTCTCAATGCAGCCAGATCACTTAGCGATGTCTGAAAGAGGTGTTTACACCGAACAAATTGGTGCTGAACGAGAAAAGTATGTCTTCTCGATTAATACTTTGCAAAAAACCGGTGCGAAACTGGCTTTTGGAACGGACTTCCCAATTGATATTTTGAATCCGCTCCTCCAAATTTATCGTGCAGTAACGAGAATCGACAGCAGCGGAAAAACGGTATGGCATCCACATGAGTGCATCACACTTGCCGAAGCATTGAAAGCTTATACCAGTGGCCCAGCCTACGGTACATTTAGAGAGCAGGAATTAGGGACATTGGAAGCAGGTAAACTTGCTGATATCATCGTCTTGGAAAGAAATCTCTTTGAAGTACTCGTGGAAGAAATACCAGATATAAAGGTACTGTTAACAATGGTTGACGGTCAAGTAGTTTATGATTATGCCGGGTCTTTAGTAAGATAAGTAAACGATTCGGAATAAGAGGATCAACTAGCGGATGTACATCTTTGTCATCAAACGTTTACTTAATATGCAGCTTATTATTTTTAGAAATTCAATACGAAAATAGACCATTCTATGGAAAATAAAAACTATAGAAAAGTTGGGCATGGAGATAAGTCTGCTTTGCAGAATCAGTATGGCATTGGAATAAAGAATGACTATGATGCAGCCATTTAAATAGGGGGACTGATATATGAATAATTCAAACTCACCAACTCTTAAACGCTCACTTCCATTAAAATATGTTGTATTTTTTGGTTTGGCCTTTATGGCCCCAACTACTTTGTTTTCAACATATGGAGTTGCTGTTCATAGCACGAACGGGATGATCACTACTGCTTATATCGTTGCCTTTATCGTTATGCTATTTACAGCCTACAGCTATGCTCAAATGGTCAAAGCCTTTCCAAATGCGGGTGCAGCCTATACGTTTACGCAAAAATCCCTAAGTCCTCACATTGGTTTTCTCGTAGGTTGGACCATTATACTGGATTATATGTTCAGTCCAATGATCAGTGCTCTATTGTTAGGAATTGCAATGAAAGCCTATTTCCCTATAATTCCTATGTACGTCTGGATTATTCTCTTTATCGTCACGGTTACGATTATAAATATTCTCGGTATTAAGGTAGCGGCTAAGCTTAATATGGGGCTTCTATTCTTGCAATTCGGAACACTTGCGTTGTTCATCATTTTTTCAATAAAGGGGCTTTTAAATGGTCAAGGTGCAGGAACGCTTTTTTCGATCCTCCCGTTTATTGATTCAAATATAAATATGCCGGGCTTCATGTCCATAATCCCTATTTTATGCTTTTCCTTTTTAGGGTTTGATGCAGTAACAACTCTTTCTGAAGAAACGAAAAACCCGCGAAAATCCATACCTAGGGCCATTTATCTTGTAACAATCATTGGTGGATTATATTATTTTATCGGTTCGTACTTTTTACAGCTTGTCTGGCCTGACTACCAATCATTTAAAGCCCCGGAAGCTGCCTATATGGAAATTGCAATGTATATCGGGGGGAACTTTTTGATAAGTTATATGCTTGCTGAAGGAATCATGTCAAGTTTTTCATCAGCTATTGCGTCAGGAACAAGTGCTTCACGTATTTTATTTGCAATGGGACGTGAACGTGTACTTCCTGCCAAAATATTTGGATATCTTTCTCCTAAATATCGTACACCTGTCTTCAACATATTAATTATAGGAGGCGTTGCTCTAAGCGCACTTTTCTTAAGCCTTACAACTGCCGTATCTCTTATAAATTTTGGTGCATTATTCGCTTTTACTTTCGTTAATATTTCGGTTATCGCTCACTATTATTTCCGAAAAAAGCAGCGCTCCTTAATGGGGACCATTCGGTACCTTATCATTCCGTTAATTGGAGCTTCTCTTACAGGTTTCTTTTGGATAAAGTTAGACATCTATTCGTTAATACTGGGAGGAACTTGGTTTGCGATCGGATTTGTGTACCTTCTTAACCTTACAAAAATGTTTAGACAGCCGCCTCCTGAGCTTGCCATTGAACAAGCTTAATATTAGAAGCTATTCTATAGAATTGAAAGGAATGATAGATAATGAATCAACAACTAGCTGATGTAATTATTTCAAGTAATGCTGTATTTACAGGACTTTCTGATCAACCTGAGCCCGCCTCAATTGCGATTAAGGACAATAAAATCATTGCGGTTGGTTCTGAAGAGGAGGTTAAACCTTATTCAGGCGAGAATACCAAAATCCATCAATTTAATGACCAATTTATTCTACCGGGTTTTCATGATTTCCATCTTCACATGATGGATGGGGCTGTTTCGATGAATAGTGCCAATTTATTCCCAGCCCGTTCAGAAGAAGAAGCGTTGGAAATGATTCGTGAATTTGCCGAATCGCGCCCGCAAGATCCTTGGATAATCGGCGCTTCATGGGATGCAGGATATTGGGATACGCAGCAATTACCGAATCGGTCTTCATTGGACCGCATTCTCCCCGACCGTCCGGTGCTTATGTTTCACGCCGAAGGTCATTACGCATGGGTAAATTCAAAGGCACTTGAAATCGCTAATATTACCCGTCATACGGAAAACCCTTCGTATGGAATGATTGGAAAAGACGAAAATGGGGAACCTAATGGTCTTTTATACGAAAAAGCAATGGACGCGGTTATCCTCCATGCCTATGAATTTACAAAAGAACAAAAGAGAGAACTTTTCACGAATTTCCTCACTCATGCGGCTGGTTTAGGAGTAACATCCGTCCACGACTTATTCGCAATAGAAGCATTGGAAATGCTTAATGATTATGATGTTTTCAAAGAATTTGAAGACAATGGAGATTTAACTGCCCGTATTCATTTATGGCCAGCTTTAAATGGCAATCTTGAACGTGTCCAAAAATTACGAGATACGTATCAATCGGACAAACTTCGTGTGTCAGGACTTAAACAATTTATCGATGGCGTCATTACAGCCCGTACCGCTTATTTACTTGAACCTTATGCTGATCAACCGAATACACGAGGTGAATCATCGTTCCCTCCTGAAACAATCAAAAAATGGGTCGTTGATGCTGATAAAGAAGGCTTCAGCATTCGTTTTCATTCAATTGGCGACGGAGCGATTCGCCTTGCTTTAGATGCCTATGAGGAAGCGCAAAAGACAAACGGTAAACGAGATTCGCGTCATTCTGTTGAACACATTGAAGTGATCCACCCTGATGATATTCATCGTTTCAAAGAGCTAGGCGTGACCGCTTCAATGCAGCCGGATCACTTTGCGATGTCTGAAAGAGGTGTTTATACCGAGCGGATTGGTACAGAACGAGAAAAGTATGTTTTCTCGATTAATACACTGCAAGAAGCCGGAGCGAAATTGGCATTCGGAACGGACTTCCCAATCGATACCCTTGATCCGCTTCTGCAAATCTATCGGGCAGTAACGAGAATCGACAGCAGCGGAAAAACGGTATGGCATCCACATGAGCGCATCACACTTGCCGAAGCATTGAAAGCTTATACAGCCGGATCAGCTTATGGTTCCTTTAGGGAGAAGGAATTGGGAACATTAGAAGTAGGAAAACTTGCTGATATCGTAGTATTAGAACGAAATCTCTTTGAAATACCAGTAGAAGAAATTCCCAATACAAAGGTACAGCTAACGATCGTTGATGGAAAAGTTGTTTTTGATCATACGACGTCTTTAATCGAAAAGTAACATTAAAGGAGGATTCTACAACTGTAGAATCCTCTCAGACTGTAGACAAACTCCAAATCGAGTTTGTCCTTTTTTATGACTTGTACAATTTGGACGTTGATTGGAACGTAGGGCACTCGCTTTCCTCGGACGGTTGGGGAGCCTCCTCGGCTTTCGCCTGCGGGGTCTCCCTAGACGCGCTTTTCCCGCAGGAGTCTCATACCTTCCGTTCCAATCAACTTTGACTTACCTTTTAGATAGAACACTTTTGCCTAGAGTCATTTTTGTTTTAAAATAGATTTATTAAAAACTTGAGGTGATGAGGATGCTTTCGGAACATCATTCTATTCAACGAGAACAACTTGAAATGATTACTTTAGACCAACTGGTGCAGGCGAACCAGTTGGTTCGTAAAATCTCAATTAAAGAGAGACGTATTGGCGTATAGCGATGAAGCACCGCCAGAATGAACAAATAGAATGTTATCCTCCGGCTTAAAGGTGCCTTTTTGTATTAAATCGATGAGTCCTGCTGCCGCTTTCCCCGTATATACCGGATCCAGCAGTATCCCTTCCGTTCTTGCCATTAGCTTGACTGCTTCCACCATTTCAGGTGTAGGCAAAGCATAACCCGGGCCGACATACTCATCAAAACACGTAACAGCCTCACGAGGAAGTGAATTCGGAATGCCGATATGTGTTAAAGTTTCCTTAACAAGCTGAAAAACTTTCTCTTCTTGTTCAACTTTCCCTCTGCTTACGTTTATTCCAATTACCGATACTCCACTGTGATTTCCATGAAATCCTGCCACCAAACCAGCATGCATTCCTCCACTGCCGCTTACACAAATAACTGCTTTCAAATCAATTCCTTGCTCAAAGGACTGGGCCAAGATCTCCTGAGCACATGCAACGTATCCCGTCGCACCAATGACATTGGATCCCCCAACCGGGATGATGTAAGGTTGATGTCCTTTCTCTGTCACTTCTTTAGCCACTTTTTGCATTTCTTGCATTAAGTCAGCTCCATTAGGCACTACTTTGATTTGTTCAGCGCCTAATAAATGGTAGAGAAAATAGTTACCGTTAAAATTCGGTTCAGAATTTGAAAGGCCCTCTTCCAACACAAGGATGCATTTCATTTTCTCTTTAACCGCAGCAGCTAGTGTCAAGCGGCAATGATTGGATTGAATGCCTCCACATGTAATCAATGTATCCGCGCCTTTGTCCAATGCATCGGCAACAAGGAATTCCAGTTTCCTTGTTTTATTTCCGCCTGCCGTCAGACCAAGCATATCGTCTCGTTTAACGTAAATGGATGGGCCCCCAAGAACTTCAGAAAAATGATCTAGTTTCTCAACTGGTGTATATGTCGGTGTATATCGTTTCCTGGGAAATTGTGCTAAGTTCATTAATAACTCCTCCTGCTTCCTCTATGTATATTAAAGAAAGAAAATATCAATCTATATTCTCTTTCGTTTAAAATAAGCTTCGATTTCAATCATAGCATCTTTATGTAATCGAGCAACATGAATCTCCCTTCTAGCATGGTTATCTGTTAAAAAGAATTTTCATATCCATCATTCGTCAGGGCAAAATGATATCAAAACCTACTATTAGTGCTTCCGCTTATTCTATTACCACCTTTTTTCCGCAAAAGTATCAGGCAGTTTCCCAGTTACAGCTTGGGTGGGGGCTTCCCTGATTTATCCCCTGCCAATATGGACAGATAGCCTTTTGAGCGTCTTTAGTAATAAATAGTTTCATCCATCCCATTGAATTTTATAAATAATAAAAAGTATGAAGCGTTGAAATGACTTCACTCGTTTTTTAAGATAAATAAATATACTTTTATATTTTTCAAGAAACACCATGGAAACCAGTCACTATCAATATAGTACAGAACAAATAGAACATTATTATTCTAAGCCCTTAAGGGAAGCTATATTTTTTGTTATTATAAATGCGATCATTGAAGGGATATTTTTGCCCGGAGTCCGTTTAACGGAAGATGATATCGCCCAGCAATTCAATTGTAGCCGTACACCGGTTTGTGAAGCTTTGGGGAACTTGGAACAGGAAAATTTGCTTCAGGTGAAACCTGTGCATAGGGATGGTCATATCCAATGTGGATATTGAACTTTTGCAGGAGGAATTGGAAATCAGAAAAATGCTCGAAAACCATTCTATACAAAAAGACTGTGAAGGAATTACGGAAGAGGAGAAAAAAACTGGAATAGGCAACGGATAAACTGCAACAAGCAATAAATAAAAATGACCGAATAGCGGAAATTCGTGCAAACATTGAATTTCACCGCTTATTATATTCCTACTCGAGAAATACCTTTCTCCAAAAGACTACAGATTCATCATGGCTTTCTTTTTGAATTTCCTTTTTATCGGCCCGTAACGAGGATGTTACATTGGTTGATAAATCTTGATATGAGAAACGAAACAACGAGCACTTACAGTTAATCCAGGCAATTCGTGACAAAGATGTAGAAAAATCAATAAAGGTCAATACGATCCATATTGATGTTAAATTTTTCACTTTTATTCGAACCGTACAAGGCCATGGTTGAAGTCCCCTTCCCGACCATTGCCTTGTATGCTTTTTACGGTTGCGCTTCTAGGTAGTTAATCAGCTGATTAGGTGGGAAAATGGCTAGGTTTTTCGATTGAATGACCCCTGGGGTTCTTATTTCTAATTATGTAAGTTCCAATTGCCCAGACAATTCATCCAAACACCTTTTGATGATCATTGTTACTTGTTTACTCATCAAAACGTTCCAGCAATTCAATAATCACTTTAAAGGTCGCTTTTGTATCCATATAGGCATACCGGCCTTTTCCGTTAAAAAAGTTTCCTGTCTGTATGACCGGATAGCCCATTTCTTCCAGCATCTTCATTTTAGCCTCCATGTCTTTAACGACAAAAGAGATGTGGTGAACACCCTCACCATATGTTTCAAGATGATCTTTCCACGTACTGGGTGATTCGCCAGGCTCGATCAATTCAATTTGAATGAACGGAGTATTGATGAACATATATTTTGATTTGCCTTCAGTGGGCTTCCCTTTGTAAATCACGTTTGTAATATCGGATGAACCAGAATGGATGATGGGAGATTTTTCAACACCCAACAACTTACAATATGCATCTGAAGCCGCATCAAGGTCTTTGACAACAAACGCAAGCTGTTCCACTTTGTTAGTCCCTAGTAGCGGCTGAATGCTGTCATCTTCCGGTCTTTCCCATGCCATTACTCTTGGCTCCGCACTTTCAAGCAGTTCAACTAACGTTTTGTGATCATCTAGTGTATCCACATATACATATCGGCCGTCACTTGAGGTGAATTCACCCGTTTGCAAAGCTGGGTAACCATTTTTCTCCATGATTGGCAGCCTCTTTTGGATAGAGTCCACATCAAAAACTATATGGTGAATCCCTTCACCTACTTCATCCAGGAACTCACGCATCGTTCCTGGATTTTTATCGGGTTCTATTAGTTCAAATTGGACGGTCGGCGTATTCAGGAAAGCCAGTTTGGATTGCGATTCCGTTGCTACACCTCTAAAAGTGACTTTCGAAACAGAACTGTCACCAGTTAGAAATGGTTCTGCCTTCTTAATGCCCAGCAGTCTTGTGAAAGCTAGATTAGCAGCTTCAATATCTTTTACAACAAATGCGAGTTGATTAATATTCCTATTGCCCAATAGTGATTCAGCCATACTAATAAACCTACTTCCCATAGTTTATTTTATTATGAACTCAACCCAGTCCGCGAACGGACAATCCTCCATCACTGGAGATGACTTCGCCGGTGATTGCACGTGCTGCGTCCGATGCTAATAGGACATATGCAGCTACATGATCTTCGGGCAGCTGTGCAAGCTGAAGAGGGTTTCTTTTTTTAATGCTATTGGCCTTCGTTTCATTATCCACGATTTTAACGAATGGACGTAGGGGAGGAATGACTGATAATGCGGTCAGAGTGCCACCAGGCGCTACAGCATTCACCCTGATTTTAGGAGCAAGTTCAAAGGCAAGTTGGCGCATCAGCCCTATTTGGGCATGCTTGCTTGCTGTGTACCACACCCCGCCGCCATCAGGATAGAAACTGGCACCGGATACGGTGAAAATAATATTGCCATTCGATTTTTGCAGTTCTTTAAGAGCGGCTTTAGCACCGAAGAAGGATCCTTTAACGTTAATATCGATCAGAAAATCATATGCATCGGAAAGTGCATCGGGCGTTACGTCGGCAAATTTAGCAAATCCATCAAAGACTCCTGCATTGGCAACGAAAACATCCAGTTTTCCAAATTGCTCGACAGTGGCCTGAACAGCCCTCTCATTGTCTTCATATTTGCTTACATCGCCTTGGTTAATGAGGATTTCTTCACCAAATTCCTCTTTCATTTTATTTAGCGTTTCTATCGAGCGGCCGATGATGCTGACTTTTGCCCCTTCTTGTATAAAACGTCTTGTGACTGCCTCTCCGATACCTGAATTGCCTCCAGTAATCAACACTACTTTATCCTTTAACGCCATTGCCATTGTAACCAGCCTCCTTGTTATCTCTTTTTATTCAAGTCAATATTATACGAAGATAGCAAGATTTCTGGTATTTATCGTTGATTGATCAACAATGAATATTCGTTTTGAAAGTTTCCATTTACCTTCTTCGAAAATGAATTCATCATTTCGTTCCCCTGAAATAAGATCATGCTGAATATCCGTGCTGCGGCTCCGATAGATAAGCAGGTAGCTCTTGACGACTGCCTTTTCACCTTCAACATAGTCTTTAACGCGTACATTTGAGACAAAACGCCGTGTTCTTGATGGCGGTATTTCCGCCCAAGCATAATCCGTTTTCAAACGATCCACTCGCAGTTTCAGCAGCTCAATATCATCATTAAATGTAAACATGTCCGTTGAATAATCCGGGCGTTCCACCCCTTCTTTATTAACACGTACAGGCATTTGATAACGTAAGCTCGAGTGCATTAAATCGAACCAATCATCAAATTCAATATCATCGAGTAATTGAGCTTCATCATACAGCCACTGTTCAAATTGACATTTGAGCAACATTTTCTCCACATTCATTTCCGTTCCCCCTCCCGCTTATCATTTCGTCATCAATTCAAGCCAGTACTTGTAAAAATTCCTTTGGCTCGCTTCAGTGAATTTATCATCGTAAGCAACACCAGGACCTATAAAATCAACTGGTTCACGATGAAGACCCATTGTATAATTGTAGGTTAGATTCTTTAGGAAAGGCATTGGGCCTTGGGCTGCTTCAGTTATATCAGTAAAAACTTCCGTATCATCCTGTTCGAAAATACCGGATGGACTAAAGGTCAAGATAAATGAATCTCTTGATCTATCTTTCCAATCTTGGGAGGCGTTCTTTTCCACGAGCATCCAAGCAATCACTTCCATTTTATTGTGACCGATTGGCCGCCACATCCTTATTGAAGTGTTGGAGATGAATTGGTCTTTGATTTTTGTATGGGATATTAAAAATGATAAGTTAGGGAAGACATTCCCAATCATATTCTTTAAGTTTGATAACACTCCATATTGTTCTTCAGACAAATTAGTTTTAAATTCATCTTTCAATTCTTCCGGAAAAGCGAAGTCAGGATTAGGAGTCCCTAAGTTTAGTCCATGCCCGTTATCCGTATGGATTTGAAAACCGCGCTTTGAATAGGTAGCATTGGGCACCATGCCCAGTTTGGCAATGGATCCGTGTGTGACCATCGTGTGATAGGAATCACCAACAAAGTTATCGGAACCAACTTTCCAGTTTGAATTAACAACGAATCTTTGCGGAACTCCGATTACTTCCATTTCTGCACGTCCTACAAGGATATCCAAATACCATTTAATGTCTCCAAGAAACTCTTCAAGCGGCTCTGCATCTTCATTCCAAGTTCCAAATAAAAGACCTTTATAGGATTCAAGCTTTACTTTGTGAAGGCCCATTTCCGAGCGGTCAAGGTTACCCCCATATATATCCTTTTGTAATGGCACTCCTACGAGTTCACCAGTGTTTTTAAAATTAAACCCATGGTAGGGGCAAGTAAATAATGACTTGTTCCCTTTATCTGCACGGCATAGTTTCATTCCGCGATGGGTGCACATATTATAAAACGCCCTGATTTCCCCTTCAGCATCACGAGTAATGATGAGCGAGTAGCCAGCAAGTTCACGGGTCATGAAGTCTCCTTTGTTCGGTACTTCAGAATCATGGCCGATAAAAACCCATGTTTTCAAAAACACTTTTTCATGTTCTATATCATAAACCTTTGGGTCTCCAAGGAGGTATGCAGGTATAACGCCTTCCTCTGGTTTAACCGTTTCGTTCAAATAGTCAACAACTTGCTGTTTCGACATTTCTTCTAAGGATTTTTCAGTTTTAAGCATACTTTTTCTCTCCCTTCCAAGCTTTACATCATTATGCATTACCCGATCTGAACGCTTTTTTCCTTGTTTTGCAGAGTCGCCAAAACGCTTAATGCCGCTAGATAACTCGTTTTCGGGTTATTTGGCATCGGATCATTTTCCACTTCCAGTTTCAGTTTCCCGAACGAACCTGACGCTTCTATCAGGTGATTGTTTTTTAACACATTTGGATCGGCAATGATTTTCACTTTCGTCTTTTCTGATCCAAGACCAGCCATAGACAGCACAATCGCAACATTAATGTTTCTCGGAAACTGCTTGATCGCTTCTGCAGCAGTTCCTTCAAATAATACCGTTTCTTCTGTCACTGAAGACCCTGCCGGCAATGCGTTTGGCGGTTTTCTTGTGGTGATGCAAACAGATTCAAGGCCATTCACCGCTTTTGCCGATTTAAGTACATCTAGACCTCCAATCGCACCAGACGGAAGGAGAATATTCACGTTATTCAATTTACAAATCTGGTTTGATTGTTCTTCAAAGGCGGAATTCGCCATAACGCCAATGCTGCTTAGCAAGAGATCCTTCCCGCTTTTAAGCACTTTCAATGCATACTCTTCAGCTGCTTCTATCGTTGCAGCCTCTATGACTAAATCAACATCGGATTTAAGAAGTTCGTCGACATCACGATATGGCTGTGTCCTGAATTCTTCAGCTAATTGTGCCGCAACTTCTTCACGGCGGGCATAAATCGCAACGATTCTTCCACCTGGAAGAAGTCCGTCGTTATTAATGGCCTGAAGCAGAAATTTTCCGATATTACCGCACCCGATTAAACCTAACTTCATGTAGTTTCATCCTTCCTCAATCAGCAAACCCGTATGAGTCCGCAAAGAATTCCAACCCGCAATGTCTTGTTTCCCGCGAAACACCGCTTTCTTTCAAGCCAGGGAAGTCCAGGGCCAAGTCGCTGAAAACGGTATGATTATTATGGAATACCGCACCAGCTTCAAGGCGATCTGCCATTTCGACAGCGATATCTTCATTCTCGGTCCAAACAGATGCACGCAGCGCAAACTCACTATCATTCGCTAATTTTACAGCTTCATCGATATCATTGAAAGGTAAAATTGGAATGATCGGTCCGAATTGTTCCACTCGAACCAATTCGCTCTGCTGATCGACGCCAGTAATAATGGAAGGAAGCATATAATAACCTTTATCCCAAGTTTCCGGATTCAGCTGGATGCCGGTTGTGATTATATTTCCTCCTGACTTGGCGGTACGTTCGATCAAGCCATTCACAAAGTCATATTGTGCTTTATTATTCAATGGACCCATGGTTACATCAGGCTGAATTCCATCACCGATCACCATCCGGCTGAACTCTTTGGTCAGCTTCTCCACAACTTCATCATATCGTGATTCTTGGACGTACACTCTTTTTACAGCAGAACAAACCTGACCCGCTGCTCGTAAAATCCCCATCCTCAAACGTTTGATAGCTGCTTCATCCAAATTGGCATCTTCCAAGATGATGGCAGGATCATTGCCGCCAAGTTCCATATATACTTTTTGCAGATTTCCAGCTGATTTTTTCATGATATCTTTCCCGGTTTCCGTACTTCCGACAAACGCCAATGTCCTTACGCGTGAATCGGAACATAGTGTATCGCCGATTGCTTTTCCTGATCCTGAGACTATATTGATGACTCCTGGAGGAAAATGTTCAGCAACTACTTTTAAACAGGTCATGATCGTTAAGGGACAATTCGTTGCAGGTTTTACGACAACGGCATTGCCTGCCAAAACAGCAGGTATCACCCTTTTAAATGTTAATATCATCGGAGAATTCCACGGTGTGATTATTGCCGTGACTCCTCTTGCCCTTCTTCGGATTTGGACTTTTTGATTTCCTGGAAGCACTTCAGGCTTCCACCAATCAAGTAACTCTGCTGCACAGCCCTTCATGACTTCAACACAGCGCAGTAAATCCTTTTTAGCTTCAACAAGTGTTTTGCCATTCTCACGTACAAACACTGTAACATTTTCCTCGATAACTTTTGATAGTTCTTCTGCCGCGGTGTTCATCCTGTTTGCCCGTTCCCCAATATCAGAGCGAGACCACGTTTCAAAAGCATTTTCTGCCGCTTCAATAGCGCCATTCACGATTTCTTCAGAGCATTTTGCCACCTGGCCAACTACTTCCGATGTATTTGCTGGATTTACAACATCGACTTTTTCCGGTAATTCTATCCATTCTCCATTAACTAGATATTTTCCTGAAACAAATGGGTATGTCGAAATCATTCTCAATCCTCCTTATAGTTTTTTGGGCTTAAATGCTTCCGCAGCTCCCGGTGGTCCGCCAAATGGTTTGGCCATTGGCCCCACAGCTTCCATATCAACAACGATCATTGAAGGTTTACGTCTTTCCTTAGCCTTTTTCAGTTCGGATATGAACTCATCTCCAGAACCAATACGCACTGCATCAAAATGCATGGACTCAGCCAGCTTCACAAAATCAGGGCTCAATAAGTCCACAGCTACCTGCCGACCATATGCAGCTGTTTGAATATTGCGAAGAACTCCATAGCCTGAGTCATCGAACAATACGATGATAACTGGTAAGTTTTCTTCGGCTGCCGTAACCATTTCCCCGACGTTCACCATAAACCCACCATCTCCAGCCATAAGAACGACGGTTTTATCTTGACATCCCATTTGGGCACCGATTGCTGTTGGAAGACCTTGACCAATTCCGCCGCCTGATGCATGAATCGATGTTCTCGGTTCATAGATTTCAAATAAACGGCTGCCCCAAACGTTTGCCTGTACGGTCACATCACGAACTAGAATGGTATCCTCTGGTAATATCTCCCTCATGCCATCCACAAATTGCTCATACGGTCCAAGCGTTTCCCTGAGTTGAGCGCGCACTTCATTTCTAAGTGAAAGAACTTCTTGTAAATAAGATGGCTCTGCATGAACTGAATGTTCTTCAAGCTTTTGAATGATGGCAGCAAGCATATCTTTTGCATCGCCAACCAAACCTAACGTGGCTTTATAGTTCCGGTTAATGGCCTGCCAATCCGCATCGATCGCTATATGTTCTTGTGGCACCGGCACTTTCCAGTTGGATGTTTCATTCCCCCTAAACCTTACACCTACGCTAATCAATAAATCTGCATTTCTTAAAAACTCTTTTGTTGTTTCATATGCCGCAAAATGTCCGATGCATTGTTCATGGTTTTCTGGAATCGAACCTTTTCCTGACTGACTGGTTATAACCGCTGCACCAAGGATTTCCGCCAATTTTTGCAGCTCTTGCGAAGCATTGGCACTGATGACTCCACCACCGGCCCATATGACAGGACGGCTTGCGCTTACCATTTTTTGAACGGCTAGTTCAGGAATAATTGGCATTGAATTTGTTTCAGAGGGTGAAGTTCGTAGCCCTTCGACTGAAAGATCTTCTATGATCACCGATTGATAGTCAATTGGAATTTCCAATGTAACCGGACCCGTTGGTGCAGTTAAAGCTTCTTGGATTGCCTTCCTTACTACTGCTGCGGTTTGGTCAGGGTTTCTAAGCCTCGCTGCATTTTTACAAGCTCCGCTCATCATTGAAAGCTGGTCTTTACACTCATGTATGTATCCTTTGCCTGTACCAAGATAAGAAGAAGCCACCTCACCTGTTAGATGAAGAAGAGGGACACCAGCTGCCCAAGCTTCCACTAGTGAACCAGCTGCATTTCCTGCCCCTGTTCCAGTACTGGTAATCACTACACCCAATTTCCCGGTGGCGCGTGCATATCCATCAGCCATATTTACGGCACCGCTCTCACCGCGTGAACAAATGAGTTTGATGCTCCCTTCCCTAAGAATTGCATCATAGATGGGCATATTGTGAATGCTGACAATCCCGAAAGCAGCTTCCACACCTGCTTGAACAAGCTCCTTTACGATGGAATCGGCGGTCGTAAACTCTATTTCTTCATGTATTTTCATCGCGTTATCCTACCTTTTTCAGTAATATATTTATATTGCCTTTCCAATCGCTCCTGCCGTCTCAATCGTCGAACCCGCTACATAACTTGCTTTGTCTGAAGCAAGGAAAACAATGACACTGGCCACTTCTTCCGCTTCCCCTACGCGGCCGAGAGGGATATTCCGTTTTTTCGCTAGGTCCCCGTAATACTCTTCAGGGTCCATATCAGGCGCATTTTTCAACCTTCTTCGCTCCCATTGATCGGTCCGGATCAATCCAAGACTCACTGAATTCACCAATATATTGTCAAATGCCAATTCCTGGGACAAGGTTTTACTTAAATTAAGGAGGCCAGCCCTTGCTGCTGCAGTCGCTACCATATGACGTTCAGGTTCTTTGGCAAGCGTTGCATTAATATTAATGATCCGCCCTCCTCCCCTTTTCACTAAATGAGGATGCGAAGCACGAACGGCATATATGATGGCAAAGAACTTTAACTGAATCTGTTCTTCCCACTGCTCATCCGTTATGTCAAAAAAGTGACCCATCACGCTTTGACCGGCTGCATTCACCAAAATATCGATTCCGCCAAACCTCTCAGCGGTACCATTAATGAAAGAATCCACATCCGATTTTGAGGTGACATCACATGTTGATGCAAAAATATCTTCCTTTTCACCAAATGAGAGCAATTGACTTTGTGCACTTTCCATACGCTCAGCACTTCTGCCGCAAATAGCCACTTTCGATCCTTCAGCTAAAAACATTTCTGCTGTTTTTAATCCCACGCCCGACGTGCCGCCCATAATGACAGCCACTTTTCCTTGCAATCCTAAATCCACTCTCTTCACTCCTTTTCAAAGCCATTTTCCTCAAATGCTGTCCTTTATCAACAAGAAGCTAACTAGCGCAAGAATCATGGGAGGAAATCAAACTCCTCCTCATTTTTTCGCCATGACAGAACCACCTATATGAGAATCAACCCAGCCTGGATCGGGATCTCCTCCCATTGCTTTGCGCGCTTCAGGTTTCGGCGGCCCTGCAATCCCCCACTGATCCATTAAATGCGGAACCCGTTTCCATACACGTGCTCTCCACTCAGATTCATCTTCGATCGTTTCCAGATAACATGTATACTCCATTACAAAACCGCCTGGGTCTTGAAAATAACAGAAAATATTGTCTCCCGGCCCATGACGTCCAGGTCCCCAAAGTTCAGACAAGCCCGCTTTTCGGACATTGCTTATTCCTCGCATCAATTCATCCACGGAATCGACTTCGTATGCGATATGATTGACTGACGCATGCTCATCTTGATTGAAGGCGATGGAGTGATGCTTTCTGTTGCACCGTAGGAATGACATTTGATGCTCACTCCAATCAGTGACTTTAAAACCAAGTACATCCGTATAAAACTCAACGATCATATCTAAGTTCTTCGTGTTCATTACAACATGATTCAATTTCACTGGATCAACATTTTTCTTGCTCCAAATAGACGTTTGCACTTCCACCCAAGCCGAAAGCTCGATTACGCGGTTTTCCGGATCAATAAACCGCAGGCCATAACCTGCACCTGCTTCATCCAAATATCCTGGCGGTTCAATAATTCGAACGCCCTTCGATTGTAATATCCCTGCTGCACGGTCCACCGCATTTTTATCTACCATGCCAAAAGCTATATGGTGCAATCCTCGTTTTTCTCCCCTGTGAAGGCTAAGAATATGATGTTCCGGTCCAGCCCCCCGGAAATAAACCGTATTCTCCTCTTCCGGAACATCCACTCTATCCAGACCCCAAACCTTTTCATAAAACTCTGCTTGATCGTCGAAATTCGGAGTTATCATGCTTATATGTCGTAAATGAGTAATCCCAAGCATTTTTTATACCTCCCATAATTTAGATTGCCCTTTTGATCATTCGCATTGGCCATATTTAACAATCTAATCGAAAAGGGCGCCTCATTAATTTTCATAATGCAGGTGCCCTTTCGGCTAAATGATCAATCTTTAATGATGGCTTCTCTTTCTTTAGAGCGTTGTTTACGCAGTTCTTCCAGTTCACTGCCTTCAGGATATGTCGGTAAGTTAGGCTTCACTGCCCCAAGCATCACTAGCATGCGCGCCTCTACATCCCCGTCATTCCTAATTCCCCGATAAACCCCCGGTGGGCTGCTTATGCAGTCTCTCGCACTTAATTTGATTTCATGCACTTCACTGTAGCTGTCCTCTTGAATTAATGCCGTGACTTCACCCTCAAGAATGAAAAACACCTCTTCAACATCGTCATGAAGGTGCAAAGGACCGATACATCCCGGAGGAAGCACCATCGTACTTAAAGTGAAATGTTCACCTGCAATTACATTCGTATCGTTATTGGCAGTGGCACCACGTCCAATATATCTCATCTGTGCGCGTCTATAAGCGGGATCAATTTCTTCTTGGAACTTCAAGACATTCCAATCAAGAGTACGGTCTTTCAATCGGGCAACATATTTTTTTTCAAAATCCTTCACTGAGAAAGTTTCTTTTGTCATTTTAAAATTCCTCCCT
This sequence comes from Peribacillus sp. TE19612, assembly GCF_056279465.1. Taxonomy (NCBI): domain Bacteria; kingdom Bacillati; phylum Bacillota; class Bacilli; order Caryophanales; family Bacillaceae; genus Peribacillus; species Peribacillus sp. TE19612. Next base: position 439,925 of record NZ_JBWCCL010000001.1, on the reverse strand, counting down.
TATTTGTTGTTTCTAAACCGAATTATGTTTCATAAGCAAAACATTGTTTTGTCTATGAATTAAGTCTAAAATGAAACCGCTTCATTGTCAATTAATTTTTAGAATATTTAAAACTATTTTTATAATCCAAACGTTCACCTCTATGGGATAAACTTGTAACGATTTGCTTTTCTTAACACAAAAAAGTGTGGATTTCCCTATTGGGAGATCCACACTTTCGAAAGAGGTTATTCACTTATTAATCAATTTTAAATCGTTCAGACATCTTCGTGTTGATATGGCTTAACCCCGCTATATCCCATATAAACGGATAACTGACGAGAAACTTCCAACAGTTTCGGCAAGGCAATTTTATCGATGAAATCCTCCTGATAAGCAGACTCTGTTGCCACGACATTCAAGGCAGCCAATACATTCCCGGTCCTATCAAAGATCGGGGCGGCAACGGAACGGATGCCAGGGTGGAATTCCCCGCTTGTCATCGAATAACCATTTTGCCGAATGGATTCCAGCTGTTTTTGAAATTCACCAGGCGCGGTGAGTGTTTTGTCTGTATAAGGAGTAAGGTTCGATATTTTGAACATTTGCATGAGCAATTCTTTCGGTTGATATGCCAAAAGTAATTTTCCATTGGCCAAAGCATGTGCCGGCAGCCGCAAACCTATGTTCACATTGACAGCGGATACACCTCTGATCGGGGCACTTCCAACATAAACAACTTCCTGTCCATCCAAAATGGACAGATGGCAGGAGGCTCCGATTTCATCACGCAAGGTCTCCATATAAGGTTGGACAATTTCCTGGAATTTCAAGCTATTCAAAAAGCTGAACCCCAATTCAAGAACTTTAGGAGTTAAACTATAACGTTTGGTATGTTCATCCTGAGATAAATAACCAATATTTTGTAATGTAAATAATAAACGATATGGTACGGTTCTGCTTACTCCCAGTTGTTTTGCTATTTCTGAAAGAGACAAGCTCGGCTGTACTTCATTAAAGAGCTTAATGATTTCCAAGCCCCTAACCAATGAATTAGCACTATATTTCTCTTTCTCTTTTTCTTCGCTTGCCATTCGAGTATTCCCCCCCGTTGTGAATAAATCTCATTTTCTTCTGACTATAACTCAATCAGTAAAACTTTCTTCGTACCTAGAAAGAAGAACTTTAAGTATATGTACATTTTTTTCCGATCGTTCATTTTGTGAATGTTTTGATGCATACTTCAATCGTTGCCTATTTTCTTTTACTACCTTAACTAGACAGGAACTTTGGCGCCAGTAGCGTGCACTGGCCTTTGCTTTGCAAGTTTTTCCAATCATATTTAGATGGATTGTAATCAATTCAGAAGTTTCCGTTTTCTTTCTTTCCTGCTAACAACAACTGGTCTACGAGTCACATCAGATATAATCAAGGCTTTCACCACTTCCGGAAAACGGCTAGTAAAAGCCGGGAACTTTTAACCGAGATGGTGTCTTTAAGCTCTATTCCTTATCCCTATTCCTGTTAAAGAATCAGTATCGTAAATTGGCAACCATTACTACCATACAATCCTTTACTCTTCATGTATAAATAGAATAGTGTTTATGTGTCAATTAAAGCATATTTACATATATAAAACTATTTGGAAGGCCTAGCTTAATTGACGTTTCAATAGAAAAGCTCGTTGTTATATAACCAAATATAACCAATCACAGCAGTAAAAACAAATAAATAAATTTCATACTTCGATATTCTCTGTCAAATCACGATATTTTCCGTATTACGTATTTCATATACAAAACAATATAAATGAATTATAAATTTTCCTGATTTTAAATTCAATATCAACAAGTCAGAATTTTTAATAATTTTTTTGGACACAAAGAAGTAGAATTAATTCCATTTTAGGTCCTTGCTTGATAGAGTTCCATCTCCTCCATAGGATGAAACAAAGTTCGATATTGAACTGAAAGCGCTTATATTCTAAAAATAGAAAATTATCAAAATATTAAATTGACAATCAAATTATTTTAATTTATCGTTAAGAAAGTAAAACTTTGTTTTCCTTACAAAACACTACAGTTACTTTTTATCTATCAAAATTATAAAGAAAGGCGGGAGATAACTCTTAAATGAATATTCAAAACTAGTACCTTTCTAAAGGGGTAACTTTAAAACACTTATACTCAATGGTAAGTGTTTTAAGGAATGCTAAAAAGCGATAAGGAGATGGTATTATGTTAAATGGGCAAAAAAGATGGTTGTATATTGCCGTTCCAATTTTTTTCTTTTGGTTTTTCGGACAAATTGATAAGGTTGGCATTTCCATCATTCAAACAGATCCAGAATTCTTGCATGCACTTGGTATGACAGGTGCTGACAAAAATGCAAAGATCGGTCTTCTATCTTTTGTATTCACCATTGCTTATGGAGTTTCAAATCTTTTTTGGGGATTCATCATTGATAAATTAGGTGCCCGAAAAACAGCCATCGCCGGTTTATTCGTTTGGACAATCACGATGATTATGTCAGGACTGGCAAATTCATATGAAATATTTTTAATTAGCAGGATCATTCTTGGTTTTGGTGAAGGGATGATGATTCCGGTTTCCGGAAAGCTCATTTCTAACTGGTTTAATAAACGCGAATTGGGGAGGGCCCAGGCATCTTGGCTTACCGGAAACTATTTAGGACCGGCAATGGGAGCCGTGTTTTTGGTGCTTGTGATATCTTTACTCCACTGGCAAGCAGCTTTCTTTATGCTTGCTGCTTTCAACTTATTTATAAATATCCCGATGTTCATCTTAATGACGAGGAATACACCAGAAGAGCACCCCCTTATAAGTAAGGAGGAATTGGCATTCATTCGCCAAACGGATGATGAAATGAGAGAAATCGCCCCCTCCGAGAACAAGAAGAGTTTTGCCCAAGATTATCGTTTCTGGATCGTTTGGTTCGGCATGCTCGTATGCTCCTTCTTATTTTTCGGAATCAGCATTTGGCTTCCTACATATCTCATTGAAGCAAAAGGATTCGAAAAGGAAGGAATGTCAAGCATTACTTCACTTTCCTGGCTATTCGCTTTAGGATTTGTCTTGGCATGCGGTTTTCTGGCTGACAAAACCAGACGTCCAAGTTTGATGGCCACGATTCTATTTTCATTGACGGCTGTCTTTTTGACTGTAGCTGTCTTCATCCCCAATCCTATTTTGGCCGGACTATGTATGGGACTGGCAATGGGATGTCAAGGCGGTGTGTTCCACCTAAGCAATATGCTCATGGTAAAATATTCAACACCTGAAACGGCAGGACGAGCCGCAGGTCTAATTGGATTCACGAATATCATGGGCGGCTTTTCGAGCTATATCATGGGATGGCTTCGTGACTTGTCTGGCGGGGACTTCAGTTCATCGATCGCCATGCTGATTTTTACAGCCCTCTTAGGTTTGGCAGCTTATTTATTCTCCATTAAGAGAGAATCCGCAGAACTGCGCTTATCACCTATACATGTACAAAAGATACAAGCATGAAGTCCTTGTAAATCATTTTTATACCTCCAACCCTTGATCTATCAGGGGTTTTTCTTGTGCCGACTTAAAAGTAAGTCGAAATAATATCGCTCATTTTTTGCATTACCCGATAAAATTTCCCATCGGTTACTCCGAATCACTCCTTTATTTGTATAAATATGTCGATAGTTAAAATATTCAAAAAATGATATTTTTTTGAATGCCCATGTTATATTATTTATGGAAAAAAATACTTGTCAAGTAAGGTGAGTGTGTGAATATAGAAGTTTTAATTCTCCATTATATTCAGGAAAAACGTCAAAAGCCTAACCATGCCAATGATTTATTGGATTATATTCAGAATGAATATGTAAACGGGAAGCTGTCAATCTTGCAATATAGAAGTCTCTGTCAGGACTTATATCTTCGAGGAGCCAAACAAACATCTCCTGGATGAAGCTCCACCCTTTTCACTAGACTAACTACTCCCCATTGTGGATGACTTTTGTTTCTGTTTTTCCGCAACGACCTATCTTTAAAAATACAGCCGGTCATTTTCTCATCCCCAGTATGTTCATAAATATATAAAAGCCTCCGTGATCTGTCACCCCAAGACAGTTCACGGAGGTAAATATTACTTAATCAGACATTGCAGAAATTCATTTTAATTAAATGAATATATCGAAAATTAAAACCAAACCGAATGCAACGAAGGAAAGTAATGTTTCCATCACTGTCCAAGTTTTGAAAGTTTCTTTAACGGTTAGTCCCATGTATTCTTTTACTAACCAGAAACCGGCGTCATTAACATGGGAGAACATGAGTGAGCCTGCTCCCGTGGCAATTACGAGCAATTCTAGATTAACACCCGTCATATTGGCAACGACCGGTGAAACGATCCCTGCTGCCGTGGTCAAAGCGACGGTTGCAGAACCTGTGGCAATCCGAATCAATCCGGCCACAAGGAATGCAAGAACGATCGGTGATAAAGAAATTTCTTCAGACATGGAAGCGATCGCAGTCCCTACGCCACTATCAATTAAAATTTGCTTGAACCCTCCGCCAGCACCGATAATTAGAATTATGGATGCTAATGGCAATAAGCATTCTTCCGTCAACTTTTTAATTAGTGATTTGTCCATTCCCTGTCTGTAGCCCAAGAAATAGTAAGCTGCAAAACAGGAGATTAATAGGGCGATCACTGGACTTCCGATAAACAATAAGAATTTTTCAATCGAACCCGGTAGCGGCAGATAAGGCGCCACTACAGTTAAAACCATCAACAATACTGGCAAAAGGATGATGAAGAACGATACTCCAGTGCCGGGTAATCCACTTGACTTTGTTTCGACACGGATCAATTCCGGTTCTCCAACAGGAATAACCCGTTTATGAATCCATTTTGCGAATAGCGGTCCCGCAATTACAGCCGTCGGGAATGCGATGATCAATGAGTACAGAAGTACCTGCCCCATGTTAGCATTATAAATTCCAATAGCTGTCATGGCTCCAGGATGCGGAGGCACCAGCCCATGTACGATCGATAAACCAGCAAGTACTGGAATACCAATTAACAAGATGTTCACTTTGGTTGATTTACGAATGGAAATGACCAAAGGAAGCAATATTACTAAACCAACCTCGAAAAATACCGGAATGCCAATGATGAAACCAGATAAAAGCATTGCCCATGGCAGGTTTTTCACACCGAATTTATTAATGAAAAAGTCAGCAACCTGCATTCCAGCTCCAGAGTCGGACATCATCTTTCCTAGGATGGTCCCTAAGGCCAATATTCCAATAAGGTGCCCAAGGACCGCTCCGACACCCGTTTCATAAGCTCCAACGATTTTGTCCATTGGCAGTCCGGAAAAAATCGCTAAAAATAAACTGGCAACAGTCAGGCTGATGAACGCATGCCATTTCCACAATGATACCCCCAAAATGACGATTACGATTGCTATCAGCGTGATTCCTAATAAATATAGATCCATATATTCTCCCCATTCCCAAGAAATCGCTTACATTCAAACCAATACAATAAATGGGATTATTGTACCGGCTCGTTATATGTCACAATGTAGTTCTGTTTAGCCGTGTTGTAATAACCTTCACTGTATTCCGTAACATTTCCGTCCCCATCACTGGAAATCCTAATCCTCTTTAGTACTGGACTATTGTTTTCGATTTTCAGTGTTTCGCAAATGTGATCCGGAGCGATAGCAACGGCAAACTCATCTCTGAATGTTTCAAGTTTGACGTTTTGCTCTTCCAAAAAGCGGTACAAAGAATTGATTTGGACCTCTTTAATCTCTTCTTGGTTTAAATCAAGTGAAATATAATGTGTAAAGTAAATATAAGGTTCATTGTCCAATAAATATATCCGTTCGATACTTATGCAACGGGCACCAAATAAAGAATGCAGCTTAGAGTCTGAAGAAAGGTCAATCTGACTTATGTTTAACACCTTTTTTAAAATGGAGTGCCCTTCCTCCACCAACAGCTCTGTGAAACGTTTCCCTTTGGAAAGTTTGACAATCGAACCATTTGCTATGACTCTAGTGCCTTTGCCGCTTTTCTTTTCAACATACCCCTCTTGCACGAGTTCTTTGATTGCATTACGGACAGTGACCTTACTTACGTTAAATTCTTCTTCCAAAAGAGGCTCGGAGGGAATGTTTGTGTCGATGGCATAAACCCCATGTAAAATACGATCCTTTAATATTTCTTTTATCTGTAAATACATCGGTCCATTTTTCCTGTTCACATTCATTCCTAATCTCCTGCCTTATCTTTTAATATCTTCCATTTTACCTTCCATTGACGAGAGTATCTCCTTTTCGGTTGCCAAAGGAGTATCTCCAACGACAGTACATGCCAGCATTCCTGATACAGCAGCAAATCGCACTGTCTTTTCAGGGGAATAACCTAGCAATTCGCCATGTAAGATTCCGCTGGTGTAAGCATCGCCTGAACCTATTCTATCATATACGGAAAATGATAGGATATCGGAAAAGTAAAATGTTTCTTCTTTGTATATATACCCCCTCAACGTATGGCTATTATCACTGTTGATCGAACGATGTGTCCCCGCTATCGATTGAATATTGAATCGCTTGGCCACTTCAGGGATCAACTCAACAAGCTGTTCTTCCCTTGTGGAGCCTTCTGACTTCATTCCTAAAATATAAAGGGCGTCTTTTTCATTCATCATGACGATATCAGCCAAAGAAAGCATTTCTTCATAATGAGGCTTTGCGTCAGTGTAACCTCCCTCCCATAAGGAAGGTCGGTAATTGCAGTCGAAACAGACTGTACCGCCTTTTTCTTTGACTTTTCTAGCCAGCACCTTCATGCTTTCCCGTACATTTTCCGCCATTGCAAGCGTGATTCCGCAAAAGTGGATGATATCCGTCTTTTTCGAAATCCTATCCATATCATAATCGGATAAGGTGGCAGTATTAAAACTGCTTTCCAGTCGATTGGAATATGTGACACGGCTCGCCCGCTGTCCAAATCCATTTTCCAAAAAGTACATCCCCATGTATTTGCCGCCTCTAGAGATGTAGTTCCTGCCGATTCCTAAGCCCTGCAAAGCTGAAATTGCTGAATCACCAAGGGGGTTATCCGGTAACATTGTCACAAGATACCCATCATGTCCAAGTTTTGTCATCGCAGAAGCCACATTTACTCCCGTGCCTGAAAAGGAGTATTGCAGCGTGTTAGCCTGTGATAGCAATTCATGCCCTGGTACCTGCAAACGCATCATTACTTCCCCGAATGCCACAATTCTTTTAGGCATATTTTTCAACCAATTTTTTCGTCATGGCCAATAAATTCCGTACATCCTCCCCATTCGTTTTACCAGTCGCTTCATCAATGATGGAAGAATATACGTGGGGAATGACTTTAGGCACTTTTGCTTCTAATGCAATTTCTAATATCGTCTCGAAATTATTTAAGTCGATTCCACCTGTTGGTTCCAAAGCAAATCCCTCTTCACCACAAGCTTTTGCTACAGCACGATATTCATCTTCATGCTTCAGCCCTTTCATAGGGAAATATTTCAAAGCATTTCCTCCCATATCGCGAACGAGCGCAATGGCAGCTTTGATTGGCACAATGGCAGTTTCACTGGCGCCTGCACTTACTGGACCAGTGGAGATATTCACATAACCGACTTTCCCAGTTGGAGAAACAAGTGAATTTATCCAGCTATCCTTCTCGCCTAAATTGGCCCTCGTAGCACCAACAGCCGGAAAAACCTGGTTAATATGACTGCCTGGATAGTATTTTGCTATTTCTGCGACAACTGCAGCCTGTCTATTATCGCCTGCGCCCAATCCAATTGAAACGGCCTCATCAATGGCTTCCCCATATTCTTTCATTGCTGTAACACCTGCTTCGACAGTTGGATAATCCTTTGAGAGTACACCAACCAATACATGTCCTTCAGCTGCTTCAAAGACTTCCACTGCATTTTCCACACTATTTGCAAGTACATTTAAGGCTACACGATCATTCAATAACCGTTTGTTTATGTTTGTCATCCTTGTTTTCCTCCTAATATGGTTCTTAATCGTGATTCAATGACATTTATATCATCACCTTGCAATGGACGCGGATCTATATCGAAAAAGCCTTGCCGTATCCCATAATCTCGTGTATAAATGGCGATATCCCCATTTTTGAGCTGCTCGTTCACTTCTTTCGCCGTCGTTTCCATTATCAAAGGATTTATGGAAATACGTGCTCTATATATGGCACGTCCGGCTTCATCCTGAACTATCGTTACTTTTACGCCATCAATCGAGTCAAGTGATGTGAGAACTTGTAAACTAGCTTTTTCTTTTTCGTTATTATCCGTCTTGACAAAATACTCATCCAATGCCTGAAGCAGACCAAAGGTCGTTTCCTTTCCAACCTTCATGCTCCTTCCTATACAGTGCAATTGAACCTTTACCCATTCGATATATTTTTTTCTGCCAGCAACGATACCGGATGTGGGTCCTTCAATGGCTTTTGAACCACTATAAATCGCCAGGTTGGAGAATTGTACATATTTTTCCAAATCTTCTTCCGCTGCTGCATCGACAATCAGAGGGATATTATTCGTTTTGGCCACTTCCCATGCTTCTTCGACCGATATCATATTTTTCTGGACAGCATGATGCGATTTCACATATAAAATAGCGGAAGTATTTTCATTTATGGCCTCCGTAATATGTTCTGCTTTCCCTTCATTTGCATATCCAACTTCAACCAATTTTCCGCCGCCAAGATAAATCATGGTTTCAACCGGTGCACCATACTGAACGTTATGGCCTTTCAGCATGATGATTTCATTCTTTTGAATAAGATCTTGATGAAGCCTTTCGCTTTTCCTTCTGTTTCCTTCAGTAACGATTGCCGCTACTGAAAGCGCAATTCCGCTTGATGCTGAGTTTACGACCACCGCTGCTTCAGAATGAAGCAAATTCGCTATATGCTGGCCTGACTTATCGACTAAATCAGAAATTTCAACATAATTTTGCCCACCTTTTTTCATCGCGTCCATCACTGTGTCAGTTGGGGCAGAGACTCCCAATATGCTCATTCTTCCGCTTGCATTGATGACTCTTTTCAAACCGTATTTAGCATTCAATGAATTCTCCATTTATAACCACTCCTTTTACAACAACTCTTTTTTCTGCCATCCTTTTTTCGCCTTCGGAATCCAATAAAAGGGTCGGCTCATTCTCGATCGAGAATAAAGTCAGGTTCGCAATATCCCCAGCTGAAATCCTTCCAAGCTCTGGTTTATTCAACCAAGCTGCTGCATTGACCGTAACCGCATCTATTACTTCTTTTAATGGATAACCGAGGTACAAAAATTTTGTAAGCACATTTGCCATATTAAAAACTGGCCCATTCTCTCTGTTTTTCCGATATATATCCGTACTGATCGTATTGAAGCCGATTCCCCGATTTTTAGCCATTTCTGCAGTTTTAAAAGAAAAGCTTGCCGTTCCATGACCTACATCCAAATGTACACCACGTTCAATTGCCTTAATCAACTCAGGCAGCGGCTCTTCTCTTTCATCAAATAAATTATTCGCTTTACCATTTAGAAAATGAGTAATAATGTCCTTTTCCTCAAGTAATTGAAGGACTTCCTTAATATCAGGCGGCCCTGAACCGATATGAACCATTAATGGTAAACCCGTTTCAGCCGAGAACTTCCTAGCGATTTTTAATGGCTCGACACCATTTGGACCAACTACACTTTTACTTATTCTCGCTTTAAGTCCAACGACAAAATCCCCGTACTTGGAAATTGCCTTCATTAATTCCCCTTCGTCCAGCCATGAAATATCCGATAACTCATCAACCCTTTTCAATCCAATCCGCGAAATATTCAGAAAGGCGAAAACATTCGTTTTGGAATTTTCACAACTTCTAACCAGATCGGTTATCCTATCTGCCCCCGTGCTTCCCGCATCTATGACCGTTGTTACACCAGTTTTATATCCAATCTCATCAACCTCATCACCATAAGGATCGAATTCCGGGAAAGCATGTACATGCATATCAATCCAACCGCTCGAAACAAAAACTTTTTGATCATAATCTATTATCTTATCTCCTGTTGCAGTTCCGGGTCGTGCAATTTCCTTAATCATCCCATTTTCCAGGATGATATCCGCTGCTTTTCCCTCTACCATTTTTACATTCTTCAGAACTAACGTATCTGTCATTTCCCTCATCCTTTTCGGTACATCCTATCGATTGAAAGTACTTTGTATACGGTTACACTGAATTGTATAAGAATTCATTAATTTCTCTTTACAAAAATAGATTATCATATTTTGTCGAACTAATCAATATAACGTTATAATGTTTGATTAAATTTACAGAATTTTTATAAGATCAAGGCTATTTTTTCTTTGTGCTTCTTAGTTTCTTCATATAATATAATCTCATTAGGTTTTTTAAAATTTTTCATGCTACCCATAAAAAAAGGCGGGAAGAAAAACAATCTGTTTTTCTTCCTGCCTTTTTTTTACGAATTCACAAAATTTATTGATGAAAGTTTCTACTCTAATTATCCGGAAATAATGCTTTTTCTTAAAAAACTAACTCTAAGTCAGAATAAAGACTAATGGGTTTAAAGGGTTTGAACGGTTCCTCCAAGACACTCGCTATAGAACCCCTTTTGTCTCCAAACTGAAGAATTAGATCCTTTTTTTCTTTTTATTCAACCATATAATTAATCCAATTATTGCTATAAATAAAATTAATAGGTCTATGTTGTACATAGATAATAAATTTCGATCAGCTAGTATTACTGAGGACATCCTGATTATAAAACCTAGACATATAGAAATAAGTACAATTATTACTGTTTTAAAGCTTTTTTCCTTAGTTTCCATATTTATTTTGACCTCAACATATAGTTATATAGTATGGTATTATACCAATTTTCCAAAAAAATATTAGATATTGTTATGAAAATGAAGAAAAAATCCTTATTTTCAATACTAATAATAAGTTTATTAGTATTCTCATATGTCCCCAATACATTGGCCGAAGAGAAAAATGAAACTATACCTTCATCAACAGTCAACCCCATTGTGGAAGTCAAATTAATTAGTGATGATGTTACAAATACAACCAACAGCAAGCATCATTGAAATGAGCAAACCTATTGCTCATCAAGCTAAACTAACAAATACCCAATTAGGAAAGATGGTAAAGGCTCATCAAAAGGGAGCAACATGGTTAAGCATCGTAAGTACTCTTGTGTTTGCAGGTGGCCCAACCGAACCAGCAGAAGTAGCTACTGCACTGGCATCAGCACTTGCTGGCAGTCCTAATAGTTTAAAAGCAGCATTTTATTCCGGAAAGCACACTTATCATGTATCAGTCTATGTTAGTGGTAAAAAACCAAGTTTATCTAATATGACGTATATATTTTTACACAAGTCAAATCTTCCATTTAAAAGGCCCCGTTAATTAATCCATCCTGCTCCTAGTAATACCGAGAAAATGTTGCTTTCCATAATATAAAAACCAAGAATGCTTTTTTAAATGCATTCTTGGTCTTGTTTTTTTGCTGAACTTCATTTGATTTTAACTTTTTATGACAATCCGTCCCTATAATTAAAGCCTTTAATTTACCTTTTTCGATCCTTTCCAATGGATTCCCCTCAAACGGTATTTTTGTAGCTTACCTGTTGCCGTTTTCGGTAAAGACTCTACGAATTCAACTTTTGTCGGTGCTTTAAAGTGAGCCATTTTTGAGCGGCAAAAGGTGATGATCTCATTTTCTGTCACTTTTGCATTGGGCTGCAGCACAATGATTGCCTTAGGCGTTTCTCCCCATTTATCGTCTGGGATGGCAATGACCGCAGCCTCCAAAACATCTGGATGTTTATACAATACCCCTTCTACCTCTGTTGAAGAAATATTTTCCCCGCCGGAAATGATTAAATCCTTAGCCCTGTCTTGTATCTCAATATATCCATCAGGATAGGTAACTGCCAGATCCCCGGTATGAAACCAGCCATCCCTAATTGCTTCGGACGTCTTTTCCGGATCCTTATAATATCCTTCCATTACAACATTGCCGCGAGTAATGATTTCCCCCAGTTCCTTTCCATCCCAAGCGACTTCTTTCCCTTCTTTATTGACTACCATCGTTTCCCCATTGAAAACCAATTCAATCCCTTGTCTTGCCTTTATTATTGCTTGTTCGTCCGCCGATTTAGCTTCAAACTCATCCTTCCACTCGTTATATAGGATGAATGGGGAAGTTTCTGTTAATCCATATACGTGGATCATATTCAAACCAAGGATTTCTTGTGCCTTTTGAATAAGCGCTGCTGCTGGAGGAGCACCTGCTGTTGCCATCCGTGGACGCACTTTGATATTTGTTTCTTTTACTTTAGGATCATTTACCAGCATATTGACGACAGTAGGCGCTCCACATAACAATGTAATATTATGAAGGGCGAATAATTTGAGGATAAGAGGGGGATCGACTTTCCTTAAACATACATGAGTCCCGCCAGTAGCCGTTACCGACCATACCCCTCCCCAGCCATTAGCGTGGAACATTGGCAAGGTATGTAAGTATACATCGTCATGCTTCACTCCTAGGTGATAAATGAAGTTAGCGGCGTTCATGTAATTCCCACGATGAGTTAACATGACCCCTTTTGGTTTTGAAGTCGTTCCACTCGTGTAATTTATAGTCAAAAGTTGATTTTCATCGATTTTAACCTCTGGCAGTCCATCATCATTTGCATGCAAGATGAAACTCTCATAATCTATTCCAGGTAAAGTGGTTTCATATCCTTCAACAGGCACGATGATGATCTTTTCCAAGGAAAGTTTAGTAATGATCTTTTCGATCGGAGCGGTGAATTCTTCATCGACTATCAACATTTTTGAATCGCTATGCTTGATGATAAATTCCAAATCCTCTGCAGCAAGCCTATAATTCAAAGGAACCATTACCGCTCCCATTTGACAAATGCCATAAAAACATTCCAACATATAATGCGTATTTGGCAACATAACTGCAATATGGTCACCTTTTTCAATTCCCGAAGAATACAAAGCTTTGGAAAGTTGATCTGTTCGCTGCCCGAATTCCTTATATGTAAACTTTTTCTCTTCATCGATGACTGCCACTTTATGGGGATAATATTTTACGGCCCTGCGCTTCCAATCAATTGGAGTTAATGGGGAAAACATTTTTACCATCTCCTTCTTTCCAGATTCACTGTATACAGCACCCTGCTGGGTTCGTCATGATGGATCCTGAGAAAAAAACTTCGTATCCTTTTAATACATATTCATTTTCCAGCCGTCATATCTTCTTTAATGGATTTCCATATAAAGATTTTTGAATGACCTATCCGCTTTACTCAAGGGGATGAATAATCCAAATGTTTTTTAATTATTCCGATAATTTAACCTCCTAAAAAACAGTGAAATTCACTGCTTTAATAATATATAGTGCTTCTTCTTTCTATTATAATGGAAACTGTACACGTCAGGAAGATTATATTTTATTATCTATGCATGCCGATAGATGTTCGGTAAGTTTCCCAACGATTTGTTTGAGTCGTTCCGTTTCCTCTTCATTCAGGACGCTATAAAAGTCACGAAAGGTTTTGGTAAAACACTTATTGATGGAATGATAGGTATTCCTTCCACTTTCGGTGGATTGGATAAAAACGACCCGCCGATCATCCTCACTGTGTACCCTCTCAATCAACTTCTTCCGTTCAAGCCGATCAATTAGTGCAGTTCCTGCTGCAGGTTTAATTTTCAAATGATTCGAAACATCTTTAACAGCTATGGATTCATTTAAGACTATTAATTGCAATGCGCGATACTGCACAGTAGTTAAATCATATTTAACCAATAACGGTTCCACCAATTCCTGTGATAGGCTGCTTAATTCCCCAATCTCTAGATGTAAATTATACAATTCACTTGAATGCATGTTTGACAATCCTTTCTTATTGACACTATCTATCTAAAACTATAACATAATTAACGTATCAAAAAATTAACCATGCGAATTAAATTGGTTATTGATTTTTAAAGAGAGAGAGAGGCTGTCCATGTCAGCAGAACAACGCAAAAAGATCATTATCCTCATGATCAATATGTTTATCGCAATAGGGAGTTTCGGCATCATCATTCCCATTTTACCAGCATACCTGGCCTCCATTAATCAAGGTGGAACCGCTGCTGGCCTAATGATTGCCATTTTCGCAGGTGCACAACTTATCTTTTCGCCAATTGCCGGAAAATGGACTGACCAATTCGGGCGCAGAAAAATGATTATTTATGGATTGGTCGGTTTGACATTATCCATGTTTATTTTTTATGCAGTCAATTCCATTTGGTTATTATATGCTTCACGTATCATTGGCGGAATCGGGGCAGCTTTGCTTATACCCGCAATTTTTGCTTATGTTGCTGATATCACCACATTTGATCAACGCGCTAAAGGCAATAGTTTAGTATCTGCCGCCATGTCCCTGGGAATTGTAGTCGGTCCAGGAATTGGAGGTTTTTTAGCTGACTTTGGCTTGAAGTTTCCTTTTTTGATTTCTGCGCTGGTATCCCTATCAGCAGTCGTATTTTCGATTTTTGTTTTAAAAGAAAGCGAAACGGCACAGGTTACTCAATCCATGGATGCAAAAACTGAAACGATGCTTCGGAAGATTGCTTTATCCGTGAAAAAGCCCTATTTCATCCCACTCATCATTACTCTTGTAATGAGCTTTGGCTTAATGGCGTATGAATCTGTAATTGGTCTTTATCTTGATAATCAATTCAATTCAACTCCAAAGGACATCGCCGTAATGGTTACAGCCACCGGTATCGTCAGTGTAATAGTTCAATTGTTTGTCGTCGACCGGATCGTACAGCGTTTCGGGGAAGTGAATGTGCTGAATATCTTTATCAGTGTTGCAGCCATCGGTTTCCTTCTATCACTTTTTGCATCAAATTACCTGATTTTCTTTTTAATTTCACTTATCATCTTCCTTTCCACTTCCATCTTACGTCCAGTTCTTAACACACTGATTTCCAAGATGGCAGGGAATGAGCAAGGCTTTGCAATGGGTATGAATAATGCGTATATGAGCATCGGAAATGTGCTCGGACCAACACTTGCGGGAATGATGTATGATGTCCACATTACCTATCCGTTCATGTTGGGCCTTATCCTCTTATTCATTACTTTAATGATTACTATGGCTTGGCAAAAGCGATCTCTTCATGCAAAGGCCTTATCTTAGAGCTTAAATGGCATTTCAAAATTTATTCCTTAACGAAACCCCCGAGTAGCATCCGCTATCCGGGGGTTTTCATTATGATTTTTTTATCCATTCTTCTTTTAATTGAAATCCTCCAAAACAGTTTAATAACGAATAACATTTCAATCTCTTGAGAACTAGCTCCAGTTTCATGCGGAAACTTCACATATTTTTGCGTAACACTCGAATTCACGAGTATTTGCTTCAAACTCACGAGTAAAAGCGTCAATTTCACGAGTATTTGCTCCAAATTCAAGAGTAAATGGCTCTAATTCACGAGTAACGCTTCCAACTCTCGGATATTCGCTCCTATTTCATGCGGATTTAGCTCAAAATCATGCGTAATATTTGTATTCACGAATATTTGCTTCAAACTCACGAGTAAATGCGTCAATTTCACGAGTAACGTCCCCAACTCTCGGATACTCTGCTCCATTTTCTTGCGGAAACTGCTCAAAATCTTCCGTAACACTCGAATTCACGAGTATTTGCTCCATTCTTTACTAAAGTTGAAGCTTTTATTTCACCAAAATAAAAAAGTTGATCTAAAGTAATCATTTCAAGTTGATCGCGCTGAATAGAATCATGTATAGAAAGCATCCTCAACACCTCAAGTTTTAAATTCTATTTTTAAACAAAAATGACTCTAGGCAAAAATGTTCTATCTAAAAGTTAAAACAAAGTTGATTGGAACGGAAGGTACGAGACTCCTGCGGGAAAAGCGCGTTCAGGGGAGACCCCGCAGGCGAAAGCCAAGGAGGCTCCCGGACCGCCCGCGGAAAGCGAGTGCCCTACGTTCCAATCAACGTCCAAATTGTACAAGCCATAAAAAAATGTAGACAAACTCGACTTTCATCGAGTTTGTCTACATTCTGAAGCGACCTTATTTTTAGAATAAGGCCGCTTATCATTCAGTTTTCTCATTTCATCTTGTTATAAAGGGAAATTAATTTCATTTAAATATAAATGGCTTTCTTTCCTTTACTGCTTTCAAAAGCCGCATCAATGATTTTAATGACCGCTAACCCCTCTTGGGCAGTGACTGGAGCTTTTTTCCCGTTCAATATACTATCGGCAACTGCCTGGTAATACGTTAAATAAGAACCATGCAGTGTTTCAATGGTTTCATGTATCTCATTTTCTCCTTCAACCGTAACCAGCTTACCATAGAATTCGGGATCATCTGCACCCCAAGAGTCATCCAATGGTTTTTTCCCCTCACTTAAGTCTGCCTCTTGGCAATCAAGACCGTATTTGATAAATGATCCTTTACTTCCATGCACCTGATACCGCGGTCCATTATACGGAACGATTGAGCCTGAATGCAAGATAACCCTCAGCTTTTCATATCCTAATATCACATGGAAATAATCATCTGTTTCTGCATTTTCTTTTTGGGAAAATACATCTGCCGAAACGAATTGCGGCAATCCAAACAAATGAAGTGCTTGATCGATGAGATGCGATCC
Source organism: Peribacillus sp. TE19612 (assembly GCF_056279465.1). Taxonomy (NCBI): domain Bacteria; kingdom Bacillati; phylum Bacillota; class Bacilli; order Caryophanales; family Bacillaceae; genus Peribacillus; species Peribacillus sp. TE19612. The sequence goes on along the minus strand of NZ_JBWCCL010000001.1, from coordinate 423,143 downwards.
TAGATCATAAAGCATGCCTGATCCCGGGCCCGGTTTTTCCCTCCATCTATCCCTGACCACAGGCCGGTATCGATCATAATGGACTTGGTATGTATTGATTTCCCCAAGCACTCCATCATCCATAAGTTTTTTCACGGTCAAAAAGTCATTATCCCATCTCCGGTTATGATAGACACTTAAAAGAAGATTCTTTTCCTCAGCAATCTTGATGAGCTCCTCCGCCTCCCAAGCCTCCACAACCATCGGCTTTTCGAGGATGACATGCTTCCCGGCTAACAAGCTTTGCTTGGCCATTTCATAATGCAAACCACTCGGTGTCGTAATAACAGCCAAATCAATGGATGGGTCTTCAAGAATTTCCTCTAAGCTGCCTACCACTTCCACATCTTTCAAATCTTTTTGGACTTTTTCCTTATTGGAGCTCACAACTTTCGCTATTTGAAACTGCTCTAAAACACTTAGTAATGGCGCGTGGAAAGTAGCTCCTGACAATCCGTACCCAACTATGCCCACTTTAACTTTTTTCATTTTCAATCCCACTCGCTTTCTTGTTCCTCTTAAACAAACATTTTATTATATTTCATTGTCCGGGTATGTATCTCTCAAAAACTTGACAGATTGATTAATCAATTCTTTCAATACATTAATATTGATATCTGCCACTTTATTGATGTACACACACGCTTTTCCGGAAGTGTGTTTTCCAAATGCCTGTAATAATTCTTCTCTTTTTTTATCCCCTGGAGCAAAGTATAAACTGATTTTTGCTTTTCGAGGTGAAAAGCCTACCAGGGGAGCATCGCCTTCGTGACCTGATTCATATTTATAATGATAGGTTCCGAACCCAATTATGCTCGGTCCCCACATCTTTGCCTCATAACCTGTCGTTTCGGTAAAAACATTCAACAATTCGTAGGCATCTTCACGTTTTTTCGGATTATCGACGTTTTCGATGAACTCAATGACACTACTGTCCGTCTCTTTGGTTTTTTGTTTATACATGACCGGAACCTCCCTTATATTAAAGGCAGAAAAAATTCATAAGATATCGCTTGCTCAGTATCTTAGTACCCTGTTCAATCGTGTTTTAAAGGTTGTTATGTATGTATGCAGCCTTCATCAGCGATGTATCAATGATTGACGGACGAGCTCCTTTACTATTTCTCTAAGCTTCATGGCAAATCCTTCATTATACCCTTATATATTATAGAACATTGATTCGTTTTATTCTATTTTAAGAGCAGAGTTTATTAATTAAATCTTTCGCACTTTAAAAATCATTACTTTACCATAATAATCTCTACGATCAGAAATTATTATTCTGATCGTAGATTTTTTCATTATAAGGCAAAATGCAGTTTTACTAGATCTATTGCCGCCTGATCTTTTCTATTTCATCAGCTATGAATTGTACCTGTGTCCCTACGATGACTTGAATGCTTTGGGGACCCACAATATTGATTCCGGCAACCCCTGCTGATTTGATTTTATTCTGATCGACAGCTCCCATATTTTCCACTTCAACCCTTAAACGGGTAACACAGTTATCTACAGATGTTACGTTAGCGTCTCCGCCTAATCCCTCATAAATAGCGGAAGCCATTCCAAAGAATTTGCTCTCATTATTCCCGCCTTGACCGCTGTCTGCTTCCGCAATCGCTCCTCCGCCATCAAGCTCATCTTCTGTATCATCTTCTCTGCCGGGAGTCATTAAATTGAACCTAGTTATCAAGAATCGGAATAAGAAATAGTAGATGACTGCAAAAGCCAGTCCTTGAAGAAGCAGCATATAAGGTTCATTTGCCATTGGCAATCTTGAGCTTAAAACAAAGTCAATGAATCCTGCACTAAAACCGAACCCTGCTGTCCATTGGAAAGTCGCAGCAATAGCCAACGATATTCCTGTTAATAAGGCATGCACAACGAATAGGGCTGGTGCAACAAACATGAAAGCAAATTCCAAAGGTTCAGTAACGCCTGTGAAAAATGAAGCGAAGCCGGCTGCGAGCATTAATGAGGCCACTTGTTTTTTCTTCCGTGATTTTGCCGTATGGTACATGGCAAGAGCTGCTGCCGGCAAACCGAACATCATCACGGGAAAGAATCCGGCTTGATACATTCCTGTGGTTCCTTTTATTCCTGTTCCAGCCCAGAATTTACCGATATCGTTAAGTCCTATTACATCGAACCAGAATACGGAGTTTAACGCATGATGTAAACCTGTTGGTATCAAAAGCCGATTAAAGAATCCATAGAGTCCTGCTCCAGCAGCACCTAATTCACTTATTCCTTCCCCGAATATAACTAACCAGGAGTAGATGAGTGGCCATACGAAGAATAATATAAGGGAAACCAGTAACATGACAACGGCAGTAAGGATCGGGACTAGGCGTTTACCGCTAAAGAAGGCGAGTGCATCAGGCAGCTCGACCTTACTGAACCGATTATACATAGCTGCCGCTATAAGGCCCGAAAGGATTCCGACAAATGCATTCTCTATTTTCACAAATGCTGGATTTACATCTTTTGCCTCAATTCCTTGCAGCATCGCAACCGAGTCCGTGGAAAGCAATGTCGTTACGACTAGATAGGCTACGAGCCCGCTCAAAGCGGCAGCTCCATCTTTTCCTTTCGACATCCCCAACGCCACTCCAACGGCAAACAAGATAGCCATATTGTCAATGATCGAAGAACCTGCTTTGATTAAGAAAGCTGCTAACGGACTTCCCGCTCCCCATCCTGCTGGATCTATCCAGTAACCGATCCCCATTAAAATGGCGGCTGCCGGCAATACGGCTACTGGCAGCATCAAGGAACGCCCTATTTTTTGAAGATATTTTTTCATTCCGCTTTCCTCCTGACAATTACTGATTTAGGGCAAACCCCATATTCTATTAGACAACGGTTCCTTCCATTTTAGAACTTCATTTCATTTATAAATTTGACTATATTCAGGAATAAAGTCTTAGCGATTTACTCCTCCTTCGAAAGCCCATAAAAAAAGAAAAGTCCAACCGGACTTTTCTCAGACTGTAGACAAACTCGATGAAAATCGAGTTTGTCTATTTTTATGTCTTGTACAATTTGGACGTTGATTGGAACGTAGGTCACTCGCTTTCCGCGGGCGGTCGGGGAGCCTCCTCGGCTTTCGCCTGCGGGGTCTCCCCTAGACGCGCTTTTCCCGCAGGAGTCTCGTACCTTCCTTTCCAATCAACTTTGTCTTACCTTTTAGATAGAACACTTTTGCCTAGAGTCATTTTTGTTTTAAAATAGAAGTATTAGAACCTGAGGTGATGAGGATGCTTTCTAAACATGATTCTATTCAGCGAGATCAACTTGAACTGATTACTTTAGATCAACTGGTGCCACCGATCCATTTGGTTCGTAAAATGGAGGCTGCCATTAATTTAAAGAAGATACCAATTGGACATGGCTAGGTCAAAAATGGCTAATATAGTGGGCTCGTAGAGCCCCAATCTCTTAACTTTAGGCGAAATTCAGAGGGAATTTCAAAAGGGGTTCAGAATTTTTTAATTCCGAACCCCTTTTGTCTACAAACTGAGAAAAGTCCAACCCGGACTTTTCTTTTTTCAGTTATTTATAGAGCAAGTAATTTTTGCGAACCTTTTTAAAGGCATCCTGCCTTACTTGATATTCTTTCAAGATTTCATTTACTGTTGAACCTGCTTTAATTCTTGACATTATCCAGCCATTGCCAATTAATAAATTGAAATTGTTGGCCGCAAGGAATTCGAAATCACCGGGATATAGATCCTGAATGGTCTTGATGATGTGAAGTCCAGTAGGGACAGCCTTGAACTCTTCTCTATCCGTTATATAAATTTCCACTCCGTGGCTAAGTTTACCTGCATGTTTTGAAAATGTAGGTGTAAAGGACGCTGCTCTGAATTTCACACCGGGTAACCTTAATGCATTTAATTTCCCAGCAAGCTCATCACTGTTTATATATGGAGCACCTATCAACTCGAATGGTTTGGTCGTTCCTCTGCCTTCCGAGACATTTGTTCCCTCGATCAAGCCTGTAGCCGGATATACGAAAGTAGTGGAAACTGTCGGCATATTCGGTGACGGCAAGACAAAAGGGAGACCAGTATCGTCATAATCCATATCTCGCTTCCAGCCTTTCATCTTGATGACCTTGAGATCTGCTCCAATTTTAAATTCCTTATTGAACAAAGTCGCGAGTTCCCCAACCGTCATCCCATGCTTAAGCGGGATTGGATACAACCCAACAAACGATGAGAATTCAGGTTCAAGGACCGGCCCATCTACCGACTCCCCGCCTTGTGGGTTCGGCCGGTCCAGCACGATAAAGGGGATATCATTTTCTCTGGCTGCTTCCATTGCATAAGCCATCGTGTAGATATAAGTGTAATAGCGTGTTCCGACATCCTGGATATCAAAAACAAGGACCTCAACATCCTTTAACATTTCAGGCGTCGGTTTTTTCGTTTTGCCATATAAACTATAAACGGGCAATCCTGTTTTTTCATCAATATAATATTCAACGCTTGCACCAGCTTGCGCATCTCCACGCACTCCATGTTCAGGACCAAATAAAGCCGTTAAATTAATATCCGGATCATCATGAAGGAGATCGACGATGCTGGTTATTTTAGAGTCGATGCCAGTTGGATTCGTAATCAAGCCGACTTTCTTTCCGCTTAAAACGTTCTTTTCTTCTTTTAAAAGAACTTCAATACCAGGACTGACCTTTTGTTTTTTCTTCTCTTTAACAGCTGTTACACTTTTTGAGGAAACGATGCCGAAAGAAAGCATGCAAATGGCAAATAGGATTATCATTCTTTTCAAATTGCTTCTCTCCTTATTTTTTAATGGGTCTTCCAGATTTAATGTCTAATCCATATCCATATTTATAAAGGCTTTCAGAGGGCTTAGTTACTGAAGGTATATCGACCGGCAACGTGCCTTTAGGTCTTGATTCTCCAAAAATGGTCGAGATGCCTGCCGGGATATTCGGCTGTCTATAACGCCCATTCGAATACCCTTTAAACCCGTAAACAGCAAGAACCGCCTTCGCTTCTTCAAAGTTTGCAACATCATATGGGTTTCTTAAACTCATTAAAACAAATTCTTTGTCTTTTTTCTTTGCATGATTCATGACCGCTCTAGGGAAGGCTGTTGCCCACTTCGACGAATCTTGTATGCTGTCATCTATCACTCCATCATTGACAGCCGGATCGTTTTTAACAATATAGGAACCAGTTATGACAAAATCCGATTCATCAATGAGTCTGGCCACTTGATCTGTAAATGACTTTCCTGAAAAACTCATACCCGTTATTTGGACTTTCTTTATTTTCTTTTTATCAGCTAATTCGCTGATGCTCCTGGACATTGATTCAACTTGGTCATCAAAAGGAGCAAGAATTAAAACTTTATCATTTTTCTTAGGTTTGAAAGGCAATGTTTTGTGTTCATTTTTCAATAGAGTGATGGCATCTTCCGCCATTTTCCTTTCTTTTTTTAAATGATCTTCATTCCCGACCACTTGAAGCGCGGTTTCGATTTTTTTATCTATAGGAGTATCTTCCGGGTTTAATATCCCTCTTTTCACTTTTAGTTCAAGTATCCTCGTTACAGAAAGATTGACTTGATTTAGAGGAATTTCCCCGCTTGCCACTGCCGCCTTCACTGCATTGAATACTGAGGTTATATTCTTTTCCATTTGAAGCGAATTAACCTGTGCCGGCATCAAAGCAATATCAACACCAGATTTCAGGGCAAGGACCACAGCTTCTTCCTGTCCGAAGTTGTCCGCGATGGCTTTCATATTCAAAGCATCTGTAACCACAACACCATCAAATCCCATTTCTTCACGTAATAGACCCGTGATGACCTTTTGTGACAGCGTTGCAGGAACCATAATTTCTTGACCGTCTTTTTTACTGATATAGGTAGTGTCATCGAATGCAGGAAATTGAACATGTGCAGTCATCATCATATCAACTCCAGCATCGATGGCTCTTTGGAAAGGAGGCAGCTCGATGGAGCGCAAACGCTCTTTATCATGAGAAACAAGGGGAAGGCCATAATGACTGTCGACTGCTGTATCTCCATGGCCAGGGAAATGCTTGGTCGTCGCTATCATGTTCTGATTTTGCAATCCTTTTATCATCTGAATGCCAAGCTTTGATACAAGTTCCGGATCGGAACTGAAGGAACGAACGCCAATAACAGGATTTCCAGGATTATTATTGACATCGACAGACGGTCCGAAATTGACATTTATGCCAAGTGCCGACAGTTCCTTACCAATAATTTCTCCAGATTGATAAGCGTAACTCTCTTTTCTGGCTGCACCAAGTGCCATATTACCAGGAAGGTTCGTTCCAGTTTGAAGACGAGTTACGATTCCTCCTTCCTGATCAATCGTTATGAACAGCGGAAGGTCCGGGCTTGCCATCTGCAAACCATCCGTGAGCCGAACCGTTTGTTCGGTATCGACTACATTCTCAGCAAACAGAATCACACCGCCCAGATGATATTTTTTGATGATGCTTGCAACTTCCGAGTTCATTTCAATAAACCCGGTTGCCTTTGTTTCTCCTTGTTTTTGCCAATTACGAAAATCCGGCATGAGCATTTGACCGACTTTTTCATCGATTGTCATGTTTTCTACGATTTCCTGAATATCAGAAACCGTTTTTTCATTCTCGTATCCCTTTGCTGTCGCATTCCCTCCCATAATGGATAAAACCAAACATAATGCGATTCCAGCTGGGGCACATATCCTTTTTATCATTCAGGCTTCCTCCCTTGTATTCTTTTCAGTTCTGTTAGCAACAATTCCAAACCACTGCCGTGAAGGGTAAAAATGAATGGAAATGAACTATATAGATACTATAAAGAAATCAAGGCAGCATCGGGAATCCCAGCAGCCGCCTCTTTAAAAAGCCTTCATGAAATGTATCCATTTATCCCTGGATTCTTTGAGTCCAATTGTTTACTCAATTATAAGTTTTATTGTTTGACCAGGCTTTAGAAGGGACAGCAAGGGAATATCTTCTTCTATAACTCTTCCTATAACGTTGACTCGGTGGTCTGCCCCTAGGTCTCTTTTGCAAATTTGAACCTCTCCCCGATACCTTCCATAAGCATTATTGTCCATCGTTATGGATCCAAGGCTTCGTGCAGCTGTATTACTCGGCTCAACATTTGCGGTGACCCGGGTATTCTGCAGCCGGAAAACATCTTGAGAAACATCTGGCCTCAATTTATACTGACCGCTTTGCAAAAGTCGGGATGCTATTCTAATGGTTAGAATGTTCAGATTTTTATATGCAGTTAGATTCTCAAGCAAATTACCCTCCGTTCCTTGATCTCCAACGTAAACTCCTTCCACATGCTGGATCAGCTCAATTCCGGCGGCGTAAGGATTCATCAACCTGTGTTTTTCAAGCGTTGGAAGACCCTCATGAAGAGGACCGCGTTTACTTCCTGCACCCGGGATGAAAGCAAAGATCGGTATGCCGTATTTCTTGAACATTCTATTTTGTTCATGAAAGAACTCTTCTTCAAGGCCCGTTTCAGGCCTTGGATAAAAGTTGTGCCAAGCTATCAGACTTTCCGGTTCCACTCCGCCCCCAAGCACGGCTAAAAGTTCATCTTCATTCAACGTACTTGCATTTAGTGAGAGTGAAAACACCTTAGATAAAGATATGACCGTTTCTTTATCGAACCCATCATCAAGGCGAATCCCTTTAATACCTAATGGCCATAAATCCATAAATTTGTTAATCCCCAAATGATCAAGCGTATTTAATGAGACATCTGCATGGATTTCCATTCCATAGTCCTCTGCAAGCTTTAAAAGCCTGATCATCCTCTTCACGAGGTCTCCCTTTTCTTCAGGAATATGGAGCGAGGTAAATGCTCTCTTCACTCCTAGGTTAGCAGCATGTATAATTTGTGTTTCTGCATGCGGGTCCTGTAGATAAAAAGAAATTCCGATCACTTAAATTCAACCGCCATTTCATCTTTAAATCCGAACAGATACGTAAAAATAAACCCTGCTATATAGGAAATGAACAACCCAGCAAGGAACAGGGCGATTTGGTTTGGATGAACTAGAAAGGTAAGCGGCAGTCCGGACACACCGATGGAAGACGTGGCAATCCCGAATTGAGCTTGGAATGCTCCGCCTACTCCTGCACCTAAACATGCAGTTAAGAAGGGCCGGCCCAATGGCAGGGTCACTCCAAATATAAGGGGTTCACCAATACCTAGCATTCCTGAAGGAAGGCCTCCTCCGATAGCTCTCTTCAAACTTGCTTTCTTCGTTTTCATATAGATGGCAAATGCCGCTCCCACTTGGCCCGCGCCACCCATCGCCAAAATGGGAAGCAGTGGATCATCACCAATCGAATTTATCAATTCTAGATGGACAGGCGTTAAACCTTGATGTAAACCAGTAATGACGAGAGGGAGGAAAGCAGCCCCAAGCACGAATCCAGCTACAACACCACCGAAATCCAATACATTCAATAACCCATTCGTAATGGCATCCGATAAAAACCCTCCTACCGGCATAAATACAATGTAAGTGACAATCCCGGTAATGAGTAAAGCGATGGTTGGCGTCAAAATGATATCCAGTGATTGAGGAATGAATTTCCTGACCTGTTTTTCCACCAAGGCTATGAAAATAGCTGCAAAGAGTACTCCTATCAATCCACCGCGGCCAGGGAGCAAATTTTCACCGAACAATGAAATGTCGCCGACGGCCGGGTTTATGACCAAGATACCAGCAAGGGCACCAAGTGCAGGTGATCCGCCGTATTCTTTTGCAGCATTGGTCCCAACCAAAATCCCCAAGTAGGCAAACAGACCGGATCCGATAACGGTTAAAATGATGGCTAATTGTGATTCTGCTGCAAGCCAGCCCGCTTGAACGATTGCCTTTGTAATACCGGTAATCAAACCAGATGCCACTAAGGCTGGAATTAAAGGGATGAAAATACTTGCAATCCTGCGTAAAAAAAGTTTAAACGGTTTTGCGTTTTTCCTATCAATCTCTGATTTATTCTTCGAGGCTACTTCTTTTAAGTTCAAATCTCCCGAAGCTTCCTCCAGAAGCTTTTCAAATTCTGTATGAACCTTGTTCACCACGCCTGGCCCGAGGACGATTTGTATCGTTTCCTCTTCAATGACGCCAAAAACGCCTTCCGTATTTTTTATATCTTCCATTTTTACTTTCGAACGATCAATTGGCAATACCCTCAGTCTGGTCATACAATGTGCAGCATCGGCAACATTAGATGCCCCACCTAATTTCCCCAATAACTCTTCTGCTAAACTGGCGTACTTATCCCCCTTACCCATTCATAAGCCCCCTTTGTCAAATCTCGCATTAATCATTTATATCGATCTGTCATCGATTTAATGGCAGTCCTGGTATTATCAATATATTGGACAGTTTCTTCATATTGCTCTGAAGCCATCCCCAAAAACAAAATGTCAATCATATATAATTGCGCCAATCGTGAGGATGTTGCTGCACTTCGAAATGGTGCTTCATTCGAATAGGATGTAAACAAAGTGGCATCACACAAAGAAGATACCGTTGTTTGGCCATAATGAGTCAGCCCGATTGTCTTGACCCCACGTTCCTTTGCCAGCTTCAATATATTGACAACTTCAGGTGTTTCCCCAGAGAATGAAATGGCAAAAACGATGTCATTCTCATCAGCATTTGCAATCAGGGTTGCAACTAAATGCATATCTGTAAAAGCCGTTGCTCCTTTATTGATGCGAAGTAATTTTTGCTGAGCATCCGCAGCAACTATATTCGAAGCACCCACACCGCAAAAGTGGACGGTTTTTGCATTCAGCATCAGCGTTATGGCATGTTTGAGATTATCATGATCGATTATTTCAGATGTGTCCCGGATGGTCTGAATCGAATTACTCGTTGTTTTTTCCACAATCCGGTACAGTGATTCAGAAGGCTCGATATCCCGGTAGCCCTGTTCAACCGTCTTCATCAAATCTCCAGCAATCCTTATTTTCAGATCTTGAAATCCTTTTATTCCAAGCGATTTACACAACCTAATAACAGCAGCCCCGCTTGTTTGGGCAGACGTACTTAATTCCTGTACAGTGCTGTTCACAACTTCATGAGGATTCTGTAGAATATATTCCGCTAGTTTTTGTTCTGATTGCGGCAGCTTGCTCAACATCGTCTGTATAATGGATAATCCTCCTGTAGCCATTGCTTCCCTCCTAATCTTCATAGATCGAGATGGCTTTTCTGACATCTCCATCCGCTTTTTCCAGTAACTCCATTGCTTTTTCATAATCTGTTGCCGTTTTTATCATGACAATCGCTGGCTTAACTTGATTATTTGCCTTTTCAAGCGTATTCAAAGCTTGATCATAGTCAGCATTCGTTACTGTTTCTATGATGTTTACTGCACGGTCCTTCAGTTTTTGATTACTGACATTTACATCGACCATAAGATTTTCATAGACTTTGCCCAATCGGATCATGGTTGCCGTTGAAATCATATTGAGTACCATTTTATGTGCGGTTGCCGCTTTCATTCTCGTGGATCCTGTTAACACTTCCGGCCCGACCACCACTTCAATCCCTATATCAGCTTCTTTCGTGATGCTCGCGTTATTATTGCATGATAAAGCGACCGCTTTAGCCCCGACCTTTCTTGCATAACGTAAAGCGCCCTTCACATAAGGAGTGCGCCCGCTTGCCGCAATGCCAATAACCGTATCATTTGCTGTAAGCGCCACGTCAATCAGGTCATTTTCCCCAAACTCTTCTTTATCCTCTGCACCTTCAACAGCCCGAACAAATGCCTTTTCCCCTCCTGCGATTATTCCCAGCACCCTATCAGGCGGAGTGCTGAAAGTCGGGGGACATTCCACGGCATCCAGCACTCCGAGCCTTCCGCTCGTTCCTGCTCCGATGTATATGAGTCTCCCTCCTTTTTTTAACGATTCGCAAGCCCATTCAACTGCCTTTTCAATCTCTGGCAATACCTCCTGAACTGCTGCTGCCACTTTAAAATCTTCTTTATTGATTGCAGAAATGATGTCCATTGTATTAACACTGTCGATATTCATCGTCTTTTCGTTCCGTAATTCAGTCGTTAATGAACGCAAATGTTCTTCCATAGACAATTGAATCCTCCTATAAACAATCACTTAAATATAATTTCATTTTTTAATAGAAAATAATGAAATTATATTTCATATTATATTCAATGATAGCGTTTTCATTACTAAGAGACAAGATATTTTTGTAAAATTTGTTAACCGGCAATCTCCGTTCTTCAAAACCCCGATGCTGGCGGACTTGCATCTATCCCTTTCAGAGTGGCTTAATTTACCCAAAGGAGCCTACTATTTTTAGTGTGGATTTTTTCAACAAAAAAACGTGTACCGTCACCTTATTAGGAACGATACACGCAATTTTGCAAAATGCTAAACTAGTATACTACGCCAGACCCGGTACACCTGCACTCCTTTACCCAGTTAACGGATAGGGACCACTTTCCCGTTTTCTACTGCACCGACGACAATAGTTGATGCAAATCCTCCATTTTCATCAATCGAGGGAATATCGTATATTTTTTGATCTGGCCCTATATTTGAAAGTCCGTCTTGCATATGTTTACGGATGGCCTTGGCATCATCAACGCTGCCTGCAGATTTCATCGCTTCCACAAACGCATACATGGCGATATAATTCAATCCTACTTCGGAGCTTGGATCTTCCTTATAATTCTTTTGATATTTCTCGACGAATGCAGGCACTGCTTCTTCATCTGAGTCCATCAATGGCAGAACGCCAATCGAGCCTTCCAATGTTTCATATGAACCTGCAATCGGCTTCATTTGATCCAGCTTTGCTTGATCCATGATGATGAAACCGCCTTTAAATCCTAGCTCCCGAGCTTGCTTCGCCACTTTTGCCGTAGGTTCCGAAGCTCCACCGATGAATAGCACATCAGGATCTTTTTTCAAGGCATTTGTGACAATCGTAAAGAAATCGGTTTCTTTGGCGAAATCAATCGAAGAATTATAAACGACTTTTCCGCCTTGCTTTTCCCAATGTGGGAGCACGGCTTCCGTCCAGTCTTTACCGTATTGCGAAGATGTTGGCAAAGCGGCAATTTTCTTGCCGAAGTTTTCCATCGCATATGTTGTAAAAGGCTCGATATACCCCTCGTAATTCGGTGGAATTCGAACAGTTAATGAATTTCCGCTCTCGGTCACTGCCGGTTCACTCGTATATGCACCAATGATGAATTCCTCTTGTTCATTAAAAACCTGAAGTGCCAGCACGCCTCCGCTGTGAGGCGTGAAAATGATCGGCGTATCATATTCCTGAATTAAACGTTTAGCATTCGACCCGGTTTCATTAGGTAAGTATTTATCGTCCAACGATACTAAGTTCAACGTGTATTTCTTACCATCTACTTCAAAACCACCAGCATCATTAATTTCATTGACGGCCATTTCGACACCATTCAATGTCCGTTTCCCATATAACGCTGCTGCCCCGCTTAAAGGACCGCTAAAACCGATGTTTACGACATTGTCATTTTTTCCTTTACTGCCACTGCTAGACACAGGGCTATCCCCTTTATTGCACCCGGTCAAAACAGTGATGGTTAGCAGGAGAAAGACAAATAATACTTTCAGTTTTTTCATAAAAATCCCCCATTCAATTTATTCAGGCCCCAATATACGCTTTCCTTACTTCATCATTGGCTAATAACTCACTTGCTGTCCCTTGAACGACAATTTCCCCATTTTCAAAAACATATCCTTTATCTGCAATGCTTAGGGCAGCATTCGCGTTTTGTTCAGCAAGCAGGATTGTGATTCCTTCGCGGTTTATTTCTTCAATGACTTGAAACATTTGTTCGACAATGAGTGGAGCGAGTCCCACCGAAGGCTCATCAAGCATCAACAATTTCGGTTTCGACATCAAAGCCCTTCCAATTGCGAGCATTTGCTGTTGGCCGCCGCTCAGGCTTCCCGCTTCATCATGATGCTTTTCTTTTAAAATCGGGAATAAGTGATAAACGTATTCCAAGGAATCCTTGATCTCCGCTTTTTTCTTTCGATGCACATAGGCACCCATCCGCAGATTTTCCTGAACGGTCATCTGTGGAAACAGTTTACGTCCTTCGGCACACTGAACGATCCCCTCCCGGACATTCCTATCCGGGGCACGGCCCCCTATCGGCATGCCTTGAAAATGGATTTCCCCCTTGGAAAGCTTACTGATTCCGCTTATTGAACGAAAAGTCGTGCTTTTTCCTGCCCCATTAGCTCCTAGCAAAACAACGATCTCTCCCTCGGCAACTTCGATATTCACATGGTTTATCGCAGTGAAACTTCCATAATTCACGGCGACATCTGTTAACTTAAGCACTGGCACTCCCTCCCAAATAGGCTTTAATGACCGCTTCATTTCCGCGGATTTCCTTAGGTGTGCCCTCGGCAATTTTTTCTCCGTAATTAAGGACCATGATGTGGTCTGCCAAGTTCATGATCATATGCATTTTGTGCTCGATTAAACAAACGGTCAGTCCCGATCGATTCAATTTTTTAATCAGTTCTGTCAAACCTTCCGTTTCATCCGGGTTGATTCCCGCAGCAGGTTCATCAAGAAAGATGATTTCCGGTTCTGTCGCTAGGGCTAGGGCAATGGCTGTCCGTTTCTTTTCCTCCTGCGAGATGCTCGAGACCATTCTGTCAGCCGATTCCGTTAATCCGACAATATCAAGCACCTCCATAGCCTTATCCCTGCAAGCCGCTTCCTCCCGTTTTAAACGTTTTGTTCTTAGAATGGCATCCACCAAATTGGATTTTGTTCGCAGTCTATGACCGACAATGACATTATCCAACACGGTCGATTGATCGAAAAGGCTTGTCGTTTGAAAGGTTCTTGAAATTCCGAGCCCCGCTATTTCATTGGCAGGAAGTTTGGTGATATCAATCCCTTTAAAAAGAACCGTCCCGGAAGTTGGTCGATGAAAGCCACTGATCAAGTTAAAAAAAGTGGATTTCCCTGCACCATTTGGCCCGATTATTGCATTGATTCTACCTTTTTCAATTGAAAAATCCACATTATTGACGGCCGCCAATCCTCCGAAACGCTTTGTCAAATTCTTAGTTTCGATTAGCAAATTCATCCCTCCTCAGCTTTTATGTGCAATTCGCCCCTAACCCCGGACAGCGAATTATCTTTTCGCTTTCTTTGCCAATCAAAGAAGGCCCCTGCTATTCCGCGCGGATAAAAGATAATGATCACCGTAAGTAATGGTCCGAATATCAGCATTCGATATTCTTGAAGGAATTGCAGATTCTGCGACAGGATTACTAATAATAATGTTCCTACCAATGGACCTGAAAGTGTCCCGATTCCACCAACCAATAAATACATCAATAGATCGAACATGATGGCAGTTGATCCGATATCAGGTCCAATGAAACGAATGAATGAAGCATACAAGGCACCTGCCAAACCTGCGAAGAATGTGGATAGGACAAATGCGGTTAACTTATTCTTCATTGTGGATATACCAATCGTTTGTGCAAGGTCCTCGCTGTTCCTGATGGCCATATACGTTCTGCCGGTCAACGAGCGAATAATTCGATACACGATTAAAATCACTGCAAGCAGGAAAATGAGAACGAGATAATATTGGGATGCTGCAGTATCAAATGTGACCGGCCCTATATTCCCAGGAGCAGGGATCCCGATCAATCCCCTAACCCCCTCTGTAAGTCCCTCCCATTTATCGATCACCAGATATATGATGTAACCCACACATAGGGTATAAATCGCGAAAAAGTGTTCCTTTGTCCTCAGCGCAATCAAACCGATTAAAAACCCAATGGCACATGTTATTAAACATGCACATATTAGTGCCAGCCAAAAGTTCATTCCCGCTTTTACTGTGAGCAGGCCAAGAGAATATGCTCCAATCGCAAAAAATCCAGCATGTGCAAGCGAGAGATATCCAGTATAGCCTGATAATAAATTGATTCCATAAACAGCTATCGCCCAGATGAACGAAAGTGTCAGCATATGGAGATAATAATCGTTTTGCGCGATATAGGGGAATGAAAAAGCAAAGACGATAAGAGCGATAATCCCATTTCTTTTCGTTAATATCTTCACACTACCTCTCCCCCTTTGCAAAAAGACCTGTTGGTTTCACCGTTAATATGATGACTAAAAGTATGAATGCAATGATGTCTTTATAATCATTTGAAATATAAGTTGCACCCAGGCTCTCACTGAAACCTAGGATATATCCACCTACGATCGCCCCCGGGATGCTGCCCATCCCACCCAATATGATAATGACGAAGGCTTTTAGGATGACTAAATGCCCCATGCCGGGAAAAACAAGATTAATCGGTGATGCAAGGGATGAAGCGATGGCTGCTAATCCCCCCGATATCATGAAGGTAAGCATCGCGACTTTATTAATGTTGATCCCTACTAATGATGCCCCTTCACGGCTTTGGGCCATTGCAATTATCGTCGAACCTGCATAAGTTTTTTTTAGGAAAAGGTAAAGTAAAACCATTACTGCGATAGCTGACACGATGATCAATAATCGCTGAAGTGTGAACGTCAGTCCCAGGATATTGACGACTTGACCATATGGAGAAGTCATAGTATGGAAGTCGGCACCCCAGACAAATTGGGCAAAAGCTTCAAGAAAAAGGAGAATGCCGATGGCTGCAATCTTATCGTGCAACGGAGGTGCCTCCCTTAACAGGCGGAACACGAAACGTTCCAAAAGGACTCCCAACAAACCAACAACGATAATGGATACGAACATGGCAATCCAGTAATTGACCCCATATAATGTCATCATTGACAACGTGATATATCCTCCCAACATATATAGGGCACCGTGTGCAAAGTTCGGAATATGCAAAATTCCATATACTAGCGTCAATCCCAGTGCAACAAGACTATATACGCTGCCAATCGTCAAACCATTAAAAAGCTGCTGGATCAAAATTTCCATTTACTTCCTCCTTGAAAATTAATGAATTTCACTTTGCTGTTCATTCCTGGCTCACAATCCTGTCCATATTTTAAAAGCACACATCTGTATTAAAAACACTTTCACATACTCTCCCATAGCATCAACATCTCGGGAAGGCCAATAAGCTTTAATTCCCTGTTATTCTCCGCCTATAGAATAGCTTAGGTGTTGCGGAAAATTCTCTTGATTCATTGTTAGCGCTTTCATTTTTTTAGGCGTAACGATTGTGCAGACAAGCTGTATTTAGGGAAAGCCAATGATTCCATTTTCTGTTTAATGACGGTTTATCCATGGTAGCCGTCGGGTTTTTTCACCCCTTTCACCTCGCACCTTCCATGGGAGGATCATTCCGTAGATTAATTTCCTGTTATTAAATGCAAGTGCTGTGCCAAACATTAAATTACCTTCAATAAGGCTAATAACCAGTCTGTAAATTCATTATTGAATTGTAAAATCTCAAAAGTATCGGTTCCATACGGGATGTCCTTCATTCACTATTGACTGAAAAAATCATTTCTGAATCAATAAAAAAATTTAAAAGGAAAGGAACCAAAAAATCCCGTTTATAACTTCCATCATTTCATACATTAGCAGGTAATAATGCACAAAAACGCAACCTAAGAACCAATAATTATTCTAAGGTAATAAAGCCCGTCATCCCCCAAAAAAGCGTAAATATAATTAGGAATTCAGTCAAAAAGACAGCACCTCCAATTTGGATAATATCCAAAATTGCAGGTGCTGTTCATACTTTCCTATTCTTTTTCCACTGACCTTTAATCGATATTTTATAAGTTTCCTCACAATTGTTGCCTGACTGGAATCAAGCGCTTCTCCGATTTCATGGTAATTTGCTAGGTTTAAGCCGCTTTCGTCAAGATTTCCTTATCAGCTTTTACCACAGAGATCACCTATTATATTATTGTTATTCCTCTAATCTCTTACCGATCGAATGGGTCACGCATTATAATGTCTAAGAACCGTTACCTTGCAGGTGTACTTAACTCACGATTTAATGTTACCTCACTTTTTAGAGTTAGTTAATCCTTAGGAATTTTTCTACACTTCTCAGTTTTTTTCATTCTCACGCTTACGATTCATGTTTTTTAAAGCTTTTCTATATTCTTCATCCTTCATAGCCAATCGCTTGAGGTTTAAATCTTCCTGCATCGTATCCTGGAAACATTGAAGGGCTTGGCGGTAGGCCTGATCGTTCATGTGCTTAACCTTCCCAGCGGAACCGGTTAGAGTCTCCTCTGGAACCAATTCAGATTTGTCAGGTGAATGGAAAGCTTCCTTACCAATTTCGTTTATAACCGTTTCATGTACCTCTTCTTCTTTTGAGGATGACCAAAAATTTATCTTGAACAATCCCGCGATAACAGCCATAGCCAATACTATACAAGCAATAATGGTCACCATCTGCCCAACTCCTTACTGTACATGTGCTGAAGTTCGTGCGACTTCGGCTACACGTTTTCCTAAAGCTCTTCCTAACTCTTGGGCTTGCTCAGGAAGAAAATCTGCACTATCAACAGGACAGGAAACCCCTACCCCATAATAAGATCCATATAGAGCATTTTCCGGAATATTACCAGGTAAGCCCACGATAATCATCCCTTGGTGAAGCATGGGAGTAATGAGGTTAAGCATCGTTGCTTCTAATCCTCCATGGACGGTAGCAGTCGTACAAAATACAGCACCAATTTTGTTTATCAGCTTACCTTCTGCCCATAAGAAGCCTAATTTATCAATCCAAGCTTTCAATCCAGAGCTAATCGTACCGAAATGTCCAGGACATCCCCATACAATCGCATCCATTTCTGATAGCTTATATACATCTGCCTGATCCACATGATCCATATGCACTTCTGCACCATGCACTTCTTGCGCACCTTCTACTATTGAATATGCCAATGCCTTTGTATGTTCACCTTCACTATCATAGACTACATAGATTTTCATAAAAGTTTCCACTCCTCTTGGATGAATTCATGCTAATTTTCGTCTACAACGAGATTTTGATTTTAGCATTCATACCAGGAAGTACTTTGGCAGATGGATTCATAATTGAGATTTTAACAGAAACTTTTTGAGTGACCTTTGTGAAATTGCCCGTATTCGATTCTGGTAAAGTCGAAAATACAGATTTAGTAGCATAGCCGATTTCTTCTACTTTTCCTTCGAAAGTTACATCGGTATCCCCATCTACGTTTATATCCACTGAATCGCCTTTTTCAATATCCTTTAAATCTGTTTCCTTGATGTTAGCTGTAATGTATAAATGCTTGAGGTCTGCAGCTTGGGCTAGCACTTGGCCACCTTGTACTAACTGGTCATTTCCGGCTCCATTTTTAATAATCGTTCCCTCCATGGTAGACTTTATGGAAACGGCTTGACCTTCTTCATCAATTGTTCCTATTGCCTTTCCTTTTGTAACATCTTTACCTTCTTTAATATCCCAATCTTTGAGCATACCAGAAGCTGGTGCTACAATTTGAACCATGTCTGCAGATACTTTCGCATCATCAGTTTTAACAAAGTTCTCATTTTGATAATAAAAGTATGCACCGCCTGCTAGCAAAGCAATTACAACAAGAACACCCAAAATATTGGCTATTATTAAACGACCTTTACTCATACGTATTTCCCCTTTTTATTCGTTTTTTCCAATGGTGCTGGAAGTAAAATATGCTGCTCTTTCTGCACTAGCGACCTTCCTTTGCCCGTTACAGCCTTTCCGATGGAAGCTAACAACATGATTATGCCTAATACCAGGAGAATGGTAAATAAATCATGGTAAGCTCCTAGAAGCGCACCTTTTTGACTATTCACACCCATTGAATAATAGGCCATGCTTTTTGCCTCTGTCAGTGTATGTCCATTATTGATATAATTGCGGACCAATCCGGCCATCTCTGAGTTAGTTTCGGGGTTCAATAGTGATATTTCCCCTCGAACATCTTCATAGTGAATCGCATGCATTCGATAAGCAAACCATCCTATTACTGGTCCAGCAATTGAACCAAATAAATTTCTCATAGAATGCAGGGATGACGACCGTAGTACTGCCTTGTGAATGTCACCTGCTAGTGCTGTTCCCAATGCCCCTGATAATAGCACCATGCTTACGCCTACGCCAATACAAGCCATTTGAACATTTATTGCCGTTAAAGAAACCTCGGTTCCCATTGATCTCCATTGAATACTGATCATTATTATGATGATGGAACCTACCATTCCCAGCCTGCCTGCACCCCATTTGTCATACAGCAGAGTACAGACGATACCTGACGCCAAGAATCCAACAAAAAACCACAAATAAAAATAAGTAAGGTATATGAATGGAGGATCAAGAATGTTACGCAAAAACCCATTAGCTCCTGCAATCGCGACGATAAGAGCAATATGAGCAGTTAAAGCCATAATTGTTCCTGAAACTGTTTTTGCTGACCACAATGATCGGATTGGAATAAAGGGATCAACAGCATTAAAATCAACCGCTATGAACAATAACGCCAATAGAAGAGCAATCACAAAAAATGGCCAAACCTGATTTGATGTTAATCCGTGTTCTTGTAAGTTATACAGCGGGAAAATCAAGTCCAATATTAATAAGGTGAATAAGAAAATTCCTTTCATGTTATGTTTCATCGTTCCTGAATTTAACTCTGGCTTCGTTTTGGGTAAGATTCTGAACCCGATTATAAGGCAAATGAGGGATGAGAGAATATTTAACAAGAATATCCATCGCCACTCAGAAATACTTAAAGATAAGGATCCAACAAATGCACCTACCGCGCTGCAACCAAATAAACCACCTATCGCAAACAATATAAACAGATTCCGCACCTTGTTTGGGTAAGACCTTAAACTAAGCGGTAGGATTGTCAGAAACAATACACCTGCCCCTAAACCTTGGAGTGATCTGCCAAGGGTGAGCGGAATGATCCCCCAGCATAGAATATTGATGATCGTTCCACCAAGGAATATGAAAATGAAAGTAAGATAAATTTTTCTTGTTCCATATTTCATGGGAAGGATACGTCCAAATGGGAGACCTAGCGAAAAAGCCAAATTTGAGCAAATGGATGGAAGTAACATAACGTGTGTACTTAAGTTAAGTCCATTTTGAATAACCATTTGATTCAAGATATAGGAAAGACTTGTAAAGTATTGAGGCCCAAATGAAAATAACGTTAATATAGATATGAGCACATATTCCGGCAAGAGGGGTTTCTTTATCTCGCCACTCAAAACATTATTTTGTGAATTCATATAATTCCCCCTTTCTTTCTAAGCTAATTTTGAATGTCAAATTCCATTCATTAATATTTTTAAAAGAAAAAAGTCTTCACCATCCATTCATATTGAGCAGTTAAACATGCAACTTACCCAAACTTGCTATTTACAATTTGTATTATACAACATATATAAAATATAGCAATAAAAATATTACCCAAACAAACCTATAACACGGAAAAATGAAAAAGCCTAATTCAAATAAGAACATTTGAATTAGGCTTTTTCATGAAAAGGTTCATTAAAATGTAATAAACAATACTGTTTCTGCTTATCAAAATTCGGATTATCTTTGTTTCCAGTTCTTAATATCCTGATTCAAACGTGTTAAATTCCTCTGAAGAACGTTTAAATCTTCCTCTGACCAGTCTTTAAGAATATCGGATAATCTTTCTTGACGAGACTTCTGAGCATTATGTAATATTTCTTGCCCTTCTTTCGTCATGACAATTAAGCTGATTCTTCCGTTTTTCGGATCTGGATAGCGGCGAATGAATTCCTTTGACTCCATAGCGGCAACCTGGCGACTTGCGGTAGACACATTCAGTCTCAATTGGTCTGACAATTCATTAATGCCTAGTGGCCCATGCTTATCCAATTCACTTAGCAATAAAAACTCGGATCGATCTAGGTTGCCTATTTGTCTACTGGGGGATGTTGTTAGACGTACAAGCAGGGCTATGTCATATTCAATTAACTGGAGTGAGTCCAAATTCTATATCTCCCTTCTAGTGATTTATTTGAAAATAATTAGGCTGAACTAGTGTAGCTGGTTCTTTATATATATTTTCCAATTAAAATGATCCACTACCCTTGTATGTGTATAAAAATAATATACATGATTTTCAATGGCTTACCAAGTTTTAAAGCTTTAATAAACCCGTTTAAATCAATATATTGAATAGGATTTAATCAGATATCTTATTGATAATTTCCCCTGTTTGTCTCTGACATTCTGAAGCTTTGAGCGAAAATCTGAGTTGATAAATTAATTCTGTAACCTTACATATTCCTCCTCCCATGTATAAATCGGCTTTTCCTCTTATTTATCGGAACTGTAAATAAATATAGTTTTATTCTACCACGCTGTATCATACCCTCTCCTGCTATTCATCCCAATAATCGTGGTTGTGGGTGCAGACTGGTTTCCTCAGTAAGAACCTGCTCTAGCCAAAGATGTTTACAGCTGGTGAATCTAGGTTGGACACTGCTGCTCCAATCTATTTTTTCGTCTTTGGTTTACATTCAATCTATATTTTTTATTGAATTTTCGCCTATCGTATAGTCAAAAAAACTGTAACTCCCATTTTTCTAACAATGGGAGTTACAGT
Organism: Peribacillus sp. TE19612; assembly: GCF_056279465.1. Lineage (NCBI taxonomy): Bacteria > Bacillati > Bacillota > Bacilli > Caryophanales > Bacillaceae > Peribacillus > Peribacillus sp. TE19612. The sequence goes on along the minus strand of NZ_JBWCCL010000001.1, from coordinate 401,422 downwards.
TCAAACTCATCTATTCTTTTCCACTGACCTTTAATCGATATTTTTTAAGTTTCCTCACGATTGTTGCCTGACTGGAATCCAGGGCTTCTGCTATTTCATATGTAGTTTGGTAAGTTTGAGCCGCTTTCGTCAAAATTTCCTTTTCGGCTCTTTCCACCGCTTCTTTTAAAGTTAAGGTAGCATTGAGGTTCGGTTGATTCCGATTTTCCGGCTGATATTCTTCCGGAAGGTCGTTAATCGATAATATTCGATTATCCGTCAGCACGACGAGCCTTTCCACTATATTAATCAATTCACGGACATTTCCTGGCCAATCATGTTGATAAAAATATTCCTTCAACCGCGAATCTATTTCTTTTGAGAATTTATATTGTTCGTTTGCTTTTGTTAAAAACAAGTCAGTCAATGCCAAGATATCCTCTCTTCTTTCCCTTAGAGGAGGTATCGTGATCGGAATGACATTCAACCTATAAAAGAGGTCTTCACGAAAATCACCCGATTTAACCATTTCCGAAAGATTTCGGTTCGTGGCTGCTATTATGCGAACATCGATTTTCTTTGGTTTTGTACCTCCGATTCTTTGAATCTCCCTTTCCTGAAGGGCCCGGAGCAGCTTCACCTGAAGTTGCAGGGGAAGCTCACCGACTTCATCCAGGAATAGGATACCACTCTCTGCCAGTTCAAACATCCCTGGTTTTCCTTTTTGATTGGCTCCGGTAAATGCCCCTCCTTCATATCCAAAGAGCTCGGATTCCAATAAATCAGCGGGAATTGCCCCGCAATTTATTTTGATGAAGTCTCCTTTTTTAGATCGGATGCTCCGATTATAGATATTTCGGGCAAGGACATCCTTTCCAACACCCGTTTCCCCCAGTATGAGTACTGTCGCATCAATATCCGATATTCTTTCTGCTATCTCATAAATCATTTTCATTTTATCACTGACGAATACGACTCCATCTTTGCTCGTTATCTTCCGCAGTTTCTCAATTTCCTGCTTATATTGATTATTCAGTTCATTAGCTTTCGTCAACTCATGCATCAGTTCATTTAAATCAGATAAATCCCTTATATTCGTAACGACTTGCTCTATTTCCCCTTCTGCATTAAAAACGGGACTCCCTGTTATCAATGTCTCCTTTCCCGCAAAATTATCCTGTACGACTGATACCGTTCGTCTCAGCTTCACTACCTTATGAGTCACCGACGCATTCAGTATGCCGCGTTTAATCAATTGGTCCACAGATTTGCCGATATAATACTCTTTTGGTATGCCTGTGATCCGTTCAATTGCCGAATTGGTATAAAGTGTGATTCCATCTTGATCGGTGATGTATATTCCATCATAGGAATTTTCGATTATTGCATCCAGTGCGCGATTCAATTTATCCGTTTCATGAGCATCAATCAGTAAATCGTCCAAAAATTCTGTTTCCCTGCCTATATAAAGAATATTGTCAGCATCCATTTGTTTCATTAATAAAAATAAATACCGTTTATCATGCAGCCTTGCAGCTGCAAGCCTTTTATTATCGAGAAATTGCCACTCATCGAATTGTTCGGTTAATGTATTATTACCATCCTGGCTTAACAATTGATTAAAATAGTTTCCCCAATCCTTAATCCGATTTGCAGAATCCACGACTAGTGCAGGAAAGGTCCACTCTTTGAGCAAATTAAGCTGAGAATCCTGTTTCACTTGATTCATTACTATTCACCGCCGCAAAAAGAATTCTTTTTAAGTACAATTCTGGATAATTTTCGAAACTCCTTTAAAATTGTCGAATTTCGCTCCTAAAAAAAGTAGTGATGAAATAATTTTCATCACTACTTTACCTCAGTAAGTCTTAAAAATAACCTCTCCACTGATCGCTTCCTTACCTGACTGGTTAGTGGCCGCTACGTTGAAAAAATATCTATTCCCATTTTTTTCTTTTAGATCCGCTTGAAGAGTTATGACATCATTCAGGAAAACCATGCCTTTGAAACGAATCTTGTATTCTTCGATAAAGCCAATTTCATAAAGATTACTGAATAGCTTTGCGAGGTTTCCCATCGTCCACATTCCATGTGCGATGATACCTGGAAGACCAGCATTTTTTGCTTCCTCATCAATGGTATGAATGGGATTGAAATCACCTGATGCGCCGGCATATTTAATGAGGTCCAGTCGCGTTACAGGTGCAAGCTCGATAGAATGTAACGAGTCACCAATATGAAGTTCGGTTAATGTCGTCACTTACTCATCACCATCCTTCTGATCGTTTCATTTAAAATGACAAGCTGTTCAGCAGTGAAGACAATTTCCCCATTTGCATCCGTCCCATAATTTTTAAAGGCTAGAAATCCCATTTCCCCTTGTTTCCCTTTTTTCTCATAATAGTCTTTCACTTCCGTATAACAGCTGATTTCTTCCCCTACCTTCAGCGGCCTGTTATAGCGATATACCTGCTCACCGTGAATCAAGCCTTTATTCGGGAGATTTAAGCTTTCAATCGTCCCAAAATCAAAGACCCTTGGGAAAGTTGGTGGAGCGATATTCGTACCGTACCTTGATTGCCTGCCTGTTTCTTCATCAATGAAAATCGGGTGGGGATCACCAATCGATAATGCGAATTTTTTTACGGCTCCCCGTTCAACTATATTTATAACGGGTTTGGATCGTTTTCCAATACTATCGTTGAACATAACATCCCGCCTTTTCCCTTAATTTTTTGGACCGCCCGCAACATATAAAACCTGCCCGCTAATGAATGAGGATGCCTCATCGGCAAAGAATGCAACAGCATGAGCAATATCACTTGGCAAACCGCTTCTGGCAACCGGAATACTATTTGCCCTATCCTGGATGAATTGTTCAAAACTCACTCCCACCCGCCTAGCTGTTTCTTTCGTCATTTCGGTTTCGATAAAGCCTGGTGCGACCGAATTAGCCGTTATCCCATATTTGCCAAGTTCAATCGCCAGTGTTTTTGTTAACCCCTGAAGCCCAGCTTTTGCGGCTGAATAATTAGCCTGCCCGCGGTTCCCAAGGGCCGAAGTGGATGATATATTGATGATTCTTCCGTACTTATTTGCAACCATATGCTTCTGGGCGGCACGTACTGCATTGAAAGTACCTTTTAAATGCACATCCATTACCGTCTGCCAATCTGAATCGGTCATTTTAAAAAGTAAATTATCCCGGATGACCCCAGCATTATTCACGAGAATATCAAGCGATCCGAATGTGTCGGCTATTTCTTTTATCGATGCTTCCACCTCTTCTGGATTGACCACGTTGGTCACTTTGGTAAAAATGGTATAACCCTTGTCCCTTAATTCATTTCCTGTTGCTGTCAAAACCTCTTCGTTGATATCGATAATCGCCACGTTTGCGCCTTCACTGGCAAACAGTTCGACGATCGCCCGGCCAATCCCCCTGCTTCCACCTGTAACTAAAGCTGTTTTCCCTGAAAATCTCCCTGACATAATCGTTTCCTCCTAATCTATTATAAGAATTGTCCTAATTTAACATGACCCTTAATCAAATTTCGGGAAATGATCATACGCTGTATTTCATCCGTACCATCATAAATCCTCCAAAGCCTTGCCTCGCGGTACCAACGTTCGATGGGAAGCTCCTTCGTATAGCCCATGCCACCATGTATCTGCAATACTCGATCCACGACACGATTCCCCATATTGGCTCCATAGAGTTTAGCCATTGAAGCTAAATGGCGGTTGTCTTCTCCATTATCAAGTGTAAAAGCCGCATTCAATACAAGCCATCTTGCCGCTTCAATCTCTACAGCCGAATCAGCTATCTGCCATTGAATGGCCTGGCGCTCAGCGATCGGTTTACCAAATGTGACTCGTTCTTTAGCGTATTCTATTGCCATTTGCAGCAATCTTTCTGCAGAACCGACAGCGCGTGCGCCTACGATCCATCTTGCAAACCCTATCCATTCCAAGCCTAGTTTATAACCGCCATGCACTTCCCCTAAGATGTTTTCTTCGGGTACCCTGACATTATCAAAAACTAAACCGGCCGGTCCCCATTCTCCCATCGTATTGATATACTCTGATCTCCAGCCCATATCACGGTCTACAATGAAACAGGTTACCCCTTCCGTTCCGGTCGCTTGATGACGTTCTTTGTCTGTTACGGCAATGACCATGACGAAATCGGCATCATTTCCTCCGGTAATGAACGTTTTTTCACCGTTCAGCACCCATTCGTTCCCTTCTTTTACTGCCGTCATTTTAATATTTCTCGTATCGGACCCAGCTCCCGGTTCCGTCATGGCAAAACAGGACTTTTTCTCACCATTAATCGTAGGGATCAGATATTTCTGTTTCTGTTCTTCATTTGCATAATAAAGGATGTTATCAGCCGAACCTCCAAAACTGAATGGTACAAACGTTTTTGATACTTCCATCAAGACAATTGCCATCATGAGCTGACCTAGGTCTGCCCCGCCAAATTCCTCCGGGGTATTAATGCCCCAAAACCCGGCTTTTTTTGCTTTTTCCTGTAAATCTTTCAATGTCCCCTCTGGTAAACTAGGTTTTCCTGCCATTTCATTGCGAAGTACTTCATTTTCCAATGGAATCAATTCATTTTCCACGAACTTGCGTATTGTTTTTTGCACCATTTTTTGTTCATCTGATAGTCGTAAATCCATTTTAACCCCTCCGCTTTCCAATTAGACTAGTTTTGATATTTTCTCTTTAATTGCCCGGTAATGATATTCTTTTGGATTTCGGACGTACCTTCATATATTCTGGTGATTCGGGCATCCCGATAGAAACGTTCAACTGGATAATCCTTCATATATCCCATCCCGCCATGAATCTGAACGGCCTTATCAGCGATACGATTATATACTTCCGAACCATACAACTTGAGCATGGCCGCTTCTTTAATGATTTTTTCTTTCTGATCGACCATCCATGCGACCCTGTATGTGAATGAGCGAAGTGCTTCTATTTCCATTGCCATCTCGGCAATCATATGGGATACGGCTTGATGATCAATGATCGGGACATTGAATTGTTCACGTTCTGTGGCATATTTGGTAGAAAGATCGAGCAGGTATTGACAGGAACCTAAATTACGGGCAGCAAGGCCTGCCCGACCATTTGCAAGGATTTTCAAGGCATTTACATACCCTTGGCCGACGTCCCCCAGTACATTTTCAGCAGGAACCTCGCAATCTTCAAAAAATAATTCGGCCGAATGTGAGCCTCGAAGACCCATCTTCCTTTCCAGGCTACCAACTCTAAAACCCGGAAAATCCTTTTCTACTATGAATGAGGTGATCCCTTTCGCCCCTTTATCTTTGTCTGTAACGGCCATAACTGTAAAAATATCTGCTACATCTGCATTCGTTATATAATGCTTGGTACCATTTAAAATATATTTATCGCCATTTTTGACCGCCGTCATTTTGAGATTCGTAGCATGGGACCCCGCTGCAGGCTCAGTTAAAGCAAAAGCGCCAATTCTATTACCGCTTGCCATATCTGGTAGATATTTTTCCTTTTGCATTTCATTGCCCATTTCAACTATCCCTACCGTCCCTATACCGGTGTGGGCCCCAATCAGAGTGGTATATCCATTATGTGTTTTGCCGATTTCCTCATATAAAGCACATTTTCCCACCATCCCGATTCCGAGTCCGCCATACCTTTCCGGGATACTAAGTCCGAATAGCCCGATTTCCTTCGATAAATTTATGATGGATTCCGGGATATGATCTTCATCCTCTATCTGCATGGAAAATGGATCGATTTGTTCTTCGATAAACTGGCGTATATTTTCTTTAAGTAGCAGGATGTCTTCATCTAAGCGAAAGTCCATTTGCATTCCCCTTTATCTGCGAATTGGTTGTTAACGCTTTCATATCTAGTTCGAATGAGCGATATGTTTTTCTTGAAGCTTGCGTTTTAAAATTTTACCGACCGCCGTCTTCGGAAGTTCACTTTCAAATGTGATCGCTTTTGGGACCTTGAAGGCAGCGAGCTGCTTTCGGCAATAATCCTTCAATTCGTTTTCAGTTATTCTTTCACTTGGTTTTAGAACTACCGCTGCATGTACCGTTTCACCGCGATATTGATCGGGAACGCCAAAGACGGCAGCTTCCAGAACCTTAGGGTGGCTGTATAGTATATCTTCAATTTCAATTGGATAAATATTGAATCCGCCTGCGATGATCATCTCTTTCTTCCGTCCCACAATGTAAAAGAAGCCATCTTCATCCATCTTGGCCATATCACCGGTATGCAGCCATCCGTTTTGAATCGTCTGCCGCGTCTCTTCAGGCATGCCCCAATAACCTTTCATTACCTGTGGACCCTTAATGACCAATTCACCTGGTGTATCAACCAAGAGGGCTGGCTCTCCTGTAATGCTGTCAATTATGGCTGCATCCGTATTTTGTATCGGAATCCCGATACTTCCGGGTTTTTGCAGGCCGCTGACTGGATTCCGGTGCGTGACTGGTGACGCCTCGGACAGTCCATAGCCCTCAGCAATCTTTGTTCCACTAAGTTCGTTAAACCTTGACAATACATTCAATGGCAATGGTGACGAACCCGAAACGCAAGATTTCAAAGTATGCAAATCAAATGGATGGGACTGGTAATATTGTAATAAAGCAATATACATCGTCGGTACCCCTGGAAAAATAGTCGGTTTAAGATTAGTGATAATATCGACAATCTCCGTTACCTGAAATCGGGATACAAGAATTAATTCCCCGCCATTATAAAACGTCAGGTTCATCCCTGAAGTCATGCCGTAAACATGAAATAATGGGGAAACGCCCAGTACCCTTTCCTTCCCCTTTTGAGTATTGATTCTTGAAGTGGCTGCACTTTGCAGCGTATTGGCTACGATATTACGATGGGTTAGCATCGCGCCTTTAGAACGCCCTGTCGTTCCTCCAGTATATTGGAGGACGGCGACATCTCTAGCAGGTTCAATCTCCACAGTGAAATCCGCCTCTGTTACAGATAGCAGTTTTTTTGTCATTTCACATTTTCCCTTTTCCAGAGACACGATCAACACCTTTTCAACATCCGTTTCAGCTATGACGGCTTCAACTATGGGCAATAAATCGTCGAGTACAATGATGTGCCTTGCACCTGAATCTTTCAGGACATGCATTAATTCGTTCGCCTTATACATTGGATTGATTTGGACAACAATGGCTCCATTCAAAAGAGTTCCAAAAAAACCAATTGGATATTGGGGACAATTAGGAAGCATGATAGCCACACGATCTCCCTTTCCAATCCCTTCATCAGCAAGCAAGCGGGCACATCTTTTCACTAACTTCCCCAACTCTGAATATGTATACCTTTCCTCCATGAACGTTACCGCTGTATTATCCGAATACTGTTCGACTGATTGAAAAAATAGTTCTGTCAATGAAATTTCAGGAATATCAATCTCGATTGGATTTCCGGACGGGATATGCTTTATCCAAGGTCTATCCATTGGTCCTCCCCTTTCTTCATTCAAAAATAAAGAAGTCATACTAACAATATGCAAGGAGTGTGCCAAAAATAAATCGTTTTGATACGTTGATTCAGTTAATGCTAAAATTCAAAATTGAATTATTTGCTGCTTTCTTAATAATATTAGGTTCATAATACTAGGATTTAAATTTGACTCAATAAGTCATTTTTGAATTAAGACATTACTTTCGTAAAAAGACTCAACTGTAGTGCTGGCCTGTGGATATAACTGATCATTTTCAGGAAAATAAAACGGGATGCTGATCAAGGCAGCATCCCGTTCAAAAAAATGATTCACTGCTCTATGGCGGTGTCATCTTCCAATGATATTTTCCATAATTCTTTCGCTTTTCCACTAACCGTTTCATCAAAAACAAATGATCCATTCGTATATCGATCATGATTTTTTAATGAAGCGGCATGAATCGTTTCAATGGTTCCCTTTTCGGAAAGAATGAATAGACTGTCGGTTTTGTTAATGATATCGAAACCAATGACCCTATGAGGATTCGATTTCAATTCCCTCAAGACCACGACACCGCGTTTTGCCCGGCTCGTTTTTTCAAACTCGGTTAATTTCATTTTCTTTATGGCCCCGCGCTGTGTAACGATAAAGATCGATTCTTTACTATCCTTGGCCAAAACTTTTCCGCCAATGACATAGTCATCTTCTTTCAAGTTAATCCCTTTGACTCCGGCTGCCCGGACACCGACAACACTTACTTCTTCTTCATCAAACCATAAACCATAGCCATTATGAGTGACTAGGAAAAGGTCAGCCTGCCCATCGGTATGATGGACATCGACCAGTTCATCGTCACCTTTTAAATTGACACCAACCAGCGGTTTTGAATGACGCTGGGCTTTATAGGAAGCTAATTCTGTCTTTTTCACCATGCCATTTTTCGTGATGAACACTAAGAATTCCGGCATGGTAAAATCTTTGATTGGAATCGCTTTTATGATTTGTTCTTCCCTGTCGATTGGAATGATGTTCGCGATATGCTGTCCGGTTTCCTTCCAGCGAATATCAGGAAGCTGATGAACTGGACAATAGAGGTAGTTCCCTTTGGATGTGAACAGCAACAGGACATCTGTTGTATTCATCTCAAGCCTCTGGAGCAGGCGATCGGAATCCTTCATGCCAAAATCAAGACCTCCTGACGCTGCATAAGATCGTAACGATGTCCGTTTGACATAGCCTTCTTTCGTAACGGTAACCATCACGTCTTCACTCGCAATCAAGACTTCAAGATTTATTTTGATTTCTTCAATCTCTTTTTCGATTTTGGAACGCCGTCCGTCATCAAAGCCCTTTTTAATGAATCGAAGTTCTTTTTTAATTACTTGAAGAAGAACTTTTTCACTGCCAAGAATCTTTGTCAATTCCTCAATTTTGTCCTTCAATTCCGCTGCCTCTGCTTCAAGTGCTGTAATGTCCGTATTTGTCAGCCTATATAACTGCAAGGAGACAATGGCTTCAGCTTGCGCTTCTGTAAAAGCAAATTTAGCTATGAGGTTATCTTTAGCGTTCCGTTTGTCTTTAGAAGCCCGGATGACAGCGATGACTTCATCTAATATGGATAAAGCTTTCACCAATCCATCGACGATATGTGCCCTGTCATGTGCCTTTTGCAGCTCATAACGTGAACGGTTCACGATTACCTCTTTACGGTGTTCGATATAAGCATCGAGCATTTTAGGCAGGCTCATCAATGTTGGCCGTTTTTTATAAATCGCAACCATATTGAAATTGTATGCAATTTGGAGATCGGAATTTTTGTATAAATAATGCAGAACTCCATTTGCATCTGCTTCTTTTTTCAGTTCGATGACAATGCGCAGTCCTGTACGGTCGGTCTCATCCCTTACTTCGGCGATACCTTCCACTTTCCGGTCTAGACGGAATTCATCCATTTTCTTAACAAGGTTTGCTTTATTGACTTCATATGGGATTTCAGTGATGACGATTTGCTGTTTGCCGCCCCGAATCGTTTCCACTTCCGCCAACCCGCGAATGATTATTTTCCCTTTACCTGTTTCATAGGCCTTACGAATGCCCTCAATTCCTTGAATGATACCGCCAGTAGGAAAATCCGGCCCTTTAATGACAGTCATTAAATCAGCGACTGTCGCTTCCGGCTTATCGATTCGCATAATGGCAGCATCAATGACTTCACCTAGTTGATGTGGGGGGATTTCAGTGGCATAGCCGGCTGAAATTCCTGTAGAGCCGTTTACAAGCAGGTTAGGGAACATTGCAGGCAATACAATGGGCTCTTCTGAAGTATCATCAAAGTTCGGTACAAAATCGACCGTCCTTTTTTCAATATCCCGCAGCATCTCGGAGGCAATCGATGAAAGCCTTGCTTCCGTATACCGCATCGCAGCAGGCGGATCACCATCAATGCTACCATTGTTTCCGTGCATTTGGACCATGACCTTCCGCAGCTTCCAGTCTTGGCTCATCCGAACCATTGCCTCATAAACGGATGAATCTCCGTGAGGGTGATAGTTACCGATTACATTACCGACCGTTTTTGCGGATTTCCTGAATCCTTTTTCCTGAGTGTTTCCTTCGACATGCATCGCATACAATATCCTGCGCTGCACCGGTTTTAAGCCGTCCCTTGCATCAGGAAGTGCCCGATCTTGGATAATATATTTACTATAACGGCCGAAGCGGTCACCAATTACCTCTTCAAGCGGCAAATCCCGAAACGTTTCTTCAAATACCATCGTTAATGACCTCCTCTTCAATCGACATATTTTCATTATCTAAAATATTCGATTCCTCTTCGAGACCAAAAGCGACATTGGCTTCAATCCACTTACGACGCGGTTCAACCTTATCTCCCATCAAAGTTGTCACACGTCTTTCTGCACGTGCTCCATCATCGATCTTCACACGTATCAATGTCCTTGTTTCCGGGTTCATGGTCGTATCCCATAATTGATCGGCATTCATCTCACCCAGCCCTTTATAGCGCTGAATCATATAGCCTTTCCCCACCTTGTCTATCGCTCCCTGGAGCTCCTCATCGCTCCAAGCATATTCAATGACTTCTTTCTTCCCTGTCCCTTTGCTCACTTTATATAAAGGGGGCAAGGCAATGTAAACCTTTCCTGACTCTATTAACGGCTTCATATATCGGTAAAAGAAAGTCAGCAGCAGCACTTGGATATGGGCCCCATCCGTATCGGCATCAGTCATGATGATCACTTTATCATAGTTAGTGTCCGGCGTATTGAACTCCGCCCCGACACCTCCGCCGATGGCATGGATGATTGTATTTATTTCCTCGTTTTTAAAAATATCCGCCAGTTTTGCCTTTTCCGTATTGATAACTTTACCCCGCAAAGGTAGAACTGCTTGGAAACGGCGATCCCGCCCTTGTTTAGCGGACCCCCCAGCAGAGTCACCTTCTACAAGATACAATTCATTTCGTTCGGGATTTTTCGATTGGGCTGGTGTTAATTTCCCGGAAAGGATGGCATCGGATTTTTTCCGTTTTTTCCCGCTTCTTGCGTCTTCACGGGCTTTGCGTGCCGCTTCCCTTGCCTGGAACGCTTTAATCGCTTTTTTAACCAATAGGGTACTCGTGGTCGGATCTTCTTCAAAAAAGTAGGCTAGGTGCTCTGATACGATGGAATCGACTGCAGAACGGGCTTCGCTGGTTCCAAGCTTGCTTTTGGTTTGTCCTTCGAATTGAAGAAGTTCTTCAGGGATGCGCACTGAAATGATTGAAGACAAGCCTTCACGTATATCGGTACCTTCGAGGTTTTTATCTTTTTCCTTTAATAGCCCCATTTTTCTGGCATAATCATTAAATGCCCTTGTCATGGCCGTTTTTGCACCAATCTCATGGGTGCCTCCGTCTTTTGTACGAACGTTATTCACGAAGCTTAGAATATTTTCTGAATAACCATCGTTGAATTGAAAGGCAAGTTCGACTTCAATCCCATTTTGTTCCCCTTCTAAGCTGACTACACTATGGAGTGTTTCTTTCTCTTCATTTAAATAATCGACAAACGCTTCAATGCCATTTTCATAGTGGAAAATTTCATTATGGTCGTTACGCTCATCCGTCAATTCTATCTTCATGCCTTTTAAAAGAAAAGCTGATTCGCGAAGACGCTCACACAGGATCTCATAATTAAAAGTCGTCACCGAAAATATTTTAGGATCGGGCTTGAAGTGGATTTTGGTCCCAGCTTGATTTGTTTTGCCGATTTTCTCCAGTGTGGTTTCTGGCTTTCCGCCATTGAAAAAACGTTGTTCGTAAATGAACCCGTCCCTCTTGATTGTCACGACAAGCCATTCAGACAACGCGTTAACGACCGAAGCACCGACTCCATGAAGGCCTCCACTCGTTTTATATCCGCCTTGTCCAAATTTACCTCCAGCATGAAGAATCGTTAAAATGACCTCAGGCGTCGGTTTACCTAATTTATGCATGCCAATAGGCATTCCACGCCCTTTATCGGACACACTTACACTGTTATCTTTATGTATTTTCACACTAATTTGGTCTCCATATCCAGCTAAAGCCTCATCTACGGAGTTATCTACAATCTCGTACACTAAATGATGAAGTCCGCGTGCATCAGTACTGCCGATATACATACCGGGACGTTTTCTGACCGCTTCGAGTCCTTCCAGTACCTGAATTGCATCATCATTGTACTCGATTGTTTTTACTTTCTTTGCCACAGAAATTCCCCTTTCCTTACTAAACACAATTTCCGGGCCAAATCATACTGCAATGAAATGACTCACTAGCTTAACAAATCCATTTATACGTTATTATCATTATAACAAGTATAATACTTTCACGAACAAAGAACAAGTGTTCTATTTTTTTGTCCTTTTTATTAGCGTTAGCACATTTGTATGGAACAAAACGTATCATAGCTACCATTCTAATTGTAGCGGTAAATTTTCATTTGGCAAATATACTTTTATTATTTTAATCAAATTAAGCTTTAATGGCTTAATTTTGCCCGACCGCTCAATGCCCGCTATGGCTGCCTTTCAGTTTTTCTCCAGAAATAAAGCGATACCTTAAAAAAAGAGCGGAAGTTCCGCTCTTCATTTTACTTAGTAAGGGCGTGTTCGACTTTTATACATCGATTCATGATGACAGTATGTCCTTTTTCTTTCAAAAAATTATAGGCTTCTTCATTTTCCACTCCTAGCTGCGCCCAAAAGATATCTGCATCGATTTCTGCAAATTCCTTGGCTATCTCCGGAAGGAACTCTGAACGGCGGAAAACATTGACGATATCGACGTGCCCTTCAATATCTTTCAGTGCCTTAACTGCCTTTACACCCAGCACTTCAGATACAGCAGGGTTTACAGGAATGATTTCATATCCGCTATCCTGCATGGCCTTCGATACCATATAAGAAGTGCGCTCAGGGTTATCAGATAAACCAACGACAGCGATGCGCTTCGATTTTTTCAACATCTTTCCCATTTCTTCTCTGCTTGGATTTTCTATCATTCTTTTCAATCCCCTTTATAATAAAATGTAATATTTGATTAAAGAGTATTCCTAACAAAGGTATTTTACAGAGAAAAGCTGTTTATTACCATTATTAAGAAAAATCATTATACAAGAAAGAATAAGTTTCGAAAAGGCATGACTCACTTAACTTTCTTATGTTCATACAGACTACCACGTATTGTAACAATTTATACAAGGAGGCATCGTTCATTTTATATTTACGAAAATAAGGAAGTCTAAACCTTTTACCGTTCATGAACTTAACGTATATCAAAAGATGTAGGTCCATCAAGGAAAATTCATTTTTTTAGTGGATTTTTTTTTGGACAGCCGTACCATTTTGTCACGAAAATGTTACAATAAGAGAAGCTTAACAGGTATTTCAGGGCTGTTTTTAGCTATTTCTACACGTTTATTTTTGAAAAAGGGAACAATCTTCCTTAAACGTGATAAAAAAAGAAGATTTTTCTTAAAGAAAGGGTAATAGAATGCTTACATTTATCACTATACTGGCTGCCTACCTGATCGGTTCGATTCCGTCCGGTTTAATAATCGGTAAAACATTTTACAAAATCGACATCCGGGAGCATGGCAGTAAAAATCTAGGCGGGACAAATACCTTCAGGACACTTGGTGTCAAGGCAGGACTAACCGTTACTACCATGGATATTCTTAAGGGTACCCTAGCAACTTTTCTGCCGGATATGCTTGGTCTGGGAATGAATCCATTGCTAGCCGGAGTTTTTGCGGTCATCGGTCATATGTTTCCCATTTTCGCAAACTTTCGGGGCGGTAAAGCTGTTGCAACTTCTGCTGGTGTCATTCTTGCATATGAACCATTATTTTTCGTTTTTGCCGTTTTCATATTCTTCATATCCTTATACATATCCAAATATGTCTCGCTTTCTTCCATGATTGCTTGTCTACTTGCTCTCATCTACAGTTTAGTGTTTCATACTGGTGATTTGCCGCTTATTATTGTAATCGGTATAATAACGATCTTCATTTTTTACCGGCATCGTGCAAACATCAAGCGGATTATCGATAAAACTGAACCTAAAGTAAAATGGTTATAAGAACATGTGCATTACCATGTGAAGATAGGCCCGTATGCATGGGCCTATTTTACTTTCTACAATTCATTTGCCGTGTTATTCAGGATACTGGCATGCCTCGAAACCTTTTCAGTAGCGCTACCGATTTCCTGGATGATTGACACTAATCCCTGGATTGTCATTTCCATTTCTGCAGAATCCGTTATATTCCCTTTGATGACTCCGATTATTTCATTGAAGGAATTTTCCGTTAATCCAGATTCCTTCTCACCTGCTTGAACCACTTCTTTAACCCTTAGGACAGAATCAACAACATCTTTCATGTATTCATTTGATGATTGCACGATTGCATCTATTTCAGCTATCGATTTTTTAGTCTGTTCAGCAAGTTTCCTGACCTCATTCGAAACAACCGCAAATCCATTACCATGTTCACCTGCCCGTGCTGCCTCGATGGCTGAGTTCAATGATAGTAAATTTGTCTGGTCGGCCATTCCCTGTACAAGCTTAACAAACTCGGTGATGCTTAAGAAAGATTGGTTTAATAAAACGATCTTTTCATCAACATTTTTCATGAAATTAACAAGGTTTTGTATCTTTTCCGTTAAGATCTGCATACGCTTCTGCCCCTCTTCAGCCATTGTTTTTGAACGAAGTGATTGTTCAGCGCGCGTTGCGATCTGCATTTTGACAAATTGCCCGTTTTCTATCAATTGCTTAACGGAAGCATCCGTTTCTTCACTTAAATACAAGACTTCTTCACTAACTAACGAGATTTTCCTTTTTACTTCCTCTTTTATTTCTTTATATTGATTTTCCCTAGCCTTTAAATGTTCCACTTCATATGCCTCAAGGACTAATTGCTGTTCGAGATTGAGTATCTTTCCTATCGCTGATATTAATGCCCGCTGCTCATCTTCATTCTTGGTTTGTTCAAAGACAATTCTTTGCAAGTGATTCTGTACATTTTGAAAACCGGATGAATACCACCGGGGCTGTAAGCCAATACGATAATGAGTCTTCGCCACCTTTGTCCGCAATTTAACAAAATCATCGTCAATCACACCATTGAATAGAGATAACATATGAGTAATTAACGTTTTTCTCAATCTTCCCACTGTGCTGTGCGCCGTTATAATCCCTTTCAATTCAGGAACCTGCAGAATCGATTGATAAAAGGCATCCACAACTCCCTCAACCTGGGGTTCGATTGCCTCTCTAAAAGCATGGATCAGCTTTAAATCGTATTCCGTTAAATCGATGATATTAACCTGAAGTTTCACCTGTTCACTGCTTACATCCAATATGCCATCTGTTTCATTTGCTTTTTGAAACCAGTTTGCTTTTATTGGCTTCACTTTTATGAAAATGCCCATATCCCACTCCCCCTGATTTTGTAAATCATGACAAAGCTAATCCATTATATCCCAACAGCAAAATGTGGTTCTTTATATCCGTTTAATTGAAAGGAAATCAGATTACCCCAAAAAAATGATTCATTCAGACTATTTATATTTCATTCTGGACTCTACAAGATTCTTTTGTCAAGGTAAAAGGACCTAAATTATTTTTACATTAACTTCAAATCGAAAGAATGGTTTGGAATTCGTTTAATGGAGAAAGAGTCAAGTAAGGATTGAATAATTGTTGAACAGAGGCTACACTGGAACTAGTTATTACATATCGTTAGGAGAAAGTGCCATGAAGCCATTGCAAATATCACCGGAAACTGCATTAAAGTTATCCAAGTCACTAAACTTGCCTTTAGAGCAAATCATGCATATGCCTACACCAGTCTTGCTGAGAAAGCTTGCCGAGGCTGAAGCAAAAGAAAAAGGCAATACAAAATAGCTGCAGGAATCTGCAGCTATTTTTGTGTGTGCTCATATGGGTACGAAACGATCTTACGGGTAATACCATTTCCGGATTCCCTTTTACAAGCCCCGTCTTTATAAGGAAATTAATTAGATGGCATTTCGTTTAATCCTCACAATATATAATTTCAGAGTCTTGCTTCATAAATATATCAATATTCCCCTGCCACTTTGTTAAAGGGCTCAGGAATCAAAAAGGCAAAAAAACCGCACATGGGCGGTTTTCAATTGAAAGTCAATTCTTTTGCCATATCAGGCAGAGGCTTCTTTTTGACTGATATTAATTGTTCATTTTCATAGGTACATGCAAATTCTTGTGGTGGTTCATCCTGTAATATATCTTTCAGGTAATACTTTATGTTGGACACAACTTCACTTGCCTCCATAACCCATTGAAATGGCTTCCAGGCAAGTTCCCCTTCATCACAGGCAGATAGCCCTCCCCCTGCATCTTCAGCTCTGTAAACATACATTCCACCTGTTTCATTCCATGTCACGATCCCTCGAAAGCTCATCCCCCTTACTTTCAATCCAGTTTCTTCAAGAATTTCGCGTTCCATCGATTCATCGATGGTTTCACCTTTTTCTATTTTCCCGCCTATGCCATTCCATTTATGCCGATTGGGATCCTTTTGGCGAAATAGCATCAACACTTCGTCTTCGTTGGATCTTTTTCGAGTTATGAAACAAATATTATATATAATATCCATGGTTATTTCCTTTCTTAAACGCACATTATTCGCATCTACTGCATAATTACTTTATACTTAAATAACGAACCTCTAGGAAGGAGAATGAGTATGAAACTGACCATTTCCGATCAAGCAGCTAAGTGGTATATTGATGAACTGGGGCTTCAAGAAGGCTCTCATTTGCGCTTTTATGTAAGATATGGCGGGCATAGTACCGTCCAAAGCGGCTTTTCATTAGGTATCATGCAAGAAGAACCGGAAAATGCAGCGGCCGCAACGACTATGAACGAGATTAATTTTTATGTAGAAGAAAAAGATTTATGGTACTTTGATGGCCACGATTTACTTATTACTTTTAATGAAAAACTGACGGAACCAGAATTTCAATATGAAAAGAGTGCTTGACAATAAAGCAGCGGTGTAAACTGCTGTTTTTTCTTGTTCAATCGAGCAGGCGCTCTTCAATATCTTCCGCCCTAAGAATTTCCGCTTGTTTATCCCCTAAAAGATCAAAATGAGAATAGCCATCCTTCCTGTGATGAATCCACTCTTTTTTTAGCCCGTATTGCTTACCCCACTCCGATAAACGCCTTAAATCCTTGCATCCGACCTTTGTTACCGTCTTGCAACCGGGAAATCGGTCATCCAGCCAATAATGAGTTAAAAAAGCTATTTGGCCTTGATCGATTTTCTGCTTCCAGGCTACCACGTCTACCCGTTTAATCCCAAAAGCCATTTTTGATCACCTCAATAATTGTAATTAAACCAATTCATCCTGCTTTTTATTTTTCTCATAGGCCTCATGCCATTCAGGATACATGCGTTTAATGGATATCGGGCGGAAGCTCTCCTTTTTAACGCAAACGTGGGAAGAATGACCTGTAGCCGCCACTTCATTTTTCCCATTAACGATCTCATACCCATAAACGACGCGTAAACCATCATATTTTTCAATCCAGGTTTTAATTTTTACCTTATCACCATATCTAACAGGGGTTTTATACGAAGCCTGAATATCCATAACAGGTGAGAGGATGCCATCCGCTTCCATATCAGCATAATAAAACCCTAAATCATTTATCAATTTTGTCCTGCCTAGTTCCATCCATATTAAATAATTCGCATGGTAAACAACACCCATTTGATCTGTCTCTGCATACCGCACTTCAATTTCGTTTTCTGCTATGAACATTTTATTTCCCCACTTTCATTTCTCTTGCAATAAACATTTTATCATAACAATTGTGCAAATTTCATTTAAGCTGTCTTTATAGACTGATTCCCTGCGTTGAACCTAAAATGAAAGGGGAGAAAGATTTCTCATCTCTTTCTCCCCTTTTTGTTTAAATATTATCGTTACTATAACCGCTTTCCCGTGCTTCTTGCTCATCTTGCATTTCTTCCTTCATTCCATCAATGCTCTTTCTTCTTCGTTCATTTTTAGCCTGAATTGCCTGTTTTTCTTCCCCTGAAGAGAATGATAACGTTTCATTTGCAGCGGTTATGTTCTCTTCCGTATTTTCTATTGCATCTTGAATTTTTTCAACATTATCTAAACGATTATCCGGATTGTGCTTATTTGTGCCCATTATTTTCACCTCATGTTTTATTATTTACATAATATTATTACGATTACTTTATTAAGCCTTGATTACTCGCCTTTAGTTTGAATGACCTGAGGATGTTTCCCGGATTTGTCCTGCATTTTCTTACCGTTATTCCCACCTGCTGCTATTGGTTGTGTCCCTAGATGGCTCGGTCTAAAGTGTTTGGAATCTTTTTTTGGATTACCCATTTTATCGCCTCCTTCTCTTATCCTTCTCTTATCATGGATAAAAAAGAGGAAATTCATGAATGCCAGTTTTTGAAAAAGCCATGAAAAAAGAGCCAGCACCTTGAAGGGACCTTCATGGCACTGGCTCTTTTTAAGCAAAACCTATTCAGCCTTTTGCATATGTTTTTTTTCAAGACGTTCCTCAAGTCTTTCCATTTGCTTAACGTCCATCAATAATTCCCTTTTGTTTTCTTTAATTAATTCTTCAAATGTCCTTTTTCTTTTTTTCATGCTTTTCACCTACTTATTTTTAATATAATTTTCAGTATTGCCAAATTAACGTAAAATTATGACTATATGGTTTCCATCCCTTGAATTGTCATAATTATCAGATTTTTAACCTGA
The DNA here is from genome assembly GCF_056279465.1 of Peribacillus sp. TE19612. Lineage (NCBI taxonomy): Bacteria > Bacillati > Bacillota > Bacilli > Caryophanales > Bacillaceae > Peribacillus > Peribacillus sp. TE19612. Next base: position 382,605 of record NZ_JBWCCL010000001.1, on the reverse strand, counting down.
TTAAAATTCCATTTATCCGCTCTCTATACTTTAACCCTTTTTCCATGAACATTAACAATAATTTTTTAATTTTTTTGATTTTTCCATTAAAGTTTGACAACTTTGTTAACATACAATAAAACGGAACCTCATAAAGGTTCCGTCAGACTGTATTCAAAAACATTCCTCCGACTGCCGCCAGGCATCTAGCTCGGTTGGCAGGAGTTTCGCTAACTACATAAAGTTCCCCTACTGCATACTATTTATATTTCGTTCCATATCTTTTAATGTCATGGCTGAAATTACCTTATTCCTGATAATGCCTTTTTTGTCGATGAAGTAAGTTGTCGGTATGCTAAGAATTTTGTAGCGCTCATTCACTGGATTTTTTGCACTTTGACTGTCCAGCGGTATGGTAAAAGTAATTCCATTATCCTCCACAAATGCTTGTACATCATTTTCAGGGTCAATATTGACTGCAAGTACGACGACATCATCACCCGCTTGTTGTGTGTATTTCTCCATATCCGGCATTTCCTTCTTGCAAGGCGGGCACCACGTTGCCCAAAAATTGAGCATTACCTTTTTGCCCTCATAATCCGATAATTCAACTTGTTTACCATCCAAAGTTTTCAGGGAGAAATTCGGTGCTTTAGCTCCAATTTTCAATCCGCCCAAAGCATCTTTTTCGTCATTTCCCTTCGATTCATTATCCATCGCCTGCACGATCGCTACAGTAATAAGTGATAGTAAGGCCACCGAAGCAATAATTTTTTTAAGCATACTCGTCCTCCTAGTCCCATTACAATAAAAATATTAGTCCATTTCCAGAATTAGAACAACTTCCCTATTCCATCTTAACAATAAAAGGGTATGCGGAAAAGTGCAATTCCTATAAATCATATCATGATATCTCATTGTTTCATAAACTTGACACAAAAAAAAAGCGGTAAACCTATAATAGGTTTACCGCTTCCCAAAAGCTGAAATCAGCCTTTTAATTTATTACGTAATACCATTTGAAGGATACCACCGTGACGGTAGTAGTCGATTTCGATTTCGGAATCGAAACGAACAAGTACATCAAATTCTTTTACGTTTCCAGCTTCATCAGTAGCTGTAACTTTTACGATATCACGCGGTTTAACTGTTTCGTCGATTTTAACTGCGATCGCTTCTTTACCAGTCAATCCAAGCGTTTCAGCGTTTTCGCCTTCTTTGAATTGAAGTGGAAGAACACCCATTAATGCAAGGTTAGAACGGTGAATACGTTCAAAGCTTTCAGCGATGACTGTTTTGATGCCAAGAAGGTTAGTACCTTTCGCAGCCCAGTCACGAGAGCTTCCCATACCATAGTCTTTACCAGCGATTACTGCAAGACCTGTTCCATCAGCTTTGTATTTCATACAAGCATCATAGATAGCCATTACATCGCCTGTTGGCCAGTAAGTTGTGTATCCACCTTCTGTACCTGGAGCAACTTGGTTACGGATACGGATGTTTGCGAATGTTCCGCGCATCATCGCTTCATGGTTACCACGACGAGAACCGTAAGAGTTAAAGTCACGCGGTTTCACACCGTTTTCACGAAGATAGATACCAGCTGGTGTATCTTTACCGATTGCACCTGCAGGAGAAATGTGGTCAGTTGTAACTGAGTCACCGAATTTACCAACTACACGCAAGCCGGAAAGTGGGTTAACTGAACCCGGTTCTGGTGATAATCCTTCAAAGAATGGAGGATTTTGAATGTATGTTGATTTAGAATCGAAAGCATAAATCGCTTCGTTGCTTGTTTGGATTTCATTCCAACGTTTGTTATCGTTGAATACTGTTTCGTATTCTTTACGGAATAATTCCGGTGTAACTGTTGCTTTAACAGCAGCGTTAACTTCTTCTTGTGATGGCCAGATATCAGCAAGATATACATCGTTACCATCTTTATCTTTACCAAGTGAATCATTGTTAAGATCGAAGTCCACAGTACCAGCAAGTGCATATGCAACAACCAAAGTTGGAGAAGCAAGATAGTTCGCTTTAACTAGTGGATGAATACGGCCTTCAAAGTTACGGTTACCAGAAAGTACTGAAGTTACCAGAAGATCTGCCTCAGCAACAGCTGCTTCGATTTCGTCAGCCAATGGACCTGAGTTACCGATACATGTTGTACAGCCGTAACCAACTACGTTGAATCCTAATTGATCAAGGTATGGTTGAAGACCTGCATCACGAAGGTAACCAGTAACAACTTTAGAACCTGGTGCCAATGATGTTTTTACATAATCCGGAACAGTCAAGCCTTTTTCAACTGCTTTTTTAGCAATAAGACCTGCTCCAAGCATTACGTACGGGTTAGAAGTGTTCGTACAGCTTGTGATTGCAGCAATTGCAATCGCACCTGTTTTCATTACCGTTTCTTTGCCATCGGCAAATTTAACAGTTACTTCTTTATCCAATTCAGAATTGTCCATGCCAAAACCTTGGTTGCCCATAGGTGCATTGATTGCGTCATGGAAAGATTTTTTCATTTGAGAAAGTGGAATCAAATCTTGCGGGCGTTTAGGGCCTGAAAGGTTTGGTTCAATTGCTGAAAGGTCGATTTCCACAACATCATTGTATGCTGGATCTTCGTTTTCAGGAGAGTAGAACAAACCATTTTCTTTGCAGTATGATTCAACCACTTTAATTTGTTTTTCATCACGGCCAGTTAAGCGCATGTAATCGATCGCTTCTGCATCAACAGGGAAGAAACCAACTGTAGCACCGTATTCAGGAGCCATGTTAGCGATTGTTGCACGGTCAGCAAGTGGAAGGTAACCTACTCCTGGGCCGTAGAACTCAACGAATTTACCAACTACGCCATGTGCACGAAGAACTTGTGTTACTTTCAATGCAAGGTCAGTAGCTGTTGTACCTTTAGGAAGTTGGCCAGTCAGTTTAACACCAACGACTTTTGGAACTGGGAAGTAAGAAGGCTGTCCAAGCATGCCTGCTTCTGCTTCGATACCGCCGACACCCCAACCAAGAACACCAATACCGTTGATCATTGTAGTATGTGAATCTGTACCGAAAACAGAATCAGGGAATACTTCGAAGTCACCGTTTGGAGTTTCAACAGCATGAACCACGTTCGCAAGGTACTCTAGGTTAACTTGGTGAACGATACCAGTTGCCGGTGGAACTGCACGATAGTTGTTGAATGATTTTTGAGCCCAGCTTAGGAACTGGTAACGCTCTGCATTACGTTCGAATTCAAGATCCATATTGGCATCTAGGGAATCCATTGTACCCGCTTTATCGACTTGTACAGAGTGGTCAATTACAAGGTCAACCGGGATTTCCGGGTTGATTTTGTCAGGATCTCCACCAAGTGCTGCGAAAGCATTACGTAAAGAAGCTAAATCAACAACAACTGGAACACCAGTGAAATCTTGTAGGATTACACGTGAAGGCTTGAACGGAACATCTATATCTTGTTGCTCGCTTGTTCCCCATTTAGCAAGGTTCGCAACGTGTTCTTTTGTGATTACTCTTCCGTCTACTTGGCGAAGTACCGCTTCAAGTAATACTTTAATGGAATATGGAAGGCGTGATACTTGGCCATCCCCTGCTTTTTCAATAGCGTCTAGGCTGTAGTAGTTGTAGCGTTGCCCATCAATTTCAAAGGACCTACGCGCTTGGTATACGTCATTTTTCGTCATGAATATTACCCCCTATTAAACTGTCAGAACGTATTCTGCACATGAAAGTAAAACCTGGTCCACTGAAACCATGTTTACTATAAATATAAGTAAAAAAGTTAGTTTGTCGAATTTTCTCTCTCTTCTCCCACCCTAACTCTTCCTTCAACTTAATACTAATATAGAAATGAGTATAAGTAAATAACAAGAAAGTTATTGTTTTTGATAAGTTTCTCTTATAGAAAAAAATCCCCCACATATTAAAGTGCATGTAAGAAGCCTTGCTGATATGCATTTTCTTGAAAATAACCCTATTTTCGGCCTGATAAATTATTCCAGCAAAACATATTGATACTTCATACATAATCATTCGACATTATCGCATTCTATGGGTGGAGGTGTCGAAATGACAAAACAAAAAGCAAATCATGTTATACCAGGTATGAATGCAGCAAAAGCGCAAGGTAATGGGGCTGGATACAATGATGAACTGGGAAATGAACCGCCATTATCGGAAATGCAAAGACAAAACAATAAAAAAAGAAAGAAAAACCAATGATTCCCCTCATTTCTAGGCTTTAAATAGGATAGGCTTTTTGAAATGGCAGATGTCCTGCATTTTTCAAAAAGCCTATTCCTTTCTAAAATCAGGAAATGCACAAGTAAAACGCGCAAAACTCACGACTAATGCGCATGGACTCATGACGAAAGAACCTGTCACTCAATAGTCCTCAGAATTGACCTCATTGACGATTGCCTGGATATCCTGTTCGAATTTTTTCAATTGTTCTTTCTGATGTTCGGAAGCGGTGACTAAAGCAGATTGTATTTGTTGATAGGCCTCGTTCACTTCCTGCTTCACATGTTTCAATTCCGTTCCGTAATTCGGTGCGCTTTTCTCAATGGATGAGTAAACATCAAATACTTGTTGATAACTTTGCTGGGCTTCCTGGAAAGTCCTTCGCTTATCTTGTTTATCCTGCATTTGGAATCAGCTCCTTAAATATAGTGTCCATCAATAGCATGTACGAGGTTTGCAAATATATGTATGTGAATAAAATTTCACGGACTGATTATCTTAAGAGATAGGAGGGATCGAACATGAACAAAAACGATGGTAAAGATATGCGAAAAAATGCTCCTAAAGGAAATAACCCAGGTCAACCAGCACCGTTAAGCGGTTCTCATAAGGTGAAAAACAGGCAGCACTCCCGTCAGAAGCATAATAGCAGTCATGATATGTAAGCTGCTTATATAATCGTTCCATAACAAAGCGGTGCCGCCCCAAAAAGGCAGACACCGCTTTCGTTTTATATTTCTGAGCAAATAAGTCACATTGGGAAAATGTTCGATACCTTCCTATTATAAGGGCATCTTTTTTTGGCACTCTTTCACGGGTATAAACGTGAATTGCAAGTCGGTGCCATTTCAGCCAAAATAACGATGATATAACGTTTTTGCTTCTGCAATATTTTTTGTTCCATGAATCAACGCCCGCCCGTCTTTAAAAACGACCAACCGATGGGTTCCAATGGTAAATGAAAGTAAATAAGGATTCCTGTCGATCTTACCACCTTGTGCGATAAGATTATTTTCGAGTTCCGCTAAGTCTCTTTCAACCTTCACTGCCGGCCTGATTTGGACAGAATCCCTTCCGCATAAAACGGCGGTCTTTGTTCGATTTGAATAAGAGAGGTGGGGATACGTTCGATTTGACCCACATGACAAACAAGTATCCTTTTTTAATTTCGCTACATTTATGGATGAATGTTCATTTTTCCAAAGATCAAATGAAACGATTTTGTTTCTCAGCGATTCATGATCTTCGACAAGGATTTTTAAAGCTTCCACCATTTGATGGGCAACGACCGTTTGAACGGCAGGGCTGATGATTCCCGCCGTATCACAAGTCAGTCCTCCAATCGGGACCGTTTCCAGCAAACAATTCAAACATGGTGTCGTCTCTGGGATTACCGTGTAACTTATCCCATAACTCCCTACACAGGCACCGTAAATCCAGGGGATTTTATATTTTTGTGCAGTATCGTTAATAAGCATCCTTGTATCGAAATTATCAGTGGCATCCAATATCAAATCCACGCCTTCAACAAGCTTCGCCAATCCATCAACCGAAACATCCGCCACAAGTGATTTTACGATTACATCTGAATTAAGCGCATTCAGGCGATTCTTCGCTGCCACTGCTTTCGGTATTCTTTTTTGTGCATCATCTTCACAATAAAGCTGTTGTCTTTGAAGGTTGCTCCACTCTACATAATCCCTGTCAACAATGGTGAGTTTCCCAATTCCGGCTCGTACAAGGCCTTCCGCAGTTCCCGTACCGAGAGCACCCGCTCCAATCACCAAAACGTGTTTTTTGCGAATTTTCATTTGCCCTTCTTCCCCAATAGGACCAAAAAGTTCTTGACGTGAATAACGCTCATTCATCCAATGCTCAATCCTTCAACCGGGCTGCTGGCAATCGCATAATCATTCTTTTCGATTCTTCCTGCTTCATACCCCAATCGCCCTGCCTCAATGGCAAGTTTCATTGCCCTCGCCATTTTGACTGGGTCTTTTGCTCCGGAAACAGCAGTGTTAAGTAATACGCCATCCGCCCCTAATTCCATGGCGATTGCTGCATCAGAGGGTGTTCCGATCCCTGCATCAACAATTACCGGCACCTCTGATTGTTCCATGATGAACCGTAAGTTCAGTGGGTTTATAATGCCTTGACCAGAGCCAATTGGTGAAGCTCCGGGCATGATTGCATGGCACCCCACTTCTTCCAGGCGTTTAGCGAGCAAGACATCATCCGAAGTATAAGGTAATACGGTGAATCCCAGCTTCACTAATTCTTCAGCAGCTTTCAATGTTTCAATCGGGTCAGGCAGCAGTGTTTTTTGACAGCCAATGACTTCAACCTTAATCATGTCACATAAGCCAGATGCTTTTGCAAGCTGGGCTATGCGCACTGCTTCTTTGGCTGTTTTAGCTCCTGCCGTATTGGGAAGGAGTGTGTATTTCTTCAAATCAAGCTTTTCCAAAAAATTGGGCTGACTGGCTTCAAAAATGTTCATTCTCCGGACCGCGAATGTTAATATTTCCGTCTCCGAAACCTCCACTGATTGTTTTTGAACATCGAAATTTGGATATTTTCCAGTACCTAATAATAATCTTGAAGAAAATTCATGAGAACCAATCTTTAACATATCATCCGCCTCCTACAAAATGTACAATCTCTACCTTGTCTCCATTTGACAAAAGTGTTTCACTTAGACTTTCTTTTGCTAATATTTCATCATTCAATTCAACGATCACTACTTTTTGATGTAGATTAAAGTGTTGTAAAAGCCCTGTAACTGTTGATTCTTCAGCAGGAATCCTTATTTTTTCCCCGTTAATAGTTAATTCCAATTCATCCACCTCCATCAAGTAAAAAGGGGCTGTATCGAACGGTCCAATCTAAAAGGGGACCATTCGGGATTTGCCTTCCTTTCCAAAATATCCGCTATTAGTACACCTGTAATTGGAGAAAGCAAGATGCCATTCCTATAGTGCCCCGTTGCAATGAAAAGTCCTTTGCATGCCGGATGTTCACCAAAGTACGGCAAGCCGTCCCCAGTTTGGGGGCGTATACCTGCCCATGTCTTTTCCAATTCGGTTCCTTTAATCGCCGGAAGCAATTGCGTTGCTCTTTCAATTAACGTAGAAATCCCCTCAAGACTTACCTTTTGATCGAAAGTGTTCGCTTTAACCGTTGCCCCGACAATGATTCTTCCGCCAACTTTGGGCACAAGATAGCAGCCATGTGTGAAGATTGTCTTTTCAAGCAATGGACGATCGGTCAGGACGGAAAAGCACTCTCCCTTTACTGGATAACTGTCGAGTCTGATCCCTGATTTTTCTAGAAGGAAAGCACTCCAAGCGCCACCTGCCACGATGACATTTTCACTTGAAAATCCACCTATGTCCGTGACGACTCCCGTTACACATCCGTTTTCCGTAACCAGATTGGAGACATGAACAAATTCCTTTATATCCACACCAAGTGCAGCTGCAGATTCAGTAAAAGCGAGCGACAGCCTCGTGGCTGAAACTTGTCCATCATTCGGAATGAACATGGCTCCTTTTATCTCATCCGATAAAAGCGGTTCCGTTTTCCTTATTTCGGCGGTCGATAGCCATTCAGCCTCAAGTCCCGCATCTTGCTGGACTCTGATCATGTTCTTCAACTCCGCTACTTGATCACTCGATAGCGCCACCTTAAACATGCCCTTGTTCACTAATTCGATGTCTATTCCACTTATGTCTTTTAATTCTTCCGCAAGTGCAGGAAACATCCCCCTGCTTCGGCTTGCCAATGTAAAAAGGGGATTATCAGCATCTAACTCAGCTTGTGCCCCTAACATCCCGGCTGCAGCACTGGATGCTTTACTGGCAAGTCTGTCTTTTTCCAATAAAAGGACCTTTTTACCTCGCTTGGCTAATTGAAATGCAATGGACCCACCTATTACTCCTCCCCCTACAATGATTGCATCATATATGGAATTCATCTTATGTCTCCTTTCCCAAAGACTTCGCATATTCTTTAACGGCTTCAATCGGATTTTCAGCTTCAAGCACACCTGACATGACGGCAATTCCACGTGCCCCCGCATCCAGCACGACTTGGCAATTGAAAGGTGTTATTCCTCCTATCGCAATTATCGGAAGATTGACATTTCTTGTGATTGCATGAAGCTCCTCAACTCCCTTGGGAGGAAGTCCCATTTTTGAAGCCGTTTCAAAAACATGTCCATAAATCGCGTAATCGGCCCCTTTGCTGAATGCAGCTTTCGCTTCATCCATGGAATGGATCGAACAGCCAACATTCATCCCTGGAAAAGCTCCTTTTACGACTTCTGCATCTAAACTATGAAAAGCCAATTGCACACCAAATACTTTGTGTACCCAGGCTACATCCACCCGGTCATTAATGATGATCTTAGAAAGCGGAATCTTATTATCATGTAATAGCCTCACTGCTTGATAGAGTTCCGATGCACTCCTATGCTTTTCCCTTAGATAAAAGAAATCGACATGTTCCTGAATGTTTGAAGCGATTTCCACAAACTTTTCAATTGGCTGTTTCCCAGTGGAAATAATATGCAATTCATGTGCATTCATACTAGAACCCCCAACTAGTAAAGTTACAATCTCATAAAATCAAATGGATACTAACGGGAATTGAATCGATAGATAAAAGCCGGCCAACAGCAGGATGATAAAATACAGAATGAAACCATGGTCCTTTTTTGAAAACCCGAATTCATAATAGTATGTTCGATCCCTACTGTCTGTAAATCGCTTTGCCTCCATCGCAACCGCGATTCGGTGTGCACGTCTGATGCTTCCGGATAACAACGGGATGGAGTAGGCTTTCATTTTAAAATATACCGATTTTATTCCTTTTCCCCTTTCGAAACCGCGTACCTTCATCGCGTTCCGTATCGTTTGGAACTCCTCCATCATGATGGGAATCAGCCTTAATGCCGCCATGAAACTATAGGCATATTTCGGTTTAAGCCTAACTTGCTGCATTAACGAATAAAACAAGTTCACTGGTCTCGTCGTTAAGGAAAAAGTTAAACCAAGGACCGCAAAGAACAAAGCTCGAAAGCCTACCAGTAATCCCCTCATGAAACTTTCTTCCGTAATCGATATGAGGCCCCACTCAAACCAAAGCTTTTCACCTTGCCCGAATAATATCATGGCAGAAGAGGTGGATATAAAAATGAAACAAAAGGGAATCGACAAAAGCAGGATGCGTTTTATCGAATGCCCGGAAAAAAACAAAAATAAAAGTAATACGCCAATGGTGATATTCATCATATAATTCAGGTCGTGAATGAATAACGCCACGATGCATAACACAATCAGCACACCAAGTTTAAGGCTTGGATTAATTCCATGGAGCCATGTTTCTGCGTGTGAAACATTCATCTACATGACACTCCTTTTAACTTTGGTCTCAACAAATCCGGCTTGCGCGATGTTTTCATCACTTATTACGTTTCCGTCCTTAACCGTCCAGATCCTGGATGCAAAGTTTTTTGAAATATGATCGTCATGAGTTACCATGATCACTGTTATTCCACGTCTTCGATATTCCTCAAACCATTCCAGTAATGCAAAGGTATTTTTCGAATCTTGACCAAAGGTCGGCTCATCCAGGAGAATGATTTTTTTGTCTATTACGATTGAGGCTGCTACGCTTAAGCGACGCTTTTGCCCCATTGATAATTGAAATGGATGTTTATCCCGATGTGCCTCAAGACGGAAAACTTTAAGCAATGAGCGGACTCTCTCATCTATTTCTTGTTGCGGCCTTTTATCAATACGCAATGAATAAGCAATCTCTTCATATACAGTATTTGCAACGAACTGAAACTCAGGATTTTGAAAGACAAACGTCATATGATCCGTTGGATTTTTCACCATTTTAATGGGGTTCCCCACTAATTCATACGTACCTTTCGTTTTTATGAATTGCATCAATGCATGCAAAAGTGTACTCTTGCCCGCGCCATTTTCTCCCCTGATCACAATCCATTCTCCTGAATGGACCTTCAGCTCTTCAACGTGTATTTTTTCCTCTTTATTCCGAAAACCGCTAAATCCTTGCACATCCAGAAGGGGTAAACCATCTGTAAAATGGTATTCCCTAGTGGGTGCATTACTCTGTATATATTCATCCCAAACACCAGGGAACCAAATTCCATGTTCTCTCATTTCATTTTTATATAGGGAAAGAATGGTGTCTCTTGGACCATCAGCTATGATTTGACCGTCATCGTTTAAAAGCACGATTCGTTCGATGAATTCTAAAACATGGTCAATTTTATGTTCGACGATAATAACCGTTTTGTCTTTTCCGACTTCCTTCAACAAGTCCCAGATTTCTTTCGTTCCTTCTGGATCAAGCATGGCGGTCGGTTCATCTAAAAATATCACTTCTGGTTCAAGGGCCAATACTGAAGCAATTGCCAGACGCTGTTTCATCCCGCCTGATAATGTGTCAATACTTGTATGGTCTAGGTTCAATCCTACTTTACGGAAATGATTTTGAATCTTCTCTTTCATCTCTTCTTTAGGGACGGAAAGATTCTCTAGGACAAAGGCAATTTCCTCATCGGCAAATGGCATGCAAAACTGGCTATCAGGGTCTTGAAAAACATACCCCCATGAAGAAGGGCATTTCAATTTCTCCGCTTTCATCGGGACTTCGATGGAATTCGGAATCAATCCGCTTAACACTTGCAACAGAGTGGACTTACCACATCCAGATGGTCCCAACAATAACACTTTTTCTCCCTGATCAAATGATAGTGATAGGTCCTTGAATATCAAAGATTCATCACCGGGAAATTTCATTCTTAACTTTTCAACAGAAACGATTGGTTCCATGGCCCTCAACCTCTTCTTTTAATCAAGTTCTGCATAATCTTTATTGGAAACCGGACGCACAAGATTAGTTACCCCTGTTGCTTCCAGGACTTTAACTAGATAATAAGCGGTCACACCTGCAAAGAATATGGAACCCACAAACCTCGCTATCATGAATAACGATAGATTCCAAGTAGAAAGCGCACCTATTTCCCCGTATGCAAAATCCATGATAACTGATGCCAGGCAGGAAGCCATCGCAGCTAAAACGGCCACCGGCATATTGAATTTTTTATATTTGAACCCCATGAACACCAGTTCCGCGAACAAACCTTGGACCACCCCATATAACAGTACAGTCAGCCCCCATGGGGAGCCTAGAAAGAATTCCCCGGAAGCTGCAGCTATCTCCGCCAAAAGTGCCACACCCGGTTTCCGTAAAATGAAAAAGGCGACAGGGCCAGCTATAAACCACATTCCATAAATAAGTTGATCCAGATGTAATCCTAAAGGTTTAACGGAATAATAAATCGAACCCCAAAGGATATAAACGATTCCAAATGCTACCGCAATCACGATCGTGACTAATATATCCGTTAATTTCAATCCTTTTTTCATTGTTTCATTCTCCTTTTATACTTCTAATGTTCCCTTATGAACGGGCCATGTCTCTAAACGATAAGCCATTTCCCAAAATGAGTATTCATATTGGCTGCTGAGAATAAAATGCTCTTTCATTCTCGCCTTATCTTCTTCAGTTACTTTTTCAGCAATCTCATCCAGCCTCGCAATTTGTTCTTCCACCAAAGTGCGGAACCACTCTCCTCCGTAAGCCGCTATCCATTCTTGATAAATTGGCTCTTCGGGCATGCACCCTTGCAGCTTTTCACCTATCTCATAATACAGCCAGTAACACGGCAAGATAGCTGCAATAACATCTCCTAAATGTCCCGAATAAGCCGCACGATACATATGGGAAGTATAAGCATAGGCAGTCGGGGCAGGCTTGAAATCTTCCCGTTCTTCTTTTGTGATGCCTAATCTCTCGGAAAAATTCTCATGAAGCTTCAACTCCGCTTCATATGTTCCTTGTGCATGGCCGGCAAGCCTGCTTGTTGTATGTAAATCTGTAGCTTTGACTGCCCCTAAGGCTTGAACTCTAGCAAAATGAGATAAATAATAGGCATCTTGCATGACATAAAAACGGAAACACTCCAATGGCAATGTGCCATCTCCTATTCCTGCTACAAACGGATGATTAAAACTAGCTTCCCAAATGTGATCAACTTCCTTACGGATTTCCTCTGAAAACTTCATGTCCATTACCTCCAAATTGTATTTTTTCATTGAACGTTACAGAAAAAAACACTTATCACCCCTTTTTTTGCAAACAAAAAACCACTTTCTTAAACGTAAAGAAAGTGGTTGTACAAGAAATAATACAGAAATGTATAGTTCCAGACCCCACTTCCCTACGCTGGTATAAACCAGATCAGGTTCTAAGGGTCTTAAAGTCATACTTCAATCTCAGCTTTTGTCGGTAAAAAATCAACTTTTACCTATAAAGCACCCCTAGTGGTACAAATTGTATATTAAATTCATTTGCCTTTATATTAACACGATAAATCCAATTGTCAAACGTATTAGAAAAGTTTTCTTGATTTAGGGTTACTAAACTTTCAATCTTGCATAACCCCCATTTACCCGGCGTTTAACGGCACTTTAATCCATGGGTTTCATTACAGAATTCACTCGTGAATTCTACTTGTTTACTCGTGAATTTAACTGTTTTACTCGTGAGTTTGGCCGGTTTACTCGTGAATTTAGCCATTTTACTCGTGAATTCTTTTATTCTCTAAAAAATGGCCTATATGTCAGAGAACAGTTGCATGACTGTCCGCTGACATATAGGCCATCTACTAAAAAACAATATTATATATTCGACGTTGCTTTTAGTTTTATATTTCCCTCAAGCTGTAGTTTATCATAGCTGCCATACCTCTCTTTCACAACGAGTAACGCCAAGGCAGCCATTATGCTCGGAACGGTGAAGGCCATGAATGCATTTTGCGGCGAATAGTTTGCAGCCAGCAGCAATCCTATTAATGTTGGGGCAACAATGGCTCCAATTCTACCAAAAGCCAAGGCCCAGCCTATCCCGGTAGTCCTTATCTCCCGCGGATAATATTCGGATATATACGTATTGGCTAAATTCATCGTGCCGACTGTACAGGCTCCTCCAAAAGCGATCAGAATATATAATGCTATTGGATTAGAGGTCAATCCTAATATGACAAAACAGACCGTACCTATGGCACAGAGGGATACAAGTACTCTTCTATGGCCTATTTTCCCAACTAAGTACCCGCCAATTATCGATCCGCCAATTTGTCCTATTCCTGATATAAGATTGAAAGATAAACTGGATGTAAGGCCGTATCCCGACTGCTGCATGATTTTGGGTAACCATGTATTGAGTCCGTATACCATTAGTAAACAATTAAAGGCGGCTACCCAAAACGCAAATGTGCTAAGCGTACGCTTATTTTCAAAGAGTTTCTTGACTGGAAAGCCCTTTGCCCTTTCTTGGACTTTGGCAAACTCATAATCGTCCGACTCTTTATAGTCGCCGTCTGGATCAATGCGATTCAGGATTCCAGCAATCTTTGCTCCTTGTTTTCGAATAACATAATACGAAAGCGATTCAGGAAATTGCTTCATGAAGAATGGCAGTGCCAGTAAGGGAAGCGCCCCTATCCAATACAAAACCCTCCAACTCAGTTGTTCCATTACATACATTCCAATTAAAGAAGCAAGTATGCTTCCGATGGAATAACCGCAGTACATAGCGGTTACAATGAGCACCTTATTCTTTTTGGGTGAGTATTCCGCCATTAAGGAGATGACATTTGGCATTAATCCTCCCATTCCCAAGGCTGCTATAAATCGCATAACCGAGAAAAAGGCAGGATTCGGGGCAAAACTTGAAAGCAATGTAAAAACGCTGAATATACCTATACAAATGGCCAGCACTTTTTTTCTCCCTATTTTATCCGCCAAAGGTGCAAAAATGAGTGCTCCTACCATCATTCCGAACAATGAATAACTTGCTATTCCGCCAGCTTCGACTGGCGTCAAGTTCCATTCCTCCATCATCAATGGCAAACCTACTCCGTACATGGCTATATCAAATCCATCGAAGGTAATGGCGAACAAACACCACAAGAAGACCATTAAATGAAAACGGCCAAATTTACTATTACCTACCACTTCCGAAGCATTGACCTCACGCAATATATTACCTCCTTTTTGCCATATTTCATGCTATAACATGTAATGTCAGTTTCCCCAGTTCACCGTAATCTGCCATTATTTCATCGTTTGCCTGTATGGAAACGGCATCTGTTATTCCGCCTACCAAAACAATCATTCCAGCCTGAATGGAAAGTCCTTCACGGCTAATCATTTTTACCAGTTCCACAATCGAATGAATCGGGTGATCGAGTACAGCCTCTCCAAGTCCCCTCTTTTGTATTTCACCATTTTGATATAGCGTAACTTCTACTTGGGACCAGTCCGTGTGATACGGAGAATAAGCTTGATTGCTTAGCAGGAGTTTGGCGGAGGATGCGTTATCCGCCACTACATCGGTAAGTGTAAAAGAAAAATTTTTATAGCGACTGTCAATAACTTCAAGAGCGAGAAATACACATTCCACAGCCGGCCAGACATCTTTCTCGGTTATATTTGCACCTTTCAGTTCGTCCTTGAATAAAAAAGCAAATTCAGGTTCCACTCGCGGATGGATGAGTTCCCCAACTTTTAATACTGGTTTAGTTAGTTCCATGGCAGATGTCAACCTGCCATATATCGCTTCCTCCACCCCAACTTGCTGTTGTTTGGCTTTGCTCGTCAAGCCCATCTTCCACCCGATGAATCTGTTATCATCAGTGAGCGTCTCATTTATGCTCAACTTCTGAATTTCATATGCTTGATTTACAGTAAGATCAGGATTGGATAATGTAAGCTTATCCATCTCACGACCGTTTTTCTGAGATTCGACTACCCGTTTTGCCAGTTGATCTAGTTTCATCTTAAAGTCCCTTCTTTCTGAAACGCCATTTGCTCAGCTACTTCAATTATGGTATCTTCCTGACCACCAACCACTTTTTGTCGACCAAGCTCCATCAAAATATCCCGGGCGTCAACTCCATACTTTTTCGCCGCTTTATTTGCATGCAATAAAAAGCTGGAGTACACGCCACTATAACCCATGATTAAACTCGAGTCTGTTATTTCCTGTGGATTGAGCATGATTGCATTTCCAACTTCCTCAGAAAGATCAAGCATTTTATATAAGTTAATTCCGGTACGGATACCCATCCTATCCAGAACGGCAACAAGCACTTCCGTCTGGGTATTACCAGCACCTGCACCGAGACAACGGATGCTGCCATCGATTCTATTCGCCCCTTCTTCAATTGCAACAAGTGAATTTGCCACAGCGAGTGATAAGTTATTGTGAGCATGAAAACCAATATCGATATTCAGCTTTGATCTTAATAACCGGACCCGCGTCCTCACGTCTTTGGGCAAAAAAGAACCTGCGGAATCAACAACATACACAGCATCCGCTCCATAGGATTCCATTAAAGTGGCTTGCTCAAGTAGTTTTTCCGGTGATGCCATGTGAGACATCATTAAAAACCCAATTGCTTCCATACCGAGATGTTTTGCAGCTTCCAGATGTTGCTTTGAGACGTCCGCTTCCGTTACGTGGGTTGCAATCCGCGCCATTTTCGCCCCCACTTGAGCGGCTTCTCTTAATTGGTCGATCGTCCCTATACCAGGGATTAAAAGTACTGAAATAACGGATTCGCCTGCAGCTTCAACAGCGGCTTCCACCAATTCAATATCATTCACTTTTGAAAAACCATATTGTAGCGATGATCCGCCCAAGCCATCTCCGTGCGACACTTCAATATAAGGGACACCTGCAGCACTAAGTTTCCCAGTCATGTTCTTTACTTGATCAATGGTGAATTGATGTGCCACTACATGGCTGCCATCCCGCAATGCAACTTCAGTAACCAATATATCTTTATGCAATTCAACCCCACCTTTACAGTTCCGATTATCTTTTTCAAACATATTGTTTGAATTGGCTTTTAACGATTTCTTCCCCAACTTTTACAGCTGAAGCGGTCATTATATCCAAATTACCAGCATATACGGGAAGAAAATCCCCTAACCCTTCCACTTCCAGAAGGACTGTTATTTGTTTCCCATCAAATATCGGCTCTGTCTTCAGGCGGTATCCTGGAACATATTCAGAAACCTTTTTCGCCATCTTTTTTATGGACGTTGTTATCGCTTTCACATCAAAGGAATCTGATTGAAGCAGACAATGTATGGTATCCCTCATGATGAGTGGCGGTTCGGCCGGATTCAGCAGAATAATGGCCTTTCCCTTTGCCGCTCCCCCCACCTTTTCCAGGGCCCTTGCCGTCGTTTGGGTGAACTCATCAATATTAGCCCGAGTTCCAGGACCGGCACTTCTGCTGGAAATTGTCGCTATGATTTCGGCATATTCGACCTGTGCCACTTGACTGATCGCATGAACGATGGGGATTGTCGCCTGACCGCCGCATGTAATCATGTTAACAACCGCCTCATTCAAATTTTCTGTTAAATTCACGGAAGGAACGACAAACGGTCCGATTGCGGCCGGAGTCAAGTCTATCAACTTCTTGTTCATCTTTTCCAAGGCTTTGCAGTGAAAAACATGCGCCTTCGCAGATGTGGCATCGAATAAAATGTCTGCAAGCTCCGGCCTTTCCAAAAAACCATCCATGCCATTGTCAATGACATGATGTCCATGCATCCTAGCCATCTCCAAACCCTCTGATTCCTTGTCGATACCAATCATTACCGACATTTCCAGAACATCCGACCGATGAATCTTCATCATTAAGTCCGTTCCGATATTACCTGATCCAATAATGCCTACTTTTAGTTTTTTCAAGGCCGCTGGCTCCTTTCACTCAAAATTAACCGATACCCTACCAAGTTTTTCTCCAAAGTCAGCAGTAAACCGGTCACCCGGTTTCGCTTCGATCGCTGCTGATAATGCACCTGATAAAATGACTTCTCCTGCATTCAAAGAACCTTTAAACCGATGCAGTTTGTTTGCTAGCCATGCTACGCACGTTGCTGGATTTCCAAGTACCGCTTCACCTGTTCCTTGGTTAATGAATTCGCCATTTTTATATAGACTCATTTGAATGGAAGGGAGGTCGATTTCACTTAAGTGAATTTTGTTATCTCCCAGAATATATAAGCCGGATGATGCATTATCCGCCACAGTGTCCGAAAGTTTAATCTCCCAGTCCTTCACCCGGCTATCAACCACTTCGATCGAAGCAACCACATAATCAGTGGCCTCGATTACATCATCAACCGTAATATTGGGGCCATGTAAATCTTTCCTTAATATGAAAGCTACTTCTGCCTCCACTTTTGGCTGGATTAACCGCAAACTCGAAATACATCCATCATTTTCCATTTTCATCGCATCAAGTAAATGTCCATAATCCGGTTCATCCACTCCCAGAACCTCCTGCATAGCCTTTGAAGTCAAGCCTATCTTCTTACCTGATACTAACAGACCGGCCTGGGTTTTCCTTCGAATAGTTTCAAGCTGAATTTGGTAAGCATCCTCCACATCCAAATCCGGAATTTCACTTGTAGGGGCTGAAATTCCCATTCCTGTTTTTTCCGCTTTTAAAAACCTGGCAGACCAATCTGTAATACTAACGTTCATGTTGCTTTCCTCCTTTTTTATAGTTTAATCGTGACGTTTGACAATTCACTGTAAAATTCGAAACTATGCGATCCGCCTTCGCGGCCGATGCCGCTGTGCTTCATGCCGCCAAAAGGTGTGCGCAAATCACGCAAATACCAGGTATTCACCCAGATAATGCCTGCTTCTATTTTAGAAGCGACTCGATGAGCTCTCCTTAAATCATTGGTCCAGATCGTTGCCCCCAGTCCGTAATGAGTGTCATTAGCATGCTCCAATACTTCTTCTTCCGTTTCGAAAGGCATGACCGTTACCACAGGACCAAAAATTTCTTCCCGTACACAACGGGATTCACGCGTAACTCCGGCAATGATCGTCGGTTCAATGAAAAATCCTTTTTCAAACTGTCCTGCCCTTCTTCCTCCAGTTAATATTCTCGCTCCTTCTTCTTTCGCCAGATCAATGTATGTCATCACTTTTTTAAAATGTTCTTTTCCTATTACAGCCCCTACTTCCGTTTCGGAATCAAACGGGTCCCCGACTTTTAATTTTTTTGTTCGGGCAACCATCTTTTCAAGGAATTCGTCATACAATCCTTGCTGAACATAGATTCGTGATCCACATAAACAAACTTCACCTTGGTTCATGAAGCTTGATTTCAATGTCGTTTCGATTACTTCATCAAGATTCGAGTCTGCAAACACGATGTTCGGATTTTTCCCACCCAATTCAAAAGAGATTTTTTTCAACGTGGGCGCGGCAGCCTTCATGATCGCCGTTCCCGTTTTTGTTTCCCCAGTGAATGTTATCGCATCGACATCCGGATGTTCACTTAGAGCAGCTCCTGCTGAATTTACACCATATCCATGCACAAGATTGACAACGCCATCGGGAACTCCCGCTCCCTTACAAATCTCCATTAACTTCGTCGCTGTCATCGGAGTGAGTTCAGCTGGTTTCATAACCGCTGTATTGCCGGCTGCCAGGCATGGTGCCAATTTCCAAGTCAATAATAACAATGGTAAATTCCAAGGATTAATCATCCCTACCACTCCTACCGGCCGCCTAATAGAATAATGAAGTGCAATGTTGTTCTGGTTGAAGGATTCATTACCAAGTGTAGTGATATAGTCTGCAAAAAAGTGGAAATTGTGAGCTGAACGCTTGATGTCCATTTCCAGTGCTAGGCTATATGGTTTCCCTGTATCAAGGGTCTCCAACATTGTCAGTTCTTCTTTCTTTTCCAAAATGAGATCGCCGATTCGCCTTAGAACCGCCGAGCGTTCATTATCGGTAAAAGATTTCCAAGGACCTTTAAGCGCATTTCTTGCTGCAGAAACAGCCTGATTCACCTCCTCTTTCCCTCCTTCTGCAACCCATCCAAGTATTTCTTCCGTTGCGGGATTGATATTGTCAAAAGTCTTGGATTGATTTGGGTTCAGGAATTCCCCGTTAATGAAGTGCCGGCAATCTATTGATTTAACTGTATTCATACTATTTTTTGCTGCTTGCATGAACATCCCTCTCCCTTCATTGAGACACTGGCTTAGTCATGTGCCTCAATCTTGTATTTCCACAATCATTTCAATTTCAATTGCAGTGTTATTTGGAAGCTGGGCCATTCCCACTGCTGACCGAGCATGTCTGCCCCTCTCTCCAAATACGGCCACCAGCAGGTCAGATGCGCCATTCAATACTTTGGGCTGTCCTGTGAAATTTTCGGCTGAATTAACCATTCCGAGAATTTTGATGACCTTCTTCACTCTGGATAGTTCTCCAAGCTCATCCTTCAGCACTCGCAGAAGGTTAATCATTGACTGTCTCGCTGCCTGATACCCTTCCTCTTCCGTAAGCTCTTTGCCAACCTTTCCGTGAAAATCATCTACACCTTGTCCGGATGTGAAAATCAGATTTCCCACCCGGACGTGGCTGACATAGTTGCCGACCGCTTCCCTTGGAGGCTCAAGCATGATACCAAGTTCCTCAAGTACTTGTTCTGGCGCTTTGATCTGTTTTTCCATGCTTCTCCCCTCGCGAGTCCAAATTTAAAAACCTCAATGCATTTCCTCCAAGTAGATTCGCTTTCACTTCATCTGAGAGATTTAGCGTGTCATCAATAACTTGACCAGGAGGCTTTTCTCTCAATAAAAATGGATAGTCGGAACCCATCAGCACTTTCTTATATCCAAAACGGGCAATCAAATACTGAATATTCCGGGTATCATAGTTCAGGGAATCGAAATAAAACTTTTGTGCATAATGGCTTGGTGGCATTGATGTTTTTCTTAATTCCGGCCATACTTCCCACCCTTGATCGATTCGCGGTAAAATATATGGAAATGAGCCCCCTCCATGTGCAAAACAGATTTTCAGATCTGGGAACTTTTCCATGACGCCACTCCATGCAATGCTTGCTGCCGCCAATGCCGTTTCACTCGGCATCGCCACTGTATACATGAGGTTATGCCGTTCCGTTCGGTCTTTTGCCATTGTCTCCCATGGATGTATAAACAGCGGGACATTCCATTTTTCAGCCATTTGGAAGAATTCCAATAAAACAGGTGAATCCAGATTCTCTCCGTTTACGTTAGTACCGATTTCGATTCCCGCCAGGCCAAGCTCAAATTTACAGCGTTCCATTTCACCAATTGCCACTTTCAAATCCTGAAGCGGTACGGTACCGAGACCGATGAACCTGTCAGGATGCCTGTTCACAGTCTCAGCAATGAAATCATTCTGGAACTGGGACATGTATAGCGCCTGGTCAATTGGCGCCCAGTATGAAAATGTCACTGGCACCGGTGAGAGAACCTGCATATCGACTCCTTCCGCATCCATATCCTGAATGCGTTTTTCCGGGTCCCATACCTGGTCAGTCACTTTCCTGAACAGTTTTCCACTTACCATGATATCCGCCCCGCAAGAACATTTCTGCTCTAGCACCGGCCAGCGTCCCTGACCAAATTGACCGGTTAAGTCGGGCAGGTCCAACGGAAGAATATGTGTATGAAAATCTATTCGCATTTCCAAGCCTCAACGTTTTCTGACATAACATGACCGCATTCACTACAGGTGCGAAGTTCTTTACTTCCGTTGAAAGCCTCGATCGCCTCTTTCACCTGGACCTCAATATTGGTCAATTGGATCGTAACTTTATGCATCTTATGGTTACAATTCCCGCAGAACCAAACAAAATCTTCAAGCTCTTCTTTTGCACGCTTGCGCTCTATGACAATGCCGTAAGTATCAGATACACGATGAGGAGAATGAGGCACATCAGCTGGCAGCATAAACATTTCCCCCTCTTTCACCTCCACTACTTCACGCTCCCCGCTTTGGTTGATGCATTCTACATAGCAGGAGCCTTTTATCTGATAAAACAACTCGTCAGAAGGGTCTACATGAAAATCACGGCGATAATTCGGACCACCAAGAAGCATGACAATGAATTCGGAATCTTCCCAAAGCACTTTGTTATTAACCGGCGGTTTCAATAAATTTTTATTGTCTTCAATAACCTTCATTAGATTTAATGACCTAGCCTGTAATTTTGAAGATTGAGCATATCCTTTCATAAATAAACTACCTCCAATGTTCTTAATAGTCTGAAAATTTACATTAACGACATATAACCTACTTGTTTTGAAATCATTTGTGCAGATCGTATCACAGACTGAATAATTCTCGTTTTTTCTTTCCCAATCATATAATTTCGCTCACCAACAAGGTTAAGGGCAGCTATAACTTGGCCATTGTAGGATTTAATGGGGGCAGCAACACCATATAACCCAAAATCATTTTCATCATCACTAATCGCATATCCTTGTTTGCGGACGGCCATTAATTCTTCATTCAATTTGTTAATGCACGTTATCGTATTTGTTGAGTGCTTCAATAGCCCTTTTGCAAGCGTAGGCTGAATAAAGGATGGATTAAAGGCAAGTAATACTTTTCCGGTGCTCGTACAATGAGCTGGTTTTCTTGCTCCTATATATGTGGTTATATGCTCAGCATGAGGGGACGACATTTTCATCACAAACCTGACTTCTCCTTCGTGAAACATACCAATGTGAGAATTCCCTCTAAATTGCAGGACAAGATTACTTATGATCGGACCTGCCTCATAATGAATATCCTGCTGATACATGACTTTACTGCTCCACTCAAGTAACTTCCATCCAAGCCGGTATTTTCGATCTTTGACTTGAATCAGCATCCCTTCCTTACACATCGTTTTCACTAAATGATGAGCTGAGCTTGGACTCATATTCAATTTTTCAGCGATTTCCTTATTTCCAAGTGAGGGTTCTTCATTAGTGAATAAATCAAGTATCTTTATTACCTTCTCAACGGACGAAATCATGTCGCCCCCCCTCCCTATTCAACTATTAAAATTACTGTTTAACCGCATTGATGGCTACTTGCTTCGGTTTGTTAAGCACCTCATCCACCATGGTAAAGTTCTTGTTTTTCTTATATTTATTATAAAAAATCGCTCTTTTCCGAACTGGATCACCCGTGTAATAGCGTTCGTATTGAAGGAGGCGCTGCCCAAATGCTTCCCCGCATAAATCCCAAGCCAGTTTAAACACCCGAACGCGCTCTTCCGCTGAAACCCCGCTTCGTCCTCCATAATATTTATCGATATCACTGCGCAATTCGGGATTATCAAAGTCGGCCCCTGTCGGAGACATCAAAAGCCCTCCAGCTCCTATGGTCTGTATCACCTCTATGGCACGGGGATACATCTCCGGTAGGAAGCCACGAATCGTTTCCAATGCATCCGGATTTGGCCGGGCCTCACCGTAGTCATTGATCGTGTACTCATATTCCGCTACCCGAAGCAGTGAACGGATGACTTCGACGGATTGAACAAGTTCACCCAAATCACGCTGTACATGCAGGAATCCATCAACCCCGATAGAGTCTGCCACTTTACAAGCAACCTCAACAGCAAATGCCAGTTTAATATATCCACGCACGCCCGATTGGTGAGCAGGCTGTTCAGCGATCCCCGTCATTGGATACAAGCGGTTTGCCGCCTCCACATTGTTGTATAAGAAGACACGATCCCAGGGAACCAGGACATCATTAAATACAAGCAGGGCATCCATTTCCTCATAGCGGGAGGCTAGTGGATGATCGAACATCGAGCGTGTTCCGTCCTGCATTGGTTCCCGGCAGATTATGCGCAGTCCAGGCGTATCGATCGGCAGGGCAAATGCTACCGCATGACGTTCATCTCCTGGTGTGAATCCAGGAAAAGAATAGATAATCACCTCATCAGTAATGGGCGCCAGGGTGGCTAACATCTTTGCACCTCGGACCAATATCCCTTCCTTTTTTTCCTCAACGGTCCCTAAATGGGTATATGTTTCTTTTTGTTCATGAGATTGCTTGCTTCGATCATTTTGAGGATTTATGATTGCGTGTGTTAAGAATAAATCATTGTCACGAATATAGGTATAATAATCCTTGATGTTCTTTGACCAGTCTTTGTTGTATTTATCAAGAAACCAGGAATTATGTGCCATGGAAGTGACCACGACATTTAAAAAATCAGGCGTTCTCCCCATAAGTCCATATGTCATCCTGGCATACACTTCAAATAGTTTACTTCTTTTTTGCAAATCCTCTGCTGTCTTCGGGAATAAGAAAGCATTGTTAACACGTTCTCCGGTTTCTTTACAAATGTGGGTGATTTCATCTTGATATTCCGGGTCATGTTGAATGTCATACAACTTCGCAATTTCTTGTATCGGCTGTTTAAAAATTGGCTCATTATAAATATCCTCAACCACTCTTCCGCCAAGCCAGACTTCCGGCTTCCTTGATTTAATCCTATTAATATATTCTTCGCCCGTTTTAATGCCCATATTGATCCCCCCATTTTCCCTCGATAAAAAGTAAGCGCTTCCAAATCTTCGCGATATAATTCCTGGACCTCATCGATGAACAATAAATGATCAACAGCATCATTCTCTTTCCATGGTTCGCATTCCATCCAAGTGTTCCTGTTTACTGCCCGCAAATTTTAATGGTAAAAGATTTATCTTTCATGCTATTTCAGGCTTTTGCTTCTTTATGAATTGACACTTAAGCAAGCGGGGCGATCCGAGGAAACCCCATCAAACCAACACACTATCGTAACTCCGGTTGGAAATTCACCAAAGTAATTTCTCAACTCGCGCCCATCCATCTTGTCACCTCCTACTCTTTTATTATGAATTCATTATAATAAACTTAATATTTTTAAAAACCATATAATTTCATAATGTGAAATTATAGGAAAAATTTATTTTTAATTGTGGACTTTCAAAAGAACTCCCCGAAGAAAAGACTTTCATTACCGCATTATCAAAAATCAGTGTTAAACTATCCATGTTCAGTTCATCAAAATGGTTATATGTGTGCTTGATTCAAATAAATGAAAGTGGTGAGGGAAGTTTCCATTTTGCGTACCTTTAGAAAGATCTATCAATTTTTTGTAGATATACCTTTAAAAAAAGGAGTGGTTTTACATAACCGCTACGAAATCACTACTGTAATTGGAACAGGAAGCTACGGGATTGTTTATCATTGCAATGATTTGAAAACGAATGAGAATAAAGTGATCAAACAACTTCGGAGAAGTAAACGCCGCAGCAAAAAAGAGCTGAAACAGTTTGAAAATGAAATTTCCATATTACGTATGTTAAATCACAAAAACATGCCCATATTTCACGAGAAATTTTCACATGACGGGAATGTTTATTTTGTGATGAATTTCATTGAAGGGGATAATTTAGAAGACCATATTTTCTTAAATCATATAACATTCAATGAGAAAGAGTCTCTATTTTTTCTTGAAGATCTGGTCGAATTAGTATCTTATCTACACAACCATGACATATACCATCAAGATTTGCGTATTCCAAATATTTTAATTAAAGGCCATGAGCCTATTTTGATAGACTTTGGTTTGTCTAAAATGAACGTTACGGCCGATTTTGCAAAGGAATCCATTTTGGAGCTGAAACGGCAGGATTTTTACGACTTGGGAGAGATACTCTTATATATACTTTATACGACGTACTCAGCCAAAAATAAAAAGGCTCTTCCTTGGACAGAAGAGCTTTCGTTAGAAAAAGAAACCGTGCATATCCTGAAAAGGTTATTAGACATCCAAGAACCTTATTCAGATATCAGTGAAATCTCATTGGATCTGCAAGCTGCATTAGAGAAATTGCATTAGCTGCTGCTGCCCCGCCCTTTTCTCTTGTAGCGGTCACTTCCACTCATGGGATACCTTTTGTAACCTCGGCTGCTGCTGCTGCCTCGGCGATAATGACCATGTCTTCGCTCACTGCTGCCTTGGGAAAGCTGTTTGATTTTTTTCATTATTTTCTTCAGCATATCTTTCACCTCTTTTATTTTGGTTTTAAAGCCTGTTATTCATTTAGCCTAACATAGTCACAGTATAAACCTTATTAATAAGTACTATAATTTTTTTTCATTTGTGTTACAGTCCATTACTGCTTCATGGAGTCGGCTTTTTTCATTGTTGGTCATGGGAACGCCCTAATCCCTTCAATTAATGAAACTCCAAATGGCTCTTACAACATACGAATAGATGACAAAGTCGATTTTTTATCTTTTCCATTTCTGAGTAACATTCGGTATATATTATCTGTTTCCGAATCAGTCAGTAAACAAAAAACCTGGCGCATATTTCATCGCCAGGTTTTTTTCTTCGTTCACCTTTTATTTTACAGCTTCTTTTAATTCCTTACCTGCTTTAAAAGCAGGTACTTTACTAGCTGCAATTTGTATTTCTTCGCCAGTTTGCGGGTTTCTTCCTGTACGGGCAGCACGGTCACGCACTTCAAATGTACCAAAACCAACTAATTGGATTTTTTCATCTTTAGCAAGTGTAGCCGTGATTGTTTCAAACAATGCATCCACTACTTTTTTTGCTTCGTCTTTTGTCAGTTCAGCTTGTGCTGCAACACTGCTCACTAATTCTGTTTTATTCATATGAACACCTCATCCTTTTATTTTGTATAAAATATGTAGAGAAGACAACATAACATATCTTGTATGCCTCTGTCACTTATTATGGCTAAATAAAAGGAATTGTAGCTCAAAATTGATCTTTCTTGCAGATAAAAGGGACTTGATCAACCTACTAAGCACCGTCTGACTCTTGTTCAACTTTCTGCAGTTTCGAGCTGCAGCCATTGATAGATGGTATCCATATCAATGTTTTCTTCCAGATGGGAAGCCAAGAGATTATACGCTTCCTCCCTGCGCTCCGAGTCGCTTTGAACGATTTCCTTCACTTCATCCAACCCCTTGTTCCGTCGAATTTGGTTAACCAGTAATCTAGTGAACAAGCGATTATGGAATATTCCATGGAGATATGTTCCCATAACTTGGTTGTCATTGGAAATGGCTCCATCCTCTCTTCCATCCTTCAATAATAGAAAGGGCCTTACTTGTGACTTCAATGTCGTTCTGCCTAAATGTATTTCGAAACCGTTAAGATTCATTTGACTTTCCATTATCCCAGCAGAAAGGACACCTTCCATTTGTACCGTCTTCTTTTCTGCTTGAAAGACGGTTTCCACCGGAAGTAGCGAAAGCCCTTCTGCGTTCTCACCGTCACCCTCGACCGCGTCGGGATCGAAAAGTTTAGTCCCTAGCATTTGAAAACCGCCGCATATGCCGAATATCATCGTTCCTTGTTTCCGCCGTTCATCGATGGCCCCGTCCAATCCCATACGTTTCAACCACTCTAAATCTTCCATCGTGTTTTTTGTACCCGGCAAAATTAGCAGATCGGGATTACCTAACTCATGGACACTGCTAACAAGTCGGACACCTACTCCGGGTTCATCGAAAAAAGGATCCACATCTGTAAAATTGGAGATCCGCGGAAATCTCAGGACGGCTACATCGATCGGAAACTCAGCCTTTTTAGGTTTTTTAAAACGTAAGGAAGAGAGGGCAAGTGAATCTTCCGCTTCAATATTCACGTCTAGATAGGGCAGCACCCCGAGGACCGGAATCCCGGTTTCCTTTTCCACCCATTCAATGCCATCGTCCAACAATTCACGCATGCCACGAAATTTATTGATGATGATCCCCTTTACACTATCTCGTTCTTCTTGATCCAATAAGGCAAGTGTCCCGATAATGGACGCAAATACTCCACCACGATCAATATCGGCCACTAAAATGACAGCCGCATCCGTGAGTTTAGCCATTCGCATATTTGCAATATCCCGGTCCTTAAGGTTAATTTCAGCAGGACTTCCTGCCCCTTCGAGTACTATGATGTCATATTCATCTTGTAGTTTTTCCACCGATTTACGGATGATGGGCATGGCTTCCTGGACAAATTGGGACCGATAGCTTTTTGCATTCATATCAAGAAAATGCTTTCCATGAACGATCACTTCCGAAACCATATCCTGCTTTGGTTTCAGTAATATCGGATTCATATCAGTCGTTGCCGTTATCCGTGCTGCTTCCGCCTGTACTCCCTGAGCCCGTCCGATTTCACCGCCATCCAAGGTTACATAAGAATTCAAAGCCATGTTTTGTGATTTGAAAGGGACCACACGTAATCCTTTATTGGAAAATACCCGGCAAAACGCCGTACAAATCAAACTTTTCCCTACATCGGATGACGTCCCTTGTATCATGATGGATCGTGCCTTCATTACGCTCACCCCCTAAAACTCTAATCCTTTGACTGCACCGATACCCTCGTCATAATAATGCTTGGTCGCCTCAATCGATGAAACCAAATCCGCCATTTCCATAAGCTCTGGCTTGGCGTCCCTACCGGTAATGACTATATGCATATGAGCGGGACGATTTCGAATTGCATCGATGACTTCAGCCAATGGCAAGACATCATCAATCGGGAATTTGGAAATGGCTAAAGCATTGTTCAGCTCATCCAAAACAAGTAAATCAATGCCCGGATCAGCAAGGGCCAGCTTCACCTTTTCCCAAGCTAACGCCAATGCATTGCGATGCTCTTCCGGGGTTTTGGTCCATGTGAAACCAATACCTAGCTGTTCCATTTTAACTCCTAATTTTCCCAATGCCAATGCTTCCCCATATGTACGCTCTGGAGATTTTATGAACTGAAGGTATTTGACATTCATTCCTCTGCCGATTGCCCTTAAAGTCAC
Organism: Peribacillus sp. TE19612; assembly: GCF_056279465.1. Taxonomy (NCBI): domain Bacteria; kingdom Bacillati; phylum Bacillota; class Bacilli; order Caryophanales; family Bacillaceae; genus Peribacillus; species Peribacillus sp. TE19612. Next base: position 354,529 of record NZ_JBWCCL010000001.1, on the reverse strand, counting down.
CCCTAATGAGGCAGTCGTCTTCCCTTTCCCGTTTCCCGTATAAATAAGCATTAATCCTCTGCGTGCCACTCACTCACCTACCCTCATAGCCAAACTGTTTTTTCTATGTATGAAGTCCTTTTAGTAGCAGGAACCGGTTGATCTCCTTTAGGGTATCCGACAAAAATGGTGCCAATCACTTTTTTGTTATCCGGTGAGCCGATAAATTCGTGCAGGCGTTCATCCCTGACAAGACCCACTCCTCTAGTCCGCCAAACGAATCCAAGACCTAGTTCTTTTGCGGCAAGCCACATCGAATGGACAGCGCAACAAGACGCGAATACATTGTCTTCGGATGAATCTGGATCATCCGGCAAAATATCAGAAGTCACGACAATGATGAGCGGTGTCGTCTTAACAACTTCCAGTGAACTTTCAATCAATTTTGGTTTGGTAGGGAAGCGCTCATGTAGATACCTTTCTGCCAAACTTTCATACCGGTGCTTCGCTTCTCCCTTGATTACATAAAAACTCCAAGGTTCACGCAATCGGTCGTTAGGGGCATACGTAGCCGCTTCCAATAACTGCCTGATTTTTTGATCTTCCACTTCTTTTTCTTCGTAATTCCTTATCGCCCGGCGTTCCTTCAATTCTTGAATGATGGACATTCCAACTCATTCCCTTCCATAATGGACTCTGATTCAATCACTCTTTCAAACCATTGGATTTTTTCTCTTAATTGGACGACATCCCCTACTAGAAAGATTGACGGATTTTGAATTTCTTCTTTTACAGCCTTCGAAGAAATCGAACTCAAAGTACCGGTGATCGTCCTTTGTTTATCTGTCGTGCCCCATTCAATGACGGCCACTGGCGTTTTACCATCCCTGCCATGCTCCATCAATTTTTCACAGATGAACGGCATATTACCAATTCCCATATAAAAGGCAATGGTATCGATGCCTTGAGCCAACGCCTGCCAATTCAGGTTATCCTGCCCCTTGTAATCACGGCCATGGCCTGTCACAATGGCATAACTTGAGGCATGTTCACGGTGGGTTACCGGGATGCCCGCATAAGCCGGTGCTGCGATTCCTGCTGTGATTCCTGGGACGATATCATATTCAATCCCGTTAGCAGCCAGTATCTCCGCTTCCTCACCGCCCCGCCCGAAGACAAATGGATCTCCACCCTTCAGACGGGTGACGTTTTTCCCCTGTAAGGCTTTCTCCACTAAAAGTTCATGTATTTCATTTTGAATGAGATGATGTTTCCCTGGTGATTTCCCGCAATACACCAGTTCTGCATCTTCTTTTGCATAGTTTAATAGTTCTGGATTGACAAGCCTGTCATATGCAATGACATCCGCCTTTTGGATACATTCCAGTCCATATACCGTAATCAGTTTCGGATCTCCGGGACCCGCACCGACCAGATGAACTTTTCCCGGTTTCATGCTCGCGCCTCCTCTTAAGCTTCAAAAAATACCTTTTACTAGTTGATAGTTTCATGGGCAGATCTGTTTTTTTGTTTTAAGCAAGCATCGATCCAGTTCTTAGCCAGTGTTGGATTGGAAGCAAAATGAAAGTGGGTATACCCAGCAACAAGGTTGCCCAATACACACCCCTCTTGTTTCGAACCGAATCTGCCTTTGGCTTCATAAGCATGTGTAAGATCAGCATCCGCTTCAAATGTCGAGTAGTGGAATTCATGACCTTTTGCCTGCTCGATTTCATTGATTAAAAAATTGCCTGGAGTTCCTGTAATTTCACGATATCCTAGTGCTGCAAGCTTTTTCTGCATTTTAATCCTGCCCGGTATCATTCCTGCCATCTGATGCGTCTCTCCGGAAGTCGTTTCAATCGATTTGCTCAAAAACATGAAACCGCCACATTCCGCTAGAGTCGGCATCCCCTTTTCAATGGAGGTTCTGATGGATTTGATAGCATCCACGTTACCGGAAAGTTCAGCTGCAAATTCCTCAGGAAAACCGCCTCCAAGATATAAACCATCGGCATCCAATGGAACTTCTTCCCCTTTTAATGGAGAAAAATACTTGATGTTCGCCCCATATGCTTCAAGTAATTCAAGGTTTTCCTGATAATAAAAATTGAAGGCTGCATCTTTTGCGACGGCAATGCACACGTCACTTTCATTTTTGGGTTGAAAAATATTTGAGTTCCCACTGGAAACGGGATTTGTCTTTGACAATCGGTATAACTGATCGATATCGATCGTTTCCATGACCAATTGTTCAAGCTTATCGAAAAAAGGGTTAAGTTCACCGCGTTCAATCGCAGGAATCAAGCCCAAATGACGGCTTGGAATATCAATATCCATTTCCCGTTTCATATATCCCAGCACCGGTACATCGCATTCTTGCTCAATGGCTGATTTGACGATTTTGTAATGGCCTACACTTCCCACTTGATTGGCAATGACCCCAATGATGTTAGGACCGGTCGAAAAGTCCTGAAATCCTTTTACGATGGCAGCTGCACTCCGAGCCATGCTTGCACAGTTGACTACCAACAGGACAGGGCTTTGCGTGATGATGCTGATTTCAGCCGTCGATCCTGTATTGGCTAACGGACTTTTGCCATCGAAGAAGCCCATGACTCCTTCGATGATCGATATATCAGCTCCTGCATTAGCTTTGTTAAGAATTTCCCGGACAGTGTCATGTTCGAACATCCAACTGTCAAGATTGCGTGAAACCCGTCCTGTAACTGCGGTATGATAAGTAGGATCAATATAGTCAGGACCACATTTGAACCCTTGAACGGTATAGCCTTTCTTCTGGAGGGCTGCCATGATTCCGATGGTCAATGTCGTTTTTCCGACACCGCTTCCGGTACCCGCAATTACCAATCTTCTATCGTTCATATTTGTTTCTCCCCCCTTAAAAAGGAATGATCCCAACTGATATGGTTACGTTCCCCGATTTTTTCTTAACCAGCTCCAATTGTTCAGCTTTAGTATAAATCCTAACAGCCGGTTCACTCACACCATATGCACCCGTGTATTTAAATACTGTATCCGATGGCGCTTCGATTTTGGCTTGATTAAGCTCTTCGGGTTCATAATGCACGAATTCCCAGCCATATTTTTCAACTACTTCAATCAAGCCGAGTTCGTCTTTCTTCAAGGAAATTGTACAGATAGCCTTAACGCTTTTTAATGAAAATGATAAATCGGCTAGTGTTTCTGCAATCACCTGCTCAATTTCAGCAGCCTCCGTTCCCCTATTGCACCCGATACCGAGGGCGATGACCTTTGGACGATACACGATTCCATTTTCCAGGATCCTCTTTTCCGACTGCTTAAGCATGCGGTGAGTCACAACCAGAGCAGCTTGCGGCTTTGCTTGAAGCGCTTCTTCAATGGATGGGTATACGATAATTCGTTCAGGTAATGCCGTATCATAATGCCACCAGTTCCGTTCACCTGATTCCTGTACAACGGCAACATGCTCTTCATTTACTACGGAAGCACTTACTGGCGTCAATTTTTCTGCTGAATCCCAAATCCAGCCGAAGCGCTGGCCGAATAAGTCGACAGGAATCGTTTTTTGTACATCCGAAGCCGTTGTGATTATAGCTCTTGCATCAAGGGCTGCAGCAACTTCCTTTGTCAGTTCATTTGCCCCTCCCAGATGCCCTGACAGTACACTGATAACATTTTCCCCTTTATCATCAATGACTACGACACCTGGATCCGTTTTCTTATCCTTCAAAATGGGTGCAATCATCCTGACTACTGCCCCGAGAGAAATAATTAGTATGATTCCTTTATATTCCTTGAATAAAGCTGGCAATAGCATACGGACACTGCCCGAAAAAAGTTGGATCTTTTTGTGCTCTTCGTCCCCTTTTTCAAACTTTCTCATGTAATATAGGTCGGAATTAGAAAAAAGGGTATGTAATTTTCGCGCCAGCTCGACACCATGCTTTGTAATCGCTACGATCGCATAAGTGTGGGACCGTTTAATGGGAGCAAGTTCCGCTTCTTTCAATTCAATGATCATGGTTTAACACCTTTTCTGAAACCGTGGGTGAAACTCGCATCATATAGTTTGGAACGGTATTCATCTTTATCATGGATGTCAGGGTCCAAAGCCCATCCAGCCAAAATCATCGCGTGCTTGCGGATACCATTTTGACGCATATCATCATCTAAGTTCACTAACGTGGTACGGACAATTTTTTGGTCCGGCCATGTTGCCCGTTGAATGACTGCGACCGGTGTATCATCCTTCCAACCGGCTTCCTGGAGTTCTTTAACGATTTTTTTGGTCAAGGTCGCACTCAAGAAAAGGGCAATCGTACAATGATGACTAGCCAAATCACGTAATTTTTCAAATTCCGGAACTGGTGTACGTCCTTCAGCCCTCGTTAATATGAGTGTCTGGGTTAAATCAGGGATAGTCAGCTCTGCTCCTATTGCCGCTGCTGAGGCGAACACCGAACTAACGCCAGGAATCACCTCATAACCGATACCCTCTTTCTTCAATAGGACAATTTGTTCCATGATTGCACCGTACATGGCAGGATCCCCTGTATGGATTCTGGCAACCATCTTTCCTTCTTTAACACGCTCGACCATGATCCCAACAATTTCCTCCAAATGCATTCCAGCCGTTTTTAGCACCTCAGCATCGGGTTTTGCCTTAGCAATCAATTCTTCATTCACTAATGAATCCGTATATAAAATCACATCGGCCGTTTGGAGAATGTTCAATCCTTTTACAGTAATCAAATCCGGATCACCCGGGCCGGCCCCTACAATATATATCTTCATTTTCTCACCACCATCAATGTTAAGTATTCTAGTTCGAGTCCTTCCAATTCACTCACTTTCCAAATCACTTCTTCATCGGAAGTGACTTTGGTTACGACCGATGCCTTTTCAAGTAAGTCCAAATCTTTTAAAACGGAAATCATTAAATCGATGACCTTTGCCACTTTGATGAACACCACGGCATCATGATCCTCGATCGCCTTCTTCATCGCTTCATAATCATCCCTTGCAGGAACAATCGCTACATGATCATCACCATCAGCCAAAGCGATGCCCAGCCTTGACGCTGATCCATTAAAGGAAGAAATGCCCGGGACCGTCTTGATTTCGACTTCGGGATGCAACTCCTGCATCAATTTCATCATATGTATGAACGTACTATATAAAAGCGGATCGCCTTCCGTAACGAAAGCTACATCTTTACCTTCATTTAATTTTTGCCAAACTTTTTCAACCGTTCCGTTCCATTCCCGATCCAAGATCGTTTGATCTTTCGTCATCGGAAAAACAAGGCCAAGCATATCCTTCTCTTCAGGACGAATGTAAACTTCAACAATGCGATGGGCGTAGCTTTTACTCCCTTTTCTTTTTTTTGGATACGCAATGACCGGTGATTCCTGAATCACGCGAAATGCCTTTACCGTAATAAGTTCTGGATCGCCCGGGCCCACGCCAAGGCCATATAATGTACCAAGATTACTCATTCATGTCTTCCTTTCGTTGTGCAGTAATGATATAAACCGGATTAAGCGGTACAAATCTGTTCATTCCCAATATTGGCTTACTTCTGGAGATTTGCGCATGCATGATGGAAGTGTGAAAACCAGCTTCAGCAAATGCCTCATTAGCCCGGTAAAGATTCTCAATCGTCGCAGCATTTAGAACGATCCTGCCGTCAACTTTAAGCCGTTTGCAGCAAGTATTGATCAGCTCTCCCATTTCGCCGCCGGTCCCGCCAATGAAAATCGCATCAGGATCTGGAAAAGTTTCCAATCCCTGCGGGGCTTTACCATGAATCGCCGTTATATCGGTACGGAATTTACGTTGGTTTTGATAACAGTTTTCTAAATCAGGCTCATTTTTTTCAATTGCGAAGATTTGACCTTCGGATGCAAGCTTGGCCGCTTCAATTGCCATTGATCCCGTACACGTCCCAACATCCCAAACTATGCTGTTTTTCCTTAGATTCAACGCATGCAGACTCAATACTCGAATTTCCTTTTTGGTTATGAGGCCTTTGTCCGGCTTACGCTGCGAAAATTCTTCATCTTCTATCCCCAAGGACCAGCTTGGACCTTCTGATTTTCTTTTCAAAATGACGACATTCAAGGGAGAGAATTCCCGCTCCGTCATTTCATCTAGTTCATACCAGCCAGATTTTTCGGCTTCTCCTTGAAGGTTTTCAGCCACAAATGCCCGGTATTCAGTCATTCCGAACGAAAGGAGATATTTAGCCAGTTGATCAGGACTATTTTCACTGTCTGTAAGTAAGGCCACTTTCGCTTTCCCATCAATCCTTTGGGCCAGCCCTTTCATACTGCGGCCATGAATACTGACGAGGAAGGCATCTTGCCAGCTTTCCCCCATTTTTGCGAAAGCAAGCTGAATGGAACTGAAATATGGGTAAACCTCCATGTTGATTTTGCTGGAAAGATAGCCTCCCATTCCATAAAACAATGGGTCACCGGAAGCTAAGACAACGGTTGGACGAGTTTCATCCTGCAGTTGTTCCGCGACCTTTTTTAAGCCGCCCTTTATGGCAATCTTCTTGCCAGAATAGTTCGGAAAGAAGGATAAGATCCGTTCACCTCCGACCAGCACTTCACTTTCTTCTATCCATTGGGCATATTGAGGCAGTAAGCTTTCCTGACCGTTATCCCCTATCCCAATTAATTTAATCGATTGACTCAATTCCAACAGCCCTTCCCAGTAATTGTCCTTTCAACGAATAAATCGCCGTTTCCATTTCAATGCCGCCCTTCACTTGGTTTATCGCAGAGTGACAGCAAGATTCACATAGTTTATTAAAAAAATCAAAATTATTAATGGCTGACATCATGTCCCCGACTTGTGATGCTGTGTTTGCATTCTTGATTTCAAGAACAAGGTCATCATCGGCTCCAACGCTTTGGGCTATTTCCGATAGAAAACCGAAGTCGACCGGGGCACTTTTTGAATGCACCATCATCACACCTTGGGCCACTTTGGAGAATTTACCCATCATACCGACCAGTGAGACCTTTTTAATTCCCTGCCTCTTACATTGCTTAAGTGAGAAGCCTACAAAATCACCCATTTCAATAAAGGCTTCCTCAGGTAAATCTGGAAGTAGGCCCATTGCATACTTTTCACTGCGCCCGCCAGTCGTTAAGACAAGGTGCTCACACCCACTCGCTTTGGCGACACTGATAGCCTGGACGATACTTGCCATATAGGCGGAACTGGAAAAAGGGACGACAGTGCCCCTTGTTCCCAAAATGGAAATCCCTCCCACAATCCCCAAGCGGCCATTTAATGTCTTTTTCGCTATTTCTTCACCTGCGGGTACGGAGATGACGACTTTCACTCCTCTATTGATCTTAAATTCTTCCAATGTTTGCTGCACAGTGGTTAAAATCATTTTGCGCGGTACAGGATTAATAGCCGCTTCCCCTACAGGAACGGGAAGCCCGGGTTTGGTCACACGACCAACTCCGGTCCCTCCATCCAGGATAATCCCAGGTGTATCGGACCAGCTGACAGTAGAGATAATATGGGCCAGATGTGTGGCATCGGGATCATCTCCAGCATCTTTAACCGTTTCTGCACTAACCGCATTTTCCGATATTTCATATTTCTCAATAGTGAAAGTGGCATCTCGGCCAATTGGCAAGGAAATCGTTGCCTCCTCTAGTGCATCCCCCGTGATCAATGCAGTCAATGCCGCTTTGGTCACGGCTGTCGAACATGCTCCCGTCGTATATCCATGACGCATTTGTGAGGGGTCTTTTTTCACTTTCTTTTCCATGTTTTTTAACTATCAGCTAAAAGGGAAATCGCGTTCAATGCGGCAACAGTGACAGTACTTCCACCTTTTCGTCCAATATTCGTAATGAATGGAACTTCTGTGATCTTAGCGAGTTCCTCTTTCGATTCTGCTGCAGAAACAAACCCAACAGGCATTCCAATAATTAAGTCCGGTTTTGCAATCCCTTCTTTAATAAGGCGAATGAGCTCAAGTAAAGCGGTAGGTGCATTGCCAATGGCATAAATGCCCCCTTCATTTTCCTTTACGGCTTTTTGCATCGAAATGATTGCCCTTGTCGTATTCAAACGTTTTGCTTCGACCATCACATCCGGATCTGAAATATAGCAATGAACGTCCCCGCCGTGTTTTTGAAATCTTTTTTTGCCTGTACCGCTCTCGATCATTTGCACATCAGCAATGACATGCCTTCCTTTGCGAATGGCTTCCACACCAGCTTGAATGGCATTTGGATGGATGATGACACTTCTTCCCAATTCAAAATCCGCTGAAGCATGAATGACCCTGCGGACGATCTTCCATTCATCTTCAGAAAAATCATGATTGCCCATTTCTTCAGCAATGATTGAAAAGCTATAATCATATATTTTGTCAGGGTCTACCGTTAGTGGTTTAAAATCTGTTTTAAAATCCATCTTGCATTCCTCCTATTTTTCAATTAGCTGTTTATTCAACTCGGCAATGACATGATTAAAACTGGAATGAACATTTTGATAATCAACATCCGGTCGTGATATCATGATCGTCTCTATTCCACATTCCAACGCGGCTTCCAATTTCTCATCAACCGCACCGACCTTGCCACTTTCTTTCGTTATCATCAATGTGACCCCATACTGTTCATATAGAGCTTTATTTAATTCTTTGGAAAATGGCCCTTGAATCGCAACGATATTTTTTTGTTCAATGCCCAACTGCGCACATTTTTCCATATTGTCCATTCGTGGCAGCATTCTCGCTATGACTCTGGTATTCTCGAGCCCCACCAATTCTTTTGCAAACACGGCTAGGGTTTTACTTCCGGTCGTGAGCATGATGACTCCCCGTTTTTCTGCGGCAAGCTTGGCAGCTTCCTCATAATCACGGACAACTATCAATTTATCATTCTGAAACCGTTGACTTTCACGCTCATAACGAATATAAGGAACATTTGCTGCCTTTGCTCCAATAAGGGCGTTTTTGGATGCTTCTTCGGCAAATGGGTGACTTGCATCGACTACAGCCTGAAAACCTTTTGCAGAGATTAAAGATGTCATATCATCTGCAGATAATCGGCCAATCCGGGTGGATATCCCTGCATCCTGCAAACTCTTGGCCGCCGATTCGGTTACAACAGTTGCCAAAACCTTGAACCCAACCTGCTGCATCTCAATCGCTAATTCCCTTGCATCACTTGTACCCGCCAAGAACAAAATCATTTTGATGTCCCCACCGCTTGCCCATCATGATCGTGGTGATGATCATGGTCGTGATGGTGATCATGGTCGTGATGGTGATCATGGTCGTGGTCGTGATCATGGTCGTGGTCGTGATGGTGATGATGGTGAGCATGTCCATGTTCCTCGACATGTTTACGATAGTTTTCCAAATCACGCGCCCCGCTTGATTTGCCTTCACTGGCTTCAATTACTCGTTCTTGCAGAATGTTCTGTAAGGTTGGATGATATCCAAAATACTTTGCCAATATGAATTCTCGATCATGATATTGCTCTTGATAGCCTTTCAGCATATCCTCCATTCTTTCCATCAACACCCCAGTGAAGAGGAAATATGGCAGCATCACTATTTTTTTTGCCCCTAAGCGGATGCATCGTTCAATACCTTCATCAACGTGAGGGTCCGTTACACCCATGAAGGCTGTTTCGACCCATTTAACGTTTAATTTTTCCCATAATAATCGTGAAATTTTAAATATATCACTATTTGCATCAGCATCACTGCCGCCTCGGCCAATTAGCAATATCGCTGTCTCTGAATGTTCAGAGGTCGTATCGAATCCCGCTTCCTCAAGACGGTCTGTCAGGATCGTCAATACATCATGGTGGACCCCGATCGTTTGGCCATATGTGAATTTCACTTCTGGATACTTGGTTTTCCCATCCTCTATTTCAGCTGGGATATGTAATTTCGAATGTCCTGCATGCAACAAAATGATCGGTATGACGATAACTTCAGTAGCCCCTCGTTTTACACAATTATCAATTCCTTTGGATATATTCGGTGCCGCAAATTCCAAGAAGCACGTTTCCACTAGGAAACGCCCGTCCATTGCCGGAATCATATTTTCAATAAAATGACGGACTTCTTCATTTCCCGAAGCCAACCGGCTTCCGTGTCCTACGAACAAAACTGCTTTCATTTACTTTCCCCCTCTTGATTAGTCTTCACAAGGCGCAGGCTCTATGTTTATTTTGGGAGCGATGTCCTGATAAGAAAAATTCTGTATCTTTTTCGAACGTTTGAAGTATTTAAAAAGCCGCTCATTTGGATGGGCATTTTGCTTATACTCGCCGACAATGTCCGTGATCAGTTCTACAAGCTGTTCCGGTTCAATGCCTTCCGCTACCGGCTGACCCGGATGGGCTGTTCTTCCAACCGGTTTAGCTCCAAGAAATAAGTCGAACTTCCCTTTTCGGAAGACAATCCCGATATCATCCATCACAGCACTATAACAAGCCATCCCACACCCATTAAAGCCGATGTTCAGTTCCTTGGGCATGCTCATTCCGCCAAGCACCCGGTGTATTTCGTCCGCATAAGGAATGGATTCCGCTTTTTCACCATCACAGAAATCACAGGCTTTTAATGTCAGTACATCTCCAATCGGCGACAAAAGAAAGTTTGCTGATTGCAATTTCCCCGTAATGACTTCCGGATCCGTTGTCGGAATCTTTAAGACGATTTTATGATTTGGCGTGTATTCCATCGTTCCCTTTTCCCCGACAACTTCCGCAAGTGTCATCATTTGTTTGGGAGTGAATTGTTTATTCGCCACACCTGGACTAACGGCAAGTTCGAACACCGACTCCATTTTTTGCTGAACAACCGGCTTAATGGATTGCTGAACGGCTTGACCCTTGACTCTTGACAGGGCCTCCATTGCCATTTCGAAGGAAGCTTGCTTCTTTTCAGGTGCTTTTGTAAGTAAGCCAACTCCTCCAGCGGACTCGGGTAAGGCTTCTTGATCTAATGCCCACGGTTCCGCTTCTTTTTGCAGTCGCTGATGCGGCTTCAAAGTTTGCTTTTCCGAATTCAACGTATATTTTCTTTGATAGCCTCTTGGTGTGATGATTTTGTCGTCATATAAAAAGGTGGATGAATTACCGATAATGACGGTGGTCAACATTCCAATATCGTGATTCAACATATCCTTCAAATTGGTAATGACAATATCCTGCCTATCGCGATAAGCACTTTTCACCAACCCGACAGGTGTATCCGGCGAGCGGTAGCGAAGGAGAATTTTCTGTGTTTCAACAATTTGCCGGGTCCGCCTGCCGCTGCGCGGATTATACAGTGCAATGACAAAGTCTGCCATTGCAGCTGCTTCAACCCTTTTAGCGATCAGTTCCCAAGGAGTTAAATGATCACTGAGGCTGATCGTACACGAATCGTGCATGACAGGCGCCCCAAGTAAAGACGCACATGAGTTGATTGCTGAGATGCCAGGAATGACTTCAATGCCCACTCCAGTTTCTTCTTTCCAGCCTTTTTCAATCAATACTTCATAGACCAACCCTGCCATCCCGTAAACTCCGGCATCCCCACTGGAAATCACCGCCACTTTCTTTCCCAGCTCCGCTTGTTTCACCGCTTCCTGTGCACGTGATACCTCTTCGGTCATCCCCGTACTAATGATCGTTTGATCTGTTAGCAGTCCCTGAATGAGTTCAACATAAGTTTTATAACCAATGATGTAGTCACTTTCTTGAAGGGCTTCGACGGCACGTTTGGTAATGTGTTCAAAATTCCCGGGCCCAAAGCCCACGACGAATAATTTACCGTTTGTACTCATTAAGACATCTCCTTTTACGCTTTGTTCTTTGAAATACCCGTATGAGCAGGAAAATCTGGATTAGGGGTCATTTCCCCGTCTTTGTATTGATAGATCATCTGTGGAACAAACTCACCATCATCGATATTACTGACGATCTGCCGACCGAAATCAGGCGTTTCCACTCGATACCAGTTTCCTTGGGGATAGGCAATAACTACGCAGGCATCCTTACATCTCCCGTTACAGCGTGTCCTCGTTGTATGGATTTTCAGATCCAGTCCTTTTGAAGCAATTTCATCGCGAATCGCTTGGGTTACTTCTTCCCCGCCCTTTTTCATGCAGCTGCTCCCATTACAAATCAACAGATGCGTATTTGTACCCGTCAAGTTCCAAGTAGTCATCTTCTTCCTCCTGAGTTCAGGGAAAAGGCAAAATAAAAAACCTTAACATAAGAGTCAAGGTTTAAAAAAACTATATGAATGAGGAGCCAAAGGCAAGCTTGCCAAATCCTCCCAAAATCGTCATAGTCCTTCTACCTTTCCCTCCGAAAAGTATCATGCAATTTTAAAAGCAGGTTTCCTGGCTTACGCTTCATTTTACTTTGTCCCTTCCCGGCATCATGCCAGTGGCTATCGACAATTTCATCAGCGTTTACAGTAGCGGGGGCTGCATCGGATTTTCACCGATTTCCCTATTATCCCTTGATTATTCATACAAGGGCACTTTTAAAATGAAATATTTGGTTTTATTATACATTTCCAACTAACTTAATCTATCATATAACAACTTTGTCAAAATTCAATAGTTTATTCCGACTGTTTAGAAAAGTTTAAACGTGTAAAACCAGTTACAATCCTTTCCTCGCAACAAACTTCGACCCAAAAAAAAAGATAGTGTAGCTGGAATTATTTCTTTATGGTACACTATACGAGAATTTTCTAAATAATTACATAAGTTTCATGGTGTTGAATTTCTCGGAATTCAGCTTAAAAGGGAAGCCGGTGAAAATCCGGAGCGGTCCCGCCACTGTAAAGGGAAGTTCCATTACTTTAACTTTAATCCACTGTCAAATGAGATGGGAAGGATGTAATGGGATGATGAACCAAAGCCAGGAGACCTGCCATGAAGCGTGAAACTGTTTCAGCCTACGAGGATGGGCGTGCGGATCAGGCAGAATGGCCCAAGGTTGGTTCATGTTGCAAAATTCCTGTTCATTACGCACTTCTTTCCTTTGAGAGAAGTGCTTTTTAGTTTGGGCGCCGCTTTTCTTCTCAAGATTGATCAGAACAATTAAAAGTGTTGAAAGGAGAAAGAATGAAAAGAACCAATTGGAAAATTATTTATTTTGTCATTTTACTGCTTTTTGTCCCGAAACGGGCATTGGCCATGCATATCATGGAGGGCTTTTTACCCATAGAATGGGCTATATTCTGGTGGGCCGTGTCGCTTCCATTTTTAATCCTGGGGTACCGGTCCATTAGGTCCAAAGTAAGGGAAAACCCAGAAACAAAAATGATACTAGGCCTATCGGGCGCATTTGTATTTATATTATCGGCCCTAAAGATTCCTTCCGTTACGGGAAGTTCTTCGCACCCTACCGGAGTTGGTTTAGGTTCCATACTATTCGGACCATTGGCCATGAGTGTAGTCGGCTCCATCGTTCTGTTATTTCAAGCTGTTTTACTGGCACACGGAGGTTTGACGACATTAGGGGCCAATGCATTCTCCATGGCCGTTTGCGGACCGTTCATTGCTTACTTTGTCTTCAAGGGCGCAACTAAATTGGGGTGGTCTTTTTCACTTGCCGTATTCTTGGCAGCTGCTTTTGGGGATTTGGGCACCTATGTGGTAACTTCTGTTCAACTTGCTCTTGCTTTCCCTTCCGAGGTAGGAGGATTCATGGCCTCTTTCAGTAAATTTGCAGGGATTTTTGCCCTGACCCAAATTCCCTTGGCCATCAGTGAGGGGTTATTGACAGTCGTCGTAATGAATTTCTTGAAAAAATACAATCTAGGCGAATTGAAATTGCTGCGAGTTTTATCTAAGGAGGCCCGTTAAAATGAAAAAAAGTTTACTGCTGCTTTTCCTGGTTGTCATTCTTGCAACCATACCGTTAATCACCCAACAAGGAACGGAATTTGGCGGTGCCGACGGCGAAGCTGAGGAAGCCATCACTAAGATCCAGCCGGAATACAAGCCATGGTTCAACAGTATTTGGGAGCCGCCAGGTGCAGAAACCGAAAGCTTATTATTTGCGCTGCAAGCTGCAATCGGAGCTGGTTTCATTGGGTATTTCATAGGTGTAACGAGACAAAGGAATAAGCAAACCAAACAAGAAATTCCCGAAAAATCGAAGCATGTTACTCATTGATAAATATGCCTATTTCAATGGGCTAAAGGATGTACATCCGTTGGAAAAGATGGTTTTTGCACTCTCTCTTTTGCTGTTTTCGTTAACGGTAAGGGATATGGCCGTTTCGCTCATCACTTTTACGGTGATGAGCGCTTTAATCATTTTTGCGGCAAAAATCCCTCTTTCTTATTATCTTAAATTACTTCTATTACCAGGATTTTTTATACTATCAGGAACCATTACCATCCTTTTTTCTTTCACTGGTAAATTCACTTCGATTTCGAATATATGGTGGTCCTGGAAGATCGGGAATTGGCAAATATTCATCAGCGATGACAGCTTTGGTACGGTGGCCAATTTGATCACTGTCGTATTCTGCAGCATCAGCTGTTTATATTTCCTTACCTTAACTACACCCATTACCGTCATCCTATCCGTGCTGCGAAAATTTAAAGTGCCTTCGTTATTGGTCGATTTAATAGAATTGACCTATCGATTCATCTTTATTTTTTTAGATACGGCTTTGGCCATTCACCAATCACAAGCTTCACGGCTGGGGTATGGTTCGTTTAGGAAAGGCATTCGATCTCTCGGATTACTAATTTCATCATTATTTTTAGGAGTATTGCAGCGCTCTGGACAGTTGACGATGGCCATGAACGCAAGAGGCTATCAGGAGAACCTTTCCTATATCGAGGATACTTACACCTATTCCTCACGCAATTGGCTGATCGCGATTGTCATACTAGGAAGCTTAATCCTTATTAATGGATATTTGTAAATTGGAGGCAACCCAACAATGGACGAGCATATTTTTCATATAGAAGGCCTCACCCATCAATTCGCAGATGGGACCTTCGCTTTAAAAGGACTTTCGCTAACGATCCAACAAGGTAAAAAAATTGCATTATTAGGCAATAATGGTGCTGGCAAATCGACTTTATTCCTCCATTTAAATGGTCTATTACAACCTACTGCAGGAAGGATCAGATTTAAGGGCAAGAAAATGAAATATGACCGGAAAGCATTATTATCATTACGAAAGCAAGTCGGTATCGTTTTTCAAGATCCCGACTCTCAGCTCTTTTCCGCTAATGTACAACAGGATATATCGTTTGGACCAATGAATTTAGGATGGGATAGAATTGCAGTCCAGGAGAAAGTAAATTGGGCAATGGCTGAAACGGAAGTAACCGAACTAAAAGATAGACCTACCCATTTTTTGAGCCTTGGGCAAAAAAAACGGGTCGCCATCGCAGGGGTACTTGCCATGGAACCCGATGTCTGGCTCCTGGACGAGCCTACCGCTGGATTGGATCCTTATTTCTCAAGACAGATCATGAATCTGCTGGACAGTATTCACCACCCTGACAAAACGATAATCCTCTCAACTCATGATGTTAATTTGGCTTACCAATGGGCTGATGAAGTCGTGGTCATGAACGATGGTAAGGTCATATACCAAGGGGACCCTGTTTCCGTTTTCCATGATGAAGACGTTTTGCTGCAGGCACATCTGGAGAAACCGTGGGTTTTTGAAATGTTTCAAGCCCTTCTTCAATCAAGGAATCTTGCAGAAAGGTACCTTTTCCCAAGAACGAAGGAAGAATTGCTTCAAAATTTGGAGACAGAAAAGATTTATTAATTAATTATCCCCTAGCTTCTGCTTTCCTGAAGCTAGGGGATCTAACCGATATATTTTAGAAATAGCGGGCGATAATCCTCCCTAAAAAACAAAAATCCCAGTATTACTTTTCTTCCTTTTCTTTTGTAATCTCAATATCTCTTCCATTTACATCATCAATGACTGCCTTTATCTCGCCTTCCGCATAAGTATCCGAGACTTGTTCGTGGGTTCGAGCCAGTCCAGTAGATAAAGGATCTTCCCGTTTATAATCGCTGACATCATATAATCTCCCGGCAACTTCTGAAGATTCATTTTTTGATTGCTTGCTATCCATTTTTTTCACTCCTAGTTTTTAAATCATCATTGCAGTATTAAAGACAAAGGTATTTTGTGTAAAAAACGAAGCA
Source organism: Peribacillus sp. TE19612 (assembly GCF_056279465.1). NCBI lineage: Bacteria > Bacillati > Bacillota > Bacilli > Caryophanales > Bacillaceae > Peribacillus > Peribacillus sp. TE19612. The sequence goes on along the minus strand of NZ_JBWCCL010000001.1, from coordinate 338,341 downwards.
ATATTCAATAATGATGAAAAAAGGAGGGAAAAGACAAAAAAGCTTACAAGTAAAAACCCCTTTCACGGACTTACTTGTAAGCTTAATGAGAATTTAGGCTTCCTTCTTCACATCCACATTATCGGATGGGTCACCCCAACATTCCACATTCTTCAAACCTTTAATATTGTTCACATGGAAAACTGGATTTTTCCCACTTTTCTTTTGCTTTTGATAATCCGCCAGTGCAGCAAAAGCAATTTTCCCTAGTAATGCTATGGCGATTAGGTTGATAATGGCCATAAGGGCCATAAGCATATCAGCCAGTCCCCAAACAAAGTCCAGTGAGGCAAGTGAACCGAATATCACCATTCCTACGACTGCGACGCGATAGATGTTTAACCAAACCTTATTTTCATTGATGAAGCCAATGTTCGACTCTCCATAATAATAGTTGCCCACAATTGAGCTAAAGGCGAATAACAGGACGATAATGGCAAGGAAAATACCTGCCCAAGATCCCAATGCCGTTCCGAGGGCATTTTGGGTAAGGACGATTCCATCCGTTTCCTTCGATGTATAAAGACCGGAAAACAAAATGATGAAGGCTGTCGAGCTGCAAATGATGAGAGTATCGACAAAAACACCTAGTGACTGAATGAGACCTTGCTTGACGGGATGACTGACATCAGCCGTCGCACCAGCATTTGGTGCACTACCCATCCCGGCTTCATTTGAAAATAGGCCGCGCTTGATTCCCTGCATCATGGCAGCTCCCAGTACTCCGCCAGCCACTTCTTTTATTCCATCGAATGCACTTTCAAAGATCAATGCAAAAACACCAGGTAACTCAGTAATGTTCATGATGATGATAATCAACGCCACTATCACATAGGCTCCTGCCATGATCGGAACGATGACTTCAGATACCTTTGCAACCATCTTGATCCCGCCAAAAATGATGACAGCCGTGACCATAGCCAAGATGATTGCTGTAACCCACTTTTCAATCCCAAACGATTCGTTGAATGCGCTCGTAATCGTATTGGCTTGTACCGAGTTGAAGGCCAGTCCAAATGTAAGCGAAATCAACACAGCGAAAGTGATGCCCATCCAACGGGCATTCAATGCCTTTTCCATATAATACGCTGGACCGCCGCGGAATGCATCCCCATCCTTGACTTTATAGATTTGAGCAAGTGTACTTTCAATGAATGCGGAAGCTGACCCGATCAGCGCTATTAACCACATCCAGAAAACGGCTCCAGGTCCGCCCGTCGTGATTGCGATGGCAACACCCGCAAGGTTACCCGTTCCTACCCGCGATGCCGTACTTATGCAAAATGCCTGAAAGGATGTAACACCTTTTTTATCCGCAGCAGCCCCTTCTCCCAAAAGCCTGAACATTTCCCCTACCATTCTGAATTGGACAAATTTCGTGCGGACGGTAAAATAAAGGCCCAATCCAACCAACATGATGATCAATATGGAAGACCATAACACATCATTTGTCCCACTAATAAATTTTTCTAACATCTCCATTAAACCAAACCCCTCTACTTAACTTTAATATTATTATAAAAACATATACAACTATAATTTATTTCCCGGTTCATTGGGGAGATAAACAAATGAAACCCATAAAAAAAGGAAATTCCGCATGAATCTCCAATACAATAATATATTATATCCTAACACTCCATTTTTTTCATTCATGAATTGGTGGAATCAATAGAAAAATATAATATTTCAGTATTATTTCCTTTAGATAATAATCATACTTCCTCACTTCATTTAACATTCACTGCAACGTTTATTATACTCATATTCCAAACAAATCTTGGATATAGTACATAAAAGCCTCACACGTCCTGATTCCAGGTTAACGTGCGAGGCTTATTTGCATTCCTCTGCTCTATCTTATATTTGCTATAAGTCTCAATTTTGCTAGATGGTTAGAATACCTTGTGAAAACATCTTTCTTAATTCTTTTTTATCTATTTTTCCAATCGGCGTTAATGGGAACTTATCAAGAAAATAGGCAATTTTAGGAACCATATACTTAGAGGTCCTTTGTTTGCAGAAATCAATTAATTCCTCACTAGTACAGCTCAATCCTTCATGCAATGCTATCACGACACACACTACTTCTCCCCAATCTGGATGGGGAACGCCTATGCATGCGCTTAATGCAACAGAAGGGTGCTGGTTCACCACTCGCTCCACTTCTGAAGAATATACGTTCATCCCGCCTGTAATGATCATATCTTTCTTCCTATCTACAATATAAAGGTAACCGCTTTCATCCCGTTTACCAATATCCCCAGTATAGAACCAGCCATCACGGAGGTATTCACGGGTAAGATCCGGTCTTTGATAATAGCCCACCATCATGGCTGGTGACTTTACGATGATTTCTCCAAACTCGGTTGGTTTTACATCATTTCCATTCTCATCAATCAATCGAACTTCGGTAAGAATGCACGGTTTTCCACAGCTTTTCAAAACTTCCGGATTATTATGATAAGCCCATACATGAGCGCTCTTCGATAGTCTAGAAATGACAATATTACATTCTGTCATGCCGTATTGCTGGCGCATGATAGGCCCGAATACTTCAAAAGCTTCTTTTAGGCGCTTCTGTGAAATAGGTGACGCACCGTAGAAGATATTGCGCATGGAGCTCATATCATATTCCATCTTCTTGGTCTGATCAAGAAGCCTGTATAACATGGTCGGTACCATGAATGTCGTCGTAATTTTGTGTTCCTTTATCGCCTGTATGAATGCTGCAGCGTCGAATGAGCCCATTACATAGATATGGACGCCCGAAACAAGGGATCTCCAAAGTAATGAACCAGCTGAATGGACAATGGGCGTACTTAGCAATACCCGGTCACGGTCGTCCAGCGGGTCTTCGATAGCTGCAGAAAGTATCGCGGCGCCGAGTCCCTTTTGGGAATGCATGACGCCTTTGGGTGTGCCCGTCGTCCCGCCTGTATAGGACAGAAGGGTAATGTCATCTTCTTCAGCTATTGGCAAGTCTAAATTATTTATTTCACCAGGCCATTTAAACAGTTCAAACTCCTCAGGATAATTACTATTAAAGCCTGGGAGCCCAATGACATGGACATCTCCCTTCTTCATTTCTCCTAAATACTCAATGAAGCTGTCAAAGTGTGTCTGTGTAGCAATTATGACCACTTCTGGTTTTGCTTCCTTTAAAATGAATTGTATTTCTCGTTTCCCCAGTTTTTCACTTAATGGTACTAAGGTAGCCCCGCATTGCTGGACGGCCAAACCAAACATCACACTTTCCAAACTGTTTGGAATGATGGTCGCTATGCGGACGCCCCTTCCTGCACCTAAACGCAGTAAATAAGAAGTGATAAGTTCTGTTTTCGTCCATAACTCGTCGTAGGTTATCGTTTCTCCGTTTGGCAACAAGGTAATAGCTGGCAGGTCGCCGAACCGTTTCATTCCTTTATTCATCAGTGACTGAAATGTTAACTTATGCAGCATGTATTTTTTCCTCCCCCGAAAAGGTTTTCACCCTTTTAATAGTGCTTTGGCAATTGTATTTTTTTGAATCTCTGAGGTTCCGCTCAGAATCCGATACATCCGTGCACTCCTGTACATTTTTTCTACTGGATGCCCTTTTGCCAAGCCTTTGGAGCCAAAGATTTGGATGGCCTTGTCAGCCACACGGCTATTTACCTCTGAAGCAAACAGCTTGGCCATGGACGTACCGGCCCGATCTTCTTTTCCTTGATCAATTTTATCAACCACATCATAGACCATGCACTTTGCTGCATAGATTTCCGTCGCCATTTCTGCTAGCATATGCTGAATTGCCTGGAAGTCACCGATGGGCCGGCCATGCTGGACTCTCGTTTTAGCATGTTCAATAGATAAATCGAGTAGGTGTTGAGCCATTCCGATGAAGCCGGCAGCATGGGATGCGCGATTTGTGTTTATTCTTTTTAATCCGAGCAGCAACCCTTTTCCTGGTTCACCGATTATATTGGCGGCAGGTACCCGACATTGATTGAAATTCAATTCAGCATGTATGCGCTCTCCTGATAGAGGAACTTGGATGTCTCCTAGTTCAAACCCCGGCTGTTGGGGTGTTTTTTTATCAACTAGGAAAGCAGTGATCCTTTCTTTTTCTCCTTTCCGGATTTCTTTCGCTATGACAATGGCGAAATCAGCATAGGGTGCAGCACTGATAAAATGTTTTTTTCCGTTTAATATATAATCATTGCCGTCTTTAACGGCTGTTGTTTCGATAGCGAAGGCATCCGAACCGGCATTTGGTTCTGTAAGGGCAAAGCAGCAACTCACTTCTCCCGTCACAACGGGCATCACATATTTTTCTATTTGCTCCGGTGTAAAACTTTCCAACATCTGACCAATTCTTAGCGGCCCGCCAATCTCCCCTATAACCTGCCCCCATAAAACCGCTCCGGAACGTGCCAATTCTTCCTTGAACATGCATAATCCTTTTAAGCTTACATCTTGTCCACCATATTTTTCAGGGAGGTTAATTCCGTAAAAGCCCAATTCCCTGGATCGTTTCCTTGCCCATTTTATGGCTTCCATCGGAATATCCTCTTCAGCATTCAAGCCATGCTCCTGTTCATATGGAAGCAGTTCATTTTGGATGAAATCCTGCAACTTTGTTTGAAGTACCTCTAATTTCTCTTCCTGGGTCGTAACCATAAGTTTCCCCTTTCGCTTTTTATTTTCGTCTTACTTTTTAAATATTTAAAATGTTATAAAATTAATTTTAAATGTAAATAATATTTAAGTAAAATAAGGATATATGATGTAAATATAAAAAAAATTGATGTAAATAAAAAAATATTAGTTCCCTATCATCATAGGAAACTAATATTTAAGAGTGGTGTAAAATTCGAGACATTTAATAAACTCCCTGGCAGCTTTTGAAAAATACTGCTTCTTAGAGCGAACGTAACCGAATTCCATTGTATTATTTTCCAGCTCCACCAAAGGAATGGCCACAAGTTCCCCGCTTAGGAAATAGGGGTCGCTGTTAACTCCAATATCATAAGAAAAGGCAATCGCTAATCCCTCAGCGACGGTTTTTTTGATGATCTCTGTATTATTTGTGAAAAACAAAATATTCATCTCACCGTAATGATCAAAAAAACCTTTAATGAACGACTTCATTCTTGGTCCATTGTAAATGACCAAATTTTGGTCCATCAGCTCTTGTGGGGTTATGCTTTTACGGTTCACTAAAGGGGAGTTCTTACTGACCATCACAATCACTTTTGCTTCCATCAAAGGTTGGAATTCCAACTCAATTTCTTTTGGTTTAACCTTTGGGATATTCAATAGCCCGATGTCTATCTTACCATTCCGTACTTCTTCGGTTATCTCTTGTCCCCCTTTTTCTTCAATGACAATTTTCACCTCGGGATACTTCTTCTTAAATAAGGCCAAGGATTTAGGCAAAACCGTTAGAAATAAACCTTGTGTTGATGAAAGGCGCAACTCTTTTTCCATCGTATCTGAATGTATTTGGGCACTGTCTCTTATTTCTTCCAATTTGCTTAATACTTCAAGAGCTTTCTGGATGATTTCCTTTCCGTCTTCTGTAGGTATGGTTCCTAACCTTGACCGCTTGAAGATTTTTATACCTAATTCCTTCTCCAAACTCGTAATGGCCATACTGATTCCAGATTGAGAGATATGGAGGCTTTCTGATGCCGTGGAAATCGAGTGAACCTCGGCTACCTTAATGATATATTCCAATTGTTCAATATTCATGGTTTATTCTCCTTCTAGCCTATTACTACTATCATACCTCGAACAGAAAGCCCTTTCAATTTTAGAGAAGTGGAATCAGAACACCTCAAGCTGTATTCTCAAAAGCAGAATCCAGTTTTAAACAATGGTAGATGTTTTTTCGTATTCTTTAGCGGGTTGTGCCTGATTATTTTTAATAGATACGGCAACAATCGTTCCCAATAACGCTATTATCACCAAAAACAGGAAAGCGGCATTATAGGAGTCATTAAACAGACTGATAATCAAACCGAGGGCTAAAGGAGAAACCGCACCTGCAATTTGACCGGCGAAAGTTACGAGTCCGGAGGCAGAGCCCGTTAGTTCCTTTGGTGAGTATTTTATGATGATCGTATATAGAACGGTTCCAAAGAAAGACAGTGCTACGGAGTTGAGGGTGAGATACGTGATGATAAGTCCTATAGACGTGGCGTTAGACATTAAAAAGAGAAAAATTGCCGATAATAAAGCGCCTGCAGCGGCAAGATACTTCTCCCGGTTAGCCATATGTTTATCCAGAAGCCACCCGCTTACATTAAACATCAAGAAACCAAAAATATAAGGGATTGCCAATAAACCTCCGGCGGCTATTAAATCCACTCCTTTTTCTTTAACCAAATATATAGGCATCCAAGTGATCAAACCATAGTTGATAATATTTGATATAAACTTGAATGTTATGAGTTTCCAAATATTTTCGATTTTAAATAACAGTTTCAGAGCAACCTTTTTTTGTTTCGGTTTGTCTTTTTTAACCTCTTGATTTCCTTGAGGCTTGAGAATGAACCAAATTCCGAAAGAAGCCAATATCCCTAGAATTCCGGCAATGGTAAACATGCCCCGCCAACCGAATGCCACCACCATTGAAGCAGCAAGTGCAGTACCTAATATCCCGCCAATATTTTGGGCAGACAGGAAAAACGAATTTGCCCGGCCCCGTTCTTCTTCCGGGAAGTTATCTCTTATAGTGGACATACTGGCAGGATAGAAAGGCCCTTCACCTAACCCGAACAGAAAACGGATGAATAATAAAGACATAAATGACCAAGCAAACCCAGTCATTACAGTGAACAAGGACCAACTAAACAAAGAAACAGTAACCATGACCCTGGCGCCATACTTATCGGTCATCCATCCACCAAGCGGTTGCATGAGTGAGTAGCTAACAAAAAATATACTAATTAAAATACCTGTCTGGGACGTAGTGAGATGAAACTCTTCTGCAATAGGAATAATCCCGACATTTATGGCAACGCGATCAAAAAAACTTAAAATCATTCCAACAAATAAAAGGCCGCTAATCATTATTTTTCGTTTATTACTTGCATATAACTGCATTTCCCATCACTCCATTTTTTCATATTTTCACAAAACCTCAGTCACATAGGAAGCGCTTACAATTCCTTTCATATTACAAAACTTGAAATTTTCTTTTTACGGTTATGACTTTTGTTCTGTAACTATTAGGAGCGTTTTATAAAAAAATAAAAACGAAACAGGATGCCTACAGGAATAATTAATACATTCAAACCCACGAGACTGCTAAGTAGACTCGTGGGTAACCGATTCATCCTGGTTTCAGAATATGAAGTGGTTGATTATCACGGAGTTACGATATTAACCTTTGGTTGGAATTGATCCAGCAAAGTCAGGAAATCTTCAAACTGTTTTTTATCACCGGAAATCGCAACTTTACCGGCTGCTTCCATTTTGGATAAATCTTCACGTCCCAGAGCAATCTGATAGAAGGTTATTCTATCTAATATTAATGCTGCATCAGGGTTGGACGCCATTTTCCCTTTTTTGAAGTTCAATACAGAATTATTCAGATCGATGGTGTAATTGGTTTTCGAATCTGTAAATGTCAAATTGAATGTCATATTTTTATTTTCCGCTTTTATCCCGTTTAATTTAATGGACAAGAATTTCAGGAAATCATCCATTGGCATATTGAGCAGCGTATCGAGATTCATCATTCCGCCACTTCCCTTCGAGTCCGCCACGCCGTTCCTTAACTCATCTGCGCCGGTAAGATAGAAATTACGCCACACAGAAGATTCTGCTGTGTATCCTAATTGCTCATAAGCTTTAGCCAGTAAATTTTTTACTTCTGTATTTTTGGGGTTAGCCATGACTACATGCTTTAAGACTTGAGCGACCCAGCGATATTCCCCTTTTTTATAATCAAGTTTTGCCTGTTTAATGACCTTCTTTTCTCCACCCATATATTGTACATATTTAGCTCCCGATTCCTCTTGTGGCAATGGATCCAAGTCGGATGGATTACCGTTGAAATATCCTAAATAAAAGTTGTACACCGCCTTTACGTTATGTTTCAATGTTCCGTAATACCCCCGATTGGCCCAGACTTTATCCAACTTTTCAGGAAGCTTTAACTTTTCCGCGATTTCGTCGGGTGTGAGACCTAAATTAGCTAATCGTATGGTTTGGTCATGAATATATTTGTACAAATCACGCTGACTCTCCAACTGCTCCAAAACATTGTCCCTTCCCCATATAGGCCATGTATGGGCCGTAACCATAGCATCTATATCCTCGTTTCCAAACAGATCAACTGTTTCATCAAGTGCTTTCACCCATTTTAAAGTATCTCTGGTTTTAGCTCCCCTTAATGTATAAATATTGTGTAACGTGTGTCCGGTGTTTTCCGCTACCACTAAAGTTTTGTAATCATTGATATAATAATGCATTTCAGATGGAGCTTCCGAATCCGGCGTCAATAAAAATTCAAATGTTATTCCGTCTATTTCCACCGTTTGAATATCATCCTTCACTTCCATTGTTGGAGGTAAATAGCTAAAAGTTCCGTTACTTAATCCAGGGCCAATACCAGAAGTAACAAATCCCCTTTCATTTGCGGGTAAGAGATTTCCAAACATATAACCTGCACGGCGAGACATTATATTGCCTAAAAGAATGTTTTCATTTAGCGCTTCTTCGTTAAAACCTGCCGGGACAATAATCGGCACTTTAGCTGGATTTTCAGCATATTGAGCAATGCCTTTTATACCACCAAAATGATCCGCATGACTGTGACTAATAACAATTGCACTTACTGGGTATTTGGGCCGATGTTCAAAATAAAGCTCCATGGCTGCTTTGGCTGTTTCAATAGTAGAAAGTGTATCCAAAACTATTAATCCTGTTTTTCCTTCCACAATGGTAAGCACTGATAAATCCTGACCCCGAACTTGATAAACGCCATCCACTACTTTAAATAAGCCTGTTATATTTTGTAACTGAGCCTGTCTCCACAAGCTTGGGTTTACAGTAAAGCTTGCCGGCTGATCTTCTTTGATGAATGAATATTGATTACTATCCCATACCACGTCACCTTTTGGATTTTTAATGGGATTCATATTCAAAGGCGCAATGAATCCTTTATGTGCATTCTTGAAATCTTCCTTGTCTGTAAAATTCAACTGTTCATAAAAAGCCTTATTTGCTGAGATTGTTGCATCTGTTGCCGGCATTGGCTTATCTGAAGCAGCATTTGTAACAGAAGACCCTGCCAGTAAAACAAAAACAATGGGAACGGTTACAATTCCTTTTATAAAAGATATTTTGGACATTTCATACCCCTTTCTAAGTAGATATCTTGTATCTATTCCGAATTTTGCAGCAGTAAACTTTCTCATTTTTTAGAAACTTTTAGAATAATATGAATTTATTTTATAATTAATTTGACTTTAAGTATATTTCCTATTTTTAATGGTAACTTCAATTTTAATTATATAAAGGCCATGTTAAATTCTAATGTTGATATTTGACCATAAGAAAACCGCCTTGGTGAAAAGGCGGTTCATTGAGCTATCGTCCCCGTACTCCAAAAATCACCTGGCTGACAATCCAAAGTCTTACATATCCGTTAATCATTCATTTTTTTGACATTATATCTGGGGCATTTTTTAATGGCTTTTGAAGTGCGTCCACAATGGCAGCGATGATACTTGTTGCTAAAATACCCATTAGACATAATGATGTAGGACCCGCTGCATCATCACTACCTGTAACTTTAGCAAGCACCCTTAAGCTTACTATTCCTAACAAAATGAGGAAAATGACTGTAAAAGCACATTTCTTTATAATCTTCAAAGATTTAAGGGATAATTCAGAGAAAGCATTGTTCTTTTCGATGTAGGTTAATAGTTTATATGCTTGATACAATGCAACAGAAAACGCAATACAGAATCCGTATGCACATACTAAAAAGGGGATTAGGAAGTAAGCCGTATCTGGATGTACCCTTGCATCTCTAACGGCTATCTCAGGCAACCAGATACACAAAGCAAGCACTGCAATTCCAGCCAGAAAAATAATTACCTTTAAGAAAGTGGTTGAACCTCGTTTAACATTCATTTAAAACACCTCACTTATTTAATGACAACTTGATTTTAGCATATAATTTATCGTATAACAGTAAATTTATATTGTTTTTATTTATATTATTATTGTTATTGTTATTGAAATATCTTTTTAATTTTGACAAAAATAAAAAGCACTTCTCATTACAAAGAAATGCTCTTACTTTAAAATGTTAAATTTACAACGTTCTTCTGGTGCGTTGAAGAGGCGTGTTTGTGAGGTCGTTGAAGGTTTGATGGCAGGCTTTACAGCGGTAACGCTGCTGTTCCACCTCTCCAGCACGTGTTTTGATAACGTATTTACCAAATCGCACAACAAAATGGCTGTCGCAATGTGGGCAGACAAGACTAGCTTTATGCTTTTGTACCTGGATTTCATAAATTGCACGAATAGGAGCCGACATCGGTTTCGTTCGAGACTGCAAGAATTATACAAGTTGCTGTTTATCGCTTTCATTTAATGCTTCGGCGAGCTTCTTTATTTCCTTTAACTCCACGCTATATCATCTCCGAACCATCATTATATCTTTTATTATGCCCATTAATCCCTTTGTTTGTCTAACCGAAGGCTGAAAAACCAAATACAACATGCCCCTCCCGATAGAGAAGAGCTTTTAGTCCCATCCTTATTGAAGGAAATCAACAAATTTAGACACCCCTATTTTATTAAAACGCTTGTTTTTCCTGACTAGCCATAAATTTCTTGCCATATTTATTCTGTATATATCCACTTCCCGCAAAAAGCCTTGCTCCAATTCCCTGGCCACTGTCAACCTTGGCAAAATGCTGATTCCAAGTCCAGCTTCAACCGCACTTTTTATCGCTTGTGTACTGCCAATCTCCATGTAGCTTTCAATTTTTTCTAAAACCCCATGCTCCCTTAGCATATTTTCTACGATAAGCCGTGTTCCGGAAATGGATTCACGCCAAATCATCCTTTCATTTCCCAATTCCTCTAGCTGAATTTCTTTTCTGTCTTTCCATGGGTGGTCTGATGGACATACCAATATCAATTCGTCCTCGGCGAACTTGTCTACAATAAAATCGGTGTTTTCCACAAGTCCTTCCACCAAGGCCAAATCAATGACATCGTTTGAAAGATCCTCCAGAACCCGGGGTGTATTTTTTATCGTCAATGTCACTTTTATTTCTGGCTGTTGTTTTTTGAATCTCCCAAGCAAGCTAGGCAACAAATACTCGCCGATAGTCAAGGAAGCCCCTACTATGAGATTTGCATTGTACTTCCCCGTCGATTGCTGAATCACTTCTTTTGAATGGTTGAAGTCATTTACTATGGCTTTTGCAAAAGGGTATAACAGCTTTCCTGCTTCTGTAACTCTCAGCCTTCCTTCCTCACGGTCGAATAACAAAGTGTTATAATAATTTTCCAGTTGATGGATCTGCCGTGTTACAGCGGGCTGAGATAGGAAACTTAACCTTGCTGCCTGGCTTATACTTCCTTCATCCACCACTAAACAAAACATTTTCAGATTTTCCAATTTCAAGAAAACGACCTCCATGTTTTTAGATAGTTTATTAAAATGATAGCATCATTAGGTAAATGGTGAAATGAAAATAGTGAGATACATTCTAAGGCTATTCAATTATTGGCGGCATTCTTTATAAAACGGATGAATCTTCTGGGTATAACGTTTTGTTATACCCGATGATTTTGTTGCAATTTACCCAGCCCTTTTTCTTTGATATGTTAATGATAAGAATTAAACAAAGCATGCAAAGGAAGTGACTGATGTCAATGAAAGGACAATGGAAAACTCTATTCCAATTATTTTGGACCTTTTTTAAAATAGCACCTGTCACATTCGGAGGCGGGTTTGCGATGATCCCTTTAATCGAAAATGAAGTGGTCGAAAAGAGAAAATGGATGAAAAGCGAAGAAGTTACGGATGTTTTTGCTTTATCTCAGTCCGTACCGGGAGCTGTCGCCATTAACTCCGCCACCTTTATCGGCCATCGAATTGCCGGAATGAAGGGGGCAATGGCAGCCATGATCGGTGTTTCATTACCTACCTTTTTAATTGTTCTGCTCCTGGGCATTGTGTATTTTTTCATTCAGGATAATCCGAAGGTAGAATCTGCATTCATATCTATCAGAGTTTCCATAGTAGCCATCATCGCCTATGCGGCTATCAAGATAGGAAAAACGGCAGTTGTAGACAAATCAACTTTCTGTATTTTAATAGCAGGAATTCCCGTCCTCTTCTTTCTTCACCCTGTGATGGTTATATTAGCAGGAGCTCTAGCGGGTATTGTGACCATCTCCATTAAGAGAAAATTAGGTTACGATGTCAAGATGGACAAAAAAGATAGGAAAATAGAAGAAAATGATTTCGAACCTTTCATGGGTGCTGGCATATAGGTAAATCAAAAAAGGTTTAACTAATTTTCAAGAAAGCATGTGATGGAATGATGGTATTGTGGGAGTTGTTTAGCACCTTCTTTATTATCGGCTTTGTATCTTTCGGAGGCGGATACGCCATGATTCCCGTAATAGAATCGGAAGTCTCACAGCATGGATGGATGACAACGCAGGAATTCACCGATATAATCGCCATTTCCGGAATGTCCCCAGGACCTGTCACCGCCAATAGTGCCATTCTCGTTGGCTATTCGACTGCTGGGTTAGCAGGAGCCATATCATCTGCTCTAGGTATCTTGCTTCCTGCCATTATATTCGTAACCGTTATAGCTACATTTTTCAGCAAATTGAATCATTATCCAGTTGTTCAATCCATGTTTTATGGATTAAGACCGATTGTCACTAGTTTGATCATCTTTGCAGCGATCAGTTTAGCACTTTCCAATCATATGATAGCCGTGAACTTTTCATGGCATACGATAAGCTTATTACTCGTTTTTGGTTTATCGTTATTTGCCCTAATGAAATTACGCTGGCATCCAGCCTATGTAATTATTCTTTCCGGTTTAGTTGGTGTTGTCCTCTATTCATGACAGGTGTCGCACACACAACCATCATTAATTTGGACCGGAATTAAGCAGAAAAATTGAAAAATGATTGATACTATATAAGTGCGAGAAAACTTTATTAAGTTTATGTATTTACCATACAGAAAACACCCTGCATCCAATGATTCAGGGTGTTCAGACTGTAGACAAACTCAATGAAATTTTAGGGGTTTGTTCAATTTAAACGTTGATTTCCCCTCCAGGCACTCGCTTTCCGCGGGCGGTCCAGGAGCCTCCTCGGCGCCTTTGCGCCTTCGGGGTCTCCCCTGGACTCGCTTTTCCCGCAGGAGTCTCGCACACCCGCTTCAATCAACTTTGTTTTAACTTTTAGTTCTTCGATCCATTATTTCCCGGCTGAAACCGTGGAAAACCAATCAGGATTGCAATGATGCCACAAAGTCCAATCAGGATTGGGTAATATGAATACGGCAAGATGCTTAACGGAGAAATTTTTGCTACCCCTGCTGCAACAAGCAGTTGTGCTCCATATGGGATCAACCCTTGGATACAACATGCAAAAATGTCAAGGACGCTCGCCGATTTCCGCGGATCAATTCCATATTTTTCAGCAATATTTTTGGCAAGTGGCCCGGCAATGATAATCGAAATCGTGTTATTTGCCGTTGAAAGGTTCGTCAAACCAACAAGCCCCGCAATGCTGAATTCCGCCCCTTTTTTCGATTTGCTATTTCGCGTCACAAGGTGGAGTAGAAAATCGATACCGCCATTATGTTTGATTACAGCTACCATACCTGCAATTAAAATGGCAAGGAAGGAAATTTCATACATTCCAGCCATTCCTTCTCCAACTTTTTGGATGACACCCAACGGTTGATAACTTCCATCCGCCAACCCGATAATTCCGGCAAATACGATTCCGATCGAAAGGACCAAGAACACATTGACTCCTGCCAATGCAGTGACCAATACGCAAAGATAAGGAAGAATCTTCACCCAATCATAAGACTGTTGGGAAATGTCAGCTTGTTCACCCATCGTTAAAATTCCTAGGATGGCACATGTGATGATGGCTGCAGGTAAAACGATGAAAAAATTCACTTTAAACTTATCCTTCATTTTCGTTCCCTGAGTTCGGACTGCAGCGATTGTCGTATCTGAAATGAATGAAAGATTATCCCCAAACATCGCACCACCAATAACGGCCGCCATTGAAAGGGCAAGCGAAATATCTGTTTGCTCACTAATTCCAACCCCAATAGGTGCCAGGGCAACAATCGTTCCCATGCTTGTCCCCATGGATAGTGAAATAAAACAAGCGATGATGAAAATTCCTACCATTAATAGATTTTGGGGAAAAACAGCTAAGGCAAGATTCACTGTTGATTCAACTGCCCCCATACCATTGGCAACTTCGGAAAAAGCTCCGGCTAAAAGGAAAATGATTACCATTAACATAATATTGGCGTCACCGGCACCTTTACAGAAGATATCAACCTTTTCATTGAATGTCTCTTTCCGATTCATCGCCAATGCAGCTGCCGATGCAATGGATATCGCTACAATCACCGGAAATGAATAAAAATCTTTAGTGATGATTCCGGACCCAATAAATAAAATTAAAAATACGACAAATGGGATCAATGCCCATGGATTCCCTTTATTGTTTGCACTCATGATGTACACCTCTTTTTATTTTTCCCGCGACATGTGTCACAGCTCTTATTCTATTAACAGTTTTCGCAAATAACTCCAATTTGAACCTACCTGATTATCCAGTCATGGAGCTGTAGCAAAAAACTGGCATAAAAAAGACCCCTTCTATTTAACAACAAGAAGAGGTCTTTTAATTTATAAAAAACACCCTCCTTATCTTTCAGGCGAAAATCAGCCTGCTGGATTTGGCACAGCACTCCATTTAAGTCCGCTGCCGAGACATCTTCGGGCCAGTCCCTCCGTCTCTCTTGATAAGAAGATTACATTATATAATTTATCAAAAATTACGATGCCTGCCAGAAAAGTACCACGCTGGAACTTGCCTGAGTTCGTGACATCGAAAGTCGTTTTGAAAAGCAAATATAACAGTACAGCATTTCGCCTATTTTCGCAAGGGGTAATTTTTAAAGTGTTTCACATGTACTCCTTACTGTTTATAAAGAGATCTAAGTTGATTGGAGCGGGGGTGCGAGATTTCTGCGGGAAAAGCGAGTCCTGGAGGCAACGTCAAATTGTATAAACCATAAAAAAATGCAGACAAACTCGATTTCCACCGAGTTGTCTACATTCTGAGAAATCTAATGAACTCTCAGCAAATTTGTTGGATTAGGTTAGGTGTATTATTTTTAGTCGAGTTTACATCAGTCGATACTTCAAATGCTTCCATCTGTTCCGAATCGAATGACTTTAAATACCGTTGCAGATATGCAGGATCATTAATGGAAGGATTCAACCAATCTTTTTCATCTTCTGGTTTTAGGATGACAGGCATGCGGTCATGAATGCTGGTCATTAGCTCATTTGGCACAGTTGTTATAACGGAGCACGAATAGATGCTGATGCCTTCAGGAGATTTCCAGGATTCCCAGAGACCGGCCATTCCAAATGGAGCATGATTCTTCAGTTTTATTCGCATCGGTATTTTTCTTTCTGGTGTCTTCTTCCATTCATAAAAAGAGTCAGCGATTATCAAGCATCTCTTCTTCTTATACGCATTCCTGAAGCTTGCTTTCTCAGCAATGGTTTCCGCTCTGGCATTGATCATTTTGTAGCCCGCTTTTTCGTCTTTTGCCCAGAAAGGAATGAGTCCCCACCGAAGATATCCAAGCCGATTCCTTACCCCGTCATTAATGACGGAGAGCACGGATTGGGAGGGAGCAATATTGTAGCTGAATTGGTATTCCTCATCAAATGACCCTTGAATATCAAACCGTTCTTTTATTTCTTCTATGTCAGTGAAAAGAGTGAAACGTCCACACATAATATCGCCACCGTATTAAGATTTATTACAGTGTATCAAATGGAACGGGCAGTCACAAATCAGCGTTCTAAAATCCTGATATCAGTAAATGGTTGATTAAATAATTCGCTGGAAATCAAAAGAGTGCCAAGGACTTCTCTTTCATCTTCAGCTTTAATGATTTCCGACAAAATTAAGGTACTGCCATTCCTAACCGTTACTTTATATTCATTCATGGAATCCCTCCTCAAAAGGCTAGATGGTTGTTATTATAAACCAAAAACCCACAAGTATCAGTATTGAACTTAGCAGAGTCATGGAAAATCTACATGCCTTTATACTTTAAATGGTTAGTCGAACGAAGCAATGCCTGGGACCATGAATCCTTGTGAAGGAGGCGCAAAAAACTGTCCATGAATGATTCATGGACAGTCTGGGCGCTTTAAAGGTTTTTCGCTTCAATACTGAAGATAACATTAAGGAAAGCCCCAACAGTCGATACGAAAAGAAACGCTCTTTCTAGTAAGACCGAATTGGAGTTGCCGCCATCCCATGTCCATTATTTAAAATGCAGCAAAACCTCATTTATTAAATGCCCTGCCAGTGTAACGGTCTTATTATTTTCGTCCAATGAAGGGTTCACTTCAGAGATATCAAATGAGAGGATCTTTTCATTCGATACGATATGCCTAATAATGGCTCGGACCAATTTCGGATCCAGTCCAAACGGCGATGGTGCACTTACCCCAGGTGCGTAGGCTGAATCAATAACATCCGTACATAATGTAAGCATGATATAGTCATTTTCCTTAGCGAATTCATTTATCCTCCGCTTCGTTTCATCCATTTCGTATAATGACAAATCTTCTTCCAATATGTAGTCGACATTACTCCTCTCTGCAGTTTCAAATAGTGCCTTCGTATTCCCCTGCTTCTGAATTCCGACACATAAATAGCCACAACTTTGATCTTCGTCCAAAATCTGCTTAAACATCGTGCCAGATGAAGTTTCATTTTCATAAGGTCTCATATCAAAGTGAGCGTCAATATTAATAATCCCTAGTCTAGCTTTTGGTCCAATGGATTTCCTAATCCCAAGATAATGGCCATACAGGGTTTCGTGACCTCCCCCAAGTATGATAGGAATCGCTTTACTCTCCAAAATCCGAGCAACAGCTGATCCCAGTTGAGATTGGGCGGCTTCCATATCTGTACTTTCACATATTACATCGCCAGCATCCACCAGCTCGGTTTGGGAAGGTAAATGACAGGGTAATTTTGCCAACGACTGCCTAATATAATCAGGACCCTCGGCAGCACCAACCCTGCCTTTATTCCTTTTGACTCCTTCATCACATTTAAAACCAATGAGTCCAAAAGTTCGTGATGCATTGGAAGAGGTGGCTAATTCCGAAATTGGTGCCAAGCGCACTCTTTGGTGGTATCTGAAGCTGTCTAGGTCAGTTTGGGAATCAATTCTTCCATTCCAATATTTTAAAGTCGGGTGAGTATACATAATTTCTCCTTTATTTTAAAAATTCTGAAATATCTTTCTTAAAAATTATAATGGAGATAATGTATAATTACCAATACAAAAATTTAATATTTCTATAGAAGGTATAGCCGCTTTCAGCGTACATTTATGATATTGACAGATATATCTGTTGGAGAATATCTTCCTCGTATCCGTTTGACATTGCTGCTCAAGCCAGTAGATTTAGCAAGGGAGTATCGATTTTGCCTATAAATAAAATCCACAAAAAGCCCAATTTCTTGATGTTGTAAGCGAGAAATTAGGCTTTGGCATCATATAAAAGCGACCTTTAACAGAAGGCCCGACCTCAAGTTGATCTTACTAAAATTTAGTATCAATTTTCAGTTACTGCCCCCTTATATGACCTAGTGACAGGGGGCTTTGCCAAAAACCGCAAAGCATCATGATTTCAATGATTCTCCTAATTCGAATGTTCTTCTTTATGATAGAAATGTAATGAATTATAGTATTTCTATATAACCTTCTGTTCCATTTACTCGAATACGTTGCCCATCTTTTATCAGCTTGGTGGCATTTACCACACCGACAACGGCAGGTAAGCCATATTCACGTGCGATGACTGCTCCATGGGTCATCAGCCCGCCAACTTCGGTGACGAGTCCTTTTATGGATACAAATAATGGTGTCCAGCTAGGATCGGTAAAGGTTGTAACCAGTATATCTCCATCTTCTAGATCTGCATCTTCCATGTTTAGGATAACGCGTGCTCTGCCCTCTATAATTCCGGAAGAAACCGATAGACCTACAATAGCTTCGGCCATGAGATTGTCTCGTTTATACTCCCCTACAATGATTTCACCATCAGACGTGATAACACGTGGTGGAGTAAGTTTTTCATATAATCTGTACTCGTCTTTTCGTTTGCTGATCATCTGGTAATCTAGTTTATTTGTGCGTACGACTTCATGAAGTTCTTCAAAAGTGAGATAATATATATCATCTTTTTCATGAATAACTTTGGCTTGTACGAGTTGTTCGGCTTCCTTGAGTAAAGCCTGCTTATAAACGAAGTAGCGGTTAACCATGCCGTATTTTGGATATTCCCGATAACCGATGAAATTCCGGATTAGACTGATCATTCGTTTTGTTTCTTTGGCTTTTTGTTCACCATCCGGTAATTGCTTCAATCGATCTAATATCTCTAGTTCTTTTTTCAAAGCTTCCTGTCGCCCTTGCTCAAATTTCAGATTGCTAGCATTAGGCTCAAAGTTTTTGATATTACTAAGAATCACGGGGACAAGTGTAGTTGGTTTTTCGCTCCAACGGGTTTTAGTAATATCGATTTCTCCAGCACATCGCATTCCGTATTTGCCGAAATAATCATAGATAGCATCCTGAGTTTCCTGACCACCATCAAACTTAACCAGTTCATCCATAAAATTATCATCTTTTACTTGTTGTAAATAATCAATTACTTTTGGATAAGGACGTATCACATCTGCGACATCCATTAGGGCCAGACCCATTTCTGAAGTTATATTGTTTGGTACAGATTGAGAAAGCGTGTCGGCTGCGTTTTTTTCACCTAACCACTTATTCATTTTTTCATTGATCCATGATGATGCATCTATAGCAGCCATAAACACAGCTGAACTTTGTGGGTCAAATAAAATCTTCTTTAATATCTGGATATCTTCCAGAATGAAATCAAATAACTCCGAACCTGATTTCGTTTGGATGTTTTGTTTTAATTCTTCTATCGATGTTTGACTACGTTTAATCAAATCAGAAACGATTGTCGGGTCGTTTTCAATTTGTGCCCTAGAATCCGCAGACGGCACACTTTTATTGCTTTTACCGGAACTCTGTTCTTGCTTATCATTTGGTACAGATTTTATGAAATCCCCTCGCTCTATTATGTTAATGAGTGCGTCTTTCATGAGCGGGTCGTGTTGTCCCATGGCCTCTACTAACATTTTTCTGCTTTCAGGTGAAGCCACCATATGTGTGACATCAACAAACAACCTTCCGCCAGCTATACGCATGGGTGCAGGAGTCGTTAACAGCCAAAAAGATAATCCCAATGGTTTCATGGCGTCAGTCATCATTTGCTGATGACCGACAGATACATAAACGTGATTCTCTTGATCATTCGCTTCAGGGATGGGGTATAAAGTAGTGATTGGACGGCTCTGGACAATATAAAATGTATCATCAGCCAAACACCATTCGATATCTTGCGGACAGCCAAAATGCGCTTCAAGCTTTCTGCCGATCCTTTCAAGCCCCAACACTTGCTCATCTGACAGGGTCGATAAAACCTGCTGCCCCGGCTCAATTTCCTTTTCCACCGTTCCGCCTTCTTTTCGTGCATATATAGCCAACTTTTTGGCAGAAATCTTCTTCTCCACAATCCTACCTTCTTGCACTTTATAATTGTCCGCAGACACTAAGCCAGAGACAAGTGCCTCACCCAGCCCAAAGCTAGCATCGATCGAAAGCACCTTGCGGTTTGAGGAAACTGGATCAGCTGTAAATAGTATTCCGGAAGCTTGAGGAAAAATCATCCTTTGAATAACAACAGACAGATAAACCTTGCGATGGTCAAATCCGTTTTGCATTCGGTAAATCACAGCACGATCAGTAAATAGCGAAGCCCAGCACTTACTAATATGTTGTAAAATTGCATCTTTTCCTTTGATGTTTAGATAGGTATCCTGTTGACCTGCAAAGGACGCAAATGGAAGATCTTCGGCTGTAGCGCTAGAACGAACAGCATATGCATGCTCGAAGCCAAAAGTTAAGAGACATCGGTCGATATCTTCTTCGATCCCCTTGTCGATCTCGATTCCCTCAATCAGATCACGAATCTTCCTGCTAATTTCACTTATTCTTTTTCGTTCGTCCACTTTTTGTACTGCAAGCTGATCGAGTAATTGATGAAGCTCATCATTTTCCCCAATGACTCTTTTAAATGCCTCAGTGGTAACACAAAATCCTTCTGGTACAAGAATTCCATCTATCCTCGAGCATTCGCCCAAATTCATCCCTTTGCCACCGACCACCATTTGTTTCGTTTTATCGATCTCCCGAAACTCCAGTACATATGGTTTCATTTCTTTCCCTCCCATTTATCGCTCAGTACCAAGACAATCATATGACAAAAATTGTTAATGTGATCAACCATTCACGCTGTCCAGTCGTTCTTGCTCCTACTGAAGTTCCATGTTCCTTCTCAGTCAATCCTTTTTAAAAAAAAGGATTGACTGAGAAGGAATTTATGTTGTATAATTATAATAGGGTATAAACTATAAAAAAATATTAAATTAGTGTATCTATATAAATTTATCACAGTTTCTCATTGTTTTCAATGTATTTCCATGACCACAATTGAAGTAAATGCAATGGCAGAAAAACACCATTTTACAAGGTAACTCACTCACAATAAATGATATTCAATCATTTATTGCAGCGTTCGGGGAAATACGGATTTACAACCTTACAGAAATCCCAATAGTAAAAAGCCCGATTTCTTAATAAGAAATCGGGCTTTTTTGGTTACCCCATTAAAGCGTCCGAGTATTAATCAGGATTTTAAAAATTTTAACCTTCCCAATAATTGTACTTAAACGACTTTACAAAGAAGGCTGTCTTCTGGATTTAGATTCAAGAATAGTTTCAATTGACAGTAAACATCCATGAAACACCAAATTTATCCTTCAACGAACCGTGAAGTTTCGCAAAGAATGTTTCATGAAGATCCATATGTATAGAACCCTCTTCTTTTAATATGTTCCATGCCTTTCTAGCTTGTTCCTCCGAGTTAAGCTCCACACTTACAACCACTTTGTCACTATCCTTCAATTCACGGTTTGAATCAGAACCCATTATAATTCCATCTTCTGTTAATCTTAATTGTGAGTAAAGAACAAGGTCTTTATCACTCTCTTCAACAGGAAAGTCTGGGCTTGATGGGATTTCACTATATTTTTGCATAGCAATAAGTTCCCCGCCAAATGCCTCAATATACAGTTTGAAAGCCTCTTCACATTCTCTGTTAAACATTAAATATGGTTTAATCATTTTCATTCTCCTTTGAATCAAGTTTGGATTCCTTAATAATAACCGGTACCAAGATTGTCATCGTTACAAGCATACAAGAACATTAGTTCTATTTTCAAATAAAAACTTCTGATCATTCTTTTTTATAATAAAAACTTAAACCTGTATCATTATGCACAAAAATAGCATTGTTATATTCTCGACGTACAGCATGATAAACGGTTTCCAAAAATAGAAAGTGATTTCATCACCAAAACTTATAATAATTTCCACAATATGGCACTATCCGGAACAAGGATCAGCGCTCATTTTTCATTTTAGGGGAAGGATATTATTGGTACCGCCTCGTGTAGGACAGCAAAACAAGAAAACTGCCTCCCCCTGCTACATGAAGTTAATCCGAGATAAATATTTTCTCCAATATTATTTGACGGGAATATTCCTGTTTGTTTATATCTCACCCAAAGGACTATAATTCTAATAAAACATGGGGTAAAGATGAATACTACATTATTAATTACTCTTCGAGTGGGGGTGATGACCTCATTAGAAACGGCCCTTTCACCGCGGGAGAATATGCAGAACGACTTCAGATTCGGCACCCATTGGCATCCAACCAGAGTCCTTTAGCATTAAACATTTGGTTTTGGTTCGAACAGTATTGTGAAATATGGGAAGAAAGACTCGACAGCTTGGAACTTTATCTGAAGAAACTACAAAAATTATGATTGGAGTGGAGGAATAAAATGTTCCAAAAAACCGAAATCACCCGCAGTTTCAATGCTCCTCGCGGCTTGTATTTAAGGCTTTTACCGAATTAGAACATCTGCAGAACTGGTGGGGCCCAAAAGGATGGGCTTTTGATATTTCTAAGTTTGAGCTTCGCCAGGAAGGTGAGCCAGACATCTCCTGATGGTAATGTAATGTGGGTCAAATTTGTTTATCATGAAGTAAATGCACCAGATAAACTCGTTTACACCTCTTTCTTTTCTGATGAAATGTGGAACATCGTACGTGCTCCTTTTAACGACAACTGGCCATTGGAAACTCTCAACACTTTTACATTCACCGAGCAAAACAACACTTACGATGATTGGGGCACCTGTATCACCAACCGAGGAGGAAATGAAAACTTAAGAGGAGTCGCAGGAAATGGTTCAGGAAGGCTTTTCAGGAACCTTCGTTCAACTGGCTGACTACCTCTCTACTATTTCATATAACTAAAAAAACAACCCCAGACCTCTCTTTACATAGAGAAATCTGGGGTTTTCAAGTTTAGGTTCATTTAGTATTCAATTTCCCGAGCAGACTTAGAAAGGCAATCAATTCGTGACACTGCCATCTTCGTCCGGATCTTCTATATCCGCCGGATCATTTTCCAATAGTGCCTCTTTGTCTTTTTCGTTCCATTTTGTTTTATACCCTAATGATTTCGCTACTCCTAACACAGGTAGATACGATTTTTTATCTGGTTTAAATGTTTCTAAATCCCCTGTTTGGATTACACCCAAACCAAGTAGTAATTTATCTGATTGGATATAGGGTTTCTCATCGATCAGTTTCATTTGATCAGCTGTATAAGGATAAACGGCTCCATTCACTTTTAAGGTAAACGGTCCCTTTTTTTCTTCTTTTATTTCTTTTGGCTTTTTCGATTTATGGGAAACATTATACACACCTTGAACAGTTCCTTCTCTCGTATTATCGGCTCCTCCATACATTTTCCCCTTTTCATAATCATAAATAACAGCTTGCACATTTCCGATATGTTGCGGTTTTTCTTCATAAACATGGCCTTTTGCCATTAACTCCAGCCTTGTATTTTGTTCAATTCCCGGTTCCCACCTAACTGTCGGATATCCAGCAGAATAAATACGTGGCGCATATATGGCATCTTGAATGAGCATTTTATGATCAAGCACGTTCATGATCGTTTCAGATACCGATGCGATTATCGTCGCTCCTCCTGGAGAACCAATGGCCATGAAGGGATTTCCATCTTTTAATACGAAGGTCGGGGACATACTGCTTCTTGGTCTTTTTCCTGGTTCCACCTGGTTAACTCCACCCGGTGTGGCATCAAAATCCGTCATTTCATTATTTAGCATGAACCCATAATCTGGTACCATGATACCAGATCCGAATACTTGCTCGATTGTAGTCGTATAAGCAACCATATTTCCCCACTTATCCATTACAGAAAAGTGAGTCGTTTGTCCGATTGGGGTTTTCTCTTCTTTTACCATCTTCATTGCAGTGGGTTCTTTGCCCTCATACTTCCATGGATCGCCTGCTTTGACATCAGCTGTTGATCTATTTGGATTGATGAGTTTTCTTCTTTCTTTAATATAATCTTCATCTAATAGTCCTTCTGTTGGTACATCATAAAAATCTTCATCCGCCATATAGGCAGCGCGATCGGCAAAAGCAAGATGCATGGCTTCGGTTAGATGATGAAGATACTCAGGTGAGTTGGCCCCCATCTTTTGCACATCGTATCCTTCCATAAGCTCCAGGATTTGTAGCACAGTCAAACTGCCTGAGCTTGGTGAAGCTGCCCCTACCACTTCAAATCCCCTATATTCTGATTTAATCGGCTCTCTCTCTTTCACTTCATAGTTTTCCAAATCCTCAGTTGTCATCGTTCCTTCACGCTTTTGTACTTCTTTGGTAAGTGCTTCCCCGATTTCACCTTTATAAAAAACGTTAGAACCTTGTTTTTTTATTAACTTAAGAGTCTTTGCCAGATCTGGCTGAACGAGGGTGTCTCCCTCTTCCAACGGCTTTCCGTCTGGTACAAAAACTTTTGCAGCCGCTTGGTTATTTTTAAGCTTTGTTACATTTTCATCGATATACTGTGCTGTTGCCCAATTGACTTTTACCCCTTCTTCAGCCTGTTTAATGGCCGGGCCAGTGACTTGTGATAATTTCAATGTTCCATATTTCTCAAGAGAAGTCTCCACCCCCATCAGTGTCCCAGGAACTGCAACCGCTTTCCCTGATGTGTGCCGCTTACTAAAAGGAATAGGTTTTCCCTTTTCATCTAAAAAAAGTTCAGGCGTAACATTTTGAGGTGCCATTTCGCGATTTTCGATCATCGTTATTTTATTTTCATTTTTATTATAAATCATGATAAAACCACCGCCGCCGATTCCAGACATCATTGGCTCAACTACATTTAATGATAATTGAATGGCAGCTGCTGCATCGACTGCATTTCCGCCTTGTTTTAGTATCTCTATACCCGCTTCAGCTGCTAACGGATGAGAAACTGATACGATTCCATTTGTAAAACCCTTTCCCATTGACCCATCCACTCCAGGAACACTTGCAAAAGCTGGTGTGATCATACAAAAGAAACTGAAAGTAACTAAAATAAAACTTTTTAAAAATTTCATGAATTAGTCTCCTTTCAAAATAAAACAAATTAGGGCTTTATCATAAGGCAAGTGGATATACGAGCAGATTTCTCTAGTAGGAATATGCTGGTTGTCTCGATAAAAAGCAGTCTGCACATTCCCATTTGGCGTTGCGTTCTCAATGATGCTTCACTTCAAAAAATCACCCCCCCGAATGGTTAAGCTCTACCCTTTACTTCCGGATCGATATTCGGAGGGTCAATTTTTCTCAATGCTTTGGTTATTTTCCATGATTTTGGAGCTATCGTGATTGTCACTCTTCCAAATATATTGTAAAGCCAGTAACACGATAAACGCGGATATCCCAATGATGTCCGATACCGTTTCAGGATAGATTAATAGTAAACCTACGATTACGGCGAGGACTCTTTCTAACCAGCGCATCCCCCTCATCCAGTAACCTATGACACCCGCACCAATTGCAATCATGCCGGACATTGCTGTTAGAACGACCCACGCAACCTCCATCCATGTTGTATCGATCATTAGCATTTGCGGGGAGAGAACAAAAATATATGGAATGATGAATGCAGCGATGGCAAGTTTCGATGACTCAATCCCCGTTTTTATCGGCTCGCCTCCCGCTACCCCTGCCGCTGCAAATGCCGCTAAAGCAACAGGAGGAGTTATATCTGCTATAATGCCAAAATAGAAAACGAATAAATGTGCAGATAAATCGGGAACACCAAGCAAAATTATCGCAGGCGCTGCAATCGTCGATGTGATTACATAATTGGCGGTCGTAGGTGAACCCATTCCTAATATAAGTGCCGCTACCATAGTGAGCATCAGAGTTGGGATCAAGTATCCACCAGATAAATCGATCAAGCCATTAGCCAGCTTAAGTCCTAGACCAGTTTTCGTGACGATACCGACAATAATGCCCGCTGCTGCGGTTGCCGCTGCAACCGCAAGTGCTGTCCGGGCTCCATCCACCAATGCATAAATGATATCGATGAATTTCATGCGGACATCCTTGTTAATGAAACCTACAAGAACCGAGATGGCAATGGAATATAGTGCTGCATGTGTAACCGTGATATTCGCCATGAGCAAAATGATAATGGCAAGAATCGGTATTAGTAAATAAAGCTTGCCGAACACTTCCTTTTTACTTGGCATCTCTTCTTGAGTTAACCCTCGCAGCCCAAGTCGTTTCGCTTCAAAATGGGTCATGATCCAAATTCCTGAAAAATAAAGGATAGCTGGAATCGCAGCCGCCTTTGCTATATCCCAATACGTAATTCCATTCCCAATGAACTCAACCATTAAGAATGCCGCTGCCCCCATTACCGGAGGCATCAATTGCCCGCCTGTTGAAGCAGCCGCCTCCACTGCCCCAGCAAATTCCTTCTTATATCCAAGATTTTTCATCATCGGTATCGTAAATGCTCCTGATGTGACAACATTAGCCACAGAGCTCCCGCTAATCGTTCCTTGAAGAGCACTTGAAAAAATCGCAACCTTTGCAGGTCCCCCTATCCTTCTGCCGGCAATGGCGGTAGAAAGATCATTAAAGTATTGACCGACGCCTGTTCGGACCAGAAATGATCCAAACAGTAAAAATAGGAAGATGAATGTCGATGACACCGCTAACGGAGTACCTAAAATTCCCTCTGTCGAGAAGAACATCGTTTGCACCAGACGCTCCAGAGTCAAACCGCGATGAGCAAGGAATCCTGGCATATACTGTCCAAAAATCCCATAGAAAATGAATAATATAGCAATGACCATGATAGGAAGACCAACTGCACGCCTGGTTGCTTCCAAAACCAGCAGAATGGCCATAAAACCGACAGCAAAATCCAATACGCCTAAACGCCCTACATTCATGACGATATCTTCGAAAAATAAGGGCCAATATGCACCAACCCCAATACTAAGGATTGCTAATATGATATCGTACCAGGCAATTTGAAACTTTCCTTTTTGACCCTTCTTCCGGTTTGCAGGAAATAGTAAAAATACTAAGGAGAGTGCAAACCCTAAATGTATCGTCCGTTGGATTTGTGCTGTAAAAACACCAAATATGGCAGTATATAATTGGAATAGCGAATAAGCCAGGAGTCCAAAAAACGCAATGTGGCCCAAGACACCAGTTAATTTCCTTGTCCCGGCTTCTGGATCATATTTTTCCAATAACTCCTGCTGCTCTGCTTCGGTTAAATATTTGATTTTTTCATTATCAGCCACTAATCTTCACTCCCTTCAACTGTTCCCATAATGAAATCCTTTCCGATGAAATCCTGACCCATGTCCCTGGTTTCATGAAGTCTGCCAATGTGTATGTTTTTTCATCATATATTAATCGATGATTGGCTTTAACTTGTCCTACCCGTAAATCTATATAGGTGAAAGTGCGTTGCATATTTTTTATGAAGTAGGTATCGTCTTTTACTTCAAACACTTCCTTACCCTCTGCATTGGAAGGCATACCGACCGCAAAATCATCATAGGCAAGTTCGGTTTGTTCGATTTGCTTATCCGATAACCGGTATGATTCCACAACATCTGTGAGGTGGATGGAGTGTGTATATTTAATCTTGAATTCTTTTTCTTTTTTCAAAGGAAAGTATGCCACTAATTCCCCTTGATCCTCGAAGGAAAAGGCTATTACATGCTTATAAGGAAAGAAGAATAAAAAAGCGATGAGCAGAGGTATACCAAAAGCCATGAATTTCTTGAATATCATAGGTACCCCTTTCACAACCAGTGTCCCATTTAGAAAAAAATGAAGCCGATAGGCCACATAAAGCGAGCTACCGACCCAATTGCATTACTTGGAAACACCTTTTTCTTTAAAGTATTTTGCTGCTCCAGGATGCACTTCCATATCCCCTAATCCTTCAAGTGCAGTCTTTGCTGTAAGGAACTTGCCTTTTGCATGTGTGATTTGATCTGTGTTTTCATATACAGCTTTAGTCATTTCATAAACTAAATCTTCATCAAGATCCTTAGTGACCACTAACATAGCTTTAACAGCAACTGTTTTCACCTCGGATTTGATTTTGTACGTACCACTAGGAATTGTATCTTCAGCATAGTATGGGTACTTTTTAACCAATGCTTGAATTTTGTCATCTGCAATAGGCAGAACCAAAATATCATTTTGGACGGATAGCGCTTCAACTGCACCAGTAGGCGTGCCTGCCGTGATGAAAGCAGCGTCAATATTGCCTGCTTGGATTCCTTCCGCCGACTCATCGAAAGATAGATTCTGCCCTTTTATATCCTTTTCAGACAACCCATGAATCTCCAGGATTTGCATGGCATTGATGTAAGCACCAGAACCCGGTGCGCCTACTGATACCTTTTTACCTTTTAAATCCTCGATTGATTTGATTCCGCTTTTTGCAGTCGTTACAATTTGAACAGTTTCAGGATATAAAGAGCTGATCGCCATAATATTGTCAATGGGTTTCCCGTCGAACATTTCTGTTCCTTCAAGTGCATATGCAGCGATATCCGTTTGCGAAAAAGCGATTTCAGCCTCTCCAGCCCTTAACGTTTCCATATTTTCGGCGGAGGCGCCAGATGTCTGAGGTGTTATGTTCGCTTTTGTTTTATCGGAAATGATTTTTCCAATTTGTCCTCCAAGCGGATAGTATGTACCACCCGTTCCACCAGTCAACAGACTCAAGTTTTGGTTACCGCTGCCTGAAGCACCTTCATTACTGTCTTTACAAGCTGTGATAATACCGGTGACCGTCAAAATCATAACCAATAAAAAGCACTTATGAAATCTTTTCATAAAATTCCCCCCTCATATGTTTTCTTCATCCGCAAGAGATGATAGTGTTATTATTCTACCGACCGCCTCACTTTCCCTTTTTTTACAAAATCAGACATATAACCAAAAAGGACTAGTAATTGATTTGAATTTTTTTATAAAAATCAGATTAACAAGCACAAATATGTATAAACACCTATTAAAAACAAGGAAAATCCGCTATCCAATAGTAATATTCTACCTTTTATTACCTATTCTTCCTTTCTTTAAGGATAATATTGACTCTTCCATTTTAGAAATATATTATTGTTATAAACTTATAAGTCTATATTATAAAATGATCTTCTAACCTTTAATTTTATATCCAGCTTTTTTTGCGAGGGAATATTAGGAATTTCCCCCTTTCTTTAGCCTTGTATACTCAAATCCAATTGAAGTAGGTGATTGTTTGAATTACCTATCCCTCCGCTATTTCATAGAGGTTTCTAACCATCTTAGTTTCAGTGAGGCTTCCAAAACCCTGCATATATCCCAGCCCGGACTTAGCCAACAGATTTTATCCCTCGAAAAACAATTAGGCTTTAAACTATTGAATCGAACGACAAGAAAAATTACATTGACGGAAGAAGGTGAGTACATCTATAAAAAACTAGCTCCTTCCTTCGAAGATATTGAGAAAACAGTGAATTACATAGTTGAAAATAAAGCCATCCCCAAGCCTAAACTGAAGATTGCTACCGTCCCTTCTGCAGCTAGTATATATATCCCGAAGTTATTGAAAAAGATCGTGGGGCAATACCCGGAAACAGAATTTTACGTGCATGAAACAACATCTTCAAGAGCGGTAAAACTCTTAAACCAACAAAATTATCACATCGGTTTCATCCGAACGCCCATTCACAGTGACATCATAGCCAATGAAGGATTAAGCATGATTGAATTCATGAGGTTCCATTTACAATTAGTCGTCTCCATTAATCATCCACTAGCCCAAAAAGATACTATTCATTTATACGAAGCAAAAGACGAACCTTTTATCCATTATGATGCCGTCCAAGCACACTCCCTTCAATTCCTTTTGGAAAAGGCTTGTCTGACTGCTGGATTTTCACCTAAAGAATTATGTAAAGGCTCTGAATTACTGACGATTGCCAATCTAATATCCAATAACTTAGGCGTAGCCCTCATGCCGGAAGATATGGTGAGTTTGTTGGGAAAAAGCCAAGTAAAAGCCTTGAACATCGATAACTCGAAATTAACCAGTTCGATATCGGCAGTATGGAAAAACACGGATGCCTCCATTCTGACTAAGCATATTTTGAAAACGTTAGAAAATGATGATGATTTTAACAATATGTAAGATTCTTGGTTGGGTAATTGCTGTGAAGCGAGGTAATTATAGTAAAATGAATGATAATTATCGGTGTTAAAAAGCCCCATTTCTCTTTTACGACACCGAGAAACGGGGCTATTAATATAGGATCATTTCACCTTTTAAACTTCTTATTGGAGATGGGGCGTTCCCCCTTATATAACTTATGAAAACCTTAAATTAGCAAACTCCCCTTATTGGTAGTGACTAAGTATATCCATGCATAGCATGCTTTGACCTAAGAAAATATAAATACTCTATTCCTTCAGCGGTAATCTTAGTGCCGGCCCTTCCTCTGCCTTTGACGACAAACCCTTCGATTTCTAAAATATCCAAACGGCGACGAATCTGCTGAGGGGACAAGACAAAGTCCGATTCTTTACTTTGACTGGAAATCAGTTCTCTGCTTGCCGCTTTTCCTTTATCGTTGTATTGCTTAATTACTTCCAAGATGAAAGCGCGCTCCTGATTTTCCAACACACTTTCACAGACGGGATAATCAGCCTTCACACTGTCTTCCTTATTCCCGTGCATGAACGGAAGGTCACTTTTCGTCACGACATTCCCCTCACAAACCGTCAACATGTAATCGATTGTACTTTTAAGTTCCCGTATGTTGCCGGGCCATTCATATTGCATGAAATAATCCAGTACGTCTTCCTCTACTTTTACCCACTTCCCGCTTTTTGTGATGAGGTGCTTTATCAAAAGTGGAATATCCGCTCTTCTCTCTTTGAGTGACGGTATGTAAAGATTGAGCACATTCAGCCGGTAAAACAAGTCTGTTCTGAATGTACCGTCCCGCATTTTATCATAAAGATTTTTATTCGTCGCGGTAATCACCCTGACATTAACGGGAATGATTCTCTTGCCGCCAATTCTGCGGATTTCCCCCTCCTGAAGTACTCGAAGCAGATGGGATTGAACTGTGAGACTTATGTCACCAATTTCATCCAAAAAAATAGTCCCTTTATCCGCCATTTCAAACAGTCCTTTCTTCCCTCCCCTTTGCGCTCCTGTAAATGCCCCTTCTTCGTAGCCGAACAATTCACTTTCAAGTAAAGTTTCTGTTAAAGCACTACAGTTAACCGCTAGAAATGGCCCGTTCTTTCGCAATGAATGCTCATGAATCGCATGAGCAAACAGCTCTTTTCCTGTACCCGTCTCTCCCTGAATCAAAATCGGATGCTCCGACAAGGCAAGCTTCTTGGCAATCTGCTTACGCTCTTTCATTACTTCATTCTCGCCGATAATATCGTCAAAGCAGTATTTTGAATAAAATCCTTGATTGCGCATTTCTCTTTGTGCAGTCTTTTCTATTTCAAAGGCTTGATGTACACTTTTGAAGGTTGCGACAATTGTATTTTCTTTCATCATTTGCAACCGGAAAATCACGACATCCACACCGTATATGTTGAAGAACTTGCTTTCATCATTACTTTCCATGATGAAATCGATAATATCACGGCGATTCATTACATGCTCTAGATACTGATTAACCACATCTTTTGCATCAACCTGGAACAATGCCGCAAGCTGGTCATTGAATACCGTTATCAGCCCTTCCTCGTTAACGACCAATATTCCGTCATCGACAGTACACAACACATTTTGGATATGATCACTCATCTGTTTGGCATCCCACTCCGCATGTAACAGCTTACGTTGTAATTCAATTATATTACTAATATACCTTTCAGAAATCTTAGAGGATATATCCTTATGTAAACCACAGCATTCTACAACTTCCAGAATTGTTGTTATATCAAAAAGACGCACGCCTATATCGATTACTTCTTTTATGTAAGAGGGGCACAGATGAGTTTCTCCTGGCGATACAGCTATTTGGACATTATCATAAAATAAAATCCCCTTCCTGAAAGGGATAAATTGAACATGATCGACACCAAGCTGATATAAGGATTCAATAAGGCTTATAGTTGCATCGTCATCATCATTCACCAAAAGCACTGTCGAACCCTCTGGTATTCTTAATAGTTTGTCAATGTATTCATGATTAACAGTTCTCTTTCCCACAATTATTTTCTGGGCATTTACGCCATCCATTCCCATTTTCTTTTCATAAGCTGCATCTGATGAATACAAGATAATTCCCTCTCCCAAAGAACGAGGTATTCCCTCATCGGTAGCATGGCTGTTGACATGAACGTAGTCTCCAAGCAGTTGTTCCAGTTGCTCCTGCAAGGCTTCCTTTGTTTTTGAGCTTCCCGCTATAAGTGTAAGTGAGGATTTTGACATAAAAGCACCTACCTGTCTTTAATTGGTTTTATTATATCACCAAAAAGAACCAATAATGACCTTTAACTTCAATCCACCCAATAAGTTCTCATTAAAATCAATTACCCCATATTGGCACAGAATTTGCTTATATATTGAGTTGTCGTGATTGAGTTGACGTGCCCATGGATTTGAAAAGGAGGGAAACAGCAGAATACTAGAAAAACAGATGATAGTCGATAGTCTGGAAAATTTTGTTAGCGTATTAGTTCCATGTACTTATTTCAAATACAAAGGAGAGACACTTATGAACCAGGTAGAAGAGAAGGCTGTTTCGCTTGAAACAGCGGGAGGAAAAGAGAGAAAAATCAATGTTTTTGTATTGCTGCTCTGCATTCTCGCAATAGCAACTCTATTTACTTACATTTTGCCTGCCGGGGAATATACACGGATTGAAGCAGATGGACGGACAACTGTTGACGCCAATTCTTTCAAATGGATAGAATCTGCACCGGTGGAATTGTTCGATATGATAAAAGCTATTCACACAGGGATGGTTGAAGCCGGCAATATTATCTTTTTCTTATTGATTATTGGAGGGTTTTTCGGTGTTTTAAGAGCTACAGGGACGGTTGATGTGCTCATCGCCACAATGGCTCGGAAGTTGGCGACACGTGAAAAGCTATTAATTCCTGTCGTGATGCTGTTTTTTGCTATAGGCGGCTCCTTAATGGGAATGGCAGAAGAAACACTAGCTTACCTTCCTCTTATCATTCCGCTGGCGTTGGCCCTGGGATTCGATACAATTACAGGTACTGCCATCGTCATTGTAGGGGCATTGTCAGGGTTCACGACTGCCATCATGAATCCCTTCACTGTAGGACTTGCACAAGGAATTGCTGAATTGCCGATGTTCTCAGGAATAGGGTTGCGCCTTATTTTATTTATTATCGTCTACCTTGTTTCCGTTCTTTATATCTATCGTTACGCTATGAAGGTCAAGAAAAATCCTTCTATAGGAATCTACGGAAAATATAAAAAAGAAGAAGCAAAAAAACTGCTCCAATCAAGTGCGAAATTAACTGTAAGACATAAATTCATCTTAATCTCTTTTTTAATTAACTATATCGTGTTGGCATTTGGTGTCATCAAATTCCAATGGTACATTACAGAAATTACAGCCTTATTCATTGTTTTGACAATCGTAATTGGAATATTCGGTAAATTGTCCGCGGATCAAATTGTCAACTCCTTTACAAATGGATCTGCCGCCTTGCTAGGCGGTGCTTTGATTATTGGCGTATCACGCGCCATTCTTGTTGTATTGAATGATGGGCATATCGTCGACCCTATGCTGCATCAAGTATCTGAAGCTATCCAGCATATTCCGGCCTATTTAAGTGTTGCCGGCATGTACAGCTTCCAAACTCTTATTCATTTTATTCTAGCATCCGGAACCGGTCATGCGATGTTGACCATGCCAATTATGATTCCGCTCGCAGACTTATTGGATATTACACGCCAAACTGCGGTGTTGACTTTCTCTTTTGCGGACGGAATCGGAAATATGATTTTCCCAACCGCTACCACCTTAATGGCGGGCTTGGCAATTGCAGGCATACCTTGGACAAAATGGGCGAAGTGGATTCTGCCGCTGGTACTTATTCAATATCTCATTGGATTAATAGCCGTCATAACGGCTCACTTCATCGGATATGGTCCATTTTGATAAAAATCACGAATTCATTACAGGAGGAAAAACGCATTGCTTACTTTAATTAAAAATGGCGAGATATACTCACCCAATTACTTAGGACGGAAAGACATTTTGATTACAGATGAAAAAATTGCATTCATAGATGACAGAATCGAGATTCCTGACAACTTTGCTCCTATTCATATCATAGATGCGACCAATCTTTTAGTTGTTCCAGGTTTCATAGATTCACATGTTCATATTATTGGCGGAGGCGGTGAGGGAGGATTTAAAACCCGCACCCCTGAGCTGATGCTTACGGACATTACGACTTCAGGTATTACAACGCTTGTCGGATTGCTTGGTACGGACGGAACTACGCGTAGAATGGAAAGCCTGCTTGCCAAGGCCCGGGCACTTGAAGAAGAGGGTATTTCCTGTTTCATTCATACAGGCTCCTACCAAGTGCCAGTAAAAACATTGACAGGAAAAATTGAAGATGACCTTATTTTCATTGACAAAATCATCGGTGTCGGGGAAATTGCCATCTCCGACCATAGATCATCAGAGCCCACTTTTGAGGAATTGACCAAAATCGTCGCAGCCGCACGTAACGGGGGTATTCTGTCAGGAAAAGCAGGTATATTAGAAGTTCATGTAGGAGACGGTGATGGCGAGCTCTCGTTGTTACATGCAATCGCTGATAAAACCAACATTCCGATTCGGCAGCTCCATCCGACACATATCAACCGAAATGAAAAATTATTCAAGGCGGGAATCAATTACGCAAAACGGGGCGGGTTCGTAGACTTTACAACAAGCACCATTCCTCAGTTTCTGGATGATGGCGAAGTGAAGTGCAGCATTGCCTTGCGCATAATGCTGGAAGAAGGGATTCCAGTAGAACAAATCACCTTCTCTTCAGACGGTCAGGCAAGTCTTCCGTTTTTCAACAACCATGGGGAGTATGCAGGCCTTCAAGTAGGAAAAGTAGCTTCGCTATATCACGAAGTGCGTGATTCTGTTTTAGAAGAAGGAATCCCACTTGAAACGGCACTGAAGGTCATCACCACGAATCCCGCACAAGTGCTGAAACTATCAACCAAGGGCAGGATCCAAACCGGCAATGATGCAGATATTGTGCTATTGCAAAAGGAAACTATGACAATTGTCACTGTAATGGCAAAAGGACAAGTTATGGTAGACAAGGGTATTCCGTTGATAAAAGGGACATTTGAATGAGTTTAGACAGGATACCAGATTTCGAAAAATTTTCACGTCTCGCATTAATATTGTGAAAAATCGCTATAGGGGCGATACTTAAACCAATCTAAAAAGTCGAATTCCTAACTGTGGAGGAATTCGACTTTTAATTATAACAGTCATATTAACCTGTTCCCTTGTTAAGTAACAAAACATGTAAAGCCTCGAATATATCAAACTTAACTTTTTTTCGATTTAAACCTGGAAAACCGAGACCCCCTATCCATCACTTTTTACCACAGGGACCCAGCCTATGTACTTTAGTCTTCAGAAAAGTCTTGTTGTTAGAAAGAGGTCATCCAAATAATGAAGTACTATGCAGCGGCTGAACTTTCGCCAAAGGATCAATATAGGCTTTGGCATTATTAACTGCCGTAGGACCTTCACCGAATCCGGAAGCAATTAATTTAACCTTTCCATCATACGTACAAATATCCCCGGCTGCGTAAATGCCTGAAATATTTGTTTCTTGTTTGGAATTAACGATAATTGCATTTTTATTGATGTTTAGACCCCATTCTTTAATCGCTCCAAGAGAAGATACAAAGCCGTAATTAATAATTAAATCATCTACGTCAACCACTTCTTTTTGTTGAGTCTTAGTGTGTTCTAAAACTACTTGCGTAATGTGATCTTTCCCTACCAATTCGGAGGGAATATAAGGTGTTTTGACCTCAACAGAGGAATTCACTAATTTTTCTACACTATGCTCATGGGCACGGAATTTATCTCTTCTGTGTATCAATGTTACCTTTTCAGCAATCGGCTCTAACATAAGGGCCCAATCAACAGCAGAATCCCCACCGCCAAGAATCGCCACTTTTCTTCCTTTAAATCGGTTCATATCATTCACGAAATAATGCAAATTCTTATCCTCGAACTGTGTTGAATCTTCCAATTCTAGTTTACGAGGCTGAAAGGCTCCATTTCCAGCAGTAATGATCACTGATTTAGAGAAATGAGTATCGAGGTTTGTGGTGATCTTAAATGTTCCGTCTGCTTGCTTTTCCATTTGTTCAACTGCTTCTTCAAGACAAATGGTTGGATCGAATACTTTCATTTGTTCTTTTAAATTCTCTATCAATTCCTGCGCCCTTACTTTTGGAAAACCAGCTATATCATAAATGAATTTTTCGGGGTAAAGAGCCGAAAGCTGTCCACCCAATTGAGGCAGACTTTCGAGGATTTTCACCTTCGCTTGCCTCATTCCGCCATAGAACGCAGTAAACAAGCCAACTGGGCCGCCGCCAATAATAGTTATGTCATAGACCTTCTTTTCTTCTGTCAATGCAATCACTCCTTGTTCTTCTAGGTTGGTTGTTCATACTGAACATGATCTACAGGTTGTAAGAGATCAACATGTAATGTTTTCACAAGTAATTCTTCCTTTTCCTTTGTTTCAGAAATGATGGATAAAAGCAATTGAATATCCACCCTTTCAAAGACAATCTGGATATGTCACCACATTAAAAATCTATAAAGCTACTAGTCACAAACGCACCTAAAATTATTATTCAAATTTATTAGGGTTACCATCAAAGGATGCTTGAGCCACTTTTATAGAATCGGTTGGACATCCTTCTGAAGCATCTATCATATCTTCCTCGAGCTCTTCAGGTATAATCGCTGCCCCAACATTATTATCCAATAAAACGAACGCAATCCCTTCCTCATCGTAATCATAAATATCCGGAGCTGAAGCACCACAAGCTCCGCAAGCAATACACGTTTCTTTATCCACGATTGTATAATTAGCCATTTTTCCTATTCATTCCCCTCTTAAATCTCAGTCCTGTTTTTTCCTTACTCATTCCCGTTCAAAAATTCCAAAATGCTCGAATTAAACTTCCTTGGATTTTCCTGGTAACACAAATGACCGCCATCTGGAATAATCACTAGCTGGGAGTTCATTAGCTTTTCATGAATGGCTTCTGATTCCTTAATGGGAGTTACAGTATCCAACTCACCACAAATCACAAGAACAGGAACAACTATATGAGATAACATACTCATTTGATT
Organism: Peribacillus sp. TE19612; assembly: GCF_056279465.1. NCBI lineage: Bacteria > Bacillati > Bacillota > Bacilli > Caryophanales > Bacillaceae > Peribacillus > Peribacillus sp. TE19612. The sequence goes on along the minus strand of NZ_JBWCCL010000001.1, from coordinate 300,967 downwards.
TAGATGATAAAGTGAATATGCTACCGAACGATATCCTGCCGGTCTTATCTGTGTCATAATCTCTTTGACTCGTGTATGGACATTTTCTGAAGCATGGGGAGATAGCATTGCTTGTATCCTCTTTTCCGCTATCTCCTTAGTAGAAAGGTTTTCAATTGAAAATAATCGATTTTTCAATTTCGTCTCGTTCTCTTCTGGGGATAGAGCAGCTGCCCCCCTTGTCGAATCTGCTAATATAAGTTTATTAACCTTATTAGGGTACAGGCTGCAGTACTCTATCGCAATTGCCGCTCCCATTGAATGGCCGAGCAGATGGATTTTTTCCAGCTTTAGCTGATCTAGCATACCGTTCAGAATACGTGCGAACTCTTTAAAATTTCTATATTCTTCTGATGGATCTGAACTTTTCCCATAACCCGGAGCATCCCATGCGATTACTGTATAATGCTCCTTTAATTCCTGGATTTGTTCCTTCCATGACTGTGAATTATTGCTCATACCATGTAATAATACTAAAGGTTCTCCATTACCTTCTATTTCATAATGAATACTTAAATCTTCTACTTTTACGAATGGCATACGATCAGTCCCCTTCTAAAGGTAAGTCTCTAACTCTTAAAGCCCCCAAACTTGATATTACTTTCTTAAATTAGAGAATGATTTACTATTTTTATATTTTGCTTGAAAATCCTATAAAGAAAGTGCTTTCTTTAGCTAACGAATTCAAATACCTTGCCTGCTTAGCCAAGGCCCCGCACTGACAATCCGCCGTCGCTGGAAATGACTTCACCGGTGATTGCTCGTGATTCGTCAGAAGCTAACAGTACATATGCCGCAACGTGATCTTCCGGCATCTGGGCAAGTTGAAGAATATTCCGTTTTTTAATGCTGGTTGCTTTCGTATCATTATCGACGATTTTCACAAATGGACGCAGCGGTGGAATCACCGTAAGTGCTGTCAATGTACCCCCTGGGGCTACGGCATTTACCCGGATGGAAGGCGATAGTTCGAACGCAAGCTGGCGCATTAATCCAATTTGGGCGTGTTTGCTCGCTGTATACCAAACACCGCCGCCATCTGGATAAAAACTTGCACCGGACACGGTAAAAATAATATTGCCATTTGTTTTTTTCAGTTCTTCAAGAGCAGCTTTAGCTCCGAAAAAAGAGCCTTTTACGTTAATATTGAATAGGAAATCATACGCTTCGGAAAGCGCCTCGGGAGTCACATCGGCAAATTTGGCAAATCCATCGAACACGCCTGCATTCGCAACGAAAACATCTAACTTTCCGAATTGCTCAACAGTAGCTTGGACCGCTTGCTCATTGTCTTCGTATTTGCTTACATCCCCCTGATAAGTAAGAATATTTTCACCAAATTCTCCTTTCATTTTCGCTAACGTGTCTTTAGAGCGGCCGATAATGCTCACTTTTGCTCCTTCTTGTATAAAACGGCGCGTGACAGCTTCTCCTATTCCAGAAGCTCCCCCTGTAATCAAAACGACTTTATCTTTTAAGGCCATGCCCATTGTCTCCACCCCTTCTAATATCTCTCAAACATGATGAACGGTTATCCAAAGATCGGTTCCATTCAAGTATACGTTCTTGTAGCGAGTACAAAACGTTTCATATATAAAACTATGTTTTTTTATATAAACAATTCTAAAATGTAATCGCTTCATTGTCAATGTAAGCTGTAAAAAAACTGAAACCATCGTTCGGGAATATGTGCCTTGTTCTATATCAAGCTGTGGTCATTCTTATTCCTGTGTACACGTCAATGAGTTATTCAAGATTTATTGTGGTTCTCAGTAAGAATCTAGCGTCCCTTCTTACTGAGAAACACTTTCTAAAAAACGTATGATAAGTACCTTTTTTGCTCTCTATAAAGTTACTTTGTTTCCTGTCGTATTACTTAGGTGATTTTCGGCAACTTCTTGTTTAATCATAAATAAGTACGCGACAAACCCCAGGGTGGCTGCTACAATCAGCATGGCAATGGAGGGACCAAAATCACCGCCAGACATATCGCGGCTCCACCCCATGATATAACTTGAAAATCCACCCATAATATTCGTGAATCCCATTAAACCGGCCGCGCGTCCCGCTGTTTCAGGTGTTGAAAATTTGATGATGAAGAAATTGGTTAGATGAAACATTCCTCCCTGAGTTCCCATGGCGAGCCCCATTGAAACCCCGGCCATAATAGGACTAGGTGCAATGACAGCAATTGTCAAAAATACAGCTGTTAGTATGAAAAGAATCGTCGCAAGCAAACTCGGGCGTTTCGTTTTGTCCGCCAGAAATCCGCCAGCCAGGACAAATCCTAGCGCGAATAGCCATGATAATGAGGTAATCCCAGTCATTGCATCTCTTTCAAAGTCTTTGGCCTCCACGAGATAGGTAGGAAGCCAAATACTGATTCCAAAGAAAAGAAAGGACGACATCAAATTGCCAAACCAGACAATCCAATAACGATAATCCTTTGCGAAGAATTGCTTCAACTGCACATCATGCGCTTCGTCCTTTTGGCGAATATAGGAGACTTCCTCTTTACTCATGCGTGGATGTTCTTCTGGCGTATTACGAGCCAAATACAAGAACATTGGAATATTTATAAACAAGTTAAAGGCAGCGAGAGCAAAGAACGCGGCCTGCCAATGAAATGTTGAAATAATGAGGATCAGCATAACGGTACCCACTGCCGGGCCAAGGTAGTTTCCAGTAATCCAGAATGACTGTGCCCTGCCAAGCTCCCTTTTATTAAACCAATTCGATATGAATTTACCCGATATCGGGATCATCATGCCTTCCCCGATTCCGAGGATGACCCTACTAATTAAAAACATTTCGTATGAAGTGGACAGTCCTCCCATGACCATTGTCGCAGTCCATACCAGTAAACCTAAAACTGCTGTTTTCCGCGCCCCTAACTTGTCGATAATAACTCCCCAAAAAATGTTGGAACAGGAATATGAAATCATGAATATAAAGGAGATCAAGCCAATTTTCGCATTTTTATCCGGACCAGTCAGACCAAGATCACTTAAAAATCCCGGATCGGTTTGGATAACAGAGATACCTACTTTATCAATCTGACCGAAAAACCAGAAGAAAAAAATAGGAATCGCAATGTACAACCATCTTTTTTGACCTTGTAACATGTTATTTCCCCCTTATAATAGGCTCATTTGAATGCGCTTTCATGATTTTCGATACGACAATGACTATCATGCTATCAAACTTCACCAACTCCTCCTTTCAAAAGATAACAGCAACTCTTGTTTCATATAAAAAACATTGTTACCGATATTTAATGTTATATTGAATTTTCGTAATAGTCAATAATATTCAGAATAATATTTTTCCAACAGAAAAAGTAGTTTTATATACAAAACTAAATAAGGTATTGTTTCGATGAAAACAACCCGAACCTTGCCCATCTATCACATAAAACCGGATAACGTTTCTGCAAATCCTCGTACCTTAGGTAATGCAACTCCATAATTATTTGAAACATCATTATCTGCAGCAATAAAAGTGTCCATCATGAGACTGAAGCACTGCTAAGTATTCCCGTTCAAGTAAAGAGTTTTAACCGGGAATAGTATGGCGGTTTTCAGTCCATCACCCCAACTTATGCTGCAGCTTGAGGTGAAAAAGGCATACAGTTCCTGAACCGCCAACCAACGATTCCTTAGATAGGGAAACTCAAAATTGAAGAATGTTCTTCCGCTCATTCGGTTGCCGTCTTTCCTTTTATAACGATTCTTTATAAATATATAAAAATTAACTATTTTTATTATTTATCACTCAATGTTAGCATTTTGTTATAAGTTATTTGAAAGGATGAGAGATGAATGACTATCCAATATTCTGAATTCGCAGTATTCGGGCTCGGTCCCATCGGAATTGAAATTCTACGCAGTGCTTATCAAACGAATCCTCAATCGATTATCGGTGTTGTCGATATTGATCCCGATAAGGTAGGGAAGGATATTGGCTTCCTGATCAATGAAAAGGAAACGAACAAGTGTGTAGTTCCCCATATCCAGGAAGTAAATACTGAAGCTGACCACCCTATCGCCCTCCATGCAACCGGTTCCAATGCACAACAAGTATGGCCCCAAATCAAAGAGCTGCTAGATCACGGCTTTTCAGTGGTTTCCACCTGTGAACAGCTTTCCTTCCCTTGGCATCGCTACCCTTTACTTTCAAAGGAAATAGATGATTATGCTAAAGCAAAAGGACTTAGTGTCATCGGGACCGGAATCAATCCAGGGTACATCATGGATACTATGGCCATTTCTTTTACGACAGTATTGACCACTGTTAACCAAATTAAGGTCATTCGTAAAGTTGATGTTTCGAAAAGGCGCCTCCCTTTACAAAAAAAGGTCGGATTCGGGATGACCAGAGAAGAGTTTGAATTTTTAGCCCAACGGAATGAAATTGGGCATGTAGGTCTTGAGGAGTCTGTAAGGTTAATCGCTTATGGGCTGAATTGGAAACTTTCAAATGTTATCAATACCATTGAACCAACGATTGCAAGCGAAAATATGACCGTTCCGCTAACTACCTTAAAACGAGGGAATGTTATGGGGCTTCATCAAATTTCCACAGGCAAGACTGTGGACGGAAAGGAAATTTCCTTGGATTTAACGATGTCTGCAGGTATTAAACAGGAAGATGAAATCGTTATTGAGGGGAACGAAACCCAAAGGTTGATTGTTCCAAACGGAATTTTTGGAGATACTGCAACCGCAGCAATGATTATCAATACCGCTAAGCAAATTGATGCCCTCCGAAAAACAGGTTTACTTACAATGGCTGACATCGGGGTGCCAAGAAATATAAATCAATCACACTTTGTGCGTATTTAATGGCTGACTAACAATCTTGCGATATTGGAAAAGGTGAACCACTAATGGTTCACCTTTTCGTTTTGGTTCAGCAGGGCATGCCAACTTGAGAAAAAACCACCATAAGCGGTGGCTTTACTTCCTATATGTAGTATGCAGGAATCGACTATCTTATGTAAGTTATTTTATTTCAGAAAAATATATTCCGAAAATGAAATGATTTTCTATTTTCATTGATGTGTTTGAGAACCAAGTTTCACGGAAATGCCTTTGGCAGCTTTCTTTACTTTCTCAATCAATTCAGGCAAGCGATCTTCCTGAAATCTTGCTTCAATTCCAGCGACACTAATACCAGCTACTATTTCACCTTTACCATTGAGTATCGGTGCACTCACCGCTTTTGTATAATCCTCAAGTTCTGATGAAGTTATCGTGTAACCATTCGATCTCGCTTCATCCATTGCATGACGGAGTTTAGTTTTATCCGTAATCGTTCCCATGGCGATTGGTTTTAATTGGATGTTTTCCAAATAATTTTTACGCTCTTCTTCTGGCAAAAATGCTAGGATGATTCGAGAATCGCCAGCGTACAATGGCGAACGCCTTCCAATGGATGTATAAAGTCGAACAGGATGCAGGGTGTCCACCTTTTCAATATACATCGCTTCATCCTTATCCCTCACAATTAAATTCACTGCTTCTTCAACTTCATCCCGTAGGTCTCTCATGATCGGATAGGCGATTGACCTGATATCCAAACGCTCCCCTACCAGTTGACCAAACTGCAGAAATATCAATCCAAGTGAATAGTGCCCATCATCGTCCTTTGTTAAAAACCCCATTTCCTCCAAAGATCCCACCATACGGTGTAACGACGTTTTCGGCAAATTGGATAGTTCCATCATTTCATTAAAGGTCAGTTTTGGATGATTTATGAAAAGGGTTAGGATTTGCATGGATTTCACGACCGTTTTGTTATGTGCCTGCATACAATGTCTCCTTTCATGATACATGTTTTCCTTAACTATCATTCTATTATAAAACATGGAAGAAAGGGTGTAATGAAAATAACCGTATTGATTGTTTTTCGAAATGCTCTGTCTGTACTCTCATTTGATTTACCGGCATTTTTTAAAATTTGATCGAATCATTTTATCATCCCGCAAGCCCATGGAACGAGTAATAATGTGAAATGCTGAAGCGTTTAGGGATAAAGTTACTTGATCATTTATCCACTACAAAGGCATTTTCAATATTACTTTTGTCCCTTTACCTTCACGAGAATGAAGGATAAGGTTTCCGCCGCAAACTCTGGCTCTCTCCTCCATACTGAATAAGCCTACTCCACGGGTAACTTTTTCTATATCAAAGCCCTTTCCTTTATCCTCTATTTCTACACGAACTTCTTCCTCTATTTCCTGGATCGTCACTGTAGCTTCCTCGGTTTCAGCATACTTCCTAATATTTGTTAATGCCTCTTGAATAATACGGTAAATGGTAATTTCTTTGTTTGCATTCAGACGACAGTTCAAATAGCATTCAAAATGGATCTTGATATGATGATGCTCTAAAAATTGCACCACTAAAGAGCGTATGGCAGGGAACAGTCCAAGATCATCAAGTACTGATGGCCTTAATTCCCAGGATAGATGCCGGAGTGATTCGATAATTTCGGTCGCTTCATCTTGCATTTGATCTAACAAGGGATGATCCATTTCTGTCTGCAGTCTGTTAATCGTTATGAGATGGCTGTATAAGTTTTGTCCGATATCATCATGAAGCTCTCGGGAAATGCGTTTTCTTTCTTCTTCCTGCACATCAATGATTTTCCCGGTCATTTTCTGAATCTCTTCTTCCGCAAGCTTACGCTGGGTCACTTCATAACGAATCGCTAAATATTGGTAAGGTTTCTGGAACTCATCAAGAAATGGAACGATTGTCGTATCCACCCAATAATAAGTATTATCCTTGGTCTTATTTTTAATCTCACCTTTCCATACTTCCCCTGATGATATTGTTTTCCAAAGATTGTTGAAAAACTCTTTCGAATGAAATCCCGAGTTAATGATTCGATGATCCTGTCCGATCAGCTCTTCTTTTGAAAACTTTGAAATCCGGCAAAATTGATCATTGACATATTTGATCGTCCCTCTTTGATCGGTTATTGCTACAATCGAGGAAGCATCCAAAGCAAATTGGAAATCGGCCATTTTATTTACGAATTTTCCTAATTCCTCTAAAACTCGTTTATATTCGGTAATTTCCTTGCGAATTGCCAGGTATTTATATGGGTTCCCTTTTTCATTTAAGAAAGGGACAATTGTAGTATCGACCCAATAATAAGTTCCATCCTTAGCTTTATTCTTGATTTCACCCCGCCAAACACTTCCTGATGAAATTGTTCTCCAAAGATCTTGCATAAATTCCTTTGAATGATAACCTGAATTGATAATTCGGTGATCCTTCCCGATAAGCTCTGTTGCTGAATATTTGGATACCTCACAAAATTTCTTATTAAAGTTTATTATCTTGCCCTTTTCATCAGTAAATGCAACAATCGTTGATTCATCAAGTGCGTAAATTAAATCAACCAGTTCATTGATCGGATAGGATTGCTGCTGGTTAATCCGTGATTGGTCTTTCACTTTATGGACTACAATTAAGTAATAAAGCTCTTTCGCAAGCTGAAAGGAGTTCACCCTGAAAAAAAGCGAAAAAGCATGACCATCCCGGTGGATCCCCAACTGGTGGATAATCTCCCCTACTCCGCTGTGTTGCAGGTTTGCCCCTGGTATAAGTTTAAGAAGCTTTTCCCCGTTCAATTCATGATGTTCATAACCAAAGTTTTCATATACCTGTTGATTCGCAAACGAGATGACTCCAGATTCATTGACAAGGATTGTCGCATCGCTAGATCCAGGCGTAACCTCTTTTCCCATTTCCAAATGTTTCTTAAATTCCATACATAATCCCCCTTGTTGCCATTAAATTGAGCTGTTCAATTCTTTTTCCAGTTTTTTCGCTGCATCAAGGATCTTATGCTGGTCGCTTTCAGAAATAGGCTGAGCTGTTCGTTTACCTACTAATAATACCCCTTTGGGAACACCTTTAAATTGAATCGGAACTGCGAAGGCGCAACTGAGATTTTCCGCAAGCATGATGGGATAATCTAAAGCTTTGCCGTTGATATTATTTGGGAAACCTTCAATCTTCATCGGCGCCCCCGTTGATATGACCCTGCCTGCTATTCCTTTTCCATATCGAACAGTTATCCTTTTGTACTTATCATTTCTGTTTCCGGCAGCATAATGCCAGCTTATATCAGGACCTTTTCTGTTTTGTAAGGCAAGTCCTACAAAATCACCGTTCATTTCATCTAATACATATTCACACGCTTTTTTTAATGGTTGATCATCTTTCGATTTACTGTCCCCGTTAAATTCCATACCCTAATAACCCCTTTTTTAAAGCGAATGCAACAAGTTCATGCCTTGTTTTCATCTTTAGCTTTTCCATTAGGTTTCCCTTATGGCTTTCAACCGTTTTCACACTTATGACAAGCTGTCCGGCAATTTCTTTATTGGAAAACCCTTTCGCAATCAACGTAAGTACCTCTTTTTCGCGGTCAGACAAAAGATTGATGGAATCAGCGGTTCCCTGCTTCACACTGCCTAAATATTCTTCCATTACCCTTTTGGTTGCAGATGGATGAAGGTAAGCATCTCCGTTTGATAAAGATCGGATGGCCACCAATAGTTCTTCATGGGGAGCACTTTTTAAAATACAGCCTGAAGCCCCGGCTTGAATGGTTCTGAACAAATATTCATCATCATCATGCATGGTAAGTATTAATATGGCTACCTCAGGCATTAGTTTCTTCAGTTCGGAAGTAGCCGATAAGCCATCTTTCCCATGTGGCATGCTTAAATCCATGACTACCACATTAGGCTTAAGCTCTAGTGCTCGTTGTATACCTTCATTCCCCTCTGAAGCTTCCCCTATGACTTCCATATCAGGATGATTATTTAGTAGCATCTTTAAGCCCATTCTTACAACGGCGTGATCATCGCAAAGCAAAATTTTTATCAAAGCAGCTCCCCCTAGCATTGTTCTTGTTTGTATCGTTATATGAAACAACAAGGGGGATTGCACAATTCGCAAGCCCCTTGTTTAGCATTTTAATATAATGGCAGAGAAATCTCTATAGAAGTCCCATGATCTATTTTTGAAAAAATGGTACAATTCCCGCCAATCAAATGCATTCTTTCACACATGGCAGCAAGCCCGCTCAGCTTATTCATGGCGGCTTCAACCTCAAATCCTTTCCCTGAATCTTTTATCATAATTAATAACATGCTTTTTTCCCATTTGAATAGTATACTTGCTTTTGTTGTATCAGCATACCTTGCTATATTCACCAATGCTTCTTGGCAGACCCTGAAAAGTGTAATGCTATCTCTATCAGAGATTTGCGATTCAATTCCCAGATTCTCCATCTCAACCTCAATTCCGTAGGTTGAGGTGTATATTTTTATGTAGCTTTTAACAGCTGAAATAAGCCCAAAAGTCGTAAGGGTAGGAGGATGCAATTCAACAGCCAAAAGCCTGATTTCTTGAATTGCCTTCTCCAATAGCTGTTTCATATCACCTGCATAGATTTTCATGGCAGGCTGTTCGATTGCCGTTTCAATGAGCTGCATTCCGGAAAAGAGACTGGAAAGGGACTGCCCCACACCTTCATGAAGCTCCATAGCAATTCTTTTAATCTCTTCTTCATGTGTTTGTATGATATAAGAACTGATGTTGTTTTTAAGTGGCTGAGTATTCATTCCCACCCTCCTTTTTCAATTGTCGCTTATTATTGGCCATTCAAAATGCGGCATGCACCCCCAATTACACTTTCGGCAGAGTGGTGAGAAAACTGACGTATACCTTCTTTCCCACCTGAAACCTAGCATTTGAACTTGTAGTTCTTGAAAGCTCCAATTCAGCCTTCAAATCCAATCATTTCATGTGCGCAGTCCATTTTATGCTTTCTTCACTCTATGACTTGAAATGTCACTAAACATACCTGCATATTGAACGACATCCCCCGCATCATTCTTTATCGAACTTATGGTCAGCCATTGCAGATATTGCTGCCCATCCTTTCGGCTATTCCAGATTTCACCTTGCCAAAATCCATTTATCTCAATGGATTTCCACAAATCCTCATAAAAAGTTCGAGACTGTTTACCCGACTTAAGTATACTAGGGCTCTTACCAATTACTTCATTTTCCTGATAACCCGTAATACTGCAAAACGACGGGTTTACTGAAATGATCTTACCGGTGGTATCGGTAATTAGAATCCCTTCTATTGTATGATCGATCACTTCTTTGGCAAGCCCCATTTTGCCTTGGAAATACATCCAAACAACTAAAATCAAACTTGCAAGGGCAACTTCTGACAACGCCATGAACCCGATTGCATAATGTCCTGTGATATTGAATAACAAGGATAAAATTAATGGCGGAAAAAAACCTCCCAAACCGCCCATGGCGGAAACGATCCCATTCACAATACCAGCCTGCTTTTGGAAATACATCGGCACCAGTTTAAAAATAACACCATTTCCCATTCCGGCACATAGGGCAATACTCAAACAGCCAATAGTGTACCAGCCAATTGATGGAGCAAAGGATAGGATCATCGCTGAAACTGTATACACTCCAAAAACGAACATGAGCAGAATGAGAGAATGAAAACGATCTGCAAGCCATCCGCCAATTGGTCTCATAAGGGTAGCAAGTACAATAAAGCCTGCTGTCCTTAAACCGGCATCAACCTTATCCAATCCAAAGTTAGCTACAAGAGAATTTGGCAGATAGATAGTAAATGCAACAAAAGAACCGAATGTTATAAAGTAAAATAAACTTAGCAGCCATAGTTTTTCATTTTTGTAGACACTCTTCACTTGTTCTAATAGCGGTGTTTTTACTTTCAGCTCTTTTTTATCCCCTAACAGAAAGTTACCTGCGATAAAGACCCCCAAAATCACAAGGTAAAGCTGTACAGTTGTTGACCAGCCAAAATTCTCAGCTACAACGGGTGCTGCAAAAGCCGATACTGCCGTACCAAGGTTTCCAGCACCGTAAATTCCGTTTATAAAACCATGACGTTCCTTTGGATAATACTTAGGTAAAGAGGTTACTCCAACTGAGAATACGGCTCCTCCAATACCAAGGAAAAGTCCTCCAATCAACAAATCGACAAGGGAATCGGCAATGCTGATATAATAAACAGGGAACAATAGTAACATAAAGCTAATCAGGAAAATTTTCCTGGCACCGAACTGATTGGCGTAAAAGCCAAGGGGGATACGAAGTACAGATCCTAAAATGACCGGAACGGCTGTCACCAGGGCAAGCTGACTCTCCGGTATAGCAATATCTTCTTTAATAAAGGGCATCAGGGAAGAAATTAATACCCATACCATAAATCCGACTACTAAGTTTAAAGTCTGTAATGGAAGCTGTATTTTCTTAATCATTCTGATCACTCTCTCTTCTAATTACATATTGTAAACCCGTGTTTGCGTCAAAAGCTGACCACTCATTTTTGTTTCGTACCATATTGCATGTCAGGGGAACAGCGAAAAAATTCAGGTGATCAAAATAAATGCGTAGATGGGTCATGTCAGGACAAATCTCCACCTTATCTATCGTTTTAGTAACAAAAAGCGCTTTATCCTGCCCATCATAATCCAAGATAGCCACTCTGGCTTTTTCCGAGACTAATGATTGTAAACCTTCCAAATTAATGTGTTCCACATGTATTGCACCCTCTCTTTGCACTGTATACATTCATTTGAAAACCCTGCAAATATTCCCAGAATGTATCTTCTGCATGATTCTCGATAAATTCAATTGTTTCCACTACAGACTCCCAATTGCTCATTCCCTTTACTTCGGCAACTACAATATCGGCCCCATCTATTGACTTTTCATCTAAATACCAGTTAAGAAGGACATCTTTAAAAAGGTCTGAAAGGAGCTTATCGATTTCAGCAGCAAAATTTCCAGATGCTTCTTTTACAAAACAAAAATCAAAGTATGTTTCACTGTTCATTTGATTCACGCCTTTTCGTTTTTCGTTTTTTTATAAGTAAATAACGCTAAGGGAAACACCACTATGTTTAATCCCCCAAATATTAGAACATTTACATAATTTTCATAATAATATTGATGAACCATAAATTGGGTAAATACAATATTCATCATAAAGAAGGCACAAAGCAACGCGACACCGATGTACTTAAACTTCATAACGCTTCACCCTTACAGCGTATACTGCGCCATTTTCAACTTTCACTTGAATTTCAGGCAGGGGCCTTCTTGGCGGTCCGGCAGTTGGAGCACCTGTTTCAACATCAAATTTCCCATGATGGCAAGGACAGATCATTTCACCTTCTTCTTTCACCCAAAATACCGGGCAACGAAGATGTGTGCATGCATTTTGGTATGCTACGTATTTCGTTTCAGACAATCTGATCAAAATGGCATCATCATGATCCCCTGGAAATTTAAATTCCACTGCGTCACCAATTGCAAGTCCGCTTACATCGGTTATTTTTTTGTGAGGATACTCCTTTTCCCCAAGACCCATCAATTCTTTAGCCGCAATCGCTCCCCAAGGAAGGGAGGAAATCGCGAATACTCCTGCAGCTCCCACTAGTGTTTTCATGAACCCCCGTCTGTCGAGCTTTCTTTCATTATCCCGTTCAATATTATGGGTGTAATTATCTTCATTAAAGGGGATTTTATTATTTTTATCCGACGGCATATAAATCCCTCCTAAAATAGCTTTTCAATTCCTTGTAAAATACCCGGCAAATTTACCTTAACGTTCGTTTCACTTTCAAGATAAGGCAGACTACTCACCCATTTTCCATTATCTAGATTAAATTGTTTTTTTCTATTTCCAATTTCCTCATCGGTGAGCCACTGAAGTGTATTGGATGGACAAACACTTGCACACATTGGCGGGATACCTTTTTTTGTCCGGTCAATACATAAATCGCATTTGTACATTAAGTTTTGCTCTGTGTCAAATTTTGGTATTCCATATGGACAAGCAATCGTACAGTTTTGGCAGCCAATACATTTTTCAACTAGAGCTGATAAGACGGCCCCTGTCTCATGTATTTGGATTGCCTGGGCAGGACAACTTCTTGCACAGGCCGGATTCACACAATGGAGGCACATAAGAGGCATCGTCTGCCGATTGACCAGAGGGTTTACATCATATACATAGTTCCTGTTCCGCTCTTCATGCCCTCCGCATTGTGTACAAGCAGCAAGGCATGACCGGCATCCTATGCAGTTTTCAAGTTCTAAATAGAGCCTCTTTTTCATTTATTGCACCTTCTTTATTTCGACTTTTTCCAATTGAGCCGCACAGACCTTAAACTCCGGCATACGGGATATTGGGTCAAGCGCTGCAATCGTTAATAGGTTGATAGATTGCTCGTGCCCAAAATGGTATGGAACAAATACAGTGTCCTCACGAATTGCTTCTGTAATTTTCACTTTATAGATTGCCTCGCCTCTCCGGGTGTACAGGCGGACCTTATCCTCATGGTCCATATTGTATTTTTTTGCTGTTTCCGGATGTACTTCGACGTATGGCTCCGGACACATATCACGCAGGAACTGGATTCTTCTCGTCTGGTTTCCAGATAAGTAGTGGTAAACGACACGCCCGGTTGTTAAACGAAGTGGATATTTTTCATCTGGCTCCTCAGCAGGGGGTCGGTAGGGAAGCGCACAAATTTTCGCTTTGCAGTCTGCGTGATAGAATTTCTTATCCAGGAACATATGCGGAGTTCCCATATCATTTTCATCCTTACAAGGCCAAAATACTCCGTCCTGTTTGTCGATTTTATCCCATGTTGCACCATAATAATCGGCATTTCCGCCTTTACTAGCCAGTCTGAATTCATCAGCTATATCTTTTGCTGTTTTCAAATGGGAAAAGTATTTTCCTCTTCCAAGACGTTCTGCAAGTTCTACTTGTATTTGCCAATCGGGCTTAGATTCACCGATTGGTTCTTGTGCCTTATTTATCTTAATAATTCTTCCTTCAAGGTTTGTAACTGTTCCTTCATCTTCTGACCACGTTACAGATGGCAAGATCACATCCGCAAACTCTGCTGATTCAGAAAGATAGAAATCCGAACACAACATAAAATCAAGATTTTTCATCGCACTTCTGACGAAATTCAGATTTGGCGCAGACACTGCAGGATTAGAACATAGCAGATACAATCCGCGAATCGTTTTTTGTTCCATCAATTCAAACATTTCATATGCAGAAACACCCGGCTGGGGCATTTCTTCCGGAGTGATTTTCCATACTTTACAAACTTCTGCTACATGTTCAGGGTTTGTAATTTTACGGTATCCTGGCAATAAATCGGCTTTCTGGCCATGCTCCCGTCCCCCTTGCCCGTTTCCTTGACCAGTGAATGTCGCTACACCAGACTTTGGCCGTCCGATTTTACCTGTCACAAGCGCCAAGTTTGTATATCCAGATACATTGTCAACACCCTTATGCTGCTGTTCGATTCCACGGGCAAACATGACAACTGCATTTGGTGATTTCCCATAAATTTCTGCTGCACGAATGATTTTTTCCTGTGCCACACCTGTAAGCTCACTCGTATATTCCGGTGTAAATTCTTTTACAAGTTCTTTTGTTTCTTCAAACCCGTTCGTATGATTATTAATGAAATCTTCGTCAGCATAACCGTTTTGAATTAATAGATTTAAGATTCCATTAGCAAGGGCAAGATCCGTTCCCGGTTTCAAGTCAAGATGAACATCTGCTCTTCTTGCAATAGGAGTTTCACGGGGATCTGCCACGATAATGTATCCTCCTCTTTCTTGTACGTTCCAAACACGGAACATAGAAGTTGGATGGCATTCTGCTGTGTTGCTTCCTGCAATAAATAAGCAATCTGTTTCATGAATATCAGTCCAAGGTAATGTTGAACCTCTATCAACTCCAAAAGAACGAAGGAATCCCCCGGCTGCACTTGACATGCAAAATCGGCCATTATAATCAATGTAGCGAGTTCCAAGAGCCACACGTGCAAATTTCCCTGTTAAATAGCATTTTTCATTTGTCATTGATACCCCGCTGAAAACGGATAATGAATCTTTTCCATATTTAGCTTGAAGTTCACTGAATTTATTTGCGATTAAATCATACGCCTCATTCCAGCTTGCTTCACGGAAGCCTTCCTTTGTTCCCTTTAGTGAAGCATCATCCCGAATAAGCGGTTTTAAAATACGATCTTCATGATTCGTCTGCTGGTAAGCTGTAACCCCTTTTGGACACATTTTCCCAACGGTTACAGGCCAATCATAACGGGGTTCAACCCCAATGATTTTATTCGTCGCTACATTTACCCTTAAATTCATTCCGCATTGCATTCCGCAATAAGCACAATGGGTTTTGACCAATGTTTCATTCGGGTGCATCACATTACTTTCTGTTTTAAAAAACTTATCCTTTTGCATCCTGGTTTGCCTCCTTAACTTTTACTTCATGGATGGGGAACCCGGAAAATTGGGCAATCCTGTATTTTCTTCGACAAGGAAGGCACATTTCAGCGAGATGGTGGCCTTCTTTCGCTTGGAATTCTATATCATTCCTGCCGAGAACCTCAATGACATCTTTTGATTGTTCTGTTGAAACAAACTCATTACCGCATACTTTGCATCCTTTCATGGATTGTTCCGCATAATGCTCTCTGTAATTTCTTGCGAATACACTCATTGGGCGGAAAGGTATGTGAGCAAGTTTTCCGAACGGAAGATAAATCAATGTAATGACGACTGACCATTGGTGTATCAGGGACATGGCTGGCTGTCCTGCACCATGCATAAAAATGTTCATGAAGGTTAGTGCCAGTCCTGTAACGCTGACCAATAACAGCATAAATAATGGAAGGAAGTCATACATGAATTGTTGTTCTGCCCTTGCCTGCATATTTTTCAAACGGCGATAAAGGGCCATGCATACACCGGAAATGACCATCACTGCTGTAATGTTCAGTGCGTTATATGATAACGTCGCTATAAGCCCATCAGCTGGTACTGTCATTACCTGGATCCCCATGGCGATGATGTTGTAGTAACCGTTCTCGTCCATTGTGAAGTACATCCATCCAAATACTAGAGGAAAGGTCACGAAGCAGGAAAGTATGCAGCCCCAGCCCATTAGAACGTGCTGAGTCCATCGGTAAATTCCCCTGTTCCAGATGAAATTGTATGTTGCTAAATGTTCAACTGTTGTTTTGGGCGTTGATCTTCTTAAGAGAATTTTGATTCCTTTTTTTATAAAAACCTTTGTTGGCGGCCTTTCTCCCCATGCGATAAATCTGTAAAAGAAACCCCCAATAAAAATAAACGTCCCCACCATATAGCCATAAAGGTTTAAATCCACGTGTGTAAACATTCTCGTACCTATAAACGATAAGAATACAAGTCCGCAAACTGCTAGAAACATAGACTTTGCAAAATGTGATGCAAAAGCATCATCAATCGATTTTCCTGTTTTTTGATTTACGGCGACTTTTGCCTGCATTATTATTCCTCCTCATTACAAACAATTTCCATACCCTTATTGTAAGATCTTGCCTGATTGTTCGATATCGGGGAACTTCCCCATCCTTTTGGAAAAACCCCCTTAACTTTTGAAAATAAACAGAAATTCAGACGTGAGAATAGTGATTAGTCCGAATTTCCATCACTCTAATTTCATAACTTCTTATTTGGGATTGGGGTAATAATGTAAATAAGTACGTATGAGGATGTTGGGTTTCAAGATTTTTTTGGAGAAAAAATGCATTTCAACTTCTCCTCTCTTTCGAATTGCAAACCGGTTTTGGAAGACATTATTGGACATAGTGGAAGAAAGGGAGCTTCTTTATCATGAACTTTGTTTAATGAAACAAAAAAGAAAGCACTCTTTAAGAGTACTTTCTCATCTTTTGCGATAATTGCAGAAGCATTATATATCCAGCCATTTTTTCAAGGCCAATGAAATTGATACTTTCAATTCCTTCAATTGCCGTTCTTTTTGAAGGAACAGCCGTTCTGCCTCCTTTAAATTCACCCGTGAGAACTGAATCGATTCCCCTGGTTTAACCTGAGCGATAATTGGTAAATCCGCCGTAATCACCTGAGCTATCTTAGGATATCCGCCCGTTGTTTGGCTATCTGAAAGGAGGATGATCGGATTTCCATCTGGAGGAACCTGAACGGACCCATTTGTAACCGCTTCGGATAATAACTCCCCATTATTCTTTAATTTCAGTGCAGGGCCCGATATTCTATATCCCATGCGGTCGGATTGATTGGAAACTTTAAATAACCTCTCTACAAAACTATCTTTACTTGAATCTGTGAAATATTCATATTGGCTTCCATCGATGAAACGGATGAGAGGTTTTCCTCCTGGCATGAACTCCTTCTCATTGACAAACCACTTTGGGAAGTAAAATGAACCTTTGAACGTTCGATCATCAAGATTCTTCGAAGGTTCATTCAACTCCAAGACATCGTCAGCCTTTAGTGCCCTCCCCAAATAGCCGCCAATCCCAGCCCTTAGATATGTGCTTTTACTCTCCATAACTTCAGGAATAGTAAAGCCTCCCGCTACAGTTAAGTACGCCCTGCAACCTGATTTACACCCTTCAAATCGAAGAATCGATCCATTTTTCACAAGAATGGGCTTCCACATCGGTACCACTTTATTATCAAGTGTAGGTGATAAATTTCCACCTGTTATCGAAATCAGGCAATTTTTCTCTACTTTAATGGTCGGACCCATTAATGTAATTTCCAAGGCCGCTTCTCCTTCTTCATTGCCAACCAACATATTGGCAATTCGTAAAGAATGTGCATCCATCACCCCGCTTACAATCACCCCATGTTGCTTGAATCCTTTTCTTCCAAGATCCTGTATACTGGTCAATAATCCCGGTTTGATTACGCGCAGGCTCACTGTACCCCCTCCTTAAGAATCATTTCTTTATATTCTTGATCCGTAATCGGATGGAACTTCACAATGTCCCCTGCTTGTAATAGACTTGGAGGATTTACATTCGGTAAAAATAGTTTGGTTGGCGTTTGTCCGATCAATTGCCATCCACCAGGCGTTGATATGGGATATACTCCCGTTTGCATACCGGCAATCCCTACTGCCCCTGCCGGAATGGTCATTCGGGGAGAGGAACGCCTAGGTGTCGCGATGTGCTCTGAAAGTCCGCCAAGAAACGGGAAACCCGGTGCGAACCCGATCATATAAGCCAAATATTCACCGGTTGAATGAATATGAATGACTTCATCAGTAGTCAAATCATTATAGCGGGCGACATATTCCAAATCGGGTCCATATTCATACCCATAGCACACGGGAATGGTAACCGTTCGATGTATCAGTTTCTTATCTTCTTTTAAATCCTGTAATTTCATTTCCAAGATGGAACGGACTACTCCAAAGGGAGATATGGTTTCATTACCACTGCTTTTATTTTGTTCCTTATAAATAACGAGTGGATCATAAAAAACCGTCAAATTGGTATAACCCGGTACACATTCTATAAACCCTGCAAACGGTTCGTCTTCCAGCAAATCCTTTAACAATTTTATTTTTTTGTGAACGCTGTATTCCATTCCATTCCCGAATGTTATCACGATTGCGGAATCGCCTAATGGAGAAAGTGTACATGCAGTTTTTTTCAAAAGCTTTTCCGGCATAGGAATCATCTCTTTCTGTCAGTTATAAAACTCCTAATTTTTCATCACGAATGTCCGTTATGAACATATGTCCAGGTGCATGTGTGATCATGATCTCCGGTTTAGTCTCCATAGCAATGGATTGAGGTGTTACACCACATGCCCAAAATACCGGGACTTCCCCTTCACGAATCGTTACTGGATCACCAAAATCCGGATGGTTAATACTAGAAACACCAATCGCTTCAGGGTCGCCAATATGGATGGGAGCGCCATGAACGGCCGGAAAACGCGATGTCACTTGAGCTGCCCTCACCACATCCTTTTGTGGAATCGGCCTCATGCTAGCCACCATTTTCCCATGAAAAATCCCTGCTTCAATACAAGGGATATTGGTTTTATACATGGGTACATTGCATCCCTCTTCAATATGACGAATCGATATATCATTGTTTAAAAGGGCGTGTTCGAATGTAAAGCTGCACCCAATTAAAAATCCAACCATATCCTCTTCCCAGTAGTTTGAGATATCCGTTACTTCTTCCACTAATTCTCCATATTTATATACCCTATATTTCGGAATATCGGTGCGTATATCCCCAGACTTTGCTGCAAATGCGGGAATGGGTGAACCAATTTCCGTAACATCCAGCAATGGACAGGATTTAGGGTTACGCTGACAGAATAATAAGAAATCAAAAGCATGCTCTTTTTTTAAGATGGCTAGGTTCGCTTGTGCATAACCGTTAGCCATGCCAGCGGTCGGCTTTATCAATTCGTTGTTTCGAATCATTGAACGCAACTCAGCTGGGGTAGCTTGAGAAAGATCGATCATTAGTATTCATCTCCTATTACGAAGTGGAAGAAAGTGACAAACTGGCACGCCACATCCTCCTTTATTTATTGGTTTTTCATTCATTGATCATTAAAAAAGTGCTGGCAGTTGTTTCATTAATGTATATACGCCCATCAACGCCATGATGACAACAACGAATACACCGGAAATCGTTAACCATAAAGGATGCTTATAATCACCCACGATATTTTTCTTATATGCGGCAATTAGCAATGTTCCAAGAGCAATTGGTAAGATGAGTCCATTAATGGCCCCAACTACAAGCAGCACTTTAACCGGTTGACCAATCAATAGAAAGCAAATGGTCGATACGGCTATAAAGCCAATGATTATCCAGTTTGCCTTATTATTTATCTTTTCGCTGAAAGTTCTGATAAATGAAACCGAAGTATATGCCGCTCCAACAACGGACGTGATCGCTGCCGCCCACATGACGACACCAAAGATTTTATATCCTATATTACCGGCAGCGAGCTGAAAAACGGATGCTGCAGGGTTATCCGGATTAATTTGTAAACCTTTCGATACAACACCAAGTACTGCTAAAAATAACGCAACGCGCATGACAGTCGTTATCAAGATCCCCATTACCGAGCTCTTCGTGACCTGTGGTAATGAGTCAACGCCCTTCACGCCTGCATCCAATAGACGATGGCCTCCTGCAAAAGTAATGTAGCCGCCAACAGATCCACCCACTAATGTAACGATGGCGATAATATCGATTTTATCAGGGGCAAAGGTCTTCACTACCGCTTCCCCTACAGGAGGAGAGGTTGTCCATGCAACGTAAATCATCAAACAAATCATGAAAAATCCAGCGATTTGCGTAAAACGGTCCATCGCTTTCCCTGCTTCTTTCACTACAAAAATCAGTACGGCAATGACTGCGCTTATTGCCGCCCCCGTAGTTGGGGATATTCCCGTCATCGCATTCAGACCTAATCCGGCTCCTGCGATATTTCCAATGTTAAATGCCAGCCCGCCCATGACGATCAGTGCTGCCAGTACATAACCCAGCCCAGGAAGGACCATGTTTGCAATCTCTTGACCCCGTTTTTCGGATACAGCAATAATCCGCCATACATTTGTTTGGGCAAATATATCAAGAATGACCGAAATAAGGATAACGAAACCGAAACTTGCCACAAGGCTTTGGGTATAAACGGTCGTTTGCATTAAAAAACCTGGTCCTATTGCCGATGTTGCCATTAGGAATGCTGCGCCTAACAATAAAGTGCGGTTCGTTTTTGGCTTAGTCAAATTCTTTTTCTGTGATGTTGTATTTTTGATTGGCTCCAATGGAATCTGCCTCCTGATTGTTTAGTTTTTTTCAAGAAAAGGACTTGACTGTTATTTCAGATAATTGCAAAGATTCCCTAACATGCCGTGCAAAGGATAAAGCATGTGCCCCGTCCCCGTGAATACAAATGGTATCTGCTTTTAAAGCCACATCTGAGCCTTGCTGGGACAGTACCTTCCCTTCCTTCACCATGCGAATGACTTGGGCAACTGCAACATCATCGTTTTCAATCAGTGCGTCCTTTTCCAATCGGGAAGTCAATGAACCATCATGTTGGTAGGTGCGATCGGCAAATACTTCACTCCCTGTTTGCAATCCGATAGCCTGTCCGGCTCGTATTAATTCACTGCCCGACAAACCAAATAAGATAAGCTCGGGATTCACTTTATAAACCGCTTCGGCAATGGCCATGGATAACTCTTTGTTCTTTGCGGCCATATTGTACAAAGCCCCATGCGGTTTCACATGCTGCATACTTCCGCCTTCGGATTGCAGGAAGCCATTTAATGCTCCAATTTGATAGACGACAATATCATAAGCTTCCTGTGGAGAAATATTCATATTGCGTCTGCCAAATCCTATTAAATCCTGTAAACCTGGGTGGGCTCCGATTTTGACTTCTTTCCCTAAAGCAAGCTGAACCGTTTTTCTCATGACTGTTGGATCTCCAGCGTGGAATCCACAAGCTACATTGACAGATGTTACATAATCTAAAATCTCTTGATCATTACCCATCCGGTAAGCGCCAAAACTTTCTCCTAAATCACAATTCAAATCAACCTTGTTCATACTACCCTCTCCTTTAATAACGGAAATTTTAGTAAACCATAAAAATATGTAAGTACTCTTTCAATCATCCAAATGCGCATGTTCCGAAATTCGGAACCTCAGTTTCATATTTCGGAATATTCTCATTCTAGCATATTTTAATTATTTCGACAATGTTTTGTTAGAAAACCTAACATTACAGTTTGATACAAAAAAGCCGTTGTTTCCTTTGAAAGGAAGCAACGGCCATGATTACAGTTTTAAGTTTGGAGTCTATTAATTCAAAATCGGTTAATCGAAAACAATGAAATATCTTCCTTGGTCGTACCGGAGATAATCAAGTCACTCAAAATTTCTCCCATGACACTGCTGAACTTAAAACCGTGTCCAGAGAAACCTGCCGCTATAGCAATATGTGGATAATAAGGATGTTTATCCACTATAAAATGCTCATCAGGGGTCATGGTGTAGATGCAAGTTTTCCCATATTTCATTTTTTGATCAGCAGGCATAAATTGCCCTAAAAACCTCATCAAATCTCCCTCATCCTCATCCAATTCACCAAAACCCTTGATACAGCCATCAGGATTGATCCGCTGTCCTCCATCATGTCTCCCTATTTTCAGTCCAGAACCATTTATACTAGGAAAGCCATAGTATGTACCAAGTGAAGTATCAAAAGTAAAAGCCGGAAAATCATTATGATTATATAATTTTTCATTTGCATGAAACCAGGCAAATGTTTTTCTGATGGGTTCCAGCGGGAGATTCAAATCTAACATCGCCAATATTTTCGGTGCCCACGCCCCAACTGCAACCACTAAAGATTCCGAGTGGAATGTCTGTTCATCCGTTATAACCGTGACCCCGTTACTATGAGCAACTATATTCCTTACTTCACTGTTTACAATGATGTCGGCACCATGGGATTTCGCAAGTTGTTGATACGCCCTTAAGCACTCTTCACTTTTCAACACACCCGAAGTCGATTCATAGCACCCAATGTAGTCTTCCGGCAGTGTTATTCCTGGCCACCTATCATGAATTTCATGGTAATCCAATATTTTCATAGGTAAACCATATTCCTTTGATCCTGCTTTCACTTGTTTAATGAAAGTGGAATTTTGGCTTCCAGCATTCAGGACCCCCGTTGGAAGAAATAATTGTTGACCCGAAATTCTTTCCAATTCACCCCAAAGCTTTTGTGATTTAAGTGCCAAAGAAACATACTCCCTGCCTTCACCATAAGCATGCCTAATAATTCTTGTTTCCCCGTGATGGCTCCCCTTATTATGAGGAGGAGCAAAGGAATCCAATAATAATACTTTTTGTCCTTTTTTTGATAGATAATAACCTGAAGACATTCCCATGGACCCAGCTCCAATTACAATTACATCATAATGCATCTTTCATCCCTCCTCCTTTAAATATGGTCCTTCATTTTAAAAAAAGGAAGCCATTTTACCTTATAAAATAAAGTAAAACAGCTTCCACATGGTTTTAGAACTCTATTTCCCCGATCGCCCTTTCAACGAGCTTCACTATTTCCCCTTCATGAATTTGCCTATAAATCGCTTCAATGTCAGGATGAAAAAAGCGATCTTCTTCAACCATCGGGACTTCGCTCCGAACTAAATGATATACCTCCTCCGTTACCGGTGACGGTTTCAAAGGTAGATGAAAATCCATTGCTTGTGTTGCCGTCATCAATTCAATGGCTAAAATATATTCAAGTTTCTTCGAAATCCGATATGCTTTCCTCGAAGCAAAATAGGCAAAACTTATCACGTCTTCTTGATTTGCACATGTAGGGATATTATCTATTGTCGCTGGATGCGAGAGCACCCTGATTTCATTTAATAGCCCGGCAGCTGTATATTGTGGAATCATGTAGCCACTATTTAAACCTGGATTAACCACTAAGAAATTAGGTAATTCACTAAGGTGATGGTTTACAAGGCGATCTATTCTGCGTTCTGTTATTTTTGCTAAGTTTGCTAACGCTATGGATATCGCATCCGCATAAATCCCAACAAATGAACCATCAAAATTCCCAGCCATCAGGCCAATTCCATCTTCCTCTTCAGGAAAAATCAGAGGATTGTCACTTACAGAGTTCATTTCATTCTCGATTGATACAGCAGCGTCTTTCAATACTCTTTTTATGGCTCCATGGACTTGTGGAATGCATCGTAAGCTAAGTGCATCTTGTAATCTATGTTCCTTGTATGTATCAATGATTTGGCTGCCTTCAAGAATCCTTGATACATTTCTGGCTGTCTTAGCTTGTTCCTCATGTTTTTTCAATGAGTGGGGACGGGGATCAAATGCTTTTATAGTACCTTTCAGCACTTCTAAGGACATGGCTCCCGTAATATCAGCGGTTTTCGCCGCCTGCATGCTATTGTATAAAGCCAGGACAGCCATCGCGGTGACGGAAGTAGTCCCGCTTGTAAGTACCAATCCTTCTTTAGCACCCAACGTAACAGGTGTTAATCCCGCTTTCCCTAAAGCTTCCATGCCAGGTAAGAGCTCATCTTCATACCATGCCTTCCCCTCACCCATCACCACTAAGGCCATGTGAGCTTCGGGAGAAAGATACCCCACTGACCCATCACCTGGAACAAACGGAATGATATCGTGATTTAATAGTGAAGCAATTAGATTTAATACATGTAAACGAACTCCTGAATACCCTTGGCCTAAATTTACTAGGATCATCAATTGAATGGCCCTTACGACTTCTTTTTCAAGAGTTTCCCCAACAGAAACGGCATGTGAACGAACAATATTCCGTTGAAGGGTTTCTGCGTCCTTTGGAGAAATCACCTCGGTCATATTACTGCCAAAACCCGTAGTTACACCATAAATCAATCGATTTTCATCTAAAAACTTGTCTATTAAGCTACGTGATTTATTCACCCTATCACAATAAGTTTGTGTAAAGGAAACCATCGCCCCATATCTTGCAACCGCAATTACCTCTTGGATTGAGATGGCGTCATCCCCTAGTATAACCTCTTTAATATCCTTAGGATGTAAACAATCGGCAGTTGTCATCCTTATACATCTCCTCTCTTATGACTCATCAAAGAAGGAGAAAAAAGTTTTGGTCCTTCTCATTTATTTACTGGAAGTTATCTTATGTTATTTTTTCATTTTTTGTAAAGGGAATAGCGGTTCCTTTTGGAGAATTCTCCGTTTCTAGCAATGGGTCACTTGCTTCATGTAATGAAAGATTCTTCGTTTCAGGTGCCCAGGCGATCGATACGATCAAGCCCACCAGCAGAATGGCTGCCATTCCTGCCATTGAGGCACTTAATCCGAATGAACTTAAAGAAACAGGCAGCAGAAATGTTCCAATTGCAGAACCAATCCGACTAATTGCCGTAACCATACCTATTCCCGAGCCACGGATTTCAGTTGGAAAAAGCTCTGCTGGGTATACTAATGTAAGGTTCGATGCTGCTGACATGAAAAAAGTAAAGATCAAGAAGGCTACCAACATTAAGAATTGAGAACCATTGTGTAAGATGCTGAGTGAAAACAATGAAACAGTAAGGATCGTGAAAGCCCCGATGGTAAATCCTCTACGAGAAAATTTTGCTAGCAGCCAAAGACCAATAATTGCTCCGACAAGCAAGAATAGATTTAACATGGTATCGGCAAAAAAGTTCTGTTCAAAACCCATTGTACTAAGTATGGAAGGCAGGAAAGTGTAAATGGCAAAGTAGGGAATAACAAGAGTCAATTTGAATATTCCACCAAAAGCCAACCGCTTACGAAGTCTTTTACTGAAAAGCCCACGAAACCCCAGAGTCTTTTGGTTTTCTGTACCAGTCGTCGTTTCTCCCATTTCAACGTTCGCTCCAAGGTGTTTTTTTACAATCTGGCGAGCTTCTTCGACACGCCCCATGCTGACAAGCCACCTTGGTGATTCAGGCGTTCCTATTCTTAAGATCAAAACCACAATTGCCGGAATGGCAGCGCTGACAAGCATCCAACGCCATGAATCTGAACCAATTTGGCCCAAGTAATGACCAACAAAGTTTGATGCAACATATCCAAGCGTCCACACTACGTTTATAGACGCGAGGAGCGAGGAGCGATACTTTTTGGGAGAAAACTCGGCAAGCAAGGTCGTACCTACAGCGTAATCCCCTCCAAGTCCAAAACCAATCAGCAACCGTAAAATAAAAAGCTCTTCCGGGCTGCTAACAAAAAATTGTAAAATAGTAGCTACCGTGATGAGTAAAAAGTTTACGAGAAAGATTTTCTGTCTTCCTACACGGTCAGAAAGTCTTCCAAGTATTAAAGATCCCGCAAACAGACCGATTAAAGCAGAGCTGCCGATCAGCCCTGTCCACAATGAATTCATATTCATCTGAGGCCCGAATACTGTCAGGGCCATCGCAATGATTCCTAGAGAATAGCCATCACAAAAGCTGGAACCGAATGTAAGTCCTGAAATTCGAAAATGAAACCTATTAAATGGGGCATCGTCAATCGTGAATTTTTGTTCGTTCAAAGAATCCCCTCCATATTTTGATTTATCAGATATATTGATTCAAAAAAAAACACTAGAACTGTAACACTCCGTGAGTGGCGCTGAAATTGAATGGAACGAATAAGCTTAATACCATAAAAAAATTGAGCAAAGAATATTATGAAATATACTCTTTTTATAAACTATATCAAATCATTCTACCTTTTAATTTCTATTTTATATATGAAAATATAGTTTAAGTTTCAATCAATTGTTTATCATTGAAATAAATGACTTCACTAAGGATTTTACAGCCTTCCATTACCTCAAATCTTTCCCTTGCTTCCTTTTCTGTGCTAAACTCAAACATTTTTATGCCTTTTTTCGAATGGATAGTGATTATCCACATAAAATTCCCTCCACATGGAAGATTCATTTCCACGAACTCCTTAAAATACTTTCATTAAATCTCACTGTAAAGTGGTAAAGTGTTTAATGCTGAAAATGCGTAGGATGATAAATTTCATCCTACTATTCAGCACCATTACATTTGTTAATACTTCCAAAAGCCCATTCCATCCCCTGAATTTTTCAGCGGATGGAATGGGTAGACATTGATTGAGAATACTGATTTTTAAAGGCCCGTAAGGCTTTTGGAATCAGACTTCACTTTATCATTCACAACTTGAACACCGTTTTTCCATACTGTCTTAACATGGTTAACCCCAAATAAATATTGCAACTCCTGATAGTTTTCAACATTCCATAAAACGACATCCGCTTGTTTTCCCACTTCAAGTGAACCTATCTTTTCCTGTCTGTTGATTGCACAAGCAGCATTGTATGTTGCCGCGGTAAGCGCTTCAGCAGGGGTCAGCCGCATCGAGATGCATGCCAGGTTCATGACAAGCGGCATGGAAGTCGTCGGCGAGGATCCGGGATTGCAATCGGTCGATATGGCAACAGCTACACCTTCATCAACCATTCGCCGTCCTGGGGCCGCATCTTCCCTTAAATACAAAGCTGTGGCTGGAAGCAAGCAGGCAATGGTTCCTGACTTAGCCATGGATTGAATTCCCTCTTCGGAGGCCTTTAATAAATGCTCGGCTGATATAGCCCCGATTTTAGCAGCTAGTTCGGCTCCCCCGTAAGGCTCAATTTCATCAGCATGAATTTTAGGGATCAAGCCGTACTTTTTCCCCGCCTTTAATATCCGCTCTGATTGTTCAGGGGTAAAAACCCCTTTTTCACAAAACACATCATTGAATTCAGCAAGCTTTTCTTCAGCGACGATTGGAAGCATATCATTAATCAGATGATCGACAAATTCATCCTCACGGCCTTTATAATCCTTTGGAACCGCATGGGCTCCCATGAAGGTAGGAACTAGATCAATCGGATGCTCTTCCTGTAACTTCTTCATCACCCGCAACTGCTTCAATTCGGTTTCCAAATTCATTCCATAGCCGCTTTTACCTTCTACTGTAGTCACACCATGAGCGAGAAACGAATCAAGGCGTCGTATGGTTTGTTCCATCAACTCTTCTTCACTTGCTTCCCTTGTCATGCGGGTGGTTGCATGAATGCCCCCTCCCCCGTTCATGATGTCCATATATGTTGCACCTTCCAGACGCATTTCGAATTCACGCTCACGACTTCCCCCATATACAACATGCGTATGGGGATCAACAAGCCCTGGTGTCACCAAATGGCCAGTAGCATCGAAAACTTCAGCTTCATGCATTCTATCAGCATAGAGTTTTTCCAATTCCTTGGTTGTCCCGACAGCTTGGATCAACCCTGATTCCATCCATATACTTCCATCCTCTATCAAACCAAGCTCCGACATTCCCTCTTTGGAACGCGGCCCTTTCCTTTCAGAGGTAAGGGTAGCAAGTTGAGTGGCATGTTTTATCCAAATTGGCTTTGTCATTTTTTATCAATTCCTTTACCAAGCATCGGGATATTAATACCTCTTTCACGGGCTGTTTCCTCTGCAAGTTCATATCCTGCATCAACATGGCGCACAACGCCCATCCCAGGGTCCGTTGTCAGCACTCGCTCAATCCTGGCTGCTGCTTCTTCGGTTCCGTCTGCCACAATTACCACGCCAGCATGCATGGAGTATCCCATTCCTACGCCACCGCCATGATGTACGGATACCCAGGTTGCACCGCCCACTGCGTTCACCATTGCATTTAAGATCGGCCAGTCAGCCACTACATCCGAACCATCCTTCATGGCTTCCGTTTCACGATTAGGCGAAGCGACAGATCCTGAATCCAAATGGTCACGTCCAATCACAATCGGGGCCTTCAATTCACCGCTTGCAACCATATCATTAAGGATTTTACCAAAACGGGCGCGCTCCCCATAACCAAGCCAGCAAATACGGGAAGGAAGACCTTGGAACTGGATTTTGTCTTGAGCCATTCTAATCCAGTTACATAAATGCTCATTATCAGCGAATTCACGTAAAATGGCTTGGTCTGTTTTATAAATATCTTCTGGATCACCAGATAAAGCGACCCAACGGAATGGACCTTTTCCTTCACAAAATTGTGGACGGATATATGCTGGAACGAAGCCAGGGAAGTCAAAAGCATTTTCTACGCCTTCATCTTTCGCAACTTGACGGATATTATTGCCATAATCAAACGTCACGGCTCCTTTTTCCATCATTTCAAGCATCGCTCTTACATGTTTGGCCATTGAAGCTTTAGAGAGTTTAATATACTCTTCTGGATTGGCATTCCTTAATTCTGCCGCCTCCACCATTGACATACCTGAAGGTGTATATCCATTAAGCGGATCATGGGCGGAAGTTTGATCCGTCAAGACATCCGGAATGAAGTTCCTTGCAATCATTTCAGGAAGAATATCTGAAGCATTCCCAATCAAACCAATCGATAATGCTTTTCCTGCAAGTTTAGCTTCTTTGGCTAAACGAATGGCTTCATCCAAAGAATCCGTTTTCACATCGGTATAACGAGTCTCGATTCTCCGGTCAATTCTTGTTTCATCAACATCAATTCCGATACAGACCCCGCCGTTCATCGTAACTGCCAGTGGCTGTGCCCCACCCATGCCGCCTAGACCAGCCGTAAGAGTGATAGTGCCTTTCAACGAGTTATTGAAATGTTGTTTTGCTAGCTCGGCAAATGTCTCGTATGTACCCTGTACGATGCCTTGAGAGCCAATATATATCCAGCTCCCTGCTGTCATTTGCCCATACATCATCAATCCCTTTTTATCAAGTTCATGGAATGTTTCCCAGTTCGCATACGCCGGGACGATATTTGAATTGGCAATCAGGACACGGGGTGCATCCGTATGCGTTTTAAAAATTGCTACCGGTTTCCCTGATTGGACAAGTAAAGTTTCATCTTCTTCAAGCTCTTTTAGTGATTTGACGATTGCATCAAAGCATTCCCAGTTACGTGCTGCTTTCCCAATCCCTCCGTATACCACCAAATCCTCAGGACGTTCGGCGACTTCAGGATCCAAATTATTCATCAGCATTCTAAGCACTGCCTCTTGTTGCCAACCTTTCGTATTCAAATCAGTGCCTCTATAGCGTATAACCTTATTTGTAATCGTATTCATTTCTCATTTCCCCCTTGTTTTTGTTATATTTTCATTCTATAAGAAAAATTCAGAATAATTTATTATAATTTAATGATATTTTTATAATTTGTTTCACTCTTTTGTAGTTAACTTTATTTTTTTATGAATAATTCCATCAATTACATTGTTATGAAATAAATAAAAAAGGACGATTCATTTATTGAATCGTCCTTTTTTATAAGCCAGACCGATATGCTGATGGTGTACAGGCTTCAAGCAATTTGAATTTGGCATTGAAATAGGTTTGATGTGAATAGCCGGCCAATTGTGAGATTTCCTCCAATGATAAATCCGTTTCCTTTAATAAACGTTTAGCTTCCCTAATTCGAACTTGGTGCAGCGTATTTCGAAAAGACTCGCCGGATTCAGCCGCAAATCGACGACTGAGTGTACTTTTATTGATTCGCAGAGTATCTGCACAACTCGCTAGATTCCACTGGGCGTCCCAATAGTTGGACTCGATCAGCTCCCTTGCCTTTTCGCTGATTGTGCGTGCCCCTTCCTGTAATTGTCCATGATCCTGCAGAAGCATATGGGTGGTGAACGCATGCAGCTCTTTCACTATTTGATGTATGACAGGTTTATGTACAATTTGCTGAAATACATCATAGTATATGGCTTCCAGCGAAGCATTTTGCAAGTTGTATGATTTCATATGCCTGCGAATCTGTGCAAGTACGCTTGTAAGTCGGATACGAACGATTTCCGGGTCGGGGTATGGTCGTTCGAAGGTAAGGAATTCACGTTCAATCCAGTTCCTGATAGCCTTCGCATCCCGTCGTTCGAGCATTTCTATCCATAGTCTTTGTTCAAGAGGAGTGAGGAATGGATCCATCTCTCGATGCGAAGTCTGTTGACTTTCGGCTAAGATGATATCATATCCATCGAAAAAGATTTGTCTCGTAAATTCACGAGTTTGCTGATACATCCTTTTTAAAGACTCATCTGAAGTTGCCGCCTTTATTATGATGGCAAGGGGCTCATCCATTCTATCTTTCCAATGGGCAAGGAAGGCCTGATACTCTTCCTTATATATCTCCATTTCCTTTGTTTCCTGAACACATAAAATAAAATCCGATAAAGCGAAGATTTGATTCTTCCCAGTAAAAGAATATCGTTGCAGTTCATCATAAACTAATGGAAGGGTCTTGTTATCAGGTGTCAAGAAAGCGACCATGGTTATTCGGCTTTCATGCTTCCGGTCTGTCAAGAAGAAATCTGGATACCCAATATCCAGAGCATTCTCATCATTCATGGTGTTTGACGAGATATGACCTGGACCATTTCTCAATTGAAAACGTAATTGTTGGATATGTTTTACCAAATCTGCCGAAGAAAAAGGACGGAATAAAACATCTTCAGCACGAAAACGTAAGGCTCGATAAGCGGTTTGGAAGATTCGCTCAGATGAAATCCCTAACCATCGAATTCCCCTCCGCTTTAACGAAACACCCATCGCCTCACTTTCATCCGTCCAAATATCCATATCCAAAATAACGAATTCAGGTTGCTGATTGCGTATGCCCTTTTCGAATTCTTCAATCGTTTTCCATAAGATCAATCTAACTCCCGTTAGGTGGGACTCCACGATCCAACGAATTCCTTGAGCCTCAATCTCATCTTTTGCCACCAAATGAATTTCCACATCATCACCTCATTTCTGCTGTTATCCCCCTAATGAATAATATGAAGTCAGCGAATAGAAAAGGGATCCCTGATCTTTTCGAAAGCACTTTCATCTCATCTCCATTCTAATCCCGCCGAAAACTACAAACAAGTCTTAATAGGCAGAACCTGCGATTTAGATTAAACTTTGACATTCTCAACTGATATTTTCATATATATGTGCTTATATAAAAAAAGAAACATCGTGGAAACGCTGTGATTTCCAATGATGTTTCTTTTTTTATCATTTTAATCTTCAATACATTTAGAACCTTTATAATCGATTAATATTGACATCAACTTCTTTACCTATGTTTTCTTCCGAAGCATCCGTCAATTTTAATGATAATAGGGTGATGACACCTATTATAAGTAATCCAGATAAAATAAACATCCCTTGAGTAAATGCAACAGTTCCGAGAATCATCGGTCCTACAAAACCGCCTAAAGCCGCAAATGAATTGACTATGGCTATTCCAACTGGGGCAGTGGACTCAGTGAAGAAAAATGTCATATAGGCAAAGAAACATCCACTGAACCCGTATAACCCGAAAGATGTAATCGTTAACATAAGTACCATCATAAAAACACTATTTGAAAAGCCGCATCCGATAAATCCGACAACCGCTATCATGAGGCAAACGAGCAAATGTGTTTTATGTTCATTAGTCCGATCTGAATTCCAGCCTACAAACATAACGGCAGGTATACCGACTAAAGATGGAATCATCGCTAACCAGCCTATTTCTAAATTAGTTGTTGCGTTTTCCGATAAAGATTTTATGATGGTTGGCATCCAAAATGACAATCCATAGATGGATGTGTATCCTGCAAAATAAAAAAGGGCCAACTTCCAGATTTTCGAATCTTTCAGCATATCAAGCTTCGTGACTTTATTTATTTTCGAGCTAACTTTTCTTTCCGCATTCAATTCGCACTCTAACCAATCACTTTCTTCCTTTGATAACCATTTAGCGTTAGACGGCCTATTAGTTAAATAGAAAACAACAACAATTCCTATAATAATGGCCGGAATGCCTTCAAGAATGTACATCCATCTCCACCCAGCCATACCGAACCAGGAAATATTGTCAAGAATCCAGGTGGACACAGGCGCACCAATCAATCCGCCAATCGGTAGGGCTAAAAGCAAAACCGCTGTTGCTCGTCCTCTTTCGCGGGCCCTGAACCAATAAGTTAAATACAAAATTATACCAGGGAAAAAACCAGCTTCGGCAACACCTAATAAAAAACGGAGAATATATAAATGCATCGTTGTTTGTGCAAAACCTGTTAATATTACCACAAGCCCCCACGAAATCATTATACGGGCAATCCATATCCGAGCTCCCACTTTATGCATGATCATGTTGCTAGGAACTTCAAAAAAGAAATAGCCGATGAAGAAAATACCAGAAAGCAATCCAAAAACTTCAGCGGATAGGGCTAATTCTGCATTCATTTGTAAAGCAGCATAGCCTAAATTGACCCTGTCCAAGTAAGCGATGATATACAAAAGCAGGATAAATGGAAGAATGCGTTTCATCGTCTTACTGATCGTTCGTTTCTCTATTTCACCACTGGAATGATTCAAGATTATTTCCTCCCTTTTCATGCTACTATTTCCCAAAAAAGGTTACTACAACTCTTTTCCAGCTTCCCGACACTCTGGTTCATTCCTAGCTCTCAATTTATCCTGAAAACCACCACCCTTCATTTACATATACTGAATCCAACAATATTATAAATACAATCCATATACTCAGGGCTAAAGAGGAATAAGCCTTTCTGCAAGACAGTAACCGATTGTATAGAAATCCTTGAAAAACCTCCTATTTAAACTGAATTAACCTTCCCCATACTTGACCCTAATCCTTGTAAGCGCTTTCTATATGCACGAAAACCATTTAAGATAGCGTTGTGATTATTCATGATCTACGTTAGATTAAATAGACCAGCAATCATTTAACTAGACTGTAGTCTGATATTAAACTATATAGGAATATTCTGTCAATTATCATTTGGAGGTTTTTTATGATTGAACCCAGAAAGAAACAACTTAGGGGAGAAAAGACTCGTGAAAAAATTTTACAAATATCTCTAAAGCTATTTAGCGAAAAAGGTTACGATAAAGTTACCGTTGACGAAATCGTGAAAAAAAGCGGCACATCAAAAGGGTCATTTTACCAACACTTTTCAGCGAAATCGGACATTTTTTTAGTGAGATTCATAGAAGTCGATGATTACTATCGCGAAGTCTTCCGTTCGTTCCCAGTCGATATGGACGCTACCGAGAAATTGTTTATTTTCATTCGCAAATTGATGCGTTTTCTGGAAGTAGAAATGGGCAAAGATTTAATGAAAGTGATTTACAGTTCCGCTTTAGATTCGAAAGAACATACTTACTTTTTAAATTCAAACCGCTCACTCTTCAAAATCATTCGTTCATTAATTGAAGAGGCGAAAAAACAAAACGACATTGGCACTGACCAATCAGTTAACGAAATTTCACAACTTATCATCCAAAGCCTGATGGGAATCATCTATCATTGGGGATTAAACAACTCAGAACAAAGCTTGGAATCACTATCCATACCGCTAACCAAAACAATCATTAATGGGCTGAAAACCAAGAACTAATACATAAATCAAAAGATTCATTTCTAAAAATCTGACATTTAATTCAATATTAACCCCAACCTTACTGAATAGTCAGGGAAACTCCATTAATATATAAGGTTCATACATTTTCTTTATTTCAATTAAGTGGAAACAAAGTAAACGAGGAGTAGAATGCCAGATATCATGAAACGATTTTTATTTATCACCCTATATGCACTATTATTTGGATTATCGCTGCAGGCTTTTAATTTCAAGCTTGACCACCCTATTGCCAAAGATATAAGCCGTCTGATGTCAGTTAAAATGAAAGTGATAAAGGCAGAAGGTAGTGAAGAAGAAATCAAAAAAGTCGTTTTGGATGCCGAAAAAAACGATGATCCCATTTCCATTGCCGGAATGCAGCATAGCCAAGGAGGGCAGACATTATATCCAAACGGGATCCTGCTCGATATGAAGAACTATGATAAAATACTTGATTTGGATGTAAAAGAAAAACTCATCACGGTCCAAAGCGGAGCAACCTGGGCTGCTCTTCAGGAATACATCAACCCATATGGACTTGCACTGCAGGTCAGTCAATCTCAAAACATTTTTACCATTGGCGGTTCTTTGAGCGTTAATGTCCATGGCCGGGATATCCGTCATCATGCCTTGATAGAAACCGTGGAATCTTTTAGATTGCTTGACGCAAAAGGACAAATCCTATCAGTGAGCCGCGAAGAAAATTCGGAGCTCTTCCATACGGTTATTGGCGGGTATGGATTGTTTGGAGTCATACTCGATGTAACACTCCACCTTACCGATGACGAACTTTATAACATTAAAACTAAATCACTTCATTATGATGAATATACGTCGTACTTTAAAAGAGAAGTTCTTCAAAACGATGATGTTAAAATGCATCTTGCAAGAATATCTGTTGCTCCTGACTCCTATTTGGATGAAATGTATGTAACGGATTATTATAGGGCAAATGACCAAACAAGGCTATCTGACTACGATACTCTCAAACGGGAAACGATCATTGCCGTTCCTAAATTCTTTCTTGGCCTCTCACGTTATAATGACTGGGGTAAAAACAGGTTTTGGGAAACTCAAAAAGCCTACACGGCCAATATTGATGGCAACTTGGTTTCGAGGAATAATGTGATGCGGTCGGATTCAGCATTCATGGATTACAGCAACCCCACCAAAACTGAAGTGCTGCAAGAATACTTCGTTCCGATTGAACAATTTGCTGATTATATCGATGACTTAAGAAGAACCTTATCTGATGAGAAAGATTTTAATTTATTAAATATCACAATTCGTTATGTGGAACATAATGATGAATCACTCATGTCCTATGCCAAGGATGATATGTTCGCTTTAGTGATGCTCATCAATCAAGGGACAGATGACGAAAGCAAGGATAATACAGGAAGGGTCATCCGTAACATGATCGATGTGACGCTTGACCATAACGGCAGCTACTATCTGCCCTATTATGGGTATCCAACCAAGACACAATTATTTGAAGCGTATCCGCGTACTGAGGAATTCTTTCGATTAAAGAAGAAATATGATCCTGATAATCGCTTCATGAATCTTTTCTATGAGGAGTATCATCCATGAATTATAAACGTTTTGTTTTTTACCAAGGCACTGTTGGAATGGCTGCCAGCATGATTTTCCCCTTTTATATTTTGCTAATCAAAAATGTGGGCACCAGTTATTCGCAATTCGGGTGGGCATATGGAATATTCTCATTGACTGCAGCGCTTAGCTATCCTTTAATCGGAAAATTCACTGACAAAACAGGTGACAAAGCATTTCTCCTTATCTATTCATGGGGGATGGCACTTATCCTGCTTGCCTTTCCTCTCGCATATGAAATTTGGCTTGTCTATCTCCTGCAAATCATTATGGGAGTACTTGGGGCAGTACAAAGAAACACTGAAAAAACGGTACTGGCAAGATATGTAACGAAGAAAACCGCGGGTGCGGAAATCGGGAACTACCATGTTTGGACCTCTGTCGGTGCTGCAGCTGCGGTGATTGCAACCGGATATTTAGTCGACTTTTTAACGATCGGCAGCATCTTTTACATAGCCTCCCTTATGTTTGCCTGGAGTGGATTTATTATAATGAAGATGGAGAAAAATACATCACTATCTAATGCAGAAAAACTAAAAATATAAGCATTTATTACTGGTAGCGCCAATAAATCAGTTACCCCTTTTAAAAGAAAAGCATCTGCATTAACCTCAGCAGATGCTTCTTTTACCATATATTCATTTGCTGATCAAAAAACTATAAATGATCTTACAAAAAATATTAAACCTGCTGCCCATTTTCCAATTTGGTTTCGTTATATATACGAATATTAGTACAATTAAAGATAACGGACATTAGCACATATAATAAAATACTACTTTCTATTCAATTTGATAATTATTTTTTGGTCTAAAAAAACTAATGACAGCATTATTATACCCATTCCAATCAATTGATGAATAGACAACGCTTCATGTAAAAAGAAAAAGCCTAAAATCATTCCGATGACAGGCACTATATAATTACTATATGAAGTAAATAATGCGCCTTCTTGCCGAATCAGCCTGTTAAATAATGCATAAACAAAACCTGCATGGAAAATGCCTAAAATCGCTAAGTAGATAGATTGAGATCGTGCTATATCCAATTTGAAAGATTGCTCTAACAAAAGGGACATGGGTATGAGCAATGCACTGGCAATCAGTAATACATTTCTCATATGAATGACGGAAGATCCCACGTTTAATTTCTCCATGAAAATCAATGATAATCCAAAACTCATAGCAGCCAATATCATGAGGATGTTACCCTGAATACTGTTAGAAAGGTCTTGGATTCCTTGTGTCGGCCAGGAAAGGAAGACAATACCTGCAAATCCGAATAGGATACTTGTAATCTCCGGCCTTGTGCTTTTTCTTTTGAAAAATGCTAGTAAAAAAAGGATGGTAAAGATGGGAACCATTCCAATCAGCACTGCTGCGATACTGCTAGGCACCGATTTCTGGCCTTGTGCAATAAAGACGAATGGCAGTACAACCTCGAAAAAAGCAATGATTATATACCATTTATAATAACTCCTGGGTACTTTTCGCTCTTCTTTTGATAAAAACAAACCAAAGAAGAGTAAACAGATACCGCCGATGCATGCTTTGATGGCAGACAATGTAATAACACCAACATTTTCTATG
This sequence comes from Peribacillus sp. TE19612, assembly GCF_056279465.1. NCBI lineage: Bacteria > Bacillati > Bacillota > Bacilli > Caryophanales > Bacillaceae > Peribacillus > Peribacillus sp. TE19612. The sequence continues at coordinate 263,766 of NZ_JBWCCL010000001.1, read as the reverse complement.
ACTAATGCAATAAAGAAGAATTGAGATCCCCATATACCACTAATCAAGAGTAACAACAAATATTTATTCATTACTTTCCCTCCCTTTTCAACAATGGGTCGGCAAAAGTCTTACCATTATGCTTGGATTGAATTCCACCAAAATAATTCGTGCCGATTACCCCAGCAAGAATAATCATTGCACCTATTACATGATAATAATGAATCGATTCATGTAAGAAAATCACGCCTGCCATAATCGTAATCAATGTCGCTAAATTACTAAAAACGCTCATTTTAGATGCTGGTAATATAGATAATGAATAGTTTGATAAAAAAGCAGTAAGCAGTGACGATAATACCCCAAGATATACGATTGAAATGAGGAATGCACCACTTGTGAAGGGTAATAAAAAGCTGCTGATAGATTGGTTAATTATATGGTTGATGACGGCCATACTATTAAAAGTCACAAAACCATAGAATGTCATCACATACGTTAACGTAAATAGTGAATATTGCTTTGTTACCTTCCTCGCTACCACATTATAGAAAGCGGCAGCAATCGAGGATAATAAGATCAGGATCGTTCCTTTCAAACTGTGAGCCGCATGTTGCAAGTCATTCATGACAAAGATAAAGATAACTCCCAGCACAGATAAACCAAGAAAAAATTTCTGGCCTCTACCTGCGTATTCTTTCAAAAATAAAGAAGCTGATAATAATGTAAAAATTGGTATGGTCGCTTGGATAATACCCGCTTCTGAAGATGAGGTATAAATGAGACCAAACATTTGAAATGTAAAGAATAAAATTGGATAAAGGAACACCAACGGAAGAATTTTCACAGAATCCTTTGCACTCATTTTCACTGATGTCCTCCTAAATAGCTTAATAATTATGGCGATCAACAAAGCTATCGTAAATCGATGTGCCAATGTATCTAGCGGACTAGCTTCCATTAATGATATTTTTGTAAAGAAAAATGAAAATCCAATAATAATGGCATATAGTATCGCCGCAAGATAGGCTTTTTTATTTTCTTGCATATTGAGTAATCCTCCTTTTCAACACCCGGCCGGTTGTTAGTATCGTATTAAATGTTCCACTACGATACAATACAAATATGAAGCATCTGTAACGGTACAGTTTTAGGAGGTATTCATGCTAAAATACGTAGCTTTGTTTAATGAATTTGAATCTCTCATCCAGAATGGACGGCTCAAAGCGGGCTTTAAACTCCCATCTATTCGTCAATTAAGCGATCAACATCAATGTAGTAAAAGTACAGTCTTGAAAGCCCTGCAAGAATTGGAAAAGAGGCATTTAATCTACGCGGTTCCTAAAAGCGGATATTATGTCGTACAAAAAGAATTTGATGGTAAACGCGAACCCACAACGGACATCGACTTTGTTACCTCCGCTCCCGCTTGGCATCAATTTCCGTATCATGACTTTCAACATTGCATTAACAAAGCCATCGATACCTATCAGCAAGAATTGTTTATCTATGGTACTCCAAAAGGACTGCCCTCTTTAATTAAAGTGATACAAAAACAATTAGAGCAGTATCAGGTTTTCGCAAAAGAAGAACAGGTTTTCATTACTTCTGGCGTGCAGCAAGCACTTTCCTTATTAACGTTAATCCCCTTTCCAAATGAACGTACTCATATACTTGTTGAGCAGCCTAGTTATCATCTATTTGTGGAGCAATTGAAAGCGTACAAGATTTCCGTGCTAGGAATCGAACGAACAGCAGAAGGTATTGATTTAGGGGAGTTAGAACGGATTTTTAGTGATCAGGAAATTAAATTCTTTTATACGATGCCACGTTTTCATAATCCGTTAGGGACTTCTTACTCTAAAATGGAAAGAGTGGAGATACTAAAACTTGCGGTAAAGTATGGTGTCTATATTGTAGAAGATGATTATTTAGCAGATTTCGAAGAAAATATGAAGGTAGACCCTATTTTTTCCGAGGACACCCATAACATGGTCATTTATTTAAAAAGCTTCTCTAAAATAATGTTTCCAGGATTACGCATAGGTGTTGCCGTATTGCCTAAACCATTAACGGGCAGCTTCCAACTATATAAAAGAACAGCTGATATTGATAGTTCAATGATTTCACAAGCAGCCTTGGAAATCTACATAAAAAGCGGTATGTTTAAACACCATAGAAACAAAGTGCGTCTTTCCTATTCATTGCGTGCAAACTTGCTATATGATGCTCTAGAAAAGTACTCTGCTCCAGGCTTTTATCGCCCAGCATCCATATGTATGAACGCTCATATCGTACTGCCTCATCGTTTAAATAGTACTCACCTCATCAATAACTTACAGAATCAACAAGTACTGGTAGAGACGATGGGTCAAAATTATATAGATGGCTTTCACCAGGAAAAAATATTAAAACTAAACGTGTCCAATACAAATATAAAAAAACTTGAGCAAGGAATAGCTCTTATTTTCAATGAATTGAATAAAAAGGAGAATTATTACTTATAAAACTATTACATAAGGTATAGTCACTTTCCACACAACAAAAAATAGTGAAAATATTTTTTCTTATTGTAAAACTGATAAAATATGGAAAAATGAGCACAAACAAAAAAGAGCCAATTAGAATTGACTCTCAACAAAGTTTTATTTATAAAATTTGATACGATCCTCAAGTGGTTTGAATTCTTTATCACCCGGTTGAGCTGTTGGATTTCCAAATGGCATTTGCGCAATCAATTTCCAATTGCTTGGAACATTCCATTCTTTTTTCACTTCATCATCAATTAGAGGATTATAATGCTGTAAAGTTGCTCCCAATCCTTCTGCTTCAAGTGCCGTCCAAACAACTAATTGATGCATGCCTGATGTTTGTTGTGACCAGATTGGGAAGTTATCGGCATACGTTGCAAATTGTTCTTGAAGTGATTTCACTACAGATTCATCTTCAAAGAATAATATTGACCCATATCCCGCTTTGAAGGAATCCATTTTTTGTTGAGTGCCAGAGAAATCTCCCTCACCAACCGCTTTCCTTAAAGCCTGCGTCGTAATATCCCATAATTTATCATGTGCCGATCCTGTTAAAACAACAAGGCGGGAGGATTGGGAATTAAAAGCCGATGGCGTGTGTTTTACTGCAAATTCAACTATTTCTTTAATTTTCTCATCCGATACTTGGACTTCTTTATTGATTCCATAATATGAACGTCTCTCTTTAATGGCTGTGTAAAAATCTTTTGTCATGATTCATTCCTCCAGAACATTTTTTCTATTTCAAATGATTATTCCATTTTTTATTTCTACCTATTTTAGTATGGGCATAAACCAATATATCATTCGCAATTATTCTTTAATGTATTCCTTGGTGCTTCTTACTGTATCAATGGGACGGACCAACTTTTCGATTTGATCCCTTTTCGGTTCCAAGAACGGTGGTAAAGATAACTTTTCCCCAAGCGTTTCATACGGCTCATCCCCCATGAATCCAGGACCATCCGTGGCAAACTCGAATAAAATTTGCGGCGCCACTCTTACGTAAAGCGACTCAAAGAAGTGACGATCGACATAACCGGACGTATGAAAGTGGAAGCTTTCCATTCGTTTGATCCATTCTTCCAGAACGGAACGGTCTTCAACACGGAAGGCTGTATGGTGAACAGTCCCAAAACCCTGCCGTGCCTGAGGAAGGATCGAATTATGCTCGACGATCACTTGTGCACCATTCCCGCCTTCCCCTACCTCAAATAGGTGAAATGATCCTTCCTTGTCTATTTCTTTGAATAATAGGACTTTTTCCATCATTTCTTTAAAGTAATCGAAATTGGCGATCCGAATGAAAATTGGTCCTAATCCTGTAATAGCGTATTCCAGAGGAATCGGCCCTTTTTGCCAAGGGATTCCAGCTGCAACCCCTTCATTATTTTCATCTGAGATCAATTGATATTGCTGATCATCAAAATCCACAAATGAAATGATCTTTTTGCCAAACTGTTCTTGGATTCCTGTATTCTTTACCTCTAATCGGTCAAAGCGTTTAACCCAATACTCCAATGCCGCATCAGTCGGTACACGGAAGGATGTTTTGGAAATCTCATTAGTCCCATGCTCTCCTTTAGGAATACCAGGAAAATCGAAGAATGTCATGTCAGTACCCGCACCGCCAACATCGTCGGCAAAAAACAGATGATAGGTTTGGATATCATCTTGGTTAACAGTTTTCTTGACTAAACGCATGCCTAATATATTTGTGAAAAATTCATAATTTTTTTCAGCACTACTTGTTATGGCCGTTACGTGGTGTATACCTTTTAAACCATTCATACATTATTCCTCCCATTAAAACGATTCAATTTTTGGATATTCAGCGTTTTCCTTAATCCCCTATATTTTTCCTTCAAAAAAGAGTGGCTATTCATTAAAGGGGTTTGATAAGGTGTTTCTCATTATCTCGAATTAATATATCTTTATTTAAAGATAATTTATCATGAATACCCTTCACTGTCAATAACATTGTCTCAAATTAATATATCTCAAAATAAAAATAATTACAGACAAAAAAACTTTCATTTTTCCTTAAAGTAAAGACCATTCTGTATTGGGTTAATGTCATAGCTATAAATAGCGGTAAAGACAATCAATTCTTTGGCAATAATGAAATAAAACTATTAATGTGTTCCCATACGAAAGCCCCCAACATAAAGCAAACTCTTTACGTGAGGGCTATTTCGTTTTAATTACTTATTTTACATGATGCAAATCAGCTTGTTTTCCAGATGAAGAGTTTGTGCCATCATTTTCTTTTGACCTCTTAGAGGAAAGATAAACTCCTGCGAAAATAATCAGGAGGCCAATGATTACATTAGGATTAATCGCTTCTCCAAGCAGGATATACCCCCAAACCATAGCGGTAGCAGGAATAAGGTATGTAACAGATGCGGCTAACTCAGGGCTGCCATTTTTATTGATGTAGAAATAGGTCAGCTGGCCAACCCCAGAGCCAAAGCAACCAAGTCCGACTATGGCGAAAATCGTCAGCGGTTCCATCAGCATCACTGGCTTAAACGGCTCTGTTAGTAGCATCCCGATCAAACCGATAACGGCACCCGTGAGCAGCGTAAACGTCGTAATGATCAATATGCTGGTACTGGAAAGAAATCTTTTCGTAAAATGACCGGCAAAACCATAACAGATGGACGCTAGCAGCATTGTCCCAATCCCGATGAATTCCCTTCCGAAAAGCTGACCGATTTGAAAATCCATCAATACTAGAATTCCGAAGAAACCAATTAGAATGCCCATCCATTGTCGGGGGGTTAGAACGTATGAAAAAATGATAAATCCGATGATCCCCGTCCAGATCGGAGTGGTTGCATTTAGAATCGATGCCGTGCTGCTGTTAATCTCCGTTTCACTTAAAGGTATTAATCCCCATGCTAATCCGCAATTGAAGATCCCGACAACGACCAGTGCTTTCCATGGCAATTTCCAATTGATTTCCCTGCGCTTCCACCATAAGATGGGAAGCAGAACAACAGCACCCGCCAAACAGCGGAGAAATACAATCCCCCAAATGCCCGCAGGCGGTAGCAGCCACTTCATAAAAACAAACGATAAACCCCATATCAAACTAAGGCCGATTAAAGCCCCGTATAATCGAAGCATGATCTCCCCCCCTTGCCACTTTCAATGTTCGCCAATCACTGTCCTGCATTCAACATCTAAAAATTCACCATATCTATTGCTAATATATTGAATTTTTGCGTGACTTTGACAATTACAAATCCATAATATGTACTTTCAAACACCATATCTAATAGGTTATTATTGGATAATTGTCCATTATTCATCATCCTACCATATGATACCACGCATTCTAAATATAATATATATTTACAAATCACTAAGTTTTATATGCTCTATCCAGAGTAATCCAACGGAATATTATTCACTAAAGATGATTTATTTAGCGAAAAAAAAAGTCTGGCAACCTTTTTATAGTTGCTAGACTTACGTTCATTTCTAAAACCAATCCCAATATGAACAGGAATTTTAACGGATGCGACAGGTTCGTTCCTCCATGCAGACCATTTAATAGGCAGCCAGGTCCCGCAGTGCCTTTTCCACTTTTTCAGGATTCACCATGAATGATTTCTCTAATGATGGTGAATATGGCATTGCAGGAACATCCGGGCCCGCGAGTCTCATGATTGGGGCATCAAGATCGAAGAGGCAGTTTTCTGCAATGATCGCCGATACTTCACTAATGATGCTGCCTTCCTTATTATCTTCAGTAATCAATAGGACTTTTCCTGTTTTAGATGCAGCTTCCATTATGGCTTCTTGATCTAATGGATAAACGGTTCGTAAATCAAGTATATGAACGGATATGCCATCACTGGCCAGCCTTTCAGCTGCCTGAAGCGCAAAATGAACACAAAGGCCATAAGTAATCACTGTAACGTCCTCGCCTTCACGTTTTACATCCGCTTTACCAATCGGTAAAACATAATCATCATTCGGCACTTCTTCTTTAATTAGGCGATAGGCTCTTTTATGTTCAAAGAAAAGGACCGGATCATCATCGCGAATGGCGGCTTTCAATAACCCTTTCACGTCATAGGGTGTAGAGGGCATGACAATTTTAAGTCCCGGTTGATTGGCAAAAATGGCTTCAACGGATTGTGAATGGTATAACGCCCCATGTACACCACCGCCGTATGGAGCTCTGATGACGATAGGACAATGCCAGTCATTATTGGAGCGATAACGGATTTTTGCAGCTTCCGAAATGATTTGGTTGATTGCTGGCATGATAAAATCAGCGAATTGCATTTCCGCAATCGGCCTCATTCCATACATGGCCGCGCCGATGCCGACTCCTGCGATTGCGGATTCAGCAAGCGGTGTATCAATGACACGCTGTTCACCGAATTGTTCGTATAAACCTGAAGTCGCTTTAAACACGCCGCCCTTTACCCCTACGTCCTCACCTAATACAAATACACGGGAATCACGTTCCATTTCTTCCCGCATCGCCATTATCACGGCATCTATATAAGATATCACTGCCATCTTCTTTCCTCCTTACCTTTCTGCGTAAACGTATTTTGAGAGCGTGTCTTCATTTGCAAATGGAGCATTTTCCGCATAATCCGTCGCTTCGTTCACAACTTCCATTATTTCCTCGTTCAATTGTTTCTCCATTTGATCATCCATGATTCCCACTGCTTTTAAATAGGCACCAAAAGTAATGATTGAATCTATTTTTTTTGCCTCCGATACTTCATCAGGCGACCTGTATTGACTATCATCATCATCGCTTGAATGTGGTGTAAGCCTGTATGAAATCGTTTCGATTAAGCTTGGGCCCTCACCACGCCTTCCTCTCTCAGCAGCTTCTTTCACCACCCGGTATACTTCGATCGGATCATTTCCATCAACCGTCACCCCTGGCATGCCGTAACCAATGGCCCGGTCGGACACTTTCCCGCAAGCCAATTGCTTTTCAATAGGGACGGAAATGGCATACTGATTATTCTCGCACATCAAGATGACCGGAAGTTTATGTACACCTGCGAAATTCGCTCCTTCATGAAAATCACCTTGGTTTGATGAACCCTCACCGAATGTAACGAATGAAACAATATCTTTTCCTTCCATTTTTGCAGCGAGTGCAATCCCCACTGCATGTGGCACTTGAGTCGTAACTGGCGAAGATCCCGTCACGATTCGATTCTTTTTTTGCCCAAAATGCCCAGGCATTTGACGCCCGCCTGAATTTGGATCTTCTGCCTTGGCAAAACTGGATAACATTAAATCCCTGGCGGTCATCCCAAACGCGAGCACCACTCCTAGATCCCTATAATAAGGAAGGACATAATCATTTTCACGATTCAACGCAAATGCTGCACCCACTTGAGCTGCCTCTTGCCCTTGACAAGAAACGACAAATGGAATTTTTCCAGATCTGTTCAACAGCCACATCCGTTCATCCACTCTTCTTGCCAACAACATAATTCTATACATCTCAAGCACCTGCTCATCACTAAGACCTGCCTGTAGATGGCGGTTTTCAACCATATGTCATCATCCCTCCTAATAATTAAAACGGTTTTCTGTTAAAACCGGAATGTTCTCCTCACGCTGTCACCCAATATAAAAATGCGTCTATATATCACAAATTACTAACCTTTCTTATTAGCTGTTTGTTTATCTCGCAAACTTAAATCCTGTTATGTATCTAAGGAAGGGAAAGCTCTTTTATGTATGCATGCTTGCCATTTAACACCCTCAAATGCGTTATCATCTACTATTATTACCTGGTACTAACTCAATGCAATATTATCCTACCACTTTTCATCTCACATTTTCAAGTTAATTTCACTTTGTATCGTTGTTTTCACGAGAAAACCTTTCTTTAACAAAAATACAATGGGTTTAACAGTTTTGGCCTGACCTGACTTTAACTCATTTCCATATACGCACCAAGACTAGATAAAAGCCGGTGGGTTGAAGTTATTTAATTTGTTGACTAAGCGGAAGAATAGCTGTAAATTAAAATGATTCATAAAATTAAATGTTCGAAATGGAACAGTTCAATACAGAAAGAATGGTGATGTTGAGTGGAGAATGAAAAACAATTAATGCGTTCCGTACAACTATTGCGTTCATTTTGGAACGTACAGAAAAATATCATGCGGTTCGTTCAAAAGACAGCCGCAGAAAATGGATTAACAGTTCCTCAATATTCCATTTTGATGACCATTACCCTTTACAAAGAGACCTCCCAAAAAAATGTCGGGGAGAAAACATTTCTTCCAAAAAGCACCTTGAGCCAAGCGGTCGATGGTCTAGTCCGCGGAGGCATGCTCCATCGTGAGCATGTGGAGGGCAACCGGCGTGAGATTCAATTGTCAATCACCGATAAGGGGAAAAATTTATTAAAAACGATTCATTTTCACGAAGGAAGCATTCACCAAGTCTTTCAAACGGCCATTGAAATGCTTTCCGAAGAACAGTTTGAAGAGTTGCTAAAAACGCATCTGCAAATTACAAACATTTTAGAAGCACAAGCAACCGAACAGGGAGAGTGTACAAAATGATAAAAATACTGAAAAATTTATCCGTATATAAGTGGATTATTTTAGCAGTTATCGGTCTGGTCTTTATTCAGTCCATGTCGGACCTCTTTTTGCCTACACTAATGGCTGATATTATTGACAAAGGCGTAGTTCGAGGAGACACTTCTTATATTTGGAAAATCGGTGGTTTTATGCTGTTGGTTTCCGCACTTGGCGCTTGTGCATCCATAATCGCAAGTTACTATTCGTCCAAAGCGGCAATGGGAATGGGACGCGATCTCCGCCTGAAGGTCTTTAATCACGTTGAAAAGTTTTCGTTACAAGAATTTGATGAAGTCGGTACGGCTTCATTGATTACACGAACGACCAATGATATAACACAAGTCCAGCAAGTGGTTATCATGATGCTTCGTATGGTTATCAGTGCACCTATCATGTTAATCGGCGGAGTAATCATGGCCGTATCCATGGATGCAAAATTATCACTTGTCATTGTTGTCACAATGCCTTTTTTGATTGGGTCAATCTTGCTTATTCTATATAAAGGTGTGCCGCTCTTTCAAACGGTGCAAAAACGATTAGACCGGTTGAACCTTGTATTACGGGAAAATTTAACTGGTATTCGCGTCATTCGTGCCTTCAATCGTGAAACACAAGAGAAAGAACGTCTAAAGAAAGCGAATAAAGAATTAACGGATATCTCAATCAAAGTCAATAAAATCATGGCCTTCATGATGCCTGTTATGATGCTTGTCATGAACTTGACGGTTGTTGGTATCATTTGGTTTGGTGGAGTCCGTATTGATAACGGCGGTATGCAAATCGGGGACTTAATGGCATTTATCCAATACGTTATGCAAATTATGTTCGCTCTCGTTATGGCTTCCATGATGTTCGTTATGGTTCCACGCGCTGCCGTGTCGGCAACAAGGATAAACGAAGTCCTTGAAATGAAACCTTCATTCCTGGATGAGGGGACAGAAAAGGCAGATCGTGTACACGGTACCCTTGAATTTGAACATGTTACGTTCAGTTACCCAGGAGCAGAAGAACCTGCATTATCGGATATTAGTTTTTCTGCAAGTCCTGGTGAAATCACCGCAATAATCGGTGGAACTGGTTCCGGGAAAACGACGCTTGTCAATTTGATCCCTCGCTTCTATGATATTTCAAGCGGAACGATTCGCGTCAATGGTGTTGATATTCGTAAGTCATCACAAGATGAAGTTCGTTCAAAAATTGGCTTTGTACCACAAAAGGCCTCCCTCTTTACAGGAACTATCTCTGAAAACATTCGCTTTGGAAAACAAACAGCCACACAAGATGAAGTTGAGCATGCCGCTCGGATCGCGCAAGCGGAGGATTTTATCAGCAACATGAAAGGCGGCTATGAGGCAGAAATCGATCAAGGCGGTTCAAACCTATCAGGAGGGCAAAAACAACGGCTTTCGATTGCAAGGGCACTCATTCGAAAACCGGATATTTATATATTCGATGATAGTTTTTCTGCACTGGACTACAAGACGGATGCCAACCTTCGCGCAGCCCTGAAAGATGAAACGAAAAATTCGACGGTCCTACTCGTTGCCCAGCGTGTCAGTACTGTCGTGGACGCTGACCGAATCATTGTGTTAGACGAAGGCCACATTGTAGGCATGGGAACACACCAAGAGTTGCTTAGTACAAACGACATTTACCGTGAAATTGCCTTATCACAGCTTACAGAGGAGGAAATTGCATGAGTAATCAAAAGAAACCTCAAGGCGGCGGTCAGGTCGGGCATGGTCCTGGTGGCGGTAACATGATGATGATGGGTCAAAAAGCAAAAGATTTTAAAGGAACACTAAAACGCCTATTGACCTATTTAAAACCGAGGCGCAACAAATTGATTTCCGTGTTCTTCGCTGCAATCATGAGTACGATTTTTATGATTGTAGGACCGAAGATCATGGGAAATGCAATTACAGAATTATTCGAAGGAGCATATGGAAAGTTCCAGGGAATACCAGGAGCAGCAATTAACTTTGATAAAATTGGCCAGATCCTTCTACTCCTTGCCGGACTTTATGCTTTAAGCAGCCTTTTCAACTATGTACAACAATACATTATGTCAAGTGTTGCACAAGACACGGTATATGACCTTCGGGAAGATGTGAACAAAAAGCTCGAGAAACTTCCACTCAAATACTTTGAAGGACGTCCAAACGGTGAAACACTTAGCCGAATGACAAATGATATTGATACAATCGGGAGCACACTTCAGCAAAGCTTAACGCAATTCATAACATCAATCGTAACGATTGTGGGGATTATCATCATGATGCTTTCGATAAGCCCGTTATTGACTTTAATCTCGATAATCAGCTTACCTTTGTCAATATTTGCAATCCGGCCTATTTTAAAAAGATCCCAAAAACATTTTGCCGATCAACAGCGTAAACTCGGACAATTAAATGGCCACATTGAAGAGATATATACCGGCCATCAAGTCGTTAAAGCATTTGGATATGAAAAAAAGGCGAGTGCCCAGTTTACTGAAGTTAATGAAGAATTGTATAAAGCGGGAAGCAAAGCCCAATTTATATCGGGTATCATCATGCCCGTAATGTTCTTTATCGGAAATTTGAGCTATGTCATCATCAGCGTTGTCGGCGGAATATTGGTAACGCAGCGTTCGATTTCAATTGGTGACATTCAAGCATTCATCACATATTCAAAGCAGTTCACCCAGCCAATCACACAAACGGCTAACATCGCTAACATTATTCAGTCGACGGTTGCAGCCGCTGAGCGTGTTTTTGAACTACTTGATGAAGAAGAGGAAATGAAAGAACAAACCACAGTTAATATAAAAAGGGCAAATGGTGCTGTCTCTTTTGAACATGTGGACTTTGGATATGGGGAAGAAATGTTAATTGAAGATATGAACATTGATGTCCTGCCTGGACAGACGGTTGCAATCGTTGGACCGACTGGTGCTGGAAAAACGACCATGATAAATCTCTTGATGAGATTTTATGAACTCAATGGCGGAAAGATTACGATTGATGGTCTTGATACACGGAATATGTCACGTAATGATCTTCGAAAGAATTTTGGTATGGTACTTCAAGATACCTGGCTCTTTAATGGTACGATTAAAGAAAATATCGCTTATGGCAAAAATGGAGCAACTGATGAAGAAATTTTTGCAGCTGCTCGCACGGCACATGCCGACCATTTCATTCGGACACTGCCAGATGGTTATGAAACAATCTTAAACGAAGAAGCTTCGAACATTTCACAAGGCCAAAAGCAGCTTTTGACAATCGCCCGGGCTGTTCTAGCAGATCCGCCAATCATGATATTGGATGAAGCGACATCTAGTGTGGACACTCGGACAGAAGTCTTTATCCAAAAGGCCATGAACCGACTGATGGAAGGAAGAACCAGCTTTGTCATTGCCCATCGTCTCTCAACGATTAAGGATGCAGATTTGATTCTTGTTATGGATCAAGGAAAAGTGATAGAGAAAGGAACGCATTCAGACCTTTTAAAGGAGAATGGTTTCTATGCAGAGCTATACAATAGTCAGTTCACTGAAAATGTAGCTGGATAATAAGAAAGAGGCTCAATTCCGAAACGGAGTCGAGCCTCTTTTTTATAATGTATCAATACCCCCTTTTATTTCCCTTTTTCACAAATTCCCAATCTACCTCAATATTTTTTCTAACCCTTTGAAGAAGATGAAGCATCGTTTCCGTTTCTTCCAAAGAAAATCCAGATAACGCTACCTTGTCAGTATACTCCCCTTCTTTTTTCAAATAAGGATAGACCTTTTCACCTTTATCGGTTGCATATAGCTTTTTAATTTTTTTGTTTTCCTCATCATTTTTCTTCTCGATTAACCCTTGTATTTCAAGTTTTTTAATGGCACGAGCTGCTGTCGTTCGGTCTACCTTTATCATTTCTGCTAACTTTTCCTGAATGATACCTGGGTTTTCACATATTCGAACAAGATACAAATACTGCCCTTTTGTTAGGTCAAATTCTTTAAATTCGATATTACTTATAGAGTCCAATGCCCTTGCTATCATTCCAATTTCACGGAGTATTTCCTTCATACAAAAAGCCCCTGACCTTTTTGTTGTATTTACAACAAAAATAATTTCATTTATACTAAAATAGGATATACATTTATTATGACTTGTCTTTTTAAATAAATCTAGAAAAGGGATGAAGAACATTGGATTCAAAAAGAATAACTACTGAAAATGATTTAAAAATTGCCTTTCATATCAGAAAAGAAGTATTTGTCGAGGAACAAGGTTTCCTATTAGAAACTGAATTTGATGAATACGATACACTTAATGCTTTATCTGAACACATATTAGTCTATTATAATGAAAAGCCAGTCGGAACTGGAAGATTAAGAGTTGTTGATGGGTTAGGTAAATTGGAGAGAATTTGTATCTTGGAGCCTTACCGCAAATTTGGTCTCGGGAAAATAATACTTAAAACGTTGGAAGAAATTGCAAAGGAACAAGGTATTACTCAGGTTAAATTACATGGGCAAACACAGGCAGAGGGCTTTTATAAAAAACTCGGCTATCGGACTTCATCCGATGTCTTTATGGAAGATGGCGGTCCACATCTATTAATGATAAAGGAATTGGTTAACGAATAAGTGTTAAATGTGAGTAGAACAAAAAGCAACCTTTGATGGGGATCATACTATTAACACTAGGTTGTTCTTTAACCATCCAACAGACAATTCTCTTTTAAAAGGGCAAAGAATAGAATGATTAATCTATTAACTTTGTATTGTGAATTATACCCCGGATAAGGGACACACATAAAAAGTGTCCCTTATCCCACCCTTTCCAACTCTTCTAAATAAAAGGAAAGTTTGGTTTACAAGTTTCAGATTTACATGTAACCCCAAAATCCACGCGACCATCACAGTCTTTGGTCAGTATATTTTGCATTTTATGAGAGATATACACGAACATAAAGACGAAGCCGTTTATAACATAAACGGCTTCGTCTTTTTATTACAGAACGGGTGCTTTTTCTTGAACGAGCGGGTGAAGGGCCTGGGTTTCATCAATATAAATAAAAGCATCGTATCTATCTGACATTACAGAAGGTACATAGTTACCATATTGTTCATATTCTGGTCTGTATACAACACCAATCGCCCGGTGTCCAATCCTGCCTTGGAATAGCTGACGATTTTCATCGGTGAAAATGAGCAACTTATCATAAGCCCCCGAAAGGTGCATCGCCTCCTCCCAACTTCCCTTCATTGCCGGGGGTACTGTTTTTATTTCAAAATCCATGCCCCACTCCTCTGTTGCTATAACAGTTCCTCTATAGGTTCCGAAACCTGTGATAAATACATCTTCAGTCGGATTTTGCTCTCGAATGACCTGGCCGACATTAATCATCCCGGAATCCTTCATATCAGTAGCGCTGGCGTCACCAACATGGGTATTATGTTCCCATACAATAGCCTTGCCTTCAGAGCCGTAAAAATCCATAATTTCATTAAGTGCATCAACCATATGCATATCCCGAATATTCCATGATCTATCATCATGGACGACCATGGTCCTGTAATAATTTTCGGCATTGTATGCTACCAATGCATTTACTTGAAGATTCAAATTCAATTCTTCGTGATGGGGGTATTTTTCTTTTTTTCGTTGAATAGTCGTCAGTAATTTGGCTACTTCCTCTATACAGTCTTCCGAAAAAATTCCTGCAGAAACTGCGTACTCCTCATTATTCCGATTGAATGGCTCAAAACAAGTGAACGCCTGTCTGGCAGCTTCAAGGTCAGTTGAATCAATTTGTTTTAAGTAACGGATAACTTCATCCATGGATTCCCAAAGACTGTAGATATCTATTCCATAAAATCCAACTTTCATTTGATTTTGTCCAGACTCATTGTATTCTTTCATCCATTCAATCAGGTCCATCATTTCCTCGTTTGCCCACATCCAGATCGGCCAGCGGTCAAAACTTTTTAGCACATCCTTTGCGGATTTAGTCACTAGGTCATAGCCTTTAACATACCTATTTATTGCCTGGCAAGCGGGCCAATCGCCTTCAACGGCTACAAAGGTGAACCTTTTTTCTTGAATCAGCTTTTTTGTTATTTCAACTCGGGCCGTGTAAAACTCGGATGTCCCATGTGATGCCTCACCCAGCAAAACAAATTTTGCATTATGAACTTGTTGAATGAGCTTATCCCAATCTGCTTCACTTGTAAGCATGACTGATTGTTCGACTATTGACTGAACAAGATTATGTTTCACCGTTTATCCTCCTTGTTATCTTACGAACATTATCGTTTGTACTCGGCATTATAAGAATTGGAACCTGCGTGTACGGACAGTAAAGTATCAGCGTATCCCACTAGACGATTTATAAGTTCATCACAAATAGAGTAAACCAGCTGAAAATTTTCTTCCTCAAATAGAACAGGGTCATCCAGTATGACCGTGGTGTTAATGAACATATCTTTGTTTCCATATAGATTGTAGTGAACTATAGCCTTTCCAGCAGCTCCCCCTGTACCTGGATCATTGAAGCCAGGTATGAAAACGAACCATTCTTCTGCAGTAGCGGACCTGAAGTTTTTTGTGAAAGACATTCTCTCGGTTACCGTCATGATCTTTTTTGTCTCTTTCGGATTCATATCCTTGATCTTGTTCATTCCATTGCCACCTTAAAACCATGTTAACTATCTTCCGTTATATATTTTCCTTAAGGTTCCCATCCTATAAATATTAATATGAAATAGTGACCTTTTCCGTAAAAAACAAGCCTGAATCCACCTCGGATATGATGATTCAACTGAACTCGAACACAGCAAAAAGTGATATCATGATTCATTCATCATGGAACTGTGCATATAAAAAATATTTTTGGGGTATCAAAAGAGGGAAGATAAATTCCCGGATTGGGTTGGGTTGGACTGGTCTGGAGTGGAGGAGTTGCTCATGGAAAAGATGAATCGGGGAATTTTAACGGCGTTGTCGGCGATTGGCATTGCGCAAGGGCTGAAAATTTTAACGCATTATAAGCTGACGGGAAAGTGGGACTCAAAACAGGCTTTCACAACAGGTGGCATGCCTAGTTCGCACTCTGCGGGAGTGGCCGCCCTGGCATCGTATGTGGCAGCGAATAAAGGATGGCTGCATACGGAAACATCGCTTGCGACAGTTTTTGGCGTGATTGTGATGTACGATGCTCAGGGGATTCGCCGCCATACAGGCGAAATCGCTAAGCTCGTGAATGATCTTGAAGATAATATGGCCAAATTTTCCGGAGAGTTTCCGAGCTTTGAGTATGTTGAGCGTGAAAAGGAACTGAATGAACTACTCGGACATCAGCCTGTGGAAGTGGGAGCAGGTGCGTTGCTGGGAGTTGCCCTTGGTCTTATTTCGGCTAAATTCGAGGATGGCAAGCCCTCAAAACCGAACGGCTGAAAACGGTGGGCAAGCCTTAATCCTTTAGCTCTTGAGGTAAGTACATAATTTGAATATAACAATAGGTTATTTTAAAACATGCCTATATCATTAACATCGGCATACTCTCCAAAAATCGTATTATTGGATCCGGTAGATTTGAAAATGACCTAAGCCTCTCTGCTTCTTAGAAAGGCTTAGGTCATTTTATGCGTAATTCAATTCTTCCGGGACATTTTCATTGCGAATGAATACATATCCGATCGGAATAACCCTTTATAATATTCTACTAAGTTACCATCAGAATCAAAAATCATTCGTTCTGTAATCAGTAAGCACATCGTTTCGGCTATACCCAAATGTTCTGCATCTTCTTTTGTTGGAAAGCCGCAGGTTATGATTTGTTCCGCTTCACAAAAGTCAATGTTTAATTCACCTTCGAGTGCATCATACAATACGGTTGTACTTAAATCGAATTTCGTCAATTTTTTTCCTAGGTCCAAAGAATAATAATGCAATTCAATGGCTATTGGGACATCCCCCTGTAACCGCAGCCTTTTAATATGGTAAGATTCATCCTCAAACCCATTTGCATCAGCTATATTTTCAGGTGTCATTACACGGCCATGATCTAGCAGTTTAATCCCCATGCTTTTAGTGGTTTCCGTAAAACTTATCATCTTAAGCCATTCTTGCACAGGTTTAAGGGAGACGAACGTTCCCTTCCCATGCCTCTTTTCCAATATTCCCTCACGAACCAGGATGGAAACGGCTTCCCGTACAGTGCTCCTGCTGACAGAATACATATCCATCAGTTCCCTTTCACTCGGGATTTTGTCTTTATAATAACCTTCCAAAATTTGATTTTCCAATATGGTTTTCAATTGAGCATGTAAAGGGATTGGATTTTTAAAGTCTAGCTCCATAAAATTTCCTCCAAACAGAAAAAGACATCGTAATGTTCGTATCAGTTCTTATATTGTAAACCAAATAGTTATAATATTCAAACATGCCAGCGTTCAATTTTTCCCTTAAATTAGGATTATGTTGAGTTCCCAGCGTTCATATACCGTTTTTCTTCGAGTGAATAAAAAAAACCTGAATAGCTCTTTGTATTCAGGGCTTATCCTATATGCAACCTTCATCACATTTTCAGGCATATATGAAAGCTTATATATTAAATGATAAAGTACGAAATTATGGAAAGCAGCAAAGAGGTAATGGTCATGGCCAAAAGAGGACGCATGGCTTTTGTTCGCAGTGCCTGCAGGCTAACATTCAGTCCAAGACCGATCATGGCCATAGTCAATATAAATGTAGTAGCTTTGGAAATGCCATCCATTACGAGAGGTGAAACCGTAATGTAACTTCCAAACACATAACTTCCTATTAGGCTCATGATTATAAAACCAACGAGGAACCATGGAAAATCAATTTTGGCATCATGGCCCATTTTCCCGGATGTTCGCTTTTTCATCCAATACATAAAAATGAAACATAAAGGGATGAGTAAAAAGACACGGCCCAATTTGGCGAGGAGTGCAATCGCTAGCGCATCTTCACCAGCCGGTGCTCCTGCCAAAGCAACATGGGCGATTTCATGAAGACTGATCCCAGACCAGATTCCATAATCCAAAGCAGATAGCGGAAGGATCGGACGTAAAAGTGTATAAACAATGGAGAAAAGGGTTCCCATTAAAGCGATTATCCCGACGCCTATGGCTGTATCCTCTTCCTTCGCTTTCACGATTGGAGATATTGCCGCGATGGCTGCTGCACCGCATATCCCGGTTCCTACAGCAAGAAGAAGGGAAATGGAAGAATCTGCCTTAATCCACTTTGCAATCAGGACCATCACGACTATGGCGAATGTTACTGTCCCTATGTCACGTACCAATAATGGCAGTCCCTGATTGAAAATCACATCGATATTTAATTTCAATCCGTATAAAATAATGGCAAAACGCAAAAGTTTTTTTGCGGAAAATTCGATTCCCGTCCGGAACTTTTCTGGATATCCCGCAATTTGACGATAAATCACGGCAATGATGATCGAGCATGCAAGTGGACCGATTCGATCGAATCCTGAAATCTTCGACAGCCCCAAGCCTAAGAGGGCAATGAAAAAAGTGAAAGCGATACCGCTCAGCCACAAAAGCACCTTATTTTGAAGTGGGTTTTGCTGCACCAGAGGTGTTTCTTCCAATGGCTCATATTTTTCTAATTCCATACATTCCTTCCCCCTTTCCAGATAAACTAAATATCATCCCATCCTTTCAATCGTTTGAAAAAATCGGTTTCTTCTAGATTAGGAAGTGAATTCCCTTTGATAAAATACTCGTATTCCTTTAAAAAAGGCAAGCCTGGATTTTGATTTGTCCACAATTCAGGAACCGCTAAAGTCTGGGAACGATGTGACCTTAAGGCACGGATTTTTTTCTTTAAAGTCCCTGCTATATTGACTTCTGTGACACTGCCCGGCCCGTTTTCCTTTAACCATTCATCATAAAAAGCATGCCAAAGGACAAAGTACAAACTATGAACCTTAATAGCTGGAAATAATGGATCTGGATAAAAATCGGGATCACCGGAGTTTAAGAAAGCAAATGCGGCAGCACGGCCAATCGCACAATGGTCTGGATGCCCCCCGTATTTCTCATGGAATGTAATTAGTGCATCCGGTTGAACTTCACGAATCACCTTTACGATTCTCTCCGCCAATAAATCGAAGCTTTCAAATTCAATCGTTTTATCCCTTACGTTTAAAAATCGCAGGTCACTGATCCCCAATTCTTCACAAGCTCTTTTTAACTCCTCCACCCTTAGTTCTGGCAATGCCTCCCTTGTTGTTACAATGGGATTTCCCATTCGTCTGCCCATTTCGCCTTTTGTCGCACATAGTAAAGTTATCTGAACACCTCGCTCAGACATTTTAGCAATGGTTCCCCCACACAGGAATGACTCATCATCGGGATGTGCCAGAACCACCAATAACCTTTGTTGTGATTGCATATTTCCTCCTGTTTTGGATTCCCCAGTTTTACCACACTGTTAGACTCATTATGAAAAAATGGACATGGATGTCAAATCAGCTAGACATATCATGCCCATCTTCATTTTTTTCTTCTATATAGATAGCACCCTATACCTTATCCTCTTTTTGATTAGCATAATTCACATAAAACGGATTTAACCGTTTCTATGACAAAGCGTAAATCTTCAACGGTCGAAGATAAAGGCGGTGCAATGATGAGTACATTACCATATCCAGGAACCGTATCACCATTACGTCCGATGATAAGACCCTTTGCCTTGCAAGCCCCGATTATTTTACCCATGAGCTCTTCGGAAACAGGCGTTTTTGTCTTTTTATCTTCCACTAATTCAATGCCATATAAAAACCCAACTCCCCGAACTTCCCCTACTTTATCCAGGGCTGTCAATTCAAAGAGCGCGCTAAGTGTCGATTCACTAAGTTCAGATACTCGTTGAACGATGTTTTCATTTTCCAAGATTTCAATGTTCTTTAGCGCAACTGCGCAAGATGCAGGGTGGCCTCCATATGTTGACACATGCCTGAAATGATTTAAATTTCCGTTGTCTTTGAACTTCTCATAAATCCTGGAATTCACTGCCGTTGCTCCAAGTGGAAGATAACCGCTGGTCAAACCCTTTGCCATCGTAACAATATCCGGTTGAACCCCATCTGAGTGCATGAACCCAAACATTTTTCCGGTTCTTCCAAAACCTGAAACCACTTCATCCACAATTAATAGAACATCATGCTTCTTACAGATTTCCGAAACCCTTGTTAAGTATTCTTTTGAAGGAATAAGGACCCCGCCACCAGAGATGAATGGTTCAAGGATAACACCCGCTACCGTTTCAGCTCCTTCAAAGTTAATGACCTGATCGATATATTCAGCTGCAAGCAAATCGGAGTTTTCAACGTTTTCCCCAAACGGGCTTCGATAACTGTACGGGGGTGGAACATGCAGGAAACCTGGAACCGCCGGATCATATTTCACTCTCCGATTAGCCTGTGCAGTTGCACTGAGAGCGCCAAAAGTATTGCCATGATAAGCTCTATACCTTGAGATGAACTTGTATTTACCCTGATTTCCATTTTGGGAATGATATTGCCTGGCTATTTTAAAAGCTGTCTCATTCGCCTCAGAGCCGCTGTTCGTAAAAAAAGTTGTATAAGGGCCCTTTAAATGTTCACTTATTTTTGCAGATAATTCGATTGCCGGCCTATGACTTAATGTTAAAGGGAAGTAAGATAAGTTAATCATTTGTTCATAGGCTGCCTGGGCAATCTCTTTTCGTCCGTGACCAAGGTTCAAGCACCATAATCCTGAGACACCATCTAAATATTTATCCCCTTTATTATCTGTGAACCATGAGCCGGATCCTTCTGTAGCCATCATGGGAGCATCCTTCTCATTATAGCGATGCATCGCATGCCATAAATGGTCTTTATCCATTTGAACAAGGTCTTTCGTTTCAGTTTCCATCTTCACTTTTGAAACCCCCTTATTTTTCATTGAATGCAACTAAGTTAAGTTCCCATGCTGTTACAGACCTTTTAAAGCGAATTGGTGATGGTGCGATGACCCAAATCGTTCATCAAGTCATCGCAGCTGTCCTATCACCTTTTCTTATTTATCCCAGTTTTTATGATCTAAATGAGAATATTTTTCTAATAATCTAGTAGGCATTTTTAATGCATCTTTTCTAAATGGCGGAGCCAATTGTGTTCCATCCACTTGTATATCAATGACAGTCGGTCTGTTTGATTTTATTGCTTTTTCAATGACAGCGCCTAACTCGTCTGCTTTTTCCACCCTAATACCTACAGCACCCATTGATCGGGCAACTTCTGCAAAATCAGGATTTTGGATATCGGCCCCTACAAAACGGTTATTATAAAAATCGACCTGATTCTTTTTCTCTGCGCACCAAGCATTATTATTGAAGACACATGCTATGACCGGTATGTTTTCTTCAACAGCCGTACTCACTTCATGTAAGCTCATGCCCCACGCGCCATCTCCAACAATGGCTATAACAGGCGTATTCGGCTCAGCTAATTTGGCACCTAGTGCGGATGGGTAAGCAAATCCAGTATTCCCGAATGTAAGCGCAGCGATATGCCTGCGTCCCTGATTGAATTTCAAGTAAGCGTTTGCAGTTGAAGATACATTACCGATATCTGTAGTAACGATGGCATTTTCTGGCAACACTTTTGTCAATTCCAATAGGGCCCGACGCGGATTGATCGGGGTTCCATCGATCATCGCAAGATTCACCAATTCTTCTTCCCATTTTTGTTTTTCATTCGTAACTTCTACTATCCGCTCTTTTTCTTGTTTTAGGTTTGGTTTATTAGCCTTCAACCGTTTCAAGATTTCACGACTCGCTTCGCGGGCATCTCCGATGATCCCCACTTCCACAGGGTGCGTCCTAGCTATTTGCCTTGGGTTAATATCAATTTGGATGATTTGCGCATCTTTAGGGAAATAATCAATGTCATAGCATGGTAGCGTTCCAAATACCGATAATCTTGTGCCTACCGCCAATATGACGTCCGCTTTCTTAAGTGTATTCATGGCAGCCTTTGAACCCATGTAACCGATTGGGCCGACTGACAATGGATGATCAGCAGGAAAAGCATCATTATGCATATATGAGACAGCTACCGGAGCCGTTAAATATTCTGCCATATTCTTAATTTCCTCAATGCCATCTGAATCAACCGTTCCCCTACCGGAAATGATCACCGGATACTGTGCCTCGGCTAAAATTTCTGCCGCTCTATCCAAGGATTCAGAAGACCCGCAGCCCCTTTCATCCACGCGATATTGATGTGGTTGAAGTATTTGATCTTCCACTTCACCATAGAAGTAATCACGAGGGATATCGAATAAAACCGGTCCCCTCTCGGCATAGGCAATCCGAAATGCTGTCCTAAGGCAATCAGCGACCCGGCCTGGGTGTGTCACTCTAACCGTCTCTTTCGTGATTGCCTTGAAGATGGAAACCTGATCGCATTCCTGAAAACCATCCCATCCAACTGTTGGTGTACCGGCTGAAGGTGATATGACCACCATTGGAGTATGAGCTTGATTGGCCGCTGCGACAGAGGTGACCATATTCGTCATTCCAGGTCCGTTTTGCCCGATGACAACTCCTGCAACACCAGAGACACGACAATAGGCATCTTCCATATGTGCTGCACTTTGTTCATGGCGGACACCAATGAAACGAATGCCTGCAGTTGGCAATAAATCAAGCATATCCATGAATGCAGATCCCAAAATTCCCGAAATATGTTTAACTCCCTCAGCCACTAATGTCTCAACGATGGCTTCACTTGGTGTCATTTTAACTTTCGTACCTCTTAACATTTTTGTTTCGACCATAGCACATTCTCCTTAATTATATTTATTTCTGATAATGACGTTGCAACGTCCGTACCAGTTATAAGATGTATAATACTACCATTAGACGTAACAGTCAATAAATAATTAGAATATTTTGAATTAATTTAAAATCCCTGTCCATCATAGGCACTAACACATGTATTTGACTCTTTATTAACCAATAAATATATCCTTTTTTTCAGTCAATCTGTAGTTGATTCTATCGATGATCTCCAATAAATCACCTATTTCATCAATTACGAAATCGGCACCTGCATTCAAAAAACGGTTTTCTGCATTTTTCATCCGTTTTTGAAGATCATAAGGGTCCATTTCACTGATTTCTGCTTCTGAAAGTCCGATTTCACTGCCGCCTTTCAATACGCCAACAGTCCACATTCCCGCAGAAATGCCTTCTTTGATATCACTGATCGTATCACCCACTTTAACAATTTTGCTGAGTGGATACACTTGAAGATTCATCGCCGTCTTAAAGCACATCCAAGGAGCAGGCCTACCTGTGGGCACTTCAGTTGACGCAACGATGGAATCGGGTTGATAGCCCCATTTTTCCGCCTCTTCTTTAACAATATGAATCATTTCACGAGTATACCCCGTTGTCGAACCGATTTTTATTCCTTGCTCCCTTAAACGGCTGACTAATTCAATTACGCCGGGTATTGGCTTGGCGTTATCCTTTATAACTTTAAAAAGCAAAGCCTCAAAGTCCTTATATAATGAATTTAGATCTCTTTCGTCCGGTTCTTTCCCGAATTTAGCACTCCACAAATTAGAGATTCGTTTCATTTTCAGGAGTTCCATAATATGATCCATTTTCAATAAACCCATAGGTTCCCTTGCTTCCTTAATGGTAATATCAATCCCCCTTATCCTGAATATCTCGACAAATGCTTGGACTGGTGCAAAACAACCATAATCCACCGTCGTTCCTGCCCAATCGAATATCACCGCTTGAACCTCTTTGCATTCTTTTGCCCTTTCCAATCTATGCTCCCCTCCTCATCTTACCTCCTCTAAAATCACAAAACTTGCTAAGCCAGGGTATAAAGAGAATTCAACTAACTTCTTCCAAAAATAACTGTAAATCTTTCTTTGTAGCTTCAGAGAGTCGTTTAATCTTTTCAAGGTCCTTTTCCGGATTCCCTGACTCCCCAATTAATGGGTAAAGGTTTTTCTCAATCCTTTCATACCAATCCGGGTATTCATCTTCCACTTGCTTTTCTATCGAATCCCAAACAGAACTCATTTCTTTTCCCATTTTTTGAATTCTCTCTGGATCCGCTTCCGCACTTAATTCTGATTCCAATCCTTTTATGGATTGAATCACATCGCCGACACCTTTTTTAATGACCTCCGCATTTTGGGTTTCACCCGTATTTGAATCCGGATTTTCATTCATGACTGGACTTTTTTCTTGTTGAGCATCGTCAGGTTCAGCTGAATTGCCGCAGCCTGACAGCAATATGGCTCCAAGGACAACTCCACCGGTTATTAGACGGAAACCATTCAACATAACCCCTCCTTCATGATTTAAAAGACAGTTGGCACCAAGCACTTATAGGCACAATTCTCTTTTTCTATGGGGATCATATTCTAGCTGATTAGTGAATTGAAGAATTTTTTCTGAGGAATTCCATAGAAGTACCTTAAATTAAACCAATGGTGTAGAGCCAAAGCTATAACTTTTCAGAATTAGGGGAACCAGAAGCAAATTCATTCTCCAAATACTTCGCTTTTTTTCGCCGAATGAAAAAGAATGAACAAATAACGATCAAGCTAAATAGCATGGTAAAGATGAACTGTGGACGCTGCGAATCGATAAAAGCCATTAATATTAACACTGAAATCATGGAAATGATGGTTGCATAAGTCAAATACGGGAATAACCACATCTTGATCTTGAAT
The DNA here is from genome assembly GCF_056279465.1 of Peribacillus sp. TE19612. Classification (NCBI taxonomy): domain Bacteria; kingdom Bacillati; phylum Bacillota; class Bacilli; order Caryophanales; family Bacillaceae; genus Peribacillus; species Peribacillus sp. TE19612. The sequence continues at coordinate 238,897 of NZ_JBWCCL010000001.1, read as the reverse complement.
ATTCCGGGATTCTCTTTCTCCATTCTCTTCCTTAATCGGAGATGGGAAACCGCAATGGCCAGATAAACAAGAATTCCGACCCCGCCCGAGGAATTCACTAAAAAGAAAAAGATTTTATCAGGTGAAACATAACTGAAAATGGTGCTGATAAAGGCGAATATAGTAGAGCCGACTACAGCAAATATAGGGACACCGTTCTTGCTCACTTTAGAAAATAGCTTTGGGGCGTCACCCTTTTGTGCAAGTGAAAATAACATGCGTGAACTCGTATATAATCCCGAATTCAAACAAGATAGCAATGCAATGAGAATCACTATATTCATGATCAGGGCAGCAGAAGGGATTCCCAGCATTTCAAGTACGGCAACAAATGGACTTTTCAGCAAAGAAGCCGAATTCCATGGTAATAGCGTCACTAGAATGGCGATGGACCCAATATAGAAAATCAGGATTCGCCAAACCACACTATTCAATGCACTTCTAACTGATTTAACTGGATCACTGGTTTCACCCGCGGCAATCGCTGGAATCTCCACTCCAACAAATGCATGAAAAACGATTGCGACACCAACAAGCACAGAACTTAGACCATTTGGAATAAACCCGCCAAAGTTTAAAAGATTGGAAGTGCCAGGTGGTTTTATCGTTGGGATAAACCCTAATATCACGGCCACCCCCAGGCATAAGAATAGTATTATACTGATTATTTTAATGATTGAAAACCAGTATTCGAACTCACCAAACGATTTTACGGAAAAAATATTCGTCATTTTCAATAGGATGATCAATGATAGACTTATGACCCAGACGGGAACGGAAGAAAGCCAGCTGTGAATGATTGCTGCTCCAGCCGTTGCTTCCAAAGCAATTACGATAACCCAAAAGAACCAATATAACCAACCTGTTGTAAAACCGGCCCATTCACCTATCCCCTCTCTTGCATAAACCGCAAAAGATCCAGTATTGGGATTCACTGTGGCCATTTCCCCAAGCATCCTCATGACTAACACAACGATCAAGCCTGCCAAAACATATGATAATATCGCCCCGGGGCCTGTTTGACCAATAATGATACCGCTTCCTACGAATAAACCAGCGCCTATGACACCACTCAAAGATATCATCGTTAAATGTCTTTGTTTCAGACCTGGTTTCAGTTCTTCCTGTTGATGTTTCATACCCTCCACCAACTTTCAATAATTTGGGGAATCAACTAAGATAATCGCTACTTGAATGTAAAGCAGGCTTTTCAGCTGCCTGTCCTTTACACTTTCACAAAGATAGTGGGAACTGGAAACATGCATTTTCAAACAACACAGGGTATGACGCTATGAACTTAAGATTCTATATCACTAGTCCTCCTTCCTTAAGGCTATTTTGAAATGCGAAGCGAATCTAACATCACTACGTCATGATGTTAGTACCACTTTCTATGTGTATAATACACTCTGATTTTTTTAAAGTCAATTTAAAAATCAGAATATTTAGATAACAAATTAAAAATTTTCAAATAAAAAACGGTGTCCATTAAGTCTGCAATTTTAGTTATTTTATTTCATTTACCTTTGGTGTTTCATCCAATACACTTTCCGTTGCTGACTTTACTGCATTCTGCTTCCTATCCAGCATTTTCTTTAAAAGATATGAAAAAAGCAATGTAAAAGCAATTCCCTTAACAATCGATGCATAACCATAAACCAGAAGGCCCAATATCAGTACGATAAGATTAATAATCCTTATTGTCGCAGCAATATCTATTTTTTCATTTTTGTGATGTAAAATTAAGGCAATCACGTCAAAGCCAACAGTGGAGGCATTTGCAGTTATACATAAATAATATCCTATCGCTATCAAAATCGACGAAATGAAAATCACTAAAACGATATTCATATCAAACTGAATGTTCAATGAATAAAAAAAATTAAAAAAAACCATATAGCTAAGGGAACTTACGATCGACTTAAAGAAGTACTCTTTCCCTAGAAAAACTAAACAAAAGATTAACAGTAATCCTGTAACCAAATTGGCGAGCATGGCAATGTTATAACCCAATAACGCATTCAATAATAATGCCGAGCTAGTTACCCCTCCATTGATGATTTCATTGGGAACGATTAAATAAGCATAGGCAAAGGTCATGGAAATGTTTCCTGCGATAATTTTCAATAAATCCTTCATACATTCTCACCATCCTGTTCGATATTTTTATGATGCTCTTTCCCCCCTAAATATATATTTATACTTGAACGATAATAAGATTCGAACCTTTCACCTTTCGATATTTTGGAATGCTAATACGAAGAATCCATTTTTCTGTTCAAGTGATTACAATTATTCGCTAACCAGAATCCTCTCTCCTTCAAAATAAAAAAATAAAACATCCCCCTTAAAACTTGAAGATGTTCATGTCTACTACATAATCATTTAGACATTGCAGAGTTTCTGTACATGTAACTTGTGATTACCTTGAAACCCCAAAACCTTTAATTTAAATGATTAAAATTCCTCAGGGTTAGACAAGTAGAAGGCTTTTACATAGATAGTAAAACTACGTCCCCTTACATAATCACATTGGTTAGAAGGCAAATGCAAACCATACCCCCTAATCATTCCCAAAAAGTATTATCCCACAATAAAAAGCTGAGGGGGCCCCCTCAGCTTTTTATTGTTCCATTAATTATTTCCCAAGAAATGTTACTTTCAATAGGCTGTGAATATCCTTTTCATGTCACGGATAATGCTGACTCATCTTTCATAAGCCTTTTGCGATAAACCATATTGGACAGCTGTACACTCACTTCATAAAGCACAAGCAAAGGGACGATAACCAAAATGTCCGAAATTATATCTGGAGGCGTAATCAGGATCGAGATGATGACCAGGACGAAATAAGAAATCTTGCGAGACTTTTTCAACACTGCTGGATTGATGATGCCTAATCTGGTCAGGAACATGACCACAAGCGGCATCTCGAATAAAATTCCGAAAGGTAAGATCAAATTAATCATGAAACGAAAATACTTTTCCGCAGTGAACATCATCTCGAACTGCCCGGCCGATAGGGAAGTTAGGAAACCCAGCACTATTGGAAACAACACAAAATATCCAAATGAGATACCTGTGATGAATAGAATGAACAGTCCGGGTATGAAGCGAAATGTAACTCTTCTCTCTTCCGGTTTCAAAGCTGGAGCCACAAAGCGCCATAACTGATAGGCCGCTAACGGAATCGTTGCAGCAATTGCGCAAACCCCAGCGATAATCATATATACCCATAGGATCTCACTTGGGCCGAGCACGGCAAGCTTTCCTTCCAAATCTTTAATAAGTAAATTATAAATATCCTGTACGAATATGAAGCTTATTATGAAAAAAGCCACAAAGCCTATCAGTGTTTTAATGATTCTGCTTCGGAGTTCCTCCATATGCTCAATAACGTGTAAATCCTTACTCTCCACTTTCACTCCCCCTTTTTAGACATATTATTTGCCATTTTGCAAATAGCGCCTCCGCCTCTAACCCTTCTCATGAAAAGAAGCAGGCGAGTCTTTCCGCCCGCTCTATCTCATTTACTTCATCCCTCTTTTTTAACAGCTCTTAATGCAGCTTTATTCTCGTTTTCTTCTTCTTTTTCTGTATCATTCACCAATCCTTTGGTTGCACTTTTGAATTCGGACAATGTCCGGCCAAATGCACGGCCTATTTCCGGCAGTTTGGACGGTCCAAAAATAATCAGTGCAATCACAAGGACAATCACCAAACCGGGTATTCCTATATTTGAAAGCATTCTTACTCACTCCTTTGATCTTCTCATTTTTCTTCGCTATATTCCTGTCAAGCATCATAAGGATTCCCTATCAATTAGTCACTTTCCCCTGACTTTTCATTCTTTGTTTTTCATGTGCGCGATTATGGGCACGTGTCCGATCTTCCTCAACTTCGTTCGTTTTTTGTACACCTTCCATAACCGCTGCTGAAGCAACCTTTCGCAGCCCTGTTTGATCCTTATCAAAAACAAAGGATGCTCTTGTCGATATATCCGCACCTGGTTCTGTCACGAATGGGACTACACGGTAATCCGCCTTCCATTGTTCTGGTGTTACTTTGCACCGTACATATCCCCTGTAATCATTAAAGAACTTTATATGCGGATTCTGACTTAGTATTTTATCCGTGTCCGCACGCTTATCCGCACCATTTCCACCAGATGTGATCGAAGTGCCGACAAACTCCACACCGAAAATCTTTGAATTTGGATCATCGAAATCCGCCTTTAAATTGGCGGCCCAGCTTGCATGTACATCACCGGTCAACACGACCAGATTTTCCAGGTTGTTGCTTTTGATTACATCAATTAAGCGATCGCGTGCAGCCGGGTAACCATCCCAGGAATCCATGCTGAATTTGGGAGCGGTTGGTGTACCATAATTCCGTTGTGCAAAGAAAATCTGCTGAGGCAGAACATTCCAATTCGTTTTTGAATTTGATAGATTGTCAGTTAGCCACTGTTCCTGCTCTGGACCTAGTAATGTCCGTTTCGGATCAAGTGACTCAGGCGTTTGCGGTGAACTTCCATCACCGTTTGCCTGATCATCCCGGTATTGACGTGAATCCAATACATAGAAAGAGGCCAGGTCGCCATATGTGAAATTTCGGTATAACCTCATATCCGCTCCCTTAGGCAAAGATGATTTACGAAGGGGCATATGCTCATAGTAAGCCTGATAAGCGGCGGCCCTTCTCTTGATGAAAGCTTCTACCGATTGTCCTTTTTCCGGGATGACATTTGCATAATTGTTTTCAACTTCATGATCATCCCAAGTCACGACCCATGGGAAAGCTGCGTGTGCCGCTTTTAAATGGGTATCAGAGCGATATTGTGCGTATCTATTCCGATAATCTTCAAGTGTAATGATCTCTGGTCCACTATGTACACGGACATTACCTGTAGAAGAAACATATTCATTTGGTCCATATTCATATATATAATCGCCAAGGTGGAAGACAATATCCAGATCTTCCTTTGCCAAATGTTTATACGCCGTATAATAACCATGCTCAAATTGCTGGCATGAAACAAACGCGAATGACAAGCTCGAAACACTTGAACCTATTGGCGGAAGTGTTTTCGTTTTCCCAGTCTGACTTACTTCCCCGCCGCTTTTAAAACGGTAAAAATAGACTTTATCAGGTTTTAACCCGCTTACTTCCACATGTACGGAATGGCCAAGTTCCGGCCTGGCTATTTCCTTGCCTTGCTGGACAACCTTTCTGAAATTCTCATCCTTTGCCACTTCCCATTTAACCGAAATGGCTTCTTTTGGCATTCCCCCTCCATTCAACGGATCCGGTGCCAACCTTGTCCATAAAACGACACTGTCCGAGAGCGGATCTCCTGAAGCAACACCGAGAGTAAATGGATAATCACTGAATTTCGGGGCAGCATTCACTTCAATACCGCCCATTGATTGGGCAAGAGCAAGACCTAATGAAAGTCCGGCAAGCTTACTCGCTCCCTGGATAAAATTTCGGCGGTCCATATTCTTACCTAATTCGCTCCAATTCTTAATTAAATCATCCATTGCTCTTTCATTATTCATTAATCTTTCCCTCCTATTATTTGAATCTGGTTCAAGTATAGAAGGCCATTTTTAAAGGTGTATGAAGATGTGTAAATCAATAAATTTCCAATTAGGAATTTTTAGGCATGACTAATGGCACCCACTGAATACAAAAAGAGTTTTGATTCACTTATACATTTACATAGCCCTACAAACTTTTACATATAACGACAGTCTTTCAGCCTAGTTCTCTTAATGAATCATTTATTTAATCGTTACAAATAACTTCCATGGGCTATTTTTACAATAAACCTTTAAAACTATAAAATCCTAAAGAAGCCAGAGAAATAATGGAATAAAAGGAAGATCGCCATCACTTGGTTGGATCCACCGCAGTAAGGAAACCTTGATTCAAAGAAAGCTTTAGAAATCATCATAGTTTTCTAAAATCGGACTAATAATGCTTCAGCAATACTTTTATAAGTGAATACTTACTTTTGGTTTAAAACCATCCTAATTTATGTAATAATAGTTTCATAACAAAAAAAAGAAAGCACTTGAGGATTCTGCATTGGAGAGTATGGAAGCATTATTTGAAAAAATTGAGATATTGAGGAAAGAACTAATAACCACCGGATTGATTTATGGATTTACTGCCCCAAAAACATTACATAAAAGCCAGGAACTAGATGAACTGTTGAATTTACTTACAAATGAAAAAGAACCAAATGATTTAGAATATGTCTAAAAAGCGGAATGAAGCCTGATTGATTTTTCTACTAATACTTCATGGAATCATCACTGTGTAGTTCATGCTTCTCTTACCTCTTATATTTTTCTTGGACTCGTGGTCTAATTTTGATGCAATATCCGCTAAATCATTAGATAATTGTTAACATCATCACTCTTCCTAATTAAAAAGCATCCAAAATGAATGGATGCCTCAGACTGTAGACAAACTCGAGAATTTGTCTACAATTTTTTTTTTGCTTGTACAAATTTGGACGTTGATTGGAACGTAGGGCACTCGCTTTCCGTGGGCGGTCCGCCCTCGGCGCACTTGCGCCTGTGGGGCTTCCCTTGGACTCGTTTTTCCCGCAGGAGTCTCGCACACCCGCTCCAATCAACTATGTTTAAAAATTTGTATAATACTCCTTTTGCCTACAGTCTTTTTTGTTTTAAAATAGATTTATTAAAACTTGAGATGATGAGTTTGCTTTCTAAACATGATTCATTCAGCGAGATCAACTGGAATGATTACTTTAGACCCACTGGTGCCAGCGAACCATTGAGTTCGTAAAATGGAGACTGCCATTGAATTCTCTTTCATTTATGATTTAGTGAAAGATATGTACTCAGAGAAAAGACGCCCAAGTATTGATCCAGTAAGGTTTTGAGGGGATTTTCATTGAATAATATTGGACTGCCACATAAAAAATAGAGACAATGAGGAAAGAATTAATAAATACGGCATTGAAACATTGGATCACTTCACCAAAAACTATACATATAAGCCAGGAACTAGAAAAACTGTTGGAAAACTGGCTGTTTTTTCGTCGGGAAATTCCCCAATTTCATAAGTCTAGCGTTTTCTAAGCATTCATTTTCCTATATCTTACGGTCATATCAACGATTGTCAATAATAAAACAAACCACAACATTGGATTATTCAAAGAGATTCCTACAGTAGATTTTCCGCCCATTACCGTTAATACACCTATTAGCACTAACATAAAAAAAATAAATACTGCTTCTCCAATTAATGCATTTTCACAATCTTTTTCAGTCTTTCGATTAATGACAATATAGACAACCGCTAATGAGACCATTCCAATTGTCAGTGCAGTTTTAGGAATGTCTTTGAGAACGAGATGAGGGAAATAATCAAAAATCATAAGAAAAGAAAATAATAAAAAGATACCTATTCTCAATAATATTTTCAAATTCATCTTATTCCCCATTTCCTCGATTTATTATTTCCCAAACCAGTAATTGCATTGGAAATATTGAACTGATTTAGGTGATGTGTAATTACTTTTGCCATAATAAACCACTGTCGCATGATAATTTCTTTTCTTTTCTGCAGTGCTATATGAACTTGATACCCAAGAACCAACGTAAGTTGGACTAATTTTGGACCAGCTATTTAACTTTACAAAAAGCCAATTAGCGAATACACTGTCTGTCAGTTTTTTAGGAATCTTTTTCATCATATATGCAAAAATTAGATTTTTGGCTTCATTTACACCGGTATTTTTGTAGGTTCTATAAATAGGAGCTATTTCAGTTTTTGTTGATCCACCTGAAATAGGTCCATATGCAGTTATACCACCAGAGTTAAGTGTATTAATACTCATAACTTCATTATATAGATTTTCAATCTCTTGCTCCGTTAAAATTGTATTACTTATTATTTCTAGTTCATTAAAAGAATAGGCATGTTCGTTTACTTCTTGTTGTGTCGATGTCTCGTTGCTAACTTCTATACTTGCAAAGGAAGGAGCTATAAAACTAAATAAAATAATCAACGATAATGAAAAGGCAAATATATTTTTCATAATATTCTATTCCCCTTCTAGTAGATTTTTTCTTAACATTTTTCCTACATTTAAGAAATAAATTCTCTCATAGAAGATGCTGTTTATGGAGTGATCTAAGTAGAGGCTGAAGGACAAAGGTTTAAGGCTGAAGGCTGAGGCGGGAACAATTCCGATTTCTATATCAGTTTATAAAATCCTCTCCTTTCCATGGTTAGGTATTATCTACCACTTTATATTAACATTAGTATGAAAATATAACTAGATTTATTTTATTTTTATAAAAATATATAAAAAATAAGGGTCTGAAGAATCATTATTCAAATTATCGTTACCTCTGTTATAAGCTGTGGGTTTTATGAGTTCATTCAAACTTGGAATAAGTCTCGGTAAGATTTTTTTCGTAAGAAGTAGTTTTTTATGTTCGGAAAATTCTTTGACTGGTTCACATAGACGTCGTAAAAGATACTATTTATTATGAATTCTAATAATTTTTAAATGTCTCATTTCCTCATACATTTAAATGCTTTCATAATATTTGTTAAGCAATATCAAAATATTAATATTTTATGATTTCGCAATTACGCTTATTGCTTTTAAAAAGATCAAGACAATTATGCCTCATGTTAAACGATTGATTCGTTCATTCTATAAGAAAAAGAGCCGTTGTAACAGCTCCTTGTCCCCTCTTTCCCCCTTTTGGACCGAATGATAGAGGAATGTTTCTCCTACTCATTTTTGACTCTTTGCAAGCGTTTGACCTTATATTGTTCAAAATCCCAATTCGACAAAAATTCTTTTGCAGAAGTGTAGCCTGATTTATAGAGAAAGTTGATTTCTTCCTCATTCAGTTCAAAATCCGTTGCATTGATGCCGCCAACAGGAATTTGAATCGTGCGTTCAATCGTTTCTTCGTTCATATGTCGTAAATCATGGGCTTGGAGCATCGTTTTAAATATATTTTTGGAAAGGTGGATTGGCGTTGGGATAACCCCGCCTATGTTAACTTCATCTTTCACAAAATGGAATCCGAATGTTGGAAAACGAGGATGGTCGGTATCAAATATCCATATCGGGAAGTTACTAAGTAAACCACCATCTAAAATGTAGGATTTTTTCCGGTCTTTTGATTTCCAAATAACCGGACGGAAGAAAAATGGTAAGGAGGCACTCATCATAACAGCAGTTGAAACTTTTAAATCAGCAGGAGACATCCCATAGCGGTCCAAATCATCTGGCAAAATAAGCATCTGTCCATTCGAAACATCAGAAGCAATGATCTTCAACTTTCCATCTGGAAGATCCGCGAATGTCTTTATCCCTTTTTCTGAAAGAAGTGAATCTACCCATGTCTCCAAATAATCGTTTTTGTAAATCCCAAGATGAACCATAAGTTCCAAAAAGAAGCCCAAAATGGGAATTCGATTCAGAATTGTCCTGCCTCGAAACTTTGAGTAATTGATTTCACTAAACCGTTCTCTAATTTCATGGCTTTTATATCCACTAGCCAAAAGTGCAGCTATTACTGCTCCTGCTGATGTCCCAGCAAGTCTTTCCCATTCGACATTTTCCTCTTCCATTGCTTGAATTGCCCCAATAAAAGCAATTCCCCTGACCCCCCCACCTTCAAAAACGGCATCTGCTTTCATTTTTTTCCACCTCTCGATAAGAGTTATTATCATATTAACAATATTTGAAAATAATGTGAATTTTCACACTCTTTAACCCTTTGATGGCAATCTAACGTAATAACAATAGTAGGATAGCTTCTATTATCATGGTATGTAGAAAACGAAGCATTTGCATGGACAAATTATCAGATTAGGAAGCAGCCTTTGATAAAGGAATTCTTTAAATGATGTCGAAAAGGATATGTAACAATTGAAGGAGTGAAAAAATGGAAAATAACCGTGCCAAGAAAATGTATGATTACCATGTTTGGGCCAATCAGCAAGTGTTCCAAAAACTAAAACAATTACCGGACGGAGTTTATGGAGACACGATAAAAAGTGTCTTTCCATCCATCAAGGAAGTCCTTGTTCACCTTTACGCAACAGATATTACCTGGTTGGAGATAATGAAAGGAAGCACAGTTCAAGAAACTTTTAAAAAAGTTGAACAGCGGCGGAAAGAAGTGGACGGAATCTCATTAAATGAACTGGAATCCTCATATGATGAACTTGCAAAGGATTATGACAATTTTCTTAATTCGCAGCCTGATCTTGAATGGACCATTGTAACCGAACATCCGAAAATGGGGGCTTGTGAGTTTGTACTTGCCGACCTCATCCATCATGTAGTGAATCATGGGACCTATCATCGCGGTAATGTATCAGCGATGCTCCATCAACAAGGCGAGAATGGGGCACCAACAGATTATGTATTTTACTGTTTAAAATAAGCCGTTTGACAACCTTTAGGAGTTGCAGTAACATTGCCGCTCATTCCAGATGAAAGCCGATGATCCTCTTGTAAAGGAATCATCGGCTTTATTTGGATGATTAAAATTCATACGCCCGTAGAATGCTATATTCAGTCAGTACAACTTTCTTCTATATATGTTACATGACCTTTAAAGCTTTATCCGTTGAAGGCGAAGTGCATTCAATACGACTGACACAGAACTGAAGGCCATGGCAGCACCCGCTAACCACGGGGCAAGCAGTCCGATTGCCGCAATTGGTATTCCGATTACATTATAGGCAAAAGCCCAGAATAGGTTTTGTTTGATGTTTTTCATCGTCTTCCTGCTCATAAGGATGGCATCTGCAATACTGTTCAAATCACCCCGGATCAAAGTGATATCGGCAGCTTCCATGGCTATGTCCGTCCCGGTTCCTATTGCCATTCCTATATCGGCTAGTGCCAGCGCGGGAGCATCATTTATCCCATCACCGACCATTGCCACAGTTTTACCGGCGGCCTGCATTTTTTTCACTTCTTCCGCTTTCCCTTCAGGTAGGACTTCTGCGATTACATGGTCAATGCCAACTTGATGGCCGATGGCATTTGCTGTTCTTTGATTATCCCCGGTTATCATGATGACCTGGATATCCATTGCTTTTAACCTTTTAATCGCCGCTAGTGAGCTCTCTTTTATCGTATCCGCAACAGCAATGAGTCCTGCATATTCCCCTTCAATGCTAGCGAGCATTGCAGTCTTCCCTTGCTCTTCAAATTCTTCCATCGCTGTTAGCGCCTTAGTGATATCCACGTTATTTTGCTTCATCAATTTACGGGTTCCGATGAATATCACTTTTTGATCCGCCACAGCTCTAATCCCGTATCCAGGCATCGCTTCAAATTCCTCAACAGCTGCAAGTGAAATCTGTCTTGCTTGAATTCCTTGAACGATTGATTGAGCAAGAGGGTGTTCAGATTGTTTTTCAGCTGCACCGATTAATGATAAAAACTGTTCTTCCTCCATACCATTCTCAATGAGGACATCTGTCAACACAGGGGTACCATTCGTTACCGTTCCCGTTTTATCCAAGATGACCGTATCAATATGGTGGGTGGTTTCCAGATGTTCCCCGCCTTTAAATAAGATCCCGAATTCGGCAGCCCTTCCAGACCCTGCCATGATAGAGGTGGGAGTGGCCAGGCCTAAAGCACATGGGCAGGCTATGACTAGCACTGCAATCATCGCTTCAAAAGCAGGTGTGAATTCTCCAGGGTTAACCCAAATCATCCAAACCAGAAAAGTTAAAAGAGCGATTCCGACAACAATGGGAACGAAAACACCGGAAATTTGGTCAGCAAGCCGTTGAATCGGCGCTTTCGAACCTTGAGCATCTTCGACGACTTTAATGATTTGGGAAAGAGCTGTATCCCTTCCTATTTTAGTCGCTTTCATTTTGAGAAACCCATTCTTATTCAATGTTGAACCGATCACAGTATCCCCGTTTGTTTTATCGACCGGGATGCTCTCACCCGTTAACATGGATTCATCGACGGCAGAGTTCCCTTCGATTACCTTGCCATCGACAGGGATCTTTTCACCCGGCTTCACCAAAATCGTATCCCCTACGATGACTTCTTCAAGTGGTATTTCCCGTTCTTCCCCATTTCTTAGAACGAATGCCGTTTTGGCCTGAAGCCCCATCAATTTTTTGATGGCCTCGGAAGAACGTCCTTTTGCTTTTGCTTCAAACAGCTTACCCAAAAGTATGAGGGTGATAAGAATCGAACTTGTTTCGAAATAAAGTTGTGCCGTATTGTGATGGGAACCCATCGAGATGATCGCCTGATAAACGCTGTAAAAATAGGCAGCGGATGTTCCCATCGCGACTAATACATCCATATTGGCACTTTTATTTCTCAAGGCTTTATAAGCTCCAACATAGAACTGCTTTCCAATCAAAAATTGCACCGGGGTTGCGAATGCCATCTGCACCCAAGGATTCATGAGGAAATCAGGCATATAGATAAACGAAGTAAAACTAAAATGGCTTACCATCGCCCATAACAATGGAAAAGATAAAATGACTGAAAAGATGAATGTATTCTTTTGTTTTTGTATTTCTTTTTGACGGAAATTCACGGATTCCATTTTATCTTCCTTGATGATCGCCCCATACCCCATCTTCTCCACCCGTTGAATGATGTCAATTGGGGAGGCTTGGGAAGGATCATATTCGACGGTCGCATTTTCAAGCGCTAGATTGACATTAGCCATGCTCACCCCATCCATCTTATTTAACCCTTTTTCTATTCGGTTTGCACAGGCAGCGCAGGTCATGCCAGTAATCGTAAATTCCTTTTTCTCTTTTACTACATCATAGCCAAGATCCTGAATTTTCTTTTCGAAGTCCTGGTTGCTTACTTTTTCCGAATCATATTTAATAACCGATTTCTCAAGAGCCAAATTAACGGTGGCTTCCTCAACGCCTTCCATTTTGTTTAACCCTTTTTCAATTCGGTTTGCACAGGCAGCGCAAGTCATTCCTGAAATCTGTAAACTTGTTTCTTTTATTTGGCTGCTCACTTCATCCCGCCTCCCTATACCGCTATGGGGTATATTCCTTTGTAAAAAAGAAGTGCTTAACAGCACTCTCATAACTTACTCGACATCGTAGCCTTGATCATCGATTGTTTCTTTTATTTTCTCAAGTGATACTTTTTCCTTGTCAAACGCTACATCTACTTTTCCTGCATCCAAATGCACCTTTACGCTTTCAACACCCGCAAGTTTTCCTACATTCCCTTCAACTGCATTCACACAATGACCACAAGACATTCCACTTACATTCAATGTTACATTTTCCATTTTATCCACTGCTCCTTTATTTTTTCATTAATTTTTGTATCGTTACAAGCACTTCATCTATAACCTCTGTATCCCCTTCATTCAGGCGTTCAACCACACAATTCCTTAGATGCCCTTCCAATAAAATCTTGGCCACACTATTCATCGCGCTTTGTGTAGCTGCTATTTGGGTGATCACATCATCACAGTACGTATCTTTTTCAATAAGACCCTTTATACCGCGGATTTGACCTTCAATTCGATTTAACCGGGTCGTTAAGTTCTTTTTTACTGCTTCTGAGTGATGACTCTTTCGGCCGTGGGAAGAGGTCGTACAGCATTCTTCTTCATTCACCGCATCTTGCCCATTCATCATTTCATCCATTGCCCATCCCTCCTCAAAAATTAATATACCATACCCTCCTACCCTATGCAAAGAGAAAGATTTATGTGCATCATTTATTACTATCCGTATTTTAACATTTTCTATTCTTAAGCTCAGAGCCTGCTCCCTATCTGCCAAGTCTCGCAGGGGCTCGGCTAGCCAGTCATTTCTGCAGGAGTGTCGCAAATTTCTTCAATCTCTGTGTGGTTTCATCTTTTTTTAATGTAGGTTTTGACATCTTCATTAATAAATGAAGCATATTCATCTGATCCACTAACAGATTTAGAAAATATAACCAGTATAAGGATAATCCATATCAAATCCACGAATGACATCATAAGTTCCTTTTCTCATAACAACGGTGTCAATTCTTTCGAGGAATGAATTGTAGCCAGAATCTCCTTCTACTTCTGTTGATCCTAACCACTCTAATATACCATCCTCATTTGCAATATAGCCATCAATCGAAGTCCAATGTATAATATAATGTTACGCTATATTTACATTAACCAACTGATCCCCCGTCGGAACATTACCTTAATATTTCTTCATATAAACCATCTTGTTATGCCTTTAATACTTCCTCAGGTGAGATACCAATGTGACAAGATTATCTTACTAAAATTGATTCTCCTTCTTTCACAAACCTGCGTTGTTAGTTGAAGAAGAAAAAGGAATTTCATTCGACTATCGTTAATCAATTATATCATCCCAAGAATGTACTTTTTTGGCAGTTCCTAAACGCTGAGCAGGATTTTTCCTATGTTTCACCAGACTTGCAGATGTTCTAATTGTTTTAAGGATTGTAGTAGCCATTTAAGCATATTAGGATTAAAAAATTCGCATATATATATATGATTTTCCATCTCCTTTGGATGTTACCACAGAACTTTCCAATACTGAAAATTTCGTCCAGTTTCCAGGTATCAGGATTATAGGTTATTTATTCTTACTCATAGAAACCCTCCGTCCATTCTCATTACACCTATTGAAACATAAAAAAACCCGGATAAGGGACCTTTTGATGTGTGTCCGTTATTCGGGGTATAGTTTATGTTTCTTCAGCGTTATTATTTTTTTAATTTAAGATTCCAATGTGATTATCACAGTTCTTTTGAAATATTATTGTTCCTTTTCTTTTTCACTAAAAGAATGATGCCAATGATAAAAGCAACTGCGCTGTATAACCAGGTATACATAAAGGCAAGTCCCAGTCCGATATTTGCGTCCATATAATCGTTTTTCACATGATCTATGGCTAAATATAAAAGTGGAGCAGCTCCAATGATGAACAAGATGACCCAGAGAACATTTTTTTTCGGATTCTTAGTTGATAAAATAATAATGATGAAGGATAGCAAGAGAAACAGTTCTGAAACTATCGTCAACGTTACCAAATTGCTCATAATAATTCACTCCTATAATCATGGTTGCATAAATGGAATATATTTATGTTCCCTTACATCTATGCTACTTTTCGTTCCTATATTATTAACTTAAAAAACCTGAACCCCTCCAACAGGATGAAAGATCCAGGTTTCATGTTAATTTTTCTTGGATAATTGCAGGGCATTCTTGATGCTTTTCAGTGATTTTGAGCTACCGTACATCAAGACACCACCACGATAGATTTTTGCTCCGATTATTCCAAGTATAACAATCGTTAAGATCAAGACAGCAATGCTGATGGCGATTTCCCAGAACGGAACCTCAAGCATCCCTACGCGCAAGAACATGATCATCGGAGTGAAAAATGGAATGAATGATGTAATCGTAATATAACTGGCTGACGGATTCCCCAGACCAAACATTGCAATCATGAAGGCGATGACAACTAACATGGTCATCGGTGAAATCATTTGCTGGACATCTTCAATTTTGCTGACAACGGATCCAAGGCATGCCGCAAGAGTCGCGTACAGAAAATATCCAAGCAAAGCAAAGATGATTGCATAAATGATCGTTGAGATATCTGTACTGCCGAAACCGAAAAATGAAAAGAATCCTTCATCCATACCTGTCAAGTTTTGTTTAATCGAGAAATAGCCCACCCCAAAAAATAAAATCATTTGAGTAAGGCTAAGTAAAGCAACACCCATTATTTTGGCAAACATCTGTGTGACTGGCGGGACACTTGAAATCAGGATTTCCATGACTCGTGATGTTTTCTCAGTAGCCACTTCCATTGCAATCATCGTTGCATACATCAACACACCGAAGTAAATCACGAATAGGAGCACATACACGAGACCGCGTGCTTGATTGAGATCCTCTTCCGTCTTTGCATTTTTCTGAAGAGCAATCGTATCAAATGCTGGCGGCGTATTCAATTGAGCGATTTGCTGCTCTGTCAAATTCAATTCCTTCGCCGTTATTTGACCCTTCAATTGAGTAAGCGCTAATAGTAAATCATTACTTACCGCAGAATCTGAAATTTGATTCGCTTTGTACGTTCCCTTGAAGCCGAGAGTTTTATCCTTTTGGATTAATAAATACCCAACGATTTCTTCCGCGCTGACCATTTCCTCCGCTTCCTTTTCATCCTGGGCGGATATTATCGATAGGTCATCGTTCACACCTGCTACCGCTTTTTTATAAGAATCAAATAAACCGCCTTCAGTCTGATCGATTACGGCAACCTTTTCCTGTTCATCACTGTCGAATTTATCAATAAGATTCGAAAGATTCGAAAGAAGGAGAATCAGTGCCATCATAATGATTGTAGAAATGATAAAGGATTTCGTCTTTAATTTTGATAGGTATGTATGGGAAAGGACAATCCAAAATTTATTCATAGACGGCACCTACTTTTTCAATGAAAATATCCGTTAGCGATGGTTCTTCCAATTCGAATTTCCGGACGAAACCTCTTGGAACAAGATCACATAGCATGCTCTCAGCCACATCTTCACCAGTTACTTGAAGAATTTTCCCTTCCATCGTGTTCTTGACTTTTGTTACACCTGCATAATGATCCAAGAAAGATAGATCAAAATCCGCTTTAATTGAGACATTCTTTTTACCAAAAGAACGCTTGATTTCTTTTAACTTTCCAGCCACAACAGGTGAACCTTTATGCATGATGCAAAGATGCTCACACATCTCTTCGACATGCTCCATGCGATGGCTCGAGAAAACGATCGTCGTGCCGCTGTCCCTTAAGTCAATGACCGCTTTCTTCAGGATTTCCACATTCACTGGATCCAGTCCGCTGAAGGGTTCGTCAAGGATAAGTAATTCAGGTTTATGGATCATGGATGCGATCAGCTGGATTTTTTGTTGATTTCCCTTTGAAAGCTCTTCAACTCGCTTATCGATATACTCGGGCACCATAAAGCGGTCCAGCCAATACTCCAATTCTTTCAAAGCATCACGTTTGTTCATCCCTCTTAATCTAGCCAAATAAACAATTTGATCGCGCACCTTCAGTTTTGGATATAGTCCGCGTTCCTCAGGAAGATAGCCAATCATTGAACTGGTCGTATAATCGATTTTCTTACCATCCCAGACAACTTCCCCTTCAGTAGGGTCAAGCAGGCCAAGTATCATTCGGAACGTGGTCGTTTTCCCCGCTCCATTCCCGCCTAAAAAGCCGAACATTTCTTTTTCGGGAATAGTTAAATCAAGCTTGTTGACTGCTGTGAAATCCCCGAATTTTTTCGTAACTTCTTTAATGTGTAAAAGCAATGCGCAACCTCCTATTATATGATTCTAATTATATGTTAACGGAAATGTTTTCCAATTTCAACTATCGCCAAGGAGCAAATAACTCTTTTCACCTTTGATTATATGCATGTTCCAGAAAAAAATTAACTTTTCACGTTTGCCCTTTACCCTACTAGTATTTTTTCTGCGAAACTTAAGACAAAACCCCCTTTCCCTTTTTATTGGTAATAACATGGTCAACATTTTCACAACCCCCTACGTCTCCTGCCTTTCCCTAACACGAGCATGTTACTAAACTGAAAGCCCTTTTTTTGAAAACGAGGCAATAAAAAAATATATTGGGTACCGTAAAGATACCCAACCTCTATGAGTTATATATTGCTCGCTTTAAAGGACACATTTCCCAACTGTCGCTAATGAGTCTATCTTATTTTACAATCGTTACTTTTACATTTCTTTTTTCAAGCAATTTTCTTGATGCTTCATCTATTTCTTTATCCGTAATGACCTCATCCACTTCACTAGGCGGAACGATTAATGAAAACGCCTTTTTTCCAAACTTTGAGGAATCCACCATCAGGATCACTGCATCCGACCTCTCGATCATTTTCTTTTTTAATAAAGCCTGCCCTTCATTAGAATCACTGAGTCCTTCTTCTACGTGAATCCCCTTGCAAGACAAAAACGTTTTGTTGACATGATACATGGTTAATGACTTCTCTGCAATCGGACCAACAAATGATAAAGATTTTGACAGCAACCTTCCCCCGGTTGAAATAACCTCTATTTTTTCTTTTTTACTCAATTCCATCACCACTTTGGTGGAATTGGTAATAACCGTTAGCGGTATGTTTGGTAAGGCTTTTGACATATACCAGGCAGTTGTACTTGCATCTAAAATAATCCTGTCACCTTCCACTATCCGCTTTGCCGCTTCATATGCTATCACTTTTTTTTCATTGACATTTGTTATCACTCTTTCGGAAAAATGGATTTCCGAATCATCTTCTTGCAGGCTAACGGCACCGCCGTGGCTGCGTTTTAGTTTTGTTTCTTTCTCAAGCTTTTCGAGATCACGTCGGATTGTTTCCTCTGTTACTGAAAAGATTTCACTTAATTCTGTAACACGAATACTCGAACGTTCATTTACGAGTTCGACAATTTTTTGGTGTCTTTGAGCTACAAGCATACCAACTTTCTCCTATCTATATAATCTTTGTTTACCTTTGTTTGTTTTTGTATTGTAACATATATAAAGCCCTCTATATAAATAGAGAGCTTAGGAACTGCCTTTTTTCATTGATATGGTTATTTGGCAATTAGCTTAAAACCTTCAATAATTTCTTCAATATCTTCATCACTAATATCGATTATTTCGCCAATACTTTTAGCGTACACCAATGCTTTTGCACTATATTCAGCTACTTCTAGCCTATCAAATACACTCAGTAAACTTTTTCCTGAGACAACTGCATACCCATTTTCAATTAATAGGACAGGATTATCCTCTGCTAGTTTATCTGCAATCATGCTATTATGATCTTCACCCATTCCAAAAGGCACTTTATCTATATCCCGAAGAACAATGTAGGCTTCTGGAATTATATGTGTATTATATTTAACATCTGTCACTGCATAGGCCATTAAAAATCTTGGGTTCGCAATGATTACGGATGTAAGCTCCGGGTTTAACTCATATATTTTTTGATGAAGCTCAAAAAACTCACATGGTTCCTTTCCAGCTTCACTATACTCCTGATGAATCAGAACCAATTCATCTTCCTTAATATATTTACGGTCCTGTTGAGAAGGCGTGATTAAAATAGAGCCATCTTTAAGGCGGGTTGAAAAGCTGCCTGAGATACTTGTAAAAAGCTGACGATCATATAACCGTTCCAATAACCTGATCATTTCTTGACGGCAAGAAACCTCTTCGACAGAATGGTGCTTCATTTCTATCTGTGTTAATTTATCCGCTTTATATAAATCTATTTCTTGTAAATTTTGTTCGGTCAGTTCAAATGGTTTCCCTATATTCCTTGCATTTATTTCCATACAAGCAGTATCTTCAAGTGTTTCAAACAACATAAAGGCATCAAATATAGTGGGTTTCCCTACCACAATACCATGATTCTCCAATATGACCGCATCCCCTCCTTTTGCAAATTCAGCCGAAATATTTTCCTTTAATTTGTCGCTTCCAGGGATCGCATAGGGTGCAACCTGAAGCGAATCTGCTACACTCTTATATGCATGTAAAAGCAACTTTGGGTTTGGTCCTTTACGAGCCATGCTAAAGGAAACCAAAGCCGGGGGATGAGCATGTACGACAGCTTTTATATCGGGCCTTGCTTCATAAATTCCTTGATGAAAAGGAAGCTCTACCGATGGTTTATGTTTCCCTATGAATGTACCGTCCTTTTTGACGCACATGATATCATCCATGGTTAATGTTCCTTTATCAATGCCCGATGGAGTAATCCAAAGGTCACCATTTTCATCTAGAATAGAAAGGTTTCCTCCTGAAATTGTTGTCATGCCATATTTATAGACACGTTCCATGATCATAACAATTTGTTCGGCTGGATGCAGATTTTCATTCATACTTTATCACTCCTATTATTTACATTCTTCTTTCATGGAAATTGCTTGTTTGAATTTTTCAATCAGGGATGATGATTCAATAATTTTTTCTTTTGGCTCATATTTTTTTATAAGGAACGAGTGTTCTATTAACTGACGTGCCGTTTGTAAATCGCTTATTTCATTGCCTGAAATCATTTGTACTAGTATATTCCCAATCGCCGTAGCCTCTGTTGGTCCAGCGTATATGGTTTTCCCGCTAAGGTCTGCCGTAAGTTGATTAACGAATTCATTTTTCGCTCCTCCTCCGACAATATGAAGTTGCTCGATTCTTTTCCCGGTTATCTCTTCTATTTGCCGAATGGACATCGCATAAATAATAGACATATTTGTAAATATACAGTTCGCTAATTCGCCCACTATATGTGGAATCTCCTGATTCGTCTCCCGACAATACTGTTGAATTTCTTGAATCATATTTTCTGGATTTAAAAATCGTTTATCATTAAAGTTGATGAACTGCCTGCACACCTTTATTTTCTCTGCCTCATATACAAACTGCTCGAAGTTATAGTCTTCCTTTAAATGTCTTCTGACCTCTTGAATAACCCACATACCAATGATATTTTTCAGAAAGCGGTAGGTTCCGTATGCACCCCATTCATTTGTATAATTGTTTTTAAGAGCTAACTCATTCACTATCGGTTTATCGCTTTCAATCCCAAGCAACGACCACGTTCCGCTACTAATATAGGCCCATTTCTCTCCATTACCAGGTGAACCGACTATGGCGGAAGCAGTATCATGTGAAGCAACGATAATCACTTCTGTATTGGGAAGATCAAAAGTAGAAAAACGTTCTTTCATCAGTTTCCCTAATCGTTCTCCCGGATTAGCAAAAGGCGGGAATTGATCTTTTGACAATGCAATCAGGTTTAGTAACTCTTCATCAAACTTCTTCGTGTTTACATTCAATAATTGCATCGAAGAAGCACTTGTAACTTCTGTGACCTTTTTCCCCGTTAGGCAGTAACCTAAATAATCTGGCACAGTCATGACATTCCTAGTGACTTTCAGGTTCTTTATATCTTCTTCGTACAATTGGTATAACGTGTTAAATGATAAGAATTGAATACCCGTTTTTTGATAAATGATTTCTTTAGGTAGTGTTCTTGTGATCTTTTCGATTGTATTTTCGGTGCGCTTATCACGATAAGAGATAACTTCTTGCACTCTGTGTCCATTATCATCCAACAATACGTAATCCGTTCCCCACGTATCAATTCCAAGTGTACAGTGGTCGTATCCAAGCTTTTTTGCTGATTCTAACCCCTTTAAGATTTCATTCAATAAATGATCAATATCCCAAAAACAGGTTTCATTTTGGGTGGTGAAACCATTCGCAAATCGATGGATTTCTTCAATTACTAATTTCCCGTTCTCCATTTTCCCTAAGACCAGCCGGCCACTTGAAGCACCAATATCCACCGCAATATGTATCATTAGTCCACACTCCTCAATTTCTTTAAACCATGCATTATGGAAATATGATCGCGGCCAAAGAAGTCATGCAGTTCTAAATAATAAGCATACAGTTGTTGATAAATACTTACATTTTCTTTAACCGGTATAAAAGTATCTTCTTTTACTTTTGCCATCTTAGAGGATGCCTCCTCTATGGAATCATAACCACCATTTATACGGCCGGCAGCCGTGGCAGCGTATATGGCTGCTCCTAATGCAACAACTTGTTCCCCATCCGCGATTTTAATTTCACGATTTAAAATATCGGCATATATCTGCATTAACAGTTTATTTTTTTGAGGTAATCCGCCACAAGCAAACAAATCGTTTATCTCTATACCGTCATTCTCAAAGGTTTCAAGGATTTTCCTTGTTCCAAAAGCTGTTGATTCTAAAAGTGCACGGTATATTTCTTCCGGCTTCGTAGAAAGAGTAATCCCTGCTATCACACCTGACAAGTTCGCATCTACAAGGACTGTTCGGTTGCCATTCCACCAATCTAACGCCACTAACCCAGATTGACCAGGCCTTAAGCAAGAAGCCTTTTTTTCCAGTAAGCTATGTAGATTGACACCTTCTTGCTCAGCTTCTTTCTTTACATACTCAGGAGCAGTTTGCTCAATATACCATGCAAACGAATCGCCAACAGCCACCTGTCCCGTTTCATAACTGAATGATCCGGGAATTATTCCATCCTCCACTACTCCACAAATACCTTCTACTGTTTGTTTTTTCTCAGAAATTAACATGTGGCAAGTAGAGGTTCCCATCGTCATCACAAATTGGCCTGGATGGACAGCTCCTACAGCTGGAACACCTGCATGGGCATCGATTATGGATACAGAAACAGCCGTACCAGATTTCAACCCCATCTTCTTAGCCATCCCTTCTGTTAAACCACCCGACCGTCCAGCGATGGGTAATACTTCACCACGCATTTTTGTATCCAGTATATCCAGAAGACGTTCATCAATAGCCGCTAAAAAAGCAGGGTCCGGATATCCATCTTTTTTATCCCAAAATGCTTTATAACCGCTCATATTACTGCTGCGTACCAGCTCATTCGTCAGACGGAAGGTAATCCAATCTCCGGCTTCCATAAATAGATCCGTTTCTTCATAGATATCAGGTGATTCACGTAACACTTGTAAAATCTTAGGGAACATCCATTCAGAAGAAATTTTCCCGCCATATCGTTGCAGGAATGGTTGATTCGTTGCCTGTGCAATGCGTGTAATATCATCCGCTTCTTTTTGTGCGGCATGATGCTTCCATAATTTGACCCAACTGTGAGGGTCCCTTTTCCATTTCTCATCAAAACAAAGGGGATTTCCTTTCTTATCAACAGGCAAAATGGTACATGAGGTAAAATCGATTCCAATGCCTATCACATCATTCGCATCTACTCCGCTTAACCGAATCACTTCAGGAACAGAAGTGTATAAAACGTCTAAATAATCACCTGGATGCTGGAGAGCCCAATCTTTTTCAAGTTTACATCCGTCTGGAAGCCTATTAGACAATACTCCATGACGATAAGGTGTAACATGTGTAGCCATTTCATTTCCGTTCTCTATATCTACTAGCAGCACTCTTCCTGATTCAGTGCCAAAATCAACTCCGATTGTATATCTCTCATTCATCCCTTCATCATCTCCTAACATGCAAGTCACGCAATGATATTTAATAAAAAGGCCCCTCTAGATAGTTGAGAGGGGACTTTTCGGTCTATCTAACCTTAAAAATTAAAATCAGCTGCATTGTCTTTCGTAAAATCTGTCGGTGGTCCCATGATGATTGTTTTTCCATCCTCCCACACGTCAATTTCACCTACATTTTCAACTTTCAAACCATCTTCTGGTTTCTCCCCTTCAGCTAGACGTTTGGCGAGGGCAACGGTTAAATAACCTAGTTTGTCTGGCTCCCAAAGAATGGCTACATCTAGAGATCCATCATTTAAATATGGTGAAGAGTCTTTCGGTAGAGCAGTTCCAACAACTGTTATATCATCTTGCAGTCCTTTTTCCTGAACAGCTTGGGCTGCCCCAAGAGGTGCCGGAGTAGAAAAAGCCATGATTCCTTTTAATTCAGGATTTGATTTTATTAAATCCAGTGTTTTTTGGTATGCCACCTGTTGTTTTTCATCTGTCGCGATTTTATCCGATACTAATTCAATACCTGGATAATTCTCTTCCAGTTCTTTTTTTGCTGCATCAATCCAAGTGTTTAAGTTTGCAGCTGAAAGCCCTCCAGTTAATATAGCGATTTGCCCTTTTTCAACACCCATTTGTTTTACGAGGGATTTAGCGATATGGCGACCGTATGCTTCATCGTCTATTTGGTGGACGGATAATTCTACAAGGGATTGATCAGCTGGTGTATCCCAATCCATTACAATTATTCCTTCATCCTTCGCCTTTTGAAGGACTGGTGAGAGTGATGCAGCGTCATTTGGTGCTACTGCGATTACATCCACATCTTGACTAATTAAGTCTTCAATGACTTTTACTTGCTGTGCAGCATCCGGTTCCGTAGGTCCTGTGTAAATGGTTTCCACACCAAGATCTTTACCTGCTTGAATCGCTCCTTTTTCAGAAGCATTGAAATATGGTATCCCCATTAATTTTGGAACTACGGCAATTTTCAACTTCTCATTACCACCTCCGCCACTTGTTTCTTTTTCACTGTTCCCCGATGCTCCTTCTTGTGATACACAGCCTGTTAACAGTCCCCCAGCTAAAATAGCTGTTGCTAAGATCCCCGTCATTTTCTTCATAATGATCCCCCTTGAAATTTTTCTGATTTTTTTCTAAAGTATTTTCAGAGATTACATGGTCATGTAAATTACGCTACAGATTTTGAAGGTAAATTCTTTTGACTTTTTTCATCTAATTTCGTTTTCACGAAGTTTATGACCAATACCGTGATTAAAATAACCCCCATCATCACAGTCACAATCGATCGTGGTACACCCATTAAGTTCAATCCACTTGATAACATTTGGAAAATGACCACTGCGTAAACAGTGCCGATAACCTTGCCATAGCCACCTTGAATTTCCGTTCCGCCAAGCACGGCTGCCGCTACACTTTGTAATAAATAAGAAGATCCCAGATCCACTTTTGCAGTATTATAACGGGATGTCATAATAATAGAAGCAATTGTGGCAAGAAGTGCCGCATATAAGTAAACCCTCATTAATACCTTGCTATTATTTACCCCCGAAAATAATGTGGCGATCGGATTGCTACCCACCATATAAACACTTCTGCCCCATTTGGTTTTTGACAGTAATATAGCTGTTAATATTGCAAATAGTACAAAAATAATGATGGAAAGAGGAACGATCCCCATATAGTAACCGTTTCCAATTAAGCTATAACCCTCACTGAATCCTGAAATTGAATTTCCTTTCGTAATGCTTAAGATCAAACCTTCAAAAAGTACCATCGTTCCGAGTGTCACCAGTATTGGCGAAACACCGATTTTTGAGATGAGTACGCCATTAATCAATCCGCAGCTCAGCCCGACTAAAACACCGATTAAGATTGCGCCTAGCATTGGGTATCCGCTGCTTGCCATAAGTGCGATTGTCACGCCAGACAAGGCAGCTGTATAGGTAATCGATAGGTCAATTCCTCCAGTTACAATCACCACCATCATTGCTAAAGCGATTAAACCAAACTCCGGGAGCTGGAACATCATATTGGTTAAATTATTTAAAGAAAAGAATCCAGGTATTGAAAAACTCATTAACACAAACAAGCCTGCTGTAATTACACCTAAAGTATTTTCTTTTGATATTGAAAGCCGTTTCATTTTTTCACCTCTTTCTTACGCTTCTACTTCAATTTTTGCTAACTTATCTTTTGAGCGCTTATATTGAATGTGGTCGTATGACACAGCCAGTAATATAATCAATCCAATGAATACTTTTTGCCAGAAGGTATCAATTTTTGCCAAGATAAGACCATTTTGTACAATGCCTAGTAGAAGAACGCCCAAAACCGTTCCCAAAATGGTACCGCGCCCCCCCATGATGTTCGCACCGCCCAAAACAACGGCTGCTATGACCATCAGCTCCAGACCAAGCATTCCATTAGGATCAACAGCCTTTGTATATGCTGTTTGAGCAATGGCTGCTATTCCTGCAAGAAACCCCATATAGGAGAAAACAAATATTTGAACTTTGTCAAAATTTATCCCAACCCGAATGGCTGAATCTTTATTACCGCCAATCGCCAATACTTCGCGACCGATTAATGTGTATTTCAAAATATACCAAGTAAACAGAGCTACGGCGATAAAAATTAGAATGATGATAGATATACCGAACACCTCAAAACTAGCAAACTTGATGAATACGGTTGGAAAACTGCTGCTGTTCAAATACTGACCATTCGTAATGTACAACACGAGCCCATTAATGATACTCATCATTCCAAGTGTCACGACAATAGCTGGAATTTGAACCTTTGCAACAAGCAGTCCATTCAGTGCACCTAAACAAACCCCAAGAAATGGCCCAATCAAAAAGAGTAATAGTATAGAGATGGGATGGTCAGGCATGAGCATCATTACTTTTCCAACGATGACACAGACAGCGCTTGTAACAGCGGCGACCGATACGTCAATCCCGCCAGTGATGATTACAAGTGTCATACCCACCGCCAGAATTCCAAGTACAGCATTCCCTTTTAGTACATCCAGCAAATTGTCTACAGTTAAAAAATACGGGCTTAAGAATGTCAATGTAATACATAGAAGCAAAACAATCATTCCGATGCTGATTTCCTTCGACTTCAAAATGGCATTCATGCACGTACCTCCTCTTTTAGCGGCAGCCCTTTTTTGGAAGGAGATTGAGAACCAAGCAGAGCATAATTCATGATATTTTCCTGTGTTGCTTCTTCTATACCAAGTTCTCCGGCTATTCTTCCGTGTCTCATGACCAAAATTCGATCACTGACAGCAAGTACTTCTGGAAGCTCTGAAGAAATCACAATAATGCCCATTCCTTCAGCAGCCAGTTCCCTCATTAACTTATGAATCTCTGACTTCGCCCCAATATCAATCCCATTCGTCGGTTCGTCAATAATTAGGATTTGTGGTTTAGTAGAAAGCCACTTGCCGATCACGACTTTCTGTTGATTTCCGCCTGACAGGTCACCCGCTGCCCTTTTAGGCAAAGCCGGTCTAACATCTAGCGTTTTCATATAATGATCAGCCAGCTTAACTTCTTCCTTTCGCTTGATCAATTTGAATTTATTTCTCAGTTGTTTCAAAACAGGTAATGAAATATTATTGATTATGGACTGGCGAAGGATGAGTCCTTGCGTTTTTCTGCTTTCTGGAATATATGCAATCCCTTGTTTTACAGCATGTTCAGAAGACTTGATTTTAGTAGAAAACCCATTTATTTTCATACTTCCAGCGTAGGGCCTGTTGACCCCGAATATCGCCTGTGCAAGCTCTGTTCTTCCTGATCCGACAAGTCCTGTAATCCCAAGGACTTCTCCAGCTTTCAATTCAAAGGAAATATCTTTAAAGTTACCTTCTTTTGATAAACCATTCAGTTCCAAAAGAGTTTTTCCTGTTTTTCCTTTTACCATATTCTTGTTATATAAAATCTGACGTCCCACCATTAGTGTGATTAATTTATCTTCATCAAGTTCTTCAGTTTCATAAGTGCCTACATATTTCCCATCTCGCAATATTGTAAATCGATCGGAAACAGTAAATAACTCTTTTAACTTGTGGCTGACAAAGATTATGGAAATTCCGCGATCCTTTAATTTTTGTATAACTTTATAAAGCTTTTCAACTTCCCCTGCGGATAGGGATGAAGTCGGTTCGTCCATTACAATCAACTTGGAATCAAAAGCGAGGGCTCTGGCGATTTCAATCAGCTGCTGTTGAGCAATGCTTAATTTTTCAACGGGTGTATGAACATCAATCTCAAATTCTAGTTCTTTAAGTGCCCGTTTTGCTGTATCCTCCATCTCCTTCCATCTAATCTTTTTCCATGGTTTTTTGTCACTATCCCGGCCAATATAGATATTTTCAGCTACAGATAGGTTTGAAAATAAACTTAAATCCTGATAAATGATTGAAATGCCTTTTAGCGTAGCATCAATCGGTTTTTGAATTTCGGCTTCTTTTCCTTCAAAGTAAAACTTGGCGCCTGGGTCCGGTCGATAAATGCCAGCTAATATTTTAATGAGCGTTGATTTACCGGCACCATTCTCACCTATTAACGCATGAACTTCTCCTTTTTTCACTTCAAGCTGAACGCTATCCAGTGCTTTTACACCTGGGAAGGTTTTACTGACATTCGTCATTTGCAATAAGAAATCAGACATGTTTCTCTCCTTTCCAACCTTAATCAGTCATAAATTTGATTCAACTTTTGTTTTTTACCATAATAATTAATGTTATTGGTTTCACAAAAATGTTCCACTTCTGCTAGCCTCGGCACACCATCTTGGGCCCCCATTTTCGTTACCTTCATCGCCGCTACAATTGAAGCAAACTCGGCTGCTGATTCGATCGTCTCCCCATCTGCAATGGCACAAGCAAGGGCGCCTGCGAACGAGTCTCCTGCCCCCACTGTATCAACAGCTTTTACAGCAATGGGCTCGATAAAGTTTGTTTCACCGTTTTGATAAACCAATGCTCCTTTATGGCCCAACTTAATAATGCTATTCTCCACGCCAAAATGATTCTCAAAGAAAACACCCGCTTTGCATGCACTTTCCTTCGAGTTGACGTCGATCCCAGTCAACACTTTTGTTTCCTGCCAATTCGGCGTAATCAAATTGGCATACGTCAGTGCTTCAGTCGTTACCCCTTCTGCCGGAGCAGGGTCCAGGATAATAAACATATTTTTTTCTTTAGCCCTTTTCATGGCTTGTAGAACAGCCTCATTAGGAATTTCCATCTGTACAAGTAAAACAGCATAGTCATCACTGATGGTAGAAAAACAAATGTCAATATCACCTCTTGTCAAATAGTCATTGGCCCCTTTAATGACAAGCATGGTGTTTTCTGCTGTAGCATCTACTGTAATGACTGCGCATCCAGTTGGATGTTCTGCAACATGTTTCAAGGAGGATATGTTCACGTTATTTTGAAGAAGAGAACGTTCTATTTCATGCCCGAATGCGTCGTCGCCAACCGCACCGATCAATTTTACTGGTTTTCCAAGTTTAGCGCACGTCGTTGCTTGATTTGCGCCTTTTCCACCACTTAATAGTTTCATATTTTCTCCAAAAATCGTTTCCCCATGCGCTGGATACTGATTAGTGACTGCGACAATATCCATATTAATACTCCCTACCACTACAACCCCTTTCATGCACAACCCTCGTTTTTCATTTTCATTTGCTCTAAGAATGCCCGGAGTTGGCCAACGGCATCTTCCAGTAATACATCGTTTTTAAATAAACAGGACGTCCCGCAAACCAACATGTCGGCTCCATTTTTCAATACACCCGGAATGGTTTCGAACCCAATGTTTCCATCTACCTGAATATCAATTTGGTAGCCTTCCGATTGAATTAATTCTTTTATCTTTTTTATTTTCTTATACATAAGCGGTACAAAGGACTGCCCGGCAAAACCAGGATTCACCGTCATCACCGTTACATAATCGACTACATCCAATACATGTTCAAGCTCTGTGATGGGGGTTGATGGATTTAAGGCTACCCCTGCCTTAATCCCATCATTCTTCAGCTTTTGTAGTGATCTCTGTAAATGGGCAGTTGCCTCTGCATGAATGGAAATCATATCTGCCCCCGACTGAATGAAAAGATCTAAATGGTCTTCCGGTCTTTCAACCATTAAGTGAACATCAAATGGTTTATCCGAGAATTGCCTAATGCGTTTAATTAGATCCGGGCCCATTGTAAAATTAGGAACAAACGATCCATCCATTATATCTAGATGAAAGAAATCAACACCTGCACGGTCTAATCTCATTACTGATTCTTGTAAATTCCCCATATCTGCACACATAAGTGAGGGTCCAATTAAGGTCATATAAACACTCCCGTTCCATTTCGTCTTTTATCAAGAAAGCGTTTTCTTCATAAAGGAAGCGCTTTCTTTTCTGATACTTTCACTATAAAGGGAATTGGCATAAGCTGGTAGGTGATAAATTTCGGGTAGGGGGGATTTTCTTCGGGTCATTTTCAATGTAGACATAAAAAAAAGCTCCGGAATGGAAGCTTCTACTTTTTCACAAAAAACTCATGAGTATCTCGATATTGAGACGGAAGTTGTCCTGTCCATTGCTTAAACAGCCGACTAAAATATTTGGTATCTTGATAGCCTACTTTTGAAGCGATATCGTAAATCTTTAAATCTGTATGACTTAATAATTCCTTCGCCACTTTTAACCGTTCATTGGTTACATAGTCAAGCACGGTTTCACCTGTCTGATTTTTAAAATACTCACAAAAATAGGTTGAATTTAAATGGACATGATTGGCGATTTTTTTTATTGTGATGTTATCGCCTATATGTTTTAGAATCCATTCTTTTGCCTGGCGTATGGGATCTGTTTGGTCATTTTGAAATGCTGCTTGCTTTTTTAACATATTCATGACCCAGCGCTCCGTCTCCTTTTTTAAATGATTAAAATGAGAAGAATCCTCGGCAATGCTAAATGCTTCCTCAAGTAAAAGCGGAAGGTCTTTAAAACCATCACTTTTAATCCATTTATTAATAATTCTAATAGACAAATAGCGAACCGATTCTTGTATTACGAAAGGGGAAGTGACATCTTTCAGTTCGTTAAAAAATTGCCTGAGAGAACGAATGGCAGCTTCTTCACCATGCTCCATCGCCTCCACTGTCTCTTCTGCCCATTTATAGATGGATGGCGGCACTTCAATCACTTTATTATATGATACATGTTTAAGCATTTCAGTTCTGAAAATTTTATTGCCTCCTTGTATCATTCGATATTGCAAGGTAGATCGTAATTCATCTTTAATATTTACTAAAAGGGTAAGGTCATTAAACTCATTCCCAAGGGCAATGGAAACCGTAAAAGGGGTTTGCCGTTGGACACTTGTTTTTAATGTTATACACAATTGCTCCAAAGCTGTAGGGGTAGTATCCTTAATCAATAACCAACTGGCATGTAGACTATCTTTCCACATCCAATGCGTTGAATGATCATCTAGTAAGTCTGTTATAAGTTTTTTTATTACATCATTCCATCCACCCCAATCTTCTGGTGAAAAACTTTGGGTTTTGGCAGATGTATGATCGATTCCAATATGGATCAGGGAATAGGTTCCTTCTGGAAATTGCCGCGTCCATTCAAGTAATGATAAGTCCATTGCATCTTTCCACGTAATTTCCATCAGCAATTGAAGCTGCTTTTCATGGGTTAATATCAAGGCTCTTTCTTCTATTTCTCCTATCTTTTCCCTTTCCTTTCGTGCCTCAATTACTTTTTCCTGCACAGTCTTCAACTGCAGTTTAAACTTTTCTCGATCAATCGGTTTCAATATATAATCGACAGCTCCTTCCCTTAGGGCAGTCTGTACATAGAGAAAATCATCATACCCGCTTATAATGAATGGAAATAGCCTTGGTTTAGTTTTTTTCAAATGTTGAATTAACGTTAACCCGTCCATGACAGGCATTTGTACATCTGTTATTAATACATCAACTTCTTCTACTTGATTGATAATTGCATCGTATGCCTCTTGACCATCGGAGTAAACACCTACAACATGCCACTCTTCCCCACAAGATTGTACTAGTCTTTCTATGCCTCTTCTTATCCTTGGTTCATCATCTACAATGACCGTCCTGACCCTTTGTATCATCTCTGTTCTTCTCCTCTACTTGTACATACATGCTTACTTGTTGGGCATTTATTTTGGGAAGTCTAATAATCACACTCGTTCCCTTTCCGTATTCGCTATTAATTTGAAGATTATATTGTTCCCCGAACATCATGCCAATTCTTGCATTTACATTGATAATCCCAAAGCCAGAGTCCCGTTTCATCATTGGATCCAAACGTAACTTTTCATTTAATTCAATTAATTTGCTTTCTGTCATCCCTGGTCCGTTATCACTGACTATCAGCAAAAGATATTCCTCACCTGCCTGAGTTTCCTCTTCAGAAATATGTATTTGAATGTCTATTTCCTTTCTTTTTTCCAATCCATATTTAATGGAATTTTCAACGATTGGCTGTAAAACAAACTTGGGTATATAATAATTAACTACATCTGCTCCTTTTTCTATCATAAAATGCAAACGATCTTCAAAACGGAATTGTTGGATGCTTAAATAATCTTCAATGTGCTGAACCTCACTGTTTATAGGAACCAAGCTTTCTTTATTACTGATTGAAAAGCGCATCATTCTACCAAGCAGAGTCACCATCTTCACGACTTCATCGCTCTCTCCTTCTTCCACAGCCATGCCTATGGTTTCCAGCGTATTATACATAAAGTGAGGATTTATTTGAGATTGAAGGGCGTATAATTCAGCTGTTTTTTTTCGCAGTTCAATGTGGTAGTTTTTATGAATCAGCTCTCTTATCTCTGCAAGCATTGATCGAAAACTGTTCGCGAGCATCCCGACTTCATCCTCGGAATGTATAGGTATATCTACTAATAAATCACCTTTTTCCACCCGCTTCATTATATCTCCTAATTCGTTTAGTGGACGTGTAACGGTCCAGGCAAAAAAGATAGAGATCAATGTAGTAATGAGTGTAAAAAGGATAAAAACGAAAATTGTCACATTTCGGATAACATCCGTTTTTTCTGTCATGTTTTTGATAGGCATGCTATGAACGAGTACCCATGGCAGCTCATTTGATTCACTTATACTGATTAAATTCCGTTTTCCATCGATTTCTGTACGAAAACTACCATTCAGTAATGGGTAATCATGTATCCCTTTTTCCACTGTACCAATTTTTGAATGATCCTTATGATAAATTATCTTCCCCTGCTTATTCATGATCCACATCGTAACATTCTCTTCCTTTTGCAAATCCTGAAGTGATTGCTCAAAAAAGGCTACATCGATGGCTATATAGAGCGTTCCTAAATTTTTTCTATTATCGAAATCAGTAATTGTTTTGACCAGCATAAAATAGGAGGGATCCCCTTCAAACGTTAAATTAGTCTGATTAGGAAGGAGCAACTGCATCTCGCCTAGCAATCCTAGGTCATCTGCATATGGCAAGGAACCATCTTCAAAACCAAAACTGTCATAATGCAGACTTGTACTTGCAAATGTACGATTCTTGGAAACAAGAAACGCCCCCAAAATATGAGATGAATTGTTATTTAAATAGGTTCTTGTCAAATAACTCTTCATGATATATTCATCGTGTAGCAAAACCGATTTTTTTTTTGATTGGCTGTCTCTTAAAATAGCCATAACATCACCGGAATTATAAATTAAATCAGGTAAGGTCTCTAGTTTTTGAATGTCATTTTCAATGTTGCCATTAACCTGTTTGACAAGACGGGGAATATATTCGCCTACTTCTTCTTCTATTGATTTTGTGTATTGCCAGTATGCAATGAACCCAAGGAAGGCCATAGGTAGAACCGTTAATAATGTATAAGTTGTAACTAGTTTTGTCGATAAACGCAAGTTTTTTATCTGGATCGGCTTTTTTCCTTTAAAAATCATACTGGTTCACATTTCCCTTTGTAAAATCGATGGGCTCTCCCATAATGACCATGTCACCGTTGAATTTAATCCTACCTATGTTCTTAATGTTCTGTCCTTCATACGGAAATTCATCATTCAATAAGTTTTTTGCTAGGCTAACAGTCAAGTAACCTAACTTTTGTGGACTCCATAACGTAATGGTCTGGGCAGCCCCTTCCTGTAAATACTCATTCATTAAATTAGGAGTCGATGTACCGACTACGGCAACCTTGCCGATTTTCCCTGCATCTGTCACAGCCTGAGCCGCAGCAGGAGGATTAACCGTTGAAATACCAATAATTCCTTTTAGGTCCGGGTATTTTCTAAATAAATTTTGTGTTACCTTATACGCTTTATGAATATCTTCGTTTGTATATTCCACTTCAACTAGTTTCATAGTTGGATAATATTCTTTTTGTTGGATTTGAATCCAATCAATCCATGTATTAAGATTGGCAGCGGTAGGAGATCCCGTCATAATCGCAAACTCCCCTTTTTCTTCCATTTCAATAGCGAGAGTATCCATTACATGCCTGCCAATTATCTCAGGATCTATCATGTTCACAAAAAAGCTTCTGTATGATGCATTAGTATCAGAATCCCAGGTGATCACCTTGATTCCTTTACGCTTTGCTTTTTTCAGCACCCTACCTAATTTATATGGATCATTTGCAGATACCGCAATTACGTCCACTTTTTTTTCAATTAATTTTGTTATAATCACTTCCTGCTTTTCAGAGCTGGGGGTAGGTGGGCCTGTATATATGACCTTAACACCTAAGTCTTTTCCCGCCTCCAACGCCCCCTCCTCTACCGCTTTAAAATAAGGTATTCCGTCAATTTTAGGTATAACAGCTAT
The DNA here is from genome assembly GCF_056279465.1 of Peribacillus sp. TE19612. NCBI lineage: Bacteria > Bacillati > Bacillota > Bacilli > Caryophanales > Bacillaceae > Peribacillus > Peribacillus sp. TE19612. The sequence goes on along the minus strand of NZ_JBWCCL010000001.1, from coordinate 204,828 downwards.
CGTATACGAATCTTTTTTATTCTCGACAGGTTTTGTGTTGACGTCGATACTTTCTTCATCATTGTAAATAATCTCGTAATCTGCAGAATGATCACAGCCGCTTAGTATAAATAAAAACAAAATAAAAAAGATGGGCATCCTTAACATGATTAGCTACCTTCTTTCTTAAATTCTAAACATTAGCACGTATCATGGATATTGTAATAAGGAATGACTTAAGAAGTGCTTTTCTCATCCGGTTACATTCACCGCTGCTCCTTTTCTATGAAAACGGTTTCATAAATGATGGTTTTTACCGGGAGTATAACCTTAATTTCTTTACTAAAATAGGAAACCTTTATATACTTTCAGGTTTCCCTATAATTTATTGTCCAGCCATGTCCTTCTCTGTTATGTTCCACCACTAACTTACACAAAAAGCGAGATGGAAAATGGAAAAATCGTATTTTAGCATCAAGAGTGAGCGCCTTTCTCATTCTCTTCTATATGTATTAAAAATATCTCTATTGTACATTTGAACCCTATCATTTTTTTCTTTTTATTATTGATTTTTACTGTTTTTGAAAGGTTTGTCAATTTAAATTTCACAAACATTTTTAAAATTCAAATAATATTTTTATATAGTTTCACTTGCTCATAGTGTTTCATTTTTAGTTGTATTGGAAAATTACAAAGCAGTCTACGTCATTACATTTTCTATATCCTTTTTTCATAGTGCTTTTATTATCTTAAACTGTAGATTGATACCTACAATCCAAATCCTCCCCTTTTAGAAAAAGTTACTTTAACGATTCCTCCTCAATCCTCAGTCTAATTTTCAACTGGTTAAATCAATATGGTGCACGAGACTCTCATTCCGGATTTAACACAAATTGACTAGCTTTCATGTCTATTTATTAACGTGCAATCAAAAAAAATATACCCATAGAAAGACCTGTGTCATAGATCGTTATAGGTATATTTTATAAAGGAATTACCTTTCTAATAAGTTTTCCTTTTTAACTATATTAATTTTCTAATTTAAACAAAAACTTTTGTACTTTTTCTCCACTTCTTCGTTATACTTCGGTAATTCCAGACCATTCACTCGGGACGAATCGATAGACCCCATATTAATTCAGCGGAATTAGTCACACATCGGTTTGCGGATTCAGGACAACCTGTTATTTTAACGCTTTGCTAAAACATCATGTTCATATTCTTTCACTTGCGTCAGCCATCTTTCCTTTACCGGCACATTCATTTTTTCACAATAATAATCCCAAATTGCACCAAATGGATAGGTTTTAAATTCCTCCATTAATGCCAGTCGCTCAGTAAAATCGCCTTTTTCTTGCAGTTCTTTCAAATGATCGTTCGGTACAAGTAAGGCATATAAGAGGGCCTTAATCATATTACGCGTACCAATCGTCCAGGCAGCAACTCGGTTGATGCTGGCATCAAAGAAATCAAGACCAATGATCACCTGGTTTAATGCATCATTGCGAACAATTTCAAGCGAAATTTCACGAAGCTCATCGTCTAAAATTACGACGTGGTCACTGTCCCATCGAACCGGGCGCGAAACATGAAGTGCTAGTTTATCACTGTATAATAGCATCGAAGAAATTTTGTTCGATACAGTTTCAGTCGGATGATAATGACCTGTATCCACTAAGCAAATCTTGTTATTTTTCAGTGCGTAGCCAAGGTAGAATTCATGCGATCCTACGACATATGACTCGGAGCCAATACCGAATACTTTACTTTCCACAGCATCCCAATTACATGTTTCATCCACTTCTGCTGTAAAAATTCGATCAAGGGATTCTTTTAATCTCTTTCTCGGTGTCAAACGGTCGCTTGGAATATCTTTGTAGCCATCTGGAATCCATATATTTGTTAAGCAGGGATTGCCTAGTTCACGGCCAAAGTACTCTCCGATTTTTCGGCTGGCGATGCAATGATTAATCCAGAATTCACGAATTTCTTCATTTGGATGAGAAAGGGTCAAGCCGTCTGCTGCTTTTTCATGGGAAAATAGTGTCGGGTTAAAATCCAAACCAAGACCGTTTTCTTTAGCCCAATTCAACCAGTTTTCGAAGTGCTTTGGCTCAAGCTGATCGCGTTCGACTGCTTCTCCATTTGTTTCCGCATAAATGGCATGCAAATTGACCCGATGTTTCCCCGGAATAAGAGATAGCGCTTTTTCAAGATCCATGCGCAGCTCTTCCGGCGTAGTGGCTTTTCCCGGATAATTTCCCGTTATATCAATACCGCCAGATAATTCACTTTTGTTCACTTCAAATCCACCAATATCATCACCCTGCCAGCAATGAATCGAAATGGGCACTTTTTTCAGTGTTTCGAGTGCCGCATCAACATCAATTCCCCAATTCGCATACGCTTGTTTCGCTGCTTCGTACTGTTCTTTAATTGTCATATCGTCCCATCCTTTTAACGGATTGAATTGATTACTCCATGATTCCTACTACCTTTTCACATATTCTTCACTTATCATAATGGGCAGTGCATACTTAATCTATTATTTTTGGATAGATTGATTCCACCTATGACAAACCCTCCACTTAAAGCAACAAAATCCAAGAAAACAGGCAAAACCTATTCAGCGATTAAAAGCTCCAGGTACACCTCCGTCTACAGTGACCATGCAACCCGTTGTTTTGTCTGCTTTTGATGAAGCGAAAAACGCTATGGACTCAGCAATGTCTTCCGGGAATATATTTACTAGCAATGTCGTACGTTTTTTGTAATGATCTTCAAGCTGGTCTGGCTCTATTCCGTATGCAGCGGCACGCTCTTGACGCCAACCCGATCCCCAAATGGAAGATCCTTGTAATACGGCGTCTGGCAAAACAGAATTAACACGGATTCCGAAAACCCCGCCTTCCACTGCAATGCATCGTGCTAGATGTGTTTCAAGTGCTTTGACTGAACTGTAAGCAGAAGCATTTTTTCCAGCGTAAACAGAGTTTTTCGATCCCACAAATACCATATTTCCTCCTGTTCCCTGTTGTTTCATTTGCTTAAAAGCTTCACGTGCTACAAGGAAATAGCCTGTCCCCAGTACATTCATGTTTAGGTTCCATTCTTTTAAGGTTGTTTCATCAAACGGGCTGGATGTGGCAAGGCCGGCATTGTTGACGATAATATCAATTCCCCCAAATGTAAGAGCTGATTTCTCAAAGGCATCCTGTACCTGCTCTTCACTGGTAACATCCATTTTAAAAGCTGCAGCACGTATCTCCCCGTATTCTTTATTGATTTCATCCGCAACTTTTTCGGCACCTTCAATATTTAAATCAGCTAGAACTACATGGGCACCTTCAGAAACTAAACGCCGTGCTGTTGCGCTGCCAATACCGCCCGCACCGCCTGTAATGAAGGCTACTTTGCGTGAGAACTCCGCTTCTGCCGGTGAAAGAGACAATTTATAAAGCTCAAGTGGCCAGTATTCAACGTTATATGACTCATTTTCACTGAGAGATACAAACTCGCCAAGTGCTGTTGCCCCTTTCATAACCGCAATCGCTCGATGGTAAAGTGCTCCGCTCACGTTAGCCATGGCTACGTTTCTGCCTGTGTTGACCATTCCGACACCTGGAATCAAAATAACTCGTGGTGCCGCCTCAAACATCACATCGCCTTCGTTTTTATTGCGCTCGAAGTATTGCTTATATTCTTCCTTATATTGTTGAATACCCGTTTTAACTTTTTCCACCAAGGATTCAGTCCGTTCATTTTGAGGATCCCAGTTAATGAAAAGCGGCTTCATTTTTGTATGTACAAGGTGATCCGGGCAAGCGGCACCGACTTGTGATAAGGCTGCCGCATTTTTGCTGTTCAAAAATTGCAGGACATCATCTGCATCGTCAAAGGTTAAAAGCATTTTTTTCTCCTCGCCCACAGCACCGCGGATAACCGGCATAATCGAAGCAAGTGCCTTTTTGCGCTTTGCTTCAGGTAAAGAGTCAAATGCCTGTCCACCAAATGCATCTTCTTCATGCTGGCGGCTTTTAATAAACTCTTCTGCTTCCGTTATGATCGAAATGGTTTTTTCATAGGCTTCTTTCGATGTTTCACCCCAAGTAACCAATCCGTGTTTTTCCATTAAAACAAGCTCGGCTTGCGGGTTATTTTTCACACCTTTTGCGATCATTTTAGACAAAGTGAAGCCAGGGCGCTCATATGGTACCCAGACAAAACGATCACCGAAAATTTCATTGGCGACTTCTTTTCCATTGTCTGCACAGCAAAGACTAATAATTGCATCTGGATGTGTGTGGTCAACATGTTTAAAGGGAAGGAAGGCATGAAGTAAAGTTTCAATCGACATACGTGGATGCTTACTGTCGATCATGCAGTGTGACAAATATTCAACCATATCTGCATCAGGCATGTCATCACGCTCGATTAAAGGGTGAATATCCGCTAGATTCAAACCTGTGAAATTGCCCGCTTTCATTGTCGCAAGGTCGGAACCGCTTCCTTTAACCCACATAACTTCAATTTCCCGGCCACGAAAATCCTTTTCCATTGTTTTCATGGATGTATTGCCGCCTCCCCAGTTGCAGACGGCTCGATCTGTACCGATTAAATTAGACCGATATACCAGTTCATCTACTCCAGATGTTACTTTTGACACTTCTTTATCATTCCATAAATTATTAACCATTTTGTTTTACCCCCGTTTTTCTTTATTTGTGTTTGTTTTATTGTATAACACTTTTGTTTTCATTTGAATAAGTATTTTTAATTGTTTCCAATTTTACGAAAACAAGGAAAATCGTTGAGCGTGAAAGACAATGGATGTATCCGCATTTTCAACAATCCAAATCATTCTGCAAGGTAATATCATTTAAAAAATCACCATTTTCTTAGATGAAGTTTGAAAAATAAACGTAAATACAACAAATGACCAGGAATGTAAACACCATGTCCCTTCCATCTTAGAAAAAGACAGATGCAAAACTTCCCAAAGACTTCGCAGGACATTTACTACGGAAAGACTTCATTTTCACGGGTAAACAGGCAGCTAGACAAACTTCTTTCTAATTAAAATACCATCGATGCAATAATGCTTCTCAATCCTTTTTACTGAAATTAAGAGATACAGTGTTTTTAATCGAATTCCATTTGAAAAATCGGTGCTGTGGCTTTATTGAGGTTATATGAGTTACTGTTCAAATAAGAAATGGACATGGGTTTTCACACCAAGGATGGAGTTAACCTTTTGTTGTTGTCTTTAGTTTTAGTACATTTGGAACTTTTGTTTCTATTTAAAATCAAAGATTTACAAAAGAGTGGATTGGGTACAATATGAGATGAACTAGTAAACGTTATCGTAGTATTAGAAGATTCGGGAGGAAGTTTATATGATTAATGAAAAAGTGGCTTTAATATTAAAAGATAAAATTAACGTTATTAAAAGTGATGAAACATCCATTTATTTAGTCGGCCCAATAAAATTACCCGTTAACTTAGAGGGAGAAACAATTATATTCCAATGGTATTGCTGGTTACGATGTGAGAATATGGCGGGTCATTTTTGTGGTGACGGCACTTATAATATAGAAAAGATCATTGAAACTTTAGCCTCTTCCAACTTAGCGGAAATGCAGCAATCCAGTGTGTTACTGTATGGAGATTTTCAACATTCGGCTGATGCACTTATCCGGATGCATAGTATTTGTCATACTGGGGATATATTTGGAAGCAAACGCTGTGATTGTGGCTTCCAATTAAAGCAGGCTATGAAGATGATTGCAACTCAAGGATCCGGAGCTTTATTTTATTTAGCGAATCACGAAGGAAGAGGCATCGGATTATTTAGTAAAGCCATGGCTTATGTTCTGCAAGAAAAAGGATTGGATACGGTGGAAGCGAATTTGGAGCTTGGATTTGTGGATGATGCACGTAATTATGATGACGCCATTCGGGTGTTAAAAAAACTGCGCTCTAATCCAGTGACTCTTATCACCAACAATCCGAGAAAATTAGAAGCTCTTCAAAACTCAGGTGCCAATGTTGCAGGCAGAGTTCCGTTATGGGGAGACATTTCCGAGTTTAATGAAAAGTATTTAAAAACTAAAGTCGTACGTTCCGGTCATTTAAAAGATATTAAAAATGAATGACTGATTGTTTTTTATGAAATTGTTTATACCCATGAATAGGTTTGAACTGGAATAAATCAACTTGTTACCGTATGCTTTTCCTTATTAAGTTCTTTGATTTATAACATCACAGGTTACCGTATAATGAAAACACATACGAGTATAAGGGATATAAATAAAATTGCTCACGTCTGGATAATAAGAAAATACATAAAAACAGGATGCAACGGAACGTTGCACCCTGCCTGAAAAAGGGGTTTGCTTCATTTCGAATCAGCATAAATTCTCTGCGATAAACACCTCATCTACATTAGAGTAAGAACTGGTATCTGACTAGAGTTTACCATCCAAAGCAACCATCCCCTATATCTTAAAAGTTTCATCAACTTTCAAAGCATAAATGACAATTATTGAATGAGTTTTCTGCTTTTACGTGCAAGAGAACCATCTCCTTGCTCGAATCGATTTTTTAATGAAGCTATCAGTAGTTAAGTTAAACGTCTTTAACTAACACCTCATTTACTATATGATGTGAATCATACGTAATCAGTAGCCCCTTCTTCTTTATTTATAATGACCATCAGCGGCTAAAAAATAACTGGTTGTTTATGGATATCAAGAGTTCTTTCAAACGATTTCCAGCAAATAAAAAGGCATTTAATGGGATTCCAAACGAAAATCTTCGCAATCTCAATGGCATAACAAATGCTTTGTTCCCTAACGATCCTTTTTAGCACATTAATTAGTGGAATTAAGCTAAACTAAACAGATAAACTCTACACTAAGTTCAACTCCCGTCAGTGGAAATGGCGGGTGAGCAAAAATAAAAAAGGCGCCAGTCAGTTAGTTTTCAACGACTTGTACAACCCCTTCCAGTATTTACCTTATCATTAATTTAGAAAGGACAAAGCGAATAACCTCGCTTTGTCCCTCCCTCATAGCACTATGAAGAGTTGATTATTGCGCTTTCAAATCTGCACGATACTCGTCAATAATCGCTTGTATCTCCGGATTTGCCGGAACATTTGTGACGTCGTAGAGGAATCCATCGGATTCGACCAAAGTCATTTTGGCGTCAACGACTTCAAAAGTCAAATTAAGACGGCCCAAATAATGTTCTTGTTCTCCGCCAGCTTGAGTAATTGGTACCATCACCTCTCCGTTGAATTCATATTCGGGAGTTTCGATGACCTTGTGTGTATCTGCCCCGATTACCGCCGAAACTCCGGGAACCCGAGCCAGCTTGTGGTCTTCGGGATTTCCAGCATGCGAAAGGACAATGTTTACGTCTGACTTCTCACTCACTTCAGGAAGCAACGCATTCAACGCTTCAACAGGTTCGATGAAATCGAGGTCTGCAACATCATCCCAACCGCGAATTTCAGGCTTCATCGAAGTAAGGCCAATCATACCGACTTTAACGCCTGTGAAAGTAAAACTCTTCCAAGGTTTTACATTCTGTATGTACTTTCCTGTTTCCCTGTCAATTACATTTCCAGTAAGGATGGGGAAATTCACGTTGCGGTGGTAATTCTTTAACTGTTCATACCGGGTGTCCGGCGTGCCCTCCCCGGCAGGGTAAACGCGGAAATCGTTGTTTCCTAGAGCCATCGCATCATAGTCCAAAGCTTTCAAAAGAGACGTCTCCAACTCTCCTTGACCCTCCTGAAACTCGCCGCGTAGGAAGACATCCCCGCCATCGACTAGAAGGACATTCTCTTCTTCATTGCGCACATTTTCAATGATGGTGGCATACTTTGCAATAGAATTGTGATGAACGGTTCCATCATCCAGCGTGACGATGTCATCCAGATGACCATGAAAGTCATTCGTCTGGAGAATGGTGAGTTTAAACTTCTCTCCTTCCTTGAGCTTTTCCTCCGCAACTGCCGTAACGGGCTTTGCGACAAAAGCGGCAGCCATCGCCAGCGAAAAGCAGCCCGTCAAAAATAACTTCCCCATTTTTTTCATACTATTTCCTCCAAGCAATTACTCTATTAAATGATAAAATTAGTTATTTAGTTTCCAGTCTTTTCGGATTTCTCAAGAGCTATTCGATTGTTTTTTTCTTCAAAGTTAGTTTTTTCTTCTTTGTCATTGCTGATCAAATCATTTGTCGCTTTTTTAAATTCTTTTAAAGTGTTTCCAAAAGCCCTTCCAATTTCGGGTAATTTAGAAGGGCCAAAAATGATTAACGCTATGACTAGTATGAGAATTAAACCAGGTATGCCGATACTGGATAACAAATGTCTCACCTCCAACCATGATGGTTTGAAAGAACTAAAAAAATGCGTTCATTACTTATAAAATTGGCATGCCGTGACGCTCTAAAGCTGCTGCTTCTAATATAGACATGCCTTGTTCTTCTGCGAATGCAGTAAGTTTATCCGAAACAACAGGAGCAAGACTTGCTGGCGGCAAAGCCTGGTTCATAGCTCGTCTACGGGTAGAATTTCTGCGTGCAAATGGTCCCCAAATCGCAAAGGTGATACCTGGTGTTTGCATATTCACAAAGAAAGTATTTCCATCTGGAGAAAATGTAGGGCCAGCAAATTCAGAACCGTTCATCATATTCTCAGCGAAAGTATAAATATTTCCTTCAGGAGTTAATCCGACGATACGGTCATTGCCGCCACCATCTTCGGCGATCCAAAGATCTCCCCAAGGAGTGATCGTAATGTTATCCGGTGCTTCTAAATCATTTTTATCAGTAGACTCATAGAATAGTTCTAAGTTGTTTGTCGCTGGCGTGTAGCGATAAACACGGCCAAGGCGTGATGACCCTGCACTTGTATCATCAAACCATAAAGTACCTTCAGAAAAATAAGCCCCTTCTAAGCGGCTAAACTGAATACAGCCTTTATCCTTAGCATCTTGCTGTGCGATTTCAGGATTTAATTTTTTCCAAACAATCCCGAATTTTTGTCTAGTACTAAATTGACTTGCTGCTGCAGCCGGCAATTCATCAATCGCTGCCGCTTCAAGGATACCGCCCTTTTGCAGAGAACCTAGCTTTTGACTACGGTCATGTGGTGTAAAACGGTACAAGAAGCTTGGACTTGCGTCTTCGGTTAAATACCAAATTCCTGTTGAAGGGTCAACATGCCCAGCTTCATGGGAGAAATACCCCATATCACGGATTGGTGTTCTTGACATTTCGTTTTCAGGATCAAGCGGATTTACTTCAAATGCAAAGCCATGCCCCATATCACGGGTTTCTTCCATTGTTAACCAAGTGCCCCAAGTTGTAGCTCCACCAGCACAGTTACGGATTGTACCTGAACTTGATACATACTGATCAATGACCTTGTTATTTTGTCCAACGATTAATGTGGTTGTGCCGCCGGCAGCACCAGCACTCCAAGGTTTTTTTCCGTTTACAGGGTAATCCGAATTTGTCCCATTTTCATGATTTCTTACAAGAATGGTTGTACCCTTCTCTCCTTTATAGGCAGCCATTCCATCGTGGGCAGAAGGGACAAGGTCACCATTAGGCATGATATCACCAGTTCGTGAAAGCATTTTGTAATGAAATCCCCTTGGCAGATCAAGAACTCCATTTGGATCTTTTACTAATGGGCCATAGCCACCAAATCCACTTGTTGGATTGCTGGATTCCGCTGCAAATCCTTTTGTAGCTCCCGCAAGAGAAAATACCCCAGTTGAACCAAGTGTTAATGCTAAAGTACTCATTCCGCCAACTTTTAAGAAATTACGTCTGTTTAAACCGCTATTGCCAGATTTCATCAACATTACCTCCAAAAAATCTTTTTGAGGGATGCTATATTCCTTATAGCAAACTCTACCCTTAAAATTAACAGACCATTTTAAACGCTCTGTTAAACCCATGTGATTTTATTCCTTCACATGAAAGATAAACCAAAAGTCACGGTTAATACGAAAACAAAGGAGGTTATAACGGCATTTATAACATGTAAAAGGCGGAAATTGATGGTATTAGTCAAAAATGGAGAAAAAACTAAGGATTTTGTCATAAAAAGACCGATGCAGAATATTAAAGCTTATTAATCGTTTGTAAATATAAGTGATACACTATGACAAACTAGTTAACCCGATTAATTCTACCCAAATCTTTTAAAATTTTTGAAGAGGTATCGGGTAAAAACATGCTATATAATTGATCTGGAAATATTCTAGTTGTAACCCCACTCCCACATACTCCCCAAATAAATTAAAGGGCATGTTTTGGATAACTGCCATTTTTTAGAGTGTTAAATGCTAATAATTTAAAAATCTCCATCAGTCACAAGCATATGCTCATATTTACATGCATGATATCTTTTTAATTCGTATAATAGAATGAAGGGAAATCAAAATGAGTCTAATTTACAAAAAGAGGGAGCAGATTTGTTCTGTGGAACCAAAAGGCGAAGAAATAAACAGTTTAGCATTAAAAGTCAAAGAGATTATTCAATCTTCAGGATGTCAAAACGAAGATGTAATCTTTCTGTGTATTGGTTCAGACCGATCAGTCGGGGATTCATTGGGCCCTTTAGTCGGGACCATGCTTAAAGAGCATACGGTGCCTTATCGTGTTTATGGTACCTTGGAAAACCCCGTTCATGCATTTAATTTAAAAGAGACGTTGAAAGAAATTAAAAAACAATTCAAAAAGCCTCTTATTTTTAGTGTGGATGCATGTTTAGGGGATCAAAACCAGGTCGGTTATGTTTTTTTGAAGGATGGACCTCTTGTCCCAGGGAAAGCTTTAAAAAAAGTATTACCTGAAGTGGGAGACTATCATATTATAGGAATGGTAAATTATATAGATCCGCTGCCAACGATGCAATTTTTAAATGATACTCGTCTATACACGGTTATGAATTTGGCGAATAAAATCGTAAAAATCATTACTCAAGCGACCGGCGAGACTTCTAAACCTTATTAAAAGAATGGGCTGTCCCAAAAACCACTAATAATAATTGGTTTTGGCACAGCCCTAAACGTTATACTTAAATAATAGCCCCTGTCAAGATAGCAACAATAATAAGGACTAATGAACAAATTAGAGCCCATTTAAATGCATACCGCTGTAGTTCCCCGATATCCGTCTTTACCATCCCTACCAGTAAAAGAGTCGAGGCCACGAGTGGACTTAAGAAATGTACAGGCTGCCCCAGTACGGAAGCTCTGGCAATTTCTAAAGGACTCACACCATAAGCTTCCCCTGCTTCGGCAAGAATTGGCAAAACACCAAAGTAGTAAGCATCATTTGATAAAACGAACGTAAATGGCATACTTGTGAACGCAACGACCATCGGTAAAAAAGAGCCTAAAGAATCCGGAATGATGGCCACTAAAGAATTTGCTATTGCGTCCACCATTTTCGTTCCGGAAAAGATCCCTGTGAAAATACCAGCCGCAAATACTAATGTGACAACGGTTATAGCGTTTCCTGCATGTGACCCGATTCGCTCTTTTTGCTGTTCTAAATTAGGGTAATTAATGATCGAGGCAAGAACAAACCCGATTAGAAACAACACAGGTACCGGTACTAAGCCCATTACAAGAACGACCATGACTGTGAGCGTCAACAAAAGATTGACCCAAATTAATTTAGGGCGCTTTAAATCGTCTTGTATGGCGGAAGCTACCGCTGCTTCAGCAAGAGCCCCTTTCATTTCAGGTGCAGATTTGATATAAACAACGCCAAGCCTTTTGCGCTCTTTTTTACCAAGTACATAAGCGGTAAAAAGAATAGCTGCTATTCCTGAGAATAGTGTTGGGATAATCGGGACAAAGAATTCATTTGCATCCAGACCTAGAGATGCTATTGCTCTGGTTGCAGGCCCTCCCCAAGGAGTCATACCACTCATAATACTGACAGCCAGCATAGAAATAGTGGCAAGAATAAGTGGATTCATACCAAGTCGTAAGTAAAGGGGCAGCATGGCGGAAATCGTAATCATATGAGTCGTGGTACCATCACCATCTAAGGCAACGGTCATTGCGATTACTGCTGTTCCTACCGCTATTTTAACCGGATCCCCTTTTACGATTTTCAACATGGTTTTAATAAGTGGATCAAATAACCCAGCGTCAATCAGAACTCCGAAAAACAAAATAGCGAACAATAGCAAAGCGGCTGAAGGTGCGACAACCTTTATTCCATCGAGCATCATATCTCCGAGCTCTGGACCAAATCCGCCAATTAATGCAAAGATAATTGGAATGACTACAAGAGAATTAACAGGTGATAACCGTTTAGACATGATTAAATAAGTAAAGACAACGACCATTGAAATTCCAAGTAACGTTAGAATATTAATCCCTCCTATTAAAGAAACCGCTTACAAACCAGATGAGAAGTTTGAATAACTAAAAAATATTACATATCTTCTGATTCCCTGTTGCTTTATTTTCTATTTTTAGAATAGTTCATATCATCAAATAAGTGAAATACATATTTTTTTTACTTTTTCGAAAAAAAAACTTATAATCCATTTTATATTAAATTAAGAAATCCAAAAAAGCACTATGAAATTTCCAATAATTTCATAGTGCTTTTTCCGTTACAGATTGGAATTTTTATTCAAGAAATCAATAAAGTTTTTCACAGTAGAGAGTTTTAATGAATCCTGGTTATACATTAACCATGTATTTCTTAACACCGGCTTCCCCTTTTTGTAGGATAACCCGTATGTATGCAAATTATCTGACGGCTGCAGGCATATTTCCGGCAGAATGGAAACACCAAGATCATTTTTGACCATCTCTTTGCACGTCTCCTGCCGATCCGTTTCCATAGTTACAAATGGTGGCTCTGGGAATCTATCATGCCACCAGCCATTTATTAAGTTTTTTAAAGAACTGTCGGTCTTATAATTTATGAATGGAAGTTCCGGCAAATTATCCAAGTCTACCTCTTTCTTAGAAATTAAACAAAGTCTTTCTTTATGCAGTAATGATTTGATTCCATACCATTCATAATTTCCACGCAGTATGCCTAATTGAACACTAGAGGAATCCAGAAGATGCATGATTTCTGTACTCCACCCTGTATTCACATTAAATTGTACATGAGGATATTGTGTTGAAAACTTTTTCAATATTTCTGGTAGTTTATATTGGGCAAAGTTGCTGGAAACGCCAAGCCTTAACGTTCCTCTTACCTCATTTTTCATATTCAGCATATAATCTTTCGTTTTTTGCAACTTTTTCACCATTTCTTCCGCATAGCCCGCTAAATGTATCCCCTCTGAAGTGAACTCAATGCCTCCTTTTATTTTGAAAAATAGGTTTGTGCTAAATTCTTTTTCTAAATTTTTAAGCCGGTACGTTAGCGCCGGCTGCGATATATATAAACGCTCTGCGGCACGGCTAATGTTTTTTTCTTCATATAGTACCCTTATCGCAATCCAATCTTTTTCGTCCACTTAACCATCTCCTAATTTTTGGATTATAAGTTTTTTTATCATTTTTATTTAAAAAATATGTATTTTACTTATGAATAAACATATCATACTATATTTTCAAAGGAACCGGTAGTGCTATAAATATTGATTTGAGAAAAGGTGGTTATACAATGAAAGTACCTGTAGTTGTAATGCGCGGCGGGACAAGTAAAGGTGTGTTCCTTAATTTTGAACATATGCCTTCGAATCCCTTACACTGGGAGGATTTCTTACTTGACGTGATGGGCAGTCCGGATCGAAGACAGATCGATGGTCTTGGAGGAGCGAATTCTTTGACAAGTAAAGCAGCGATCATCAAAAAATCAGAATCACCGGAATTCGATGTGGAATATACATTTGCTCAGGTCAGCATCGATAATCAAATGGTTGATTTTAAAGGAAATTGTGGAAATATTTCATCCGCTGTAGGACCTTACGCAATTGAGCAAGGATTAGTCCCTATACAAGAACCTGTTACAACGGTGAAAATTTTTAACGTGAATACACAAAAACTGATTATTGCAGAAGTAGAGGTTGAAAATGGACATGTGAAATCAGAAGGATGCTGCTCAATACCTGGGGTTCCTGGTAAAGGATCACCTATTTATCTTTCTTTTACTCGTGCAGAAGGAGCAGTTACAGGAAAACTTTTCCCTACAGGAAATCCGATTGACATGATTAAAACCAAGGATCGGCTAATTCAAGTTTCAATTATTGATGTTGCCAATCCACTCGTTTTTGTAAGGGCACAGGATATTGGTCTAAGCGGAACCGAATTACCCAATGATTATTCACAGGAAAAACTAATTGAACTGGAAGAAATCCGGTCAATTGCAGCTGAAATGTGTCAATTTTCCGATAAGAAATCAGCTACTGTCAAATCTCCTGCTGTACCTAAAATGACTCTAATTGCTCCTCCTATGGATTACGTCGATCTAAACGGATCTGAAAGAAAAGCGTCAGAGATGGATTTGATGATCCGAATGATGTCGATGCAAAAGCCCCATCAAGCGCTTGCTATTACAGGAGCCATCTGTGCAACAGCAGGGGCTTACTTACAGGAAACGGTTTTATCTGAGATGGTGAACATTAAACACCAAATTTTCAGATTAGCCCATCCTGCGGGGATAATGGAAACAAAGGTTGATTTTTTGGCAGGACACATACGTGCTATTAAAGTGGTACGCACAGCAAGAATCATTTTGGAGGGATACGTGTACACGAAAAAAAATTACGAGCATTCCTATCAATTAGCTTGATAGGAATGGATCAGCAAATTACAGCAAAAAATTTTCTATCACTTGGAGGCTTGTCAAATGTGGGTCATCACTATCTTTTTAAAGGAAAATATTAAAATATTTGAATTTAACACAGAAAAAGAAGCGAAAGAAATATTCAAAAATATGAAAGGCACTAAAATTCTTACCGAAATAGTTTACTTTAATGATCCTTGTTTTGTATAAGTGAGATTTCAAAAGAGCCGAAACTCTAATGTATTTCACCTAAACCATGTCTTCAAATTTAATGATAAACTAGGATTGAGAATATAAGTGAATTTCCCCAGATAAGCTAAACCCCCTATACAATTAGGGTACAGATACTGAAACCAGATTTTTATGGTTACCATATTATTTAAAAAAAGCTAATTACTATCTAACATCTTGTTTAGAGAAAAATACCAATTCACAAATCCTACCCTTTTTCATGCTGAATTTTAGAATCGAGCGGTAAACAGCAATAAGTCAGGACTGTATTCATACTCGTTGATGCCCATCTATCCATTCAAGCTGTTGCTGAACTCGAAAAGCTAGTAATGAAGAACCTTAATGTCTCGCCATCAAGACGATTAAAGCTATACAATCACTTCATCTGAAAAAGCTCCTAGATAAACTGGTACTAATTTTGATCCTTTTATATACCTATATGATATGAGTTTTAGTCAAAGTATAAAGACTTTAAATATGTTAAAATACGAAACAGCCAAGGACTTTTTAAGCCTTGGCTATTTTTCATTCTTCTACTTCACGTATCTCTATTATTTTTTGACACATTCTTATCCAATAAACCATTCAAGGAAAAGACTCAGTGATTATTGATCGTTTCAACCTTTTCTTGAGTATAGCGTGCTGCTGATGAACCAGCTAATTTTCCAAAGACTGCTCCAGACATTAACCCGGATCCACCAGGATAGTTTTCATAAAAAATCCCCCCAATCATTTCACCAGCCGCAAAGAGACCTTTTATCGGTTGTTCTTCTTTGTCTAACACATGACCCGTTGTATCTACATGCAAACCACCGAACGAGAAGGTAATTCCGCACGTTACAGGGAAAGCATAGAATGGACCTTGCTCAATTCGAAGTGCCCAGTTGGATTTAGGAGGGGTAATTCCTTTCGTTCCTTTTCCATCTTTCTCTGCGGGTCTATACTCGCCATCTTGTACCGCACTGTTATACTCTTCGATCGTTTTAAGAAATTGTGTTTGATTGACCGGCAGTAAACTAGCCAACTCTCCAAGCGTATCTGCTTTATAAAAAGTCGCTTCTTCAAGGTCATATTCTTTACGCAGCATAGGGCGTACCTGTGCATCATAAATTTGATATGCCACATGTCCAGGCTGTTTTAATACCTCACGGCCGTATTTGGCATAAGTGTAATTTCGCAAATCTGCTCCTTCATCAACAAACCGTTTTCCTTCATTATTAAGCATGACGCTGTATGGATAAGAATGCTTTTTAAAAATATCTCCCGGCTTCGTGAAGTCCCCTACTTTTGGCGCATTATAATCTGTCCCAATAGAATGACATCCAGACCACTGCCCAAATTTTTGAGCCCCTACTGCCATAGCCATGGAAATGCCGTCTCCTGTGTTGAACTCGGTTCCACGAACAATAGCCGCTTCCCATTCTTCACCAATATTTTCACTTCTCATTTTCTTATTGGCCTCAAAGCCGCCACAAGCCAAAATCACACCGGATGTCTGAACTGTTACCATTGTATGATCCTTCTCAACAACAACACCGGTTATTGTATTATGCTCTGATACGAGCTCCACAGCACGTGAATCGTACCAAACTTCGATGCCAATTTCTTCTGTCCGCGCAAAGAGCTGTCTCATTAAGCCAACGCCTTTATCCTCCGTTTTGATAGGCAGTCCTCCCCAGAAATTGCGCTTGCCAGCTTGTACGAATGATTGATTTTCATAATTCAATTCAAATTTTATTCCCTGATCACGCATCCACGCAATTGTTTCATATGATTTAGAAACCAGCTGTTTTGCTAACTCAGGATTACTTTGTCCACCTGTTACTCGCATTAGATCATTGTAATAATCGGTTTCCGTGTATTCAGGCATTACAATTAACTCGGATTCTTCATCTGTTAATTCAGGTATTATATTTCTGATTGCGTCTAAATTATTGTATGCAACACGAATGGCTCCATCCGTGAAGAAAGAGTTCCCTCCACGCTTTTCCACTGGTCCCCGTTCTAGTACAAGAACTCTAGCACCTCCCTCTTTTGCTGAGATTGCGGCACATAAAGCTGCGTTTCCTGCCCCTACTACAACTACATCATAATTTTGTGCATTTGACATTTTTACCCCTCCTGTTAAGTAGTGATAATCTTCATGTAAATAATAAGTGAAAATAATGAATAAAAATAATATTGTTTTTTTATTCATTGCCATAGAAAAATTTTATGAAAGAATGCTGGAAAGGCAAAACCATAGTGAGTCTATTGATTTACATAAAAAGATAGATTTCTTTTTTAATTAGCTGTATTATACTTTTAGAAATTAAATAAATTATCATTATTTATAATTACCCATAAATATTTTTTATGGTTAAAGGAGAAAAATTTTATGGATGAAAAAGACTGGCTTATATTAATTACTCTTTACGAAGAAAGAAATATAACAAAAGCAGCACAACGACTATTTATTTCTCAGCCAGCTTTATCCTATCGTATAAAACAGCTGGAAAAAGAATTCAAAACAAATTTAATCTCTAGAGGCAAAAGAGGTGTCGAGTTTACAGTTGAAGGGGAATACCTCGTTCAATACTCGAAAAATATGCGTAAGCAATTAGGAGCTGCAAAAGAACACATTTCAAATTTGGATAAAAAAGTAAAAGGAACTTTGCGATTGGGTGTATCTGGCTTGTTTGCCCGATATAAACTACCAGTATTATTAAAAGAATTTCTAACCCTATATCCAGAGGTTGAAATCAGTTTGAAAACTGGATGGAGTTCTCAAATTCATCAAATGCTTCAAAAAGAAGAAGCACACCTCGGGATCGTTAGAGGTCCTTACAAATGGCAGGAAAATAAAGTGTTATTTCAAGAAGAAAAGATTTGTATTGCCTCCAGTAAAAAAATTGAATTAAAAGAACTTCCTTTTCTTCCTAGAGTTAATTATCAGACAGACCAATCGTTAAGAAATACTATTGAAAACTGGTGGCAGGAAACATTTGCGTTACCACCTAAGATTTCAATGGAGGTAGATCGGATTGAAACATGTAAGGAACTGGTTCTTAATGGTTTAGGATATGCCATTTTACCAGAAATCTGTATTAAAGATGATGAACCACTGTATACTTTCCCCATTGTATTAAGCGATAATAGCTATTTGCTTAGAGAAACTTGGGTTTTTTATCGGGATGTGACTATGGATTTGGCACAAGTAAAAGCATTTATTGATTTTCTTAATGATTCTAAACAATGAAACAAGACGAAACGAAGTAAAACTAATTCAAAGGAAGAGAATTAATATGAAAAAGTGGGATTTAAATAATGCAAGCAAGACAATCCAATTTTCGGCTGCACTTCTAACTGCTTTTATTGGAGGCGGTCTTTTCTCTCTTATCAGGTTTCCAATCCCCTGGCTTCTTGGCCCAATGGCAGCCCTATTAATTGCATCACGTTTCAAAAACGTTAAATTGATTTGGCCCGTTTCGATGAGAAATACTGGATTAATTATTGTAGGTTATTCAATAGGCATCTCCTTTACCAAGAGCTCACTGTCTGATATGATTAGTCACCTTCCCTCAATGTTGATCCTTACAGCCTTAATTGTCCTTGTGTGTGCATGTTCTGCTTTTGTTATGTCAAAATATTCCGGCATTGACTATCCCACCTCCTTAACGAGTAGTATTCCTGGAGGTTTGTCACAAATCGTTGTGTTTGCAGAAGAAATGAAAGGTATTGATATTACTACCGTAACCTTTTTCCATGTTACAAGAGTGATAATGGTGGTTTTCTTAGTTCCCCTTTTAATTATCAGTCCCCTGTTTGCAGAGAATCGTACCAATGATTCATCCAAAATAATGGATAACGTTATTCCAGAGTGGAGTGATTTATTTCCTCTTATCTTTCTGTTCGCCCTTATTTGTTTTCTCGCAGCAAGAATAGGTAAAATATTCAAATTACCAGCTCCTTACTTTTTAGGACCAGTAATCGTTACTGCTGCAATAGGTCTTTTAGGTTTGCAGGGACCACCACTTCCTCTTTCACTTCTTGATATATCTCAATTTATGGTTGGCGGTTATATCGGTTTACTATTAAAACCGGAACAACTTGATAACAAAAGAAAAACCTTATTATTGGCTTTGATTAACGGATTAATCTTGATCTGCGCAACAATGTTTTTTAGTTTTCTACTGTCCCAGTATTATGATTTATCGCCTATTACGGGTTTTTTAAGTTTAGCCCCTGGTGGAATGGATCAAATGGGAATCATTGCACAAGAAGTAAATGCTGATGTATCTACTGTTACCAGCTATCAACTATTTCGGATGGCGTTTATTTATGCCGCAGTGCCTCCATTACTAAAATTGGTATTAAAATTAAGTTTAAGAAAAAAAGACAAGAACAGTAATGTAAAACTAAATGTTAAATAAAAAAGGGGGAAGCTTTGCTCAAGGAATGAAAAAAGTCTGATTTATAAAGAAAAGAAGGTTATCATGCAAAATATTTAGATGATGACCTTCTTTTTTGATCCTAAAAGTAGCATTAAACATAAAAAGAATTTCGTTATTGAATCATTTATCCTATGGCTTTATTTGCTCTCCTCCCCATTCTTTTTTAAAGAATAAATTATTTTGATACCAATACAAAAAAAATATGTATTTAACTTATTGTTCTCTCTGTATTACCTTTAATAAAGAAAAGCGCATAAGCATAGTGTAAAACTTATTAATCTACCAGTTAATTTTTCCGAAAAATCACAAAATTATTTCTAGTCACCCAGAGATCATTTGAAAGCGCATTCAAAGTATGGGAGGGGATTTAATAATCAATTTTAGGCATCTCCATGGTTACCGTCTTTACCTATTTAATTATGTCCAAACGTTTATCACCCATTGTTGCTTTAACTTTAGTTCCGATCGTTTTTGCTGTAGTTGGTGGTTTTGGAAGTAAAATTGGCACTATGATGATGGAAGGCATTAAGCTAGTCGCTCCTTCTGCAGCTCTATTATTATTCGCCATATTGTTTTTTGGCATTATGATCGACACGGGCTTATTTGACCCACTTATCAAAAAGTTATTAGAAGTTGTCAAGGGAGATCCTGTCAAAATTTCGATAGGTACCACAATTCTTGCATTACTCGTGGCCCTAGATGGAGACGGTACAACAACGTATATTATTACTGTTTCAGCTATGTATCCACTTTATAAACGAATCGGTATGAATCCATTGGTATTAGCTACAGTAGCCATGCTAGCTTTAAGTGTTATGAGTGGTATGACCCCCTGGGGTGGACCTGCTACCCGAGCAATAGCAGTATTGGGACTTGATGCATCCGAATTTTTTGTTCCACTTATTCCTACCATGATCGGCGGTGCTATTTGGGTTATTTTCGTGGCATTTATTTTAGGGAAAAAGGAACGTAAACGATTGGGTGTAATACACATAGAAGAGTTAAAAAATGAAATAGCTGCTACTGTAGAAAATGAAGCCACTGATGCATTACCTCATATTGACATTAAACGCCCTCGTTTTTTGTGGGTTAACTTATTAATTGTGGTAGGCATTATGGTCATTCTTATTATGGGATTGGTACCTTCCCCTATTTTATTTTTGGTCGGTTTCACTATTGCTTTAATGATTAACTACCCTAATCTGGAAATGCAAAAAAGACGTATCTTAGCACATTCTGGAAATGCTTTAATTGTTGTTCTACTAGTTTTTGCAGCTGGAGTATTTGCAGGAATTTTTTCCGGTACAAAAATGGTTGATGCTATTGCTAATGGACTGGTTGCGATAATACCAGCTTCATTAGGACAGTTTTTCCCTGTCATTGTTGGCATTACAAGTATGCCATTCACTTTCGTTTTATCGAATGATGCCTATTATTTTGGAGTTCTCCCTATTCTTGCAGAGGCAGCTTCAGCATATGGCATTAGTCCGTTAGAAATTGCCCGGGCTTCTATATTGGGGCAACCCGCTCATTTAATGAGTCCGCTTGTTGCTTCAACCATTCTATTAGTTGGCATGGTTGATAAAGACCTTGGAGAATATCAGAAATTTGCATACAAATGGGCCATCTTGACATCGTTAACCTTAACAGTATTAGCTATAATTAGTGGCGCTATTTCTTTTTTGTAAAGTATATAGGTCCTTGTCTACTTGTTTGCTAGTAAATATCCGCAGGACCCTTTCCAAAAACAACTACTAAGGACTTTTAATCAATTTATCATAAATGTGAGGAACAACAACTATTGAAAAAAAGACTCGGCGGCATATCATTAACAGATAATCACATGGTAATCTTATATCCCATTTGAAAGATAATGAAAAGAAGTTGAAATTAAGCTGGCTGATTACTACATGGAGGTTTTACATAATTTAATGGAGGAACTTTGGGATCGTACGAATGAATACCCAAACATTGAGCGTGAAAAAACAAAAAATCTTTTACAGCTACTCGATCAAGAATAACCAAAAGAATGAATTGGGAAGAAATACAATTCTTACTTTAATGTTATTACAAAAAATATATTCTTATTTTTGTTATGAAACTGCCTAAAGTAAAAAGCTGCCTTAAAGACAGCTTCAATCTTATTATTTGCTCTCAAATGATAACCAATTGTATTTTAACTACCGTAAATAACTGTTTCAAAAGCTAATAGCAGTTGTATTTCTTAGATGAAATCAACTGCTTTCGTTGTGTTTTTTTGTTCCCTATAGGGAAACCTCTAAAGGTTAAGGCTTTTATGCAATCATTATTTAATAAATCCATTGAGAAATTGATATAACTCTTCTAATTCACTTTCTTTTGCCACAATACAGTTAGGGTATTGTTTTATCTCTGCTACGCTGGATAATTTAAAATCATTCGGAGTCGGGAGGCCAGAAGCACAAATCATTAAAAAGTCAGCAAAGTGAATTAACCCAGTCACTGCTGACATTTTTATGGTCATTTGCCCCATTGCTCGCCCTGCAAATAAACCCTTCATTGCACTTTTTCCACCTGTTCTTTCTATTACTATTCTACTTTCGTCTATTACTACTTTTGTTCCTGATTTTAAATCAAAAGTTTTCAACTTCTCAACCTCCTACTTGTCCCTTAATATTACAACATCTTTATATGAAAATGGCTTATAAATGTCAATGAAAATAAGCTTCAACTAACCTGCCCAGTTTTTTGAATAAGAAAAAGGTTGCCGAAAAAAACCCTAGTTAAAGTGTTAATATAAAGATTCATCAACAAGTTCTTATTGGCAAATTGAGAAATATTTTTATCATAAACTTAATCCATTTATACACATTATACATCTAATGTTAATGAAAGCTGCATTCGTAAAGATTGTTGCAATAATAAGGAATCATTTTTTTGTAGTATGATATAGAAAGTTCTTCCAAGAAAGAAGCAACCGCTTGAAAATCTAATATTAATCCAACATCTATGAGGTGAATTTTTTGGTATAAAGTATATGGGAAGCAAGTAATGACATAATCATGATCTAAACGCCTCCCGTTAGACAAAATAAAGAAAGGCCCAAATATCAAGGATTTGAGCCTTTGGTAGTTGATGACCTGTGCGGGATTCGAATATACAAGAAAAGAATAAATGGTGTTTGTCCCTAAATAGAAATATAATTTAATAGATATATGAAAAAGTAAGTATGAAAAGGTGGAGTTTCATTGGATATTTTATGGTGGGGGTTAACGATCGTCTTATTTGCTTTAAGTTTTGTAGGAATTGTCTATCCTATTATTCCTTCGGTTGTTGCCATTTGGGGAGGATTTGCAGTTTATCAATTCCTGGTTAATCCTGATGAGTTATCGTTATGGTTCTGGATCAGTATGGTTGTGTTGAGCGGTGTATTAATCGCGGCAGACATTATCGCAAACAGTTATTTTGTTAAAAAGTATGGGGGGTCAAAAACATCCGAGACAATAGCAGCTATTGCCACGATTGTTGGTTCATTTATCTTTCCTCCTTTTGGAATAATTCTCGTACCATTTTTAGCAGTCCTCGTTTCGGAATTAATCATTCAAAAAGATATAATGAAGGCTGCTAAAGTTGGGTTTGCAACTATCATCGGTTTTTTAGGCGGCAGTTTAGCCAAAGTACTAATTCAATTATTGATGATTGTTTGGTTTATTTTAGCGGTAATCTTTTAATTATTTATAAACGGCCGCATAAGGAAAAAGCTGACTTTCAACAGTCAGCTTCAGACTGTTGACAAACTCGATGAAAATCGAGTTTGTCTATTTTTATGGCTTGTACAATTTGGACGTTGATTGGAACGTAGGGCACTCGCTTTCCGCGGGCGGTCGGGGAGCCTCCTCGGCTTTCGCCTGCGGGGTCTCCCCTAGACGCGCTTTTCCCGCAGGAGTCTCGTACCTTCCGTTCCAATCAACTTTGTCCTACCTTTTAGATAGAACACTTTTGCCTAGGGTCATTTTTGTTTTAAAATAAAAGTATTAGAACCTGAGGTGATGAGGATGCTTTCTAAACATGATTCTATTCAGCGAGATCAACTTGAAATGATTACTTTAGATCATCTGCGTTATCATCAAGATGTAAACCCTATGCGAAGCGTAAAGAAACGATTGAGCGTGTATTCGCAGATGCAAAAGAAAAGCATGATATGCGTTGGATTACTTTAAGGGGACTTAAAAAATTGTCGATGCAGGCGATGCTCACTTTCGCTGCCATTAATTTAAAGAAGAAGGCGAAATTCAGAGGGAATTTCAAAAGGGGTTCATAATTTTTTAATTCCGCCCCCCTTTTGTCTACAAACTGAAGCTGACTTTCAACAGTCAGCTTTTTCTATTAACAGAAATCCGTACAAGATAAGAAAAAAAGTGATGGAGGAAAAGGAACTATTAGTGTGGCCTATTGTGAACACTTCTTTAACGATAGAACTTTTCACAACTGCTCCCTTCTGTGTCAAAACTCAAGACATGATTCCCGCCCAAGTTTTTACAGCCGTGGCTAAAATCAATAGTGCCAGTATGACTTGCAGCACTTTTACATTCATTTTTTTACCGGCCATTGCCCCAAGCGGTGATGCTATTAAGCTAGCTACAACCATGATCAACGCCGGATAGAAGTCAACTTGACCGGTTGAGATTTTCCCTGCTGTTGCACCAACGGATGAAATGAAAGTAATGGCCAATGAAGAAGCAATCGTGACCCTTGTTGGAATTCTTAAAACGATAAGCATGATGGGAACTAATAGAAAGCCCCCTCCGGCACCGACTATCCCGGCGCCTAAACCAATGATTAATGCCAGGATGGCCGCAAGCCATTTGTTAAAGGTAACTTGATCTACAGGAATGTCATCTATCCCTTTCTTCGGAATGAACATCATGACAGCCGCTATCAACGCCAAAATGCCATAGACGATATTCACTCCGTTTTCCGACATCGATTGTGATCCAAAACTCCCAACCACGCTTCCGATCAACACACTGATTCCCATGTAGAGAATTAGCGTTTTATTTAAATGTCCGCTCTTACGATAGCTCCATATACCTCCGATGGAAGCGAATAAGACTTGTACAGCACTTATACCTGTCACATCATGGGCACTAAATGCCGCTAAACCGAAGATTGGGGGAATAAACAGCAGCATTGGATAATTTATTATCGAACCGCCGATGCCGAGCATCCCTGAAACGTATGAACCTATAAAACCAATCAAAAAGATGGTAATGATAAAGGTTATATCCATTTTAAGTGCCTCCCTTAAAAGAAGGGAAACCAAATGGTTCCCCTCTCTTTATCAACCTTTTCTGATCCAAAATTTCAGTATATCATTTTCTTCTGCCGTTTCCATCAGCTCATGGCCACCGGATTTTGACCAAGCGGCTAAGTCTGCTTTAGCTCCTTTATCGGTTACATGTATTTCCAGCACTTGCCCGGTTTGCAAATCATTCATGGCTTTTCTCGTTTTGACGATCGGCATTGGACATGCCAGTCCCTTAGCATCTAGCACTTTATCTGCATTCATATTTCATCTCTCCTATTTTCTTGGTTTTTATTTTTATCGGTATTAGCGAACCGCACAGCGATTTGGTCCAATTTCCATTTCGCGCTGTTTTTCATCATCGGGTTCGATTTTCCCCATATTGGTTTCGCGAATTTCTTGATAAGCGTTTGGCTGAGGCGGTAAATTACCTGTTACCAGCTCTCTGAATTCCGTTTCATCCGCAATGTTCAATCCGTGATTTTCAGCAAATAGTGAACCCAACTTTTTAGCGACACTTCCATCTTCATTCAATTCATCAATGATCATGAAATGTGATGGCAATACAATTAACTCTTCTGATAATTCTTTATAACGTGTATACAGTGTTTCTCTCAAGTCCCCTACCCAATCCTCAACCAAACCAGCTAGGTCCGGTCTGCCAATGGAATCGATGAATAGTATATCCCCGCTTAGCAAGTATTTTTGATCCACCACAAATGAAGTGGATCCAATGGTATGACCCGGGGAATATAACGCTTGGATATCAATCGCTGTATGACCGATCGTTATCACTTTCCCGCTTTCTAACGGCTGATATTCAAAAGTTACTTCTGCCGCATCTTTTGGCGGCAGCCAGTAAGCTGCATTTGTTACTTCCGCGATTCGTCTTCCACCTGAAATATGATCGGCATGTAAGTGCGTATCCAGAACATGTGTAATCTTCACCCCGATATCATCTGCGAAATCAAGATAGGCATCTATCATTCTTGTGGAATCAATAACGGCTGCTTCCCCATTGGAAACGACCATGTAAGATAAACAGCCTTTACCAAGTCGAACAAATTGATAAATTTCGGCGCCATTTGTCAATTCGCCTATCCTCACTGGTTCCAAGTGTTCACTCCATGCTTTCATGCCGCCCTTTAAATAAAAAACATCCAATCCAGCTTCAGATAACATATCAGCTACCATGACGGATGAGCCTTCCTTTGCACATACTACCAGGATTTCTTTATTGGCCGGAATTTGATCGAGAATTTCTTCCACGCCATCCAGTAGATCAAAGTAAGGGATATTAAGGAATTCGAAATTCTGCCCTTCAATTTTCCAATCATTAAAGTCACTTTTATTTCGAACATCCAAAATAAATAAGTCGGTTTTATTGATTACTTTCTTTGAAACTTCAGCGGCTGTCATTTGCTTAAACGCCATATCGGATACCCCCTATAGTATTAATATTTTCAAAAATTTTTCCTTCATTAAAAGGTTAATGTAACATCAGCATCTTTAGCGAACTCCAAAAATGTGACCGCTCCACCTACTTCGATACCATCAACGAAAGCTTCTTTTTCCATGCCCCATACGTCCATGGTCATTTGACACCCAATAAACTTGACGTCCATTTCCTGTGCCATAGTAACTAACTCAGGAATGGAAGGAACATTGGCCTTTTTAAACCCTTCGGCAAAATGCTCCTTACCTTCAGGCAGAGGAAGTTTTCCATTCGCGTCTTTATGAATTAAGTTCAAACCTTCGAAAGTAAAGAAAATGGCCACTTCTTGATCTGTTGCTGCCGCTGCCGTTGCGATGTTAAACACTTTATATGCGTCAAATAAACCACCATTACTTGCGATTATGGCTACTTTGTTAGTCATGATCTAGTCCTCCATTTTATAGTTTTATTCATTCATGGATTTTTGTGAAGGACCATTCCATTGGCTCATGCCTGGTATAACATTGAAAACCCGTTCAAATCCAGCCGCAGACAGTTTTTGTGCAGCAAGATCACTTCGGCTGCCTGTACGGCAAATCACGAAAATCTCTGACTCTATATCCAGTTCACCCATACGTTGTTCCAATTCCCCCATTGGAAGGGATCTTGCTCCTGGAATGTGATTAAAAGCAAATTCTGCGGATTCTCGTACATCCAGGACGACCATATTTCTATTTTCTTCCATCACTTGCAGAAGTTCTTCATTGGAAATGATTTTTTCATGCTTCTTCATTTTTGTTTCTTCTTCTCTTGCTTTCCGAAGATAATGTTTTAGTGTGGTTCCTTCTTCAACCGTACCCAAGTATTGATGACCTGAACTTTCCGCCCACGCCTTCATATCGGCGGTTGACCCTTTATCAGTTGCTTGAACTTCCAGTACTGCCCCCGCTTCCAGGCCATTCATGGCTTTTTTCGTTTTTACGATTGGCATTGGACAAGCTAAACCTTTAGCATCCAAAACGGAATTTGTTTTTATCATTTTATTTCCTCCTTCTATTATAGGTGTGGGGGTATATCCGAATTCAAAATTTTTCTGTGGGACCTTCCCATTCATTCATTCCACCCATCATGTTCAACACTTTATATCCATGATCCTCAAGTAGCTGTGCTGCCCTTGAACTCCTGCCCCCTGAACGGCAGACCATGATATACTCTTTTGATTTATCCAAATCCTGCATTCTAAATTCCACCAGACCCAACGGGATATTCAAAGCATTTGGTATTTTCCCTGCTTTTACTTCATCCACCTCCCGCACATCAATGATGTGGACTGGCGAGTTCCCCTTCAATAATGCGTTCACTTCATTCGGTAAAATTTCTTTCATCTTTATAAGATCCTCCTTTTATTCGCGCCAAGAACTCATGCCGCCTTTTACGTTGGTGACTTCTTTAAATCCAAGTTTTTTCAATGCTTTACTCGCATTACTGCTCCTCATCCCGCTTTGGCAGATTACAATCACTTCTTTATCTTTTGAAAGTTCTTGTGCCCTTTTGCCAAGTTCGTTTAAAGGTATGTTTTTAAAGTCCTTTATGTGATTGCCCCTATATTCATTAGGAGTACGGACATCAATCAATTGCTTATTTCCTCTATTTTTCAACACAGCTTTTAGCTCAGCCGCATTTATATTTTTTATCCCTTTTACAGGAACAAAGCGCTGATATAAAAACCAAACGATGAAACCTAATATGATGAGGTTAAATATAGTTCCCAATGGACCCATCCCTCCGGTACCCAAATTTATATAAATAAGTTTACATTTCCATCCTCTGCTTCAGCTAAATAAGCCGCAACACCTGCATACTCAATTCCATCCAATAATTCCTCTTGCTGTAAACCCAATAAATCCATTGTCATCGTACAGGCTATAAGTTTGATTTCCTGTTCCTGAGCCAACTCAATTAAATTTGGGAGTGACATGGCGTTATGCTTTTTCATCACATGTTTGATCATTTTAGGTCCCATCCCAGCAAAGTTCATGTTTGATAGACCCATTTTATCAGAACCACGCGGCATCATTTTCGCAAACATTTTTTCAAGAAATCCCTTTTTTAATGAAATCGGCTCATCCTTCCTTAAAGCATTCAATCCCCAGAATGTATGGAAGATGGTCACTTCATGATCGTAAGCCGCCGCACCATTTGCAATGATATAAGCAGCCATTGCCTTATCATAATCACCACTAAATAAAATGATCGTCGTTTTTTTCTTTTCAGTCATTATGCTTCCCCCTGATCGAAATTTCATTTTTATACCTTTATAAATACCCAGTGGGGTATATATTATGCTAAAAAATATAGTTCGTCAACCACTTCACTAAAATAAATGGTTATCTTTATTTGCTTGGTCCATGATTGATTGAAGTCAGACCTTCATTTACTTCGAAAATTTTCCCATTAACCTTCTCTATACCAAACCCATTTAACCGAGCTGTATGCATCGTCAAGTACTTATATGCGGATTCCTTCGTTTCAAACAGATAAATGCCACCTGCTTCCTTTGCCTCACTGTCTTCGGTCCAAATCTTCCAGATCAAGCCTTCTTCATCATTAATGATTTTTGCTAAATCTGTAAATTCTTTTACCATTTCGTTGCCGAAAGGTCCCTCCATTTTAAAATCCACTTGTAAAATATAAGACATGAATAACACTCCTTTTTCTACAGTTCAGGTCAATTCTTTTACCTGCTTTTTATCAGTAAATTAACCGCTTCCTTGACTAGATGATCAGTGCCCTCTCCATTCTCGACGTTTTCCCGAACGCATTGCTCAAGATTGGCACTTACGATAACACCCATGGTCCTATCGATGGCACTTCGCGCAGCCGACAACTGAGTGACGATTTCCCTGCAATCTTTTCCCTGCTCCATCATTCCAAGAACACCCTTGATTTGTCCTTCAATCCGTTTCAAGCGATTAATGACACTTTTATCATACTCCATACTCTGCCCCCCATCTATTTACAATCGTTAATATCATAACTGATTACATTAATTCCATTTCCGATTACGAAGCTCAGTCCCAAGATCACTTCTTCCGAGGCAATTATTGTGAATTTGTTCATTTTCTCGTGAGTTTTCGCATTTTACTCGTGAGTTTATTCATTGATAACTCGTAAGTTCATAATATACCTACAGGGGTATTATGTCAAGCCGTTTTATTCACACTTTTATACGGGCAGCTTTCACTAATTCTTCAATTCTTCAGCATCAAAAGAGTTGTGATTATGCAGCGGCAGGTACTAATGAGATCCTTTTTAAATTCATGGGTCTCGGTTTTTTCATGGAGAATTCGGAATCGCTCTCCCT
Source organism: Peribacillus sp. TE19612 (assembly GCF_056279465.1). Lineage (NCBI taxonomy): Bacteria > Bacillati > Bacillota > Bacilli > Caryophanales > Bacillaceae > Peribacillus > Peribacillus sp. TE19612. Next base: position 175,300 of record NZ_JBWCCL010000001.1, on the reverse strand, counting down.
TTGATCGCAATAGAAACCCGTTTCGATTATTGCCACCTATTCACAATTAAACAATGATTAAAGTAATCAGCATTAGTTCGCTTAAAACAGAAAAAAATCATAAAAAACGCCATCCTCTCTGTATTTTTCTACAAAGAATGGCGTTCTTTCGTTTTACTACTAATTTTTTTCTAAGATTGGATTGAATGAACCTGAAACAATTTTCCCTTTGTGCAAAACCGCAAGACGCCTTGCACGTCTTGCGACTGCCTCCGCTGAACAACTAGCTTCCACAAAAACAGCCTCCGCATTATCACCAATAGTCGGCCAAACACGCTCCCCCTCTGAATTAAGGGGCATTTTCCCGCCAGTAATAAAACCAAGCGCTCGTCCTAAAGACCACTCGTCAATCCAAGCGAAACGTTCAGCCATCAGACTAGCTTTGTAGAGCACGTCCCCGGTGCCGAATGGGTCCCAATGATCCGTTATGCTGTCATTTACAAGCGAGACATTTATACCCTTTTCATGAAGCAACGGGATTGGAATTGTGGGAATATCGATAGGTACAGTAGAAGCGATTGATATTCCCGCTTCAGCTAAAGTTTCCGCTGCATCGGCTGCCACTTCAAATGGAACATCTCCAAGTCCAAACGCGTGTCCAATTGTAACTCTTCCCTGCCACCCTGCTTCTTCTGTAAGTTTAGCCAGTCGCTTCATCGTATAAATTCCCAGGTGACCAGGTTCATGTAAATGCAAATCTATATCTGCATCCGCTTCAACAGCAAGCTCAATGAGTGCATGTAATGAAGCTTCAATATTTTCATCTACTATGGCCGGATCCAATCCCCCTGCAGCAGTGGCTCCCATTCTTAACGCCTCCCTTACAAGTGGCACGGAATTACTTCGCAAGAGTCCGTGCTGAGGAAAGGCAACTAACTCGTATGAGAGTTGTCCATCGTATGATTTTAAGGCACGTAAAACTGCTTCCATGTTTTTCAACCCAATTATAGGATCAACATTACACTGAGCACGTATGTGGGTTACTCCATTCTTTAAAAGCAGCTCCAAAATCTTTTTCGCCCTTTCTTCCGCAACATGAAGAAGAGACGGGAGCAGTTTTTCTTCTTCTTTCATGCGGCCAAATACATCCACAAATGGGGTACATGCTTTCCATTTACCTCCATAGTATGTTTTGTCCAAGTGAATATGCTTATCCTGAAAACCAGGAAGCATAAGCAGCCCTCCCGAATCCTGGACTGGCAATTCAACGGGTAAAACCTCATGAGCTGGGATTATTTTAGTGAATTTCCCTCCTTCAACTAGGATATGGCTGTTTTCTGTAATTGTTTTTGTAACCAGTCCACCTTCACGAATGAAGCCGCTTTCAAGAAGAACATTTGCTAACCAATATGATCGTGCCATTAAGGTATCATCCTTTCATTTCATTGATATTTAATTCAGGTGGAAGTTTTTTAAAGAAATTCGTATTTAATCCCAGGTAAATAATCCCAACTGCCAACCAAATCAAACCTGCAGTCTTTGCATACATATCCAATTTGTATAAAAAGAATAGCGTGATTATTGCTCCGATAGAAGGGAATAACAAATATCGTACAATGTTTATCCCTTTTCGTTTTTTCTGCTTAATAAAATAATAGAATATTACAGATATATTTACGAAGGTACAGCCAAACAGTGCGCCGAAGTTCACTAATGAAATGACTGTTTTTACATCAAGAAACAGAGCAGTTAAACTAAGTGACCCGATAAATAAAATACTATTTGTTGGAGTAGCTTTTTTAGGGTGAATATAGCCAAAAAACTTTGGGATAATTCTGTCGCCCCCCATTTTGCACAGCATACGGGAACAAGAGGTTTGTGCAGCTAAAGGACCCGCTATGGCTCCAATCAAGGTGAAAAAAGGATAGATTACAGCGAGTATACCTAATCCAATCTTTTTAAATAATTCAAGTGCTCCCGTATTTACATCCGTGAATTCACTCCAGCCTGCAGGCCAGGCTAATAACATTAAGTAAGATACGGTAGTAAATAAAAGCCCCGCACCCGCACAAATGATTAATACCGCTCTTGGAACATTAACTCTCGGATTGATAGCTTCTTCCGCTACCATTGTTACAGCATCAAATCCAAAATATGATAGTACCAGTATAGATGCACCAGTAAAAATGACTCCCCATCCTACTTCGGGTTTAGCAAACTCACTAGAGTTTACAAATACATCCCAGGAGAAAAAGGATCCCATTCCTCCACCTTGGGAAATAAATTTAATTAAGAAAATCGTTACAATAGCTATAATGGAGAGCTGAACCAAAACAATTATATTATTTACTTTGGCAGTAACGTTTATGCCAACATAACTAATCGTTGTCACAAGGACAGTTAATCCGAGGATCCATATCCAATTAGGTATTTCAGGGAAAATCGCATTCATATAGTTAGCAGCAATAACGTAAGACAGCATAGGTACAAGAAGATAATCCATCATTACAGTCCAGCCTGTTAAAAAACCTATATATGGATTAATTGCCTGTTGGGCATACGTGTATGCAGACCCTGAAACCGGGAAAGCGGCAACCATGCTGCCGTAACTAAATGCTGTAAACAGTATAGCCAATGCGGTTAGCGCGTGAGTTAAAGAAAACATTCCGTGAGTTATATTCGATACAATTCCATACATATCAAAAATTGTCGTAGGTATTAAATAAGCTAGGCCGTAAAATACAAGGGAAGGAAGGGTTAGAACTCTTTTAAAATTCGGCTCTTGAATTAAACCTGAAGTAACCGTGGTTTTAGCTCTCAATATAATTCCCCCTATTATTGGTATCAGGTGTATGGGTTTTGGACTCTCTTATACTCCTCTACCATTTTGATATAATGGCTTTTCACATCTTCAATATGTTCTTTCATTAATTTAGAACTTCTATCTGAATCTCCTTTTTTTACCGCCTTCAAGATCTGTTGATGGTAGTAAAGTGCTGTTTTTGGATCATCATAAGTTGCCATTTCAATCCTTACTTTTTTGAAGAATTCAGAAATATTATTGTACATATCAATAATCACTTGGTTGTTTGTTGATCGTGCAAGCGTTCTATGAAATACAAGATCGGGAACGATAATGGAAGATCCCATTTTAATACAAACTTCTAAATCGACAAGCGATTGTTCAAGGATATTGATTTCATTCGGCTTTATCCTTTTTGCAGCCAAATATGCGATTTCAGCTTCAATCACTTTGCGAAGTTCTAATAAGTCTAGAGAATTATCGATATTGACAGATACTTCGAACGTGCTAGAAAATGCCTTGTCATTGAGATGTAAACTTTTCTTTACATACACCCCCTTTCCTATTTTTTTTTCAATAATTTCTTTTTCAGAAAGTGATTGCAATGCCTCTCTTACAGAAGATCTGCTTACTTCTAATAGTTTAGCCAGTTCTCTTTCAGACGGAAGCAGGTCACCACTTGTAAGATTATTCTTGAGAATAAAATCACATAAAAATTTTTGAACAGTTTCACTTACAATTGCCATTTTTAATTTCAACTCCATAGCTTTAGATATCCTACCGGTCAGACCAGTTTAAACAAAAATACCTTCGTTATTTGAAAATATATATATCTCTCGCCCCCTTTCTTTTTTTTTGAATTTTCTATATTCACTATGCAAATCCTATTCCAAATTTAAAAATACTGTTATACCGGCTAACTATTATTAAAATCAGCAATATCATCATGCGTATTAGAATAAAAAATTCAGTATTGCATAATTCATTGTTAATTTTTAATATTTCGAGATGCAAAAAAACGAAATATATAGGACATTCGAAACCTAGCATCTCTTTAGAACATAACGCCCACATGAAGCCAAACCAAGATGAAGTGGCTGATATTTTCTACAACGGCCCTAAGAAGTCCCCTTTAGCAAAAAATATGAGCAAATCACTAATGTTTTCAAAACTCATCCAGTAAGCCAAAATAAAAAGACCCAAACCCCTTTAATTTAAAGGATTTGAGCCTTGGGTCCCGTTTATCTTTGTTTTTAACTTGTATATCTAAAATATTGAAGAGTTTACATGCTTTTTATTTGCCAATTTAAAACCTAATATAGATTACTATAATAACAAACATAGAAAGCAAAAATTGGTGGGAATGAGTGCGGTTCAATACCGCCTTCACATTATTCAATTAACAGCTTAGTAAAAAGCTTTTGGGGCACAGTAGTTTAACGTCCTACTAAGCTTTTACCTTGAATGGGGACACTTCTACTGTTCCCCAATACCATCAAGATTGTTTGACCCAAAGTTTTCGAGCAATGCACGCGCTTCATCTGTTGACTCTGTGTTCATTAATTGAACTCTTAATTCACTTGCCCCTCGAAACCCACGGACATATATCTTAAAAAAGCGATGAAGAGCCTTGAACGAACGTAGCTCTAATTTTGAATATTTATCATGGAGATCCAGATGCAACCTTAAGAGATCAAGCAATTCCTTACTACTATGATCCTTCGGTTCTTTTTCAAAGGCAAATGGATTATTGAATATACCACGCCCAATCATAACCCCATCAATACCGTATTGATGAGCGAGCTTTAAGCCAGTTTGACGGTCAGGGATATCCCCATTGATCGTCAAGAGCGTATCTGGTGCCACCTGGTCACGAAGTTTCTTAATCTCCGGGATTAGTTCCCAATGAGCATCCACTTTACTCATTTCCTTTCTTGTACGCAGATGAATGGAGAGATTAACAATGTCTTGTTTCAATATGTGTGTTAGCCAGTCGTGCCATTCGTCCACATCCGTGAAACCAAGCCTTGTCTTTACACTTACGGGCAATCCTCCAGCTTTTGCTGCTTGTATTAATTCTGCTGCAACTTCTGGACGACGGATAAGGCCACTTCCCTTCCCATTCTGTGTCACATTAGGTACAGGACAGCCCATATTGATATCAATACCCCGAAAGCCTAGTTTCGCCATACCTATGCTCATTTGCCGAAAGTATTCAGGCTTATCCCCCCATATATGGGCTACAATTGGTTGTTCATCCTCTGTAAAAGTCAAACGCCCACGTACACTGCGGATGCCCTCTGGGTGACAATAACTCTCCGTGTTTGTAAACTCTGTAAAAAACACATCAGGTCTGGCTGCCTCACTCACTACATGGCGAAAAACTACATCGGTCACATCTTCCATTGGTGCCAGTATAAAAAAAGGTCGTGGTAGATCACGCCAAAAATTATCTATCATATTCAAATTCCAATCCTTTCATTATCGGTTACCAGGCTAACCCCTTATCCCAAAATTAAAAAGCAGAATGTCCCTGCTTCCTTTACACTTATACCATGCTTAAGCACTTTTTATCAAACTGCAGAAATTTTTTTTTCACGAAACCCATCCGACTTCCATATTCCCCCTCCTAGTTTAGAGCCGCAAATGCTCGAAATGGTTTTTCATACACGCAAGTACATAATTTCTAGGGGGCAAAGCCAACATATAAGGAAAGAAATTGAAATGGTCGAGGAGGGAATAATTTGAAGGCATCTGATTTGTTTGTAAGATGTTTAGAGAATGAAGGGGTTCAGTTTATTTTTGGGATACCTGGTGAGGAAAATACGGATCTTATTGATTCTCTAATAAGCTCTGATATTGAATTTATCTTGGTTCATCATGAACAAGCTGCAGCTTTTATGGCAGACATCTATGGCCGGCTAACTGGAAAGCCAGGCGTCTGCTTGGGCACATTGGGACCGGGTGCAACCAATTTATTGACAGGGATAGGAAGTGCTTATCTGGATTATTCCCCTGTTGTCGCGATTACAGGTCAGGCGGGCCTTGATCGCATCCATAAAGAGTCGCATCAATATGTGGACATTATTGGCGTTTTCGAGGAAGTAACGAAATGGAATCAACAAATTAAGGTGCCGCATACGATTCCGGAAATTATCCGTAAAGCATTTAAAACGGCTGTCATTGAAAAGCCGGGAGCTGTTCATATAGAACTTCCGGAAGATGTGGCCATGATGGATACAGAAGGGGAACCTCTTCCGGTTACACCAATGCCTAGATCCCGCCCAGCCGAGGAAGAAATCAAAAAAGCCGTCGAAATAATAAATCGCGCTAAAAAGCCTATTATTCTAGCTGGTAATGGCGTGATCCGCGATGGAGCTTCTGAGGTTTTGCGGAAATTTGCAGAAGAGAAGCAAATTCCCGTTGTGAATTCGTTCATGGCCAAAGGAGTTTTACCTTCCGACCATCCATTGTCCCTTTTTACAGTAGGGATGCAAGCAAGGGATTATGTTCTATGCGGATTTGATTTAGCCGATCTTATTATCACCGTCGGCTATGATTTCGTCGAGTATTTGCCAAAGTATTGGAACGATGAGGCAATGAACCCGATTGTTCATATTGATGCTCGACCGGCCGAGATTGATGCTTATTACCCCGTTCAAGCAGAATTGGTCGGGAACGTTAGCGAGGCACTTGAAGCCTTGACGACTGGTGTAGCAAAAAAAGAGCTTTGGCCAGAAGTGAAAAGGTTAAGGTCCCAAATCATTGAAAAATTTCATTCTTCGGATGATGTATCAGGAAGCCCAATCATCCCTCAGCGAATCATTGCCGATTTGAAAAGGGCGGAAAAGGGTAATGCCCTTGTCATTTCGGATGTGGGTGCCCATAAATTATGGATTGCCCGGATGTATCAGCCGGAAATCCCTAATCATACGATCATTTCTAATGGCTTTGCATCGATGGGAATTGCCATTCCCGGAGCAATTGCAGCCAAATTGGCAAAGCCTGATAAACCTGTCATTGCGGTTACAGGGGATGGTGGATTCCTGATGAATGGAGTTGAATTGGCAACGGCAAAACGTCTAGGTCTTGCCTTCGTGATAGTCATTTTCCATGATTCAAAATACGGCCTAATTGAATGGAAGCAATTGAATAAATTTGATCGTACGAATGCCATTGAATTTACGGATCCAGACTTTTTAGGGTTCGCAAAAAGTTTTGGGGTTAAAGGAGTGAAAGTAACCCACTCCGATGAATTGCTACCTGCATTAGAAGAAGCGCTTTCGAGTCAGGAAATTGTCTTGATTGATGTGGATGTCGATTATTCGGAAAATGTAAAGCTCTCGAAAACATTAGGTGATTATATTTGTAAATTATAGAAGCAGATATTATTGGAGGGATTTCAGATGAAGAAAAAGTGGCAATTGTGGATCGGTGGTAAATGGCGGGAGGCTAAATCATATGAGCCATTATATAATCCCCATTCAAACGAAGAAATTGCACAAATCGGACAGGCTGAACCAGCGGATGCCATTGAAGCGATTGTAGAGGCAAATGCTGCTTTTCAGAAATACCGATCCTACCCGGCTCATGCACGAGCAGAAATTTTATTTAAAGCTGCTGCAATCATGGAAGAACGCAGTGAAGAACTTGCAAGAATCATTTCTCTGGAGGCGGCGAAAACGATTCGAAATTCTCGTGAAGAAATGAATCGTACGGTTCAGACCTATCGCTTTGCTGCAGAAGCGTCCAAGAACAATTATGGAGAACAGATCCCGATGGATGCGGCAGTCGGTGGGGTAAACCGTTTTGGCTTCACGGTTCGCACCCCGATTGGCGTGGTTACCGCGATTACCCCATTTAACTTTCCCTTTAATCTGGTTGCCCATAAAGTGGGTCCAGCTATTGCCGCTGGAAATTCGATTGTGTTAAAACCTGCCGAACAAACCCCATTGAGCGCACTGGTTCTTGCCGATATTTTTAAAGAAGCCGGGTTGCCAGATGGAGTATTGAACATCATACCTGGCAAAGGCGATGTTTTAAGTGAAGCCTTGACGACCCATCCACATGTAAAAAAAGTGACTTTCACAGGCAGTGTAGAGGTCGGACACCTTATCCAGCAGCAGGCAGGCTTCCGTAAGCTTACACTTGAACTCGGGTCCAATTCCCCTTTCATCATTGATGAAGGAGTCGACATCGATCAAATTATTCAAAGAAGTGTAATGGGTTCATTTACGAATAATGGGCAGGTGTGTATCTCGATTCAACGGATTTATGTCCACAAATCACTATACCAACAATTTTTAGATCGTTTCGTCAGTACCACAAAACAGCTTGTCATCGGTTCACCTCTGGAGGAAAATACAAATATTACAGCGGTGATTTCAAAAAAATCATTGGAGCGGTTACAAAGTTGGATTGATGAGGCAGTACAGGAAGGAGCAAAAATTGAGTGCGGCGGTACAGTGGAAGGCAATGTACTATTGCCTACCGTTTTAACCAATGTAAATCGTGACTCAAAGGTATTTCGTTTCGAAGTATTTGGTCCGATTGTCTGCATTTTCCCTTTCGATACGCTGGATGATGCCATCAATGATGCAAATGATTCGCGTTACGGCTTGAACTCAGGAGTGATGACTCCGAGTATAGAACGAGCTTTTTATGCGGCGGAACGCTTGGAAACAGGTGGAGTCGTAATCAATGATATCCCAACTTATCGAATTGATAATATGCCTTATGGCGGCTGGAAGGACAGCGGTGTTGGCCGGGAAGGCGTCAAATATGCGATGCAAGAAATGATGGAGCAGAAGTTTATCAGCTTTAAAATAAGCGACCATTGAGGAATATTAACCCGTGGTAAATGAGACGGCGATATCTTAAGGATCTCGTCTTCTTCTTTTGTCGTACATTATTTTTTTATTGTAGTATTTGTTATTAATGGGCACAATCGGAAATTATTATTCTGCCACTTGCCGCATCGAACTTCAAGTCTAAAAGGGGTGAGTCGTCAATTGTTTCCAGAATGAGATAGAAGATTATTCTTAAAAAATAAAAAGCCACCATTTACGGCAGCTAATTACTTCAATTCTTAATTATTTCAGCACCATAAGAGTTGTCGATTATACAGCGCCATGTACCCGTGGAATCCTTTTTAAAAACATATGTCGCTGTTCTTTCCATCGAGAATTCGGAATCGTCCTTTTGATTGGCACTTAGCTTGGCTTGTGCCACAACCAATGCCGTATCACCCGTTTCGATTATTGCCATCTTTTCTTGATTGACGATTAAACTATGATTAAAGTATTCAGCGATAGCTATGAATGCCCGGCGAATTTCATCTTTCCCTTTTGCGACCGTTCCAGGTTTGACAACTAAAGTCGCATCCTCTGAATAGAACTCCATTAAATGATCGAAATCCTCATTATTTATGGCCCTGTCCGCATTTCTTATGACTTGTTCCAGCTCATGATTCTGCATATTCACCCTCCTATCCAGCTTCTCTTAATTTGTCCTCTCTTTAACTATTTGATGTTCGACTGCGATGATGGGATATCCTGCTCATTAAGAGAATAGAATCATTTAAATAAAAGTTGAAATCCCACATATATCTTCATGTAAAATACGCGAAGCAATCAATATGTCAGTTGTTGTTTCCATTGTTCTAATGAGGCAAGCAAGTTAGGCATTCCTTCCTGACCGAAATACTCGAGAGAAACAAAGCCAGTATAATTTCGCTTTCTCAATTCTTCTAGTAAGCGAAGATTGTCAACGTCTCCACTAAAAATGGGTGCTGGTTTGTTTTTATAACGCTCTTTATGATCGAAGTGATAATTTTTTAAATGTACATGGCTGACATGGGGGAAGATGGATTCCAATACCTCTTTCGGATTCAATTGATCAACGTATAAGTTAGCACCATCGAAAATCAGTTTTATCCGTGGATGGTCAATATCTTCTAAAAGCTTTTGAATGGCTTCGAGGTTATCCGCAAAGGAGTCATAGTGAATTTCTATTGCTACATCCACTCCATAGAGATCTGCCATTTGCCCTAATTTATTTAATTCGGTAGCCGTTTCCGACCATTGCTCTGGTGAGGCATTCCTTGAAGCTATATGGCCTGCGAACGTCCGTATTAATGGGCAGTTTAATTGATGAGCCATATCTAACAATTTTCTTGCTTGATTGATTTCATTTTGATGTTCTTTTTGGTTCCAGAGTTTCGAAAAAGTCGTATATCCACTAATGGAAGGTATTTGTAGATCATTGGTTTCAAGTAATTTGGCCAATTTGTCCAGTGGTCCGTGCTTCTCCTGAAATCGTTCTATATGTTTATTCCATAATTCAAGTCCTTTAACATCCGCTTGCAACGGAAGGAGCCAATTTATTATTTCCTCTATGTCCCATTCTTTAAATCCTGTCGTGCATAAACTCAGTTTCAATGTAATACCGCCTTTCTCCATTTAGTTTTTCATCGTGATTTCTATACGCTGGACTTTTCCGATAAGAAAGATATATGCAAAAGCGCCAATTAGGGCCACTACGGATATGAAGGTTAGCGCTGCTGCATAAGAATGTGTCGCACTTATGATTAAACCGACGATTAACGGAGATAATGCCCCGCCAATGTTAGCTACGAAATATAGTGAGGAGCCCGTTAGGCCTACCATTCCTTTCGGTGCAATATCAGCTAAAAGGGCACCGGTAACTGTTGATGCCATCCCCTGTCCAAAGAATGCTATCGCCATAAAGGTGATGACTATGTTTGGTGAATCCGTATAATTCCCCCCCAGAATCAAACAAGACAATAACAATCCGACAATAATGGGAAGTTTACGTGCCAATCCTGTTGATACACCGCGAGTCAGCATCCAATCGGAACATCGGCCGCCAATCAGAGTTCCTAATATGGCAACAATGTAAGGGATACTCGCATAAATTCCGGTTTTTAACATCGTCATTCCCTTTTCATCGATCAAATAGGATGGAAACCAAGTCATGAAGAAAAACAAAGTAGTTTGAATCGAAAATTGCCCGATGAACATTCCCCAAATTTGACGGTGTTTAAGCAGTTGGCCAATTCGTTTCCAGGAGAAAGGATGCTTCTCTTCAGTTCCGATCATTCCCCCGCCTTCTTTGATATAATTTAGCTCTTCCTGAGAAATCCGCTTATGTTCCCTAGGGTTCCGATAGAATCCATACCAAACAAATCCAATAAGAATCCCAATAATTCCGGCGATATAAAACAGGTAATTCCAGCCAAAGGTTATGATGATCCAAGTAAAAACTGGAGTCAGGAAGGCTAGCCCAATATATTGGGTACCCGTATAAATCCCTACAGCAGTTGCACGTTCTTTTTTAGGAAACCACTCAGATACACACCAGGCATTAGTAGGTATGGAAGGAGATTCAAAGGCACCAAGCCCTATGCGATATGTAATAAGTGACGATATATTTTTCGCTGTTCCTACCATGAATGTAAATACAGACCATAAAATGAGGGAAACCGTGTATACCTTTCTAGGACCGAATCTATCAAGAAAGTAGCCGCTGAATAGCATGGAGAAGGTATAGCTCCAGCCAAATACGGAAAATATGATTCCCATCAAAGCCGGATCTATTTGTAAATCGGCTTGAATATTCGGAGCAGCAAGCGAAATGATGGCACGGTCGATGTAATTAATACAAGTGACTAAAGCAATTAGAAATAAGATGAACCATCGAACAGTTTTCTGTTTTCCTTTTTTTGATCCGTCCGTTACCAGTTCCGATGTGCGATCGTCTATTATTGCCTTTAATTCTGAGCTCAATATTTTTCCCCCTAACCTAATGCCCAACATTAGTACATCGTTCTACTAAATTTTATTGAAATTTCATAAATGCTTATATGTTTCCTGCAATCACTTATCAATCTGAGTTTCCCTATAAACATTGAATTGCAGATCCCCTTGTTGCAAAGTTAAACAACTAAGGGGAATGTTTTTTGAATTGTGAATCATTTCGTTAAATAGATACTGTCTTCTCTGATTCTACCTCTTCATTGTCCTCCTTGACTACCCTGTCAAAAGATCCATGTTTTTCTTGGACCAGAATATAACCGACCGCTGCGATGATACTTGGCAGGGCAAATGTAGCAAAAGCCACCTTCGGATCCATGCCTGTTGATAGAAGAAAGGCAATTAAAGTAGGAGCGAGAATGGAGCCGATCCTGCCGATAGCTTGCGAATAACCCATTCCCGTCGTACGGATTTCACGGGGGTAATATTCTGTGATATACGGATTGGCTAAGTTCATGGCACCAACAGTACATGCACCCCCCATAAAAATAAGTAAATATACTCCGATGGTATTAGTCGTAGCGCTCAATGCGACAAAGGTAACGGCCCCTAAAAAGAATAGTGTAACAAGTATTTTGCGATGCCCAATTTTCCCCGCATAATAACCGCCGATTAAGGAGCCTCCTATTTGACCAAGGCATAAAACCAGGTTAAATGAAAGGCTTGAGGTGATACTGAATCCTGAATCCTGCATCATTTTTGGAAGCCATGTATTTAATCCGTAAGCCATCATCAATGTACAGAACACAGCCATCCATATGGAAATCGTGCTGAATGCCCGTTTATTCGTGAATAGTTTTTTTACTGGAGATCCTTTCCCCCTCTGTTCAGCTTCACTAAGCCTGAAATCGTCAGTTTCTTTAAAATCCCCTTCTGGTTTGACCTTATTAAGGATTTCAACAACCTTACCAAATTCCTTTTTTGCTAGATAGTAGGAAAGGGATTCAGGAAACTGCTTCATGAATATTGGAAGTGTAAGTAATGGCAAAATCCCAATAAAGTATAATACACGCCAATCCGTATAAGGAATGATATACATTCCCACTAACGATGCCAGGATTCCGCCGATTGAATAGCCACAATACATCGCAGCTACAATGATGGCCCGATTTTGTTTTGGGGAATATTCAGTCATTAGCGATATAACATTCGGCATCAAAGCTCCCATGCCTATTGCCGCTATGAAACGCATGACGGTAAACCATGTGAGGTTGGGTGCAATCCCTGCCCCCAAGGTAAATACGCTGAACAAAATCATGCAGATGACGAGAACATTCTTCCGGCCATATTTATCTGAGATCGGTGCTAAAATCAATGCGCCCATCATCATGCCGAATAAGGAATAACTGCCGACTGCCCCAGCCTGCATCGAAGTTAAATCCCACTCTTCCATCATCCAAGGCAAACCCACACCGTACATCGCTATTTCATACCCGTCGAAAGCGATGGCATAAAAACACCAAAGAAAAACAAGTAAATGAAAGCGGTTAAATTTACTGACAGCAATGATATCCGAAGCAATTACACTACGCATTTTCCGCCTCCCATCATTTTAAAAAATTTCCGTAACGAATTTATTTTCCGAGTTCCATAATAGGAACTCGGAAAAATTCGGAAAAATCAGATAATGCAGATTGGAATTGTTCAACAAACTATCTTTTTTATTTTCATTACATACTAGACACCATTTATTAGGGTCTCCCAGTCTAAAATAATTTTGAAAAGATCAGATGTAACTACCCTTTTTTTCGAGATTCTTTGCCTTCATATTCTTAGCGATGATTAGTTTTTCACGACAGCTTTATTGAAAACAGGTTTATCTTGTAATCTTAATTCAAAATCTAAATGAGCCGTATAATAATCATTTTTCAATCCTTTTTCTGCACCTGAATGTTTTTCTAACTTCGTAATTAAGCTTCCGCGAACACCTTGTGCAACATCGTTTTCTAAATATTCATCGCCTTCAAAATATATTTGCGTTACTAATCTATCGCCATTTTCCGGTTGGAACAAGAGATGTAAATGTGCTGGACGAAATGCATGATGATCAATCCACTTTAAGAATTGTCCGGAAGGTCCATCTGTTGGAATTGAATAATTACCCGGTACAACTGTTTTTATTTCAAAATTACCATTCGCATCCGTATAAAAAACACCACGCAAATTATCATTTGGAATACCTTCAGCGAAATAGGAGTATTCACCATTTGCATCAGCCTGCCACATATCGATTTTGGTATTTGCCAACGGATTTCCATTAACATCTTTAACAGATCCTGAGAAGTAAAGGGCGTCACCTGGTTCATTTTCTCGTTGTGGCAGCATTCCGGGATTTTGAACGACTGGCGTATTTTCAATGTAATATGGTCCTAGAATAGTAGGTTCCGTTCCTTTTACGCTTTTATACATTTCTTGAAGTGCATGCGTTTCAAAGAATACATCCATAAATAACGGAATTTCCCCTGCCCTGCCTAATTGATCCATCCAATCAACAAGAGCTTGATAGTCATTATGATCTATTTCGTATTCACTAACTAATTCCTTGAATTTAACTACCAATCCATTATAAACGTCGATTACTTTTTGATTCTTCATAATACTTCCTCCAATTTTTTTAAGTTTTTATATTTGTTGATTTTCAATGATGGTACTGATTCCTAATCCACCTGCTATACATAGTGTGACTAGCCCATATCTTTTTCCGGTTCTTTCTAACTCATGGATCAATTTGGTTGCTAAAATTGCACCAGTGGCACCAATTGGATGTCCCATGGCAATGGCACCGCCGTTAGGATTCACCTTATTCATATCAAGTTTCAATTCTTTGATAACTGCCAAAGCTTGCGCAGAAAAGGCTTCGTTCAGTTCTATTAAATCAATATCATCCAGTTTCAACCCTGACATTTGAAGCGCTTTCAAGGTGGAGTTGACAGGCCCCAGCCCCATGAAATTCGGTGATACGCCTGCTGCCGCTTGAGCAATCACTCTTGCCTTCGGCTTTTTACCATGCCTTTTTGCTGCTTCTTCCGACATTAGTATCAGAGCGGATGCACCATCATTTCTTCCACTACTATTTCCAGCGGTCACCGTTCCATTTTTCTTGAAAACCGGTTTTAAACTTGCCAACTTTTCCAGACTGGTTTCTCTTGGGTGCTCATCCACATTGAACTCAATTACACCCTTTTTCGTTTTAATTTGATAGGAAACGATCTCTTTCGAAAATATTTCAGCAGAAATTGCCCGTCTTGCATTTTCTTGGCTCCTTAAAGCAAATTCATCTTGTTCAGTCCTTGAAATGGAATATTTTTCAGCGAGATTTTCTGCTGTCATTCCCATCGTTAACATTCCGTAATCTTCAACGGGCTGTGAACCTGGCTGGCTTTCCGTATTCGGGTCCAATAACTGTCCATTCCCTGATTTCAATCCAAAACGGATATTTCTCATATAGTATGGGGCCGTGCTCATTGATTCCGCTCCGCCCGCAATGATTACATCTCCTAATCCGCTTTGTATTTGTTGACTGGCAGAATTGATTGCCTGGATGCCGGATCCGCATTGTCTGTGTACGGTATAACCTGGTACTTCCACAGGAAATCCTGCCCGGAGTGATGCAACTCTTGCCAAATTTGAAGCGTCTGAACTTTGTTTGGCTTGTCCCATAATCACTTCATCAATACTCTCTTTAGGAATATCCGCTCTCTTGATCACTTCATCAAGGACAGCAGCTGCCAGGAAATCGGCAGGAACATTTTCCAATGCTCCCCCTAATTTCCCTATAGCGGTGCGAACCGAGTCTATAATAACTACATTGCTCAATTTTCTACCTCCTGCTATTTTTATTTCTTTCTTCTAAACTATCCTTATATCTCTGGTGAGCTATTTTCAGGGCAACAATCACCGACTGCTGCGATGGAGCTAAAAAGTCCGTTTTAATATTCTCTATTAAAGAATCAATATCCTTACTAAAATCAAAACCAACTATCATTCGCTTGAAAAAATCCTGGGCCAAAGTTGTTAAAAACGTAAATTCTGCATTAATGATGATGTGACTTTCCTTGTGAATTTCCAATACCATCCCAGCGTATTTATAATTTTCATACATGCTCGTATTTTGCGGCGCCTTCGCATAGGCGGTGATTAATAATGTTGGCTGTCCCATATAAAACTACATCCTCTCAAGATTACTTGCATAAACTAGTGGGTTTTCCATAATCCCCTTTCCAGTTTATATTAATTAAAGACCTCTTGAAAAATGTTTTACTTTTTCCATATCTATTTCCATGCCAAATCCTGGACCATCCGGGATGATTATTTCATAATTCTCATATTTTATCTCGTTTAGGGTAATATTTTCTTTGAAAAGTAACGGACCAAATAATTCAGTACCGAATTCAAATTTGGGAATGGTTGAATAAAGTTGTGCACAAATGGCCGTGCCTAATGATGATTCAATCATCGTTCCTCCATACAAACCAAAACCTACACCTTCAGCAATTGCAGCCACTTTTTTCGTTTGGGTCATCCCGCCATGTTTACATATTTTCAAGGCGAACGAATTACCTGCTCTATGTTTAGCTATTTGGAATGAATCTTGTAAAGAATTCAATGACTCATCGGCCATGATCGGGACCTTAAAACGGTCGGTCAATCTTGACATCCCTTCATTATCCCAAGCTGGCAGCGGCTGTTCGACCATGGAAACCCCGCCTTCCTGTAAAGCTTCAATGCAATACGTCGCCGTTGTTTCATCCCATGCCTGATTAACATCAACCGTAATGCGTGCTTGATCTCCCACGGCTTCAATAATTTTCAATACATGCTCCACATTCTTAAATGGATTCCCTTTGCCAATTTTCAATTTAAAGATATTATGACGTTTTTGATGTAAGGATTCTTTCGCTTCTTCGATATCTTTATTCGTATCCCCACTTGCCAATGTCCATGCCACCGGCAATGATTTATGAATTTGTCCTCCGAATAATTCATAAGCAGGGATGTTTCTCCTTCTGGCTACTAAATCCACCATGGCTGATTCAACGACAGCCTTCGCAAAATTATTTCCTCTAACATTGAGTGAAACTTCATGCATGATTTTGTCATAATGGACGGGGTTTTTACCAATGATAAGCGGGGCGATATATGTATCAATATTCACCTTGATCGCCTCAGGCGTCCCCTCACCATACGAAGCCCCGCCTATTGTCGCCACCTCTGCCCAACCTTCCGCCCCCTCTTCATCCATGACACGGGCAAGAATGATCGTTTGTTCCACGATCGTATGCATGGCAAGCTGGTGAGGACGAATTGTGGGTAAATCAATAATGTATACATCTACTGAACGTATTTTCATTTAATCCACCTTTTTAACATTTAATAGATAAAATCCGCTTCTGTTTTTGCTCTTACTTCTTCGATCGTTACACCGGGCATCAATTCAATCAATTTCAACTGTTTGTCAATAACTTCAAAGACAGCCAACTCAGTAATGATCATGTCAACGCTTCTAGTGGAAGTAATCGGGTAGGTGCATTTCTTTAAAACTTTACTTTTACCTTCCTTACTTGTATGTGTCATGGTCACGATCACTTTTTTGGCGCCAACCAACAGGTCCATCGCTCCTCCAACACCCATGATATTCTTGCCTGGTACCGCCCAATTTGCAATTTCCCCTGTTTGACCTACCTGCAAAACACCTAAGATGGCAACATCAATGTGACCTCCACGGATCATTGCAAACGATTCTGCACTATTAAAAAATGATGCCCCAATCGATTGCCCTACTGGTAACTTGCCTGCATTAACTAAATTGGGATCGATTTCATCTTCCTCTACATCAGCAACTCCCAATAATCCATTTTCCGTATGGAAAAAAACATTTTCATCATCAATGTACTTTGCAACCAAGGTCGGAATCCCGATTCCAAGGTTCACTATACAAGGACCCGTCAATTCTTTTGCCGCGCGTCTTGCTATCATATTTTGCATGAATTCTTTGTCACTCATAAACTTTGACACCTTCCTTCGTCAGGATTTTCTTTGCCTTTATAATTCCATCGACGAATAGATGCGGTGTTACAATCTCTTCTGGTGGGAGTTCTCCAGGTTCAACTATCTCATCCACTTCCGCAATTACGACATCTGCAGCTGTTGCCATTCCCGGATTAAAGTTTCGAGCCGTTTTATAATAAACAAGATTACCAAGTGTATCTGCCTTCCATGCCCTGATTAAAGCTACATTTGCTCTTATGGCAGGTTCAAAAATATATGTAGCCCCATTTATTTCCCTTTCTTCTTTTCCTTTAGCTAAGTCGGTCCCTACACCCGTTTTCGTATAGTAACCGCCTATGCCAGCACCGCCAGCACGAATGGATTCCGCTAATGTCCCCTGTGGTAATAGTTCTAATTCAATTTCCCCGCGTTGGTAAAACTCCCCAATTTCACGATTGCTTGTAAAATAAGAACCAATCGCCTTTTTTATTTTCTTTTGGCTTAGGAGAACTCCTAGCCCTTTTCCTTTCTCGCCTAAATTGTTACTGATTACTGTCAAGCCTGCTACATCCTTTTTGGCCAAACCATCTATTAATGTAAGAGGGGCACCGATCAAGCCAAATCCACCTACCATTAATGTATGACCGTTCTTCACACAAGATAAAGCTGCTTCTATATCTTGATGTACTTTCGTCATGTTTTCCCCACCAATCTCACGTTACTTATTTTCAATCAATGAATCACTTGCCTCAAACCAAGCAGGTATTCCAGCAGTCAATAAGCAAATCAGACCCACTTCAGCTAATTGTTCTTCCGAGGCTCCATTTAACCTTGCCGCCTCCATCCATTCTCCAACCTGTTCCCCTTTTAATTCTGTAATGAATATTCCTGTCATCAGAAGATGTTTTAGCCTTTTTGAAACCACTGAATCACTTAATATATAATCTTTGAGGGAGTTTTGGTCTTCCGATTTAACCAGTTTTAAAACATTCGAGACGAATCCCGTCTCCTCATCCCCTAATAGTTCAATCATATAAAGCAGGATTTCTTCTGCTGTTCCTTGATGGCCACTTATTTCGGGATATCGAATGCCTTTAAGTGTAAGAGCATACTCCAAAGACTTCATTCCTGTTTTTAATGCTTCTGTTCCGTTATATAAGTATGAAACTATTAGATATTCCACCAGTTCCGGTAATGTTGCCCCGCCATCGATTGCCCCTTTTGTATGGTAAACCATACTTCGTTCATACAACCTCGCAGCATTCATGCCTACCAGTAATATATCTTTCTCCTTCTTCGTCAAGGCTCCCTCTTGCATGATGTTACTGCGTAAGTTGGTATAGTGATCAAGTGCATTGGGGCTATAATCGTGCATTTTTTGCACCCAGCCTGGTACAACATCATAAACTTCTTTGAAATACAATAATCCCTCGCTCATTCGTCTGCACCTCTTTATATTAATTGTGAATCAAGTATCGATAGTGCCCTTATAGGTGAGGCTGTTGCATTTTTTAGTTTTAAAGGGATCCCGAAAAAAAGAAAGCGAGAATGCTTAGGTAATTTTTCAAGATTCACTAGATTTTCAACGATATATATATCATGGTTCAGTAATTTTTGATGAATTCCGCTTTCTGAATCCTGGTTCAAATCGGCATTGGGCAAATCCAACCCGACAATATGTATTTGCTTCTCAATTAACCATTGGGCCACACTATCATCTAATGCCTGTGCTTCAAAAAAACCTTCTTCCCCCCAGGACTTCCCCCATGTCCTGATGAGGACGATATCGTCTTTTTCTACATACACCCCCTGCCGGCGTTCCGCCTCTTCAAGTAAATCTTTCGTAACAGGTTCATGTGTCGCTTTTAACAAGCTTACATCCAGTATGAGGGAATCCCCAAACATATTCTTCAGATTGATGTTTTCAACCGACTCCCCGTTTTCTGAGTAACGTGGAGCCACATCGACATGTGTCCCACTATGGTCAGAAAAAGAAATCAACTTGGAACGGAAGCCTTTAGGATGTGCCTCATGTTCAAGAGGTTCATCTTTAATGCCTATTGCAGGTAAATCATTATCCGTAACTAGACCATCGTAAAGTTCCAATGTTAAATCAATGATTTTCAACCATAAAACCCCCAAATTCATTAAGCGTTTACATTATCACGACAAAAATGGCTACCCTAAACATTACTATCAATAATTGACAGCAGGTGTTTACGGTAGCCAGTTGTTCACTAGTTGTTATTAAAAAAGGTTATTTTTTAATAGCTAATGAATAGGCAATAATTAAGTTTTATATATATTCTTAATATTACACTATTTTCTGTTAATTTCAATATCTTTTTTAAAAATAACTGCAAAAAATCAAATTCGTTTTAAAAAAGATTTTATTCCTTCGTTAATCTCCACTCTATTTTCAAAAACCATTGTATAGTGATTACATGTAGAAACGATCATTTCGATATCAGGCGTATATTTCTTCGTATCAACATAGGCTTCTTCATAAAATAATGGAGGAAATTCCCCTATTTTCCCACTGGCATACACCAATAACGTTTTACAGGAAATTAGTCGACAAACCTCTTTAGGGACAAAAGAATAAAAACTATCGAAATCTCTAAGAACGCTGTCTTCTGTTGATTTATTCTCCCAGTGACCATCCACTTCATGAACCTCATACTCCGCTACACTTTGCAGATGATCCGTCCATTTGATACCCAAACGGCTATAGATTTCCTTAACTTCTGCAATATAGCTTTCTTGAGATTCATATTCTTTACTTAATCGGCCTAGAGATGGTTGTACGATGTCCCTTTGTTGTTGAGAGCAATTGGCCGCACCATCCAATAATATCAGGGCCTTTACCGAGGTTAATTTGCTGGCTACAACGCTTGAGATAAAGGCTCCCATTGAATACCCGATCAAAATCGGGTTATTAATCTTTAACTCTTGAATTAACTCAATTACATCTTCTGCATGTTTGAATAGAGAAGACTGCACATCTGCCCTTGAACTAATCCCCCTCCCTCTCAAGTCAATCGAAATGACTCTGTACTCGCCCTTTAACATTTCTGCATAATAATGCATTTGCTTATGATTACCCGTTAAACCATGTATGGCGATGATTGGCCCTTTCGTTCCAGGATAATCAGCAATTTGGATTCTGTGATCCCCCAATTCCTTTACATACATTTCCATAGCAACTCCTCCATTTCCATGTTTATTAACATTAACCATCCTGCTATTTAATAAAAAAAGCTATCTTAACTTCACATCAAGGTAACTTGATCGAGAAATTAAGATAGCCAGTCAGTTCATTAATTTTCATTAAAAAAGGGCATTTTTTAATGATTAATGAATAGGCAAGATATAAATACATGTAACGATTCCATTTTACATGAAGTTCTAATTATTTCAATCATAATTTGATAATTCCGAATCCTTTAGTAACTTAAAGTCGGTAACTGGGGATTTTATTGAAGGAGGTCCTCTATAGTCTCGCTCCAACGTTCAACAACTTCTTTAGGGTTTTTCAAGTCAATTTTAATTCCAGAGGTTATTTCAGCATACTTAGCCATATCCTCCCGTGCCTCTATTATTTTGGCGTGGAATCTTTCTCTTTTGTATTGGGCATTTGGCAGTTCTTTTAATCTCTCTAATGAAAGTCGAATATATTGTGCTTTACCTTTCCAAAACAAAACCAGTGTAGCTTTATGGGTACGAATGATATTGGCTGTAGTCGAAGTATCCGGCCATAGGCCAATCCTTAATTCCTTCCTGCTTATCGCTACGATTTCACCCACGCTAACCATAGCAGTATGCGGCCATCCTTCTTCACTTACCGTCAACAGCATCATAGCTTCATGCTGCTTGTCGACAAGTTCTTTACCATTTAACAAGTCGAATATCTCTTCTGGCATTTCCATCCCACTCATTTTTTCACCTTTTTCCTTAATTCACAAGCAATCTGTTATATTTTGGTACGATGTTTCATTCCGTCCCATCGTTTCGCACTGTGAGTATCGATTTCAAATTGATCTAACGCCCGATAAGCAAGATGGTCAATGATATCGTTAACATTCTCAGGATGATTATAGAAGGCTGGCATCGGAGGGAATATAATGGTCCCCATTTTGGAAAGCGCCGTCATATTCTCCAAATGAATCGTATTCAGGGGGGTTTCTCTAGTCATTAGTAATAATTTTTTTCTTTCTTTCAACATGACATCAGCAGATCGCGTTAATAAATTATCCGCTAGCCCCATGCGAATGGAAGCTAGCGTTTTCATACTGCAAGGTGCTACGATCATGCCATCAACCCGGTAAGATCCACTTGATATTCTTGCTGCTTGATCTTTGTAGGAATAGGAATGATCAGCTAATCCCTCCACGTCTTTAACAGAATAAGATGTTTCATGTTGAATGGTGGCATGTGCCCACGGGGACATGATTAAATGGGTCTCCACTTCACTGCTTTTAAGCATCTGAAGAATCCTAATTCCAAAAATGGCTCCAGTCGCTCCTGTTATCCCAACAATGATTTTCATTAATTCCCCTCCTTACATTAGTCATTGAATCGAATCTTTATAGAAACTTATGTATTGGAAAATCCAGGAACAAATCGACTTGGATCCACCTCTTTAAATTCAGACCTTTTAAATTCATCTTTTAAATGAAATGGTACTGTGCAGTCAAATATGGTTTTACAGGAAATCCCCTTTTCCTGAATGCTAGGGCTGTATGCGGGATCTTGTGTAGGATCTAACGGGTGACAGCGCACTCCAGGAATGAAAACCGTATCAACATCACCTTGGTAACGAGTATTTAACGCCCATAAAACATCATTGCTATCGAAGGGATCCACATCTTCATCCACGATGAATACATGCTTCAGTTCAGAAAAGGCGGAGAACGCCAATAGCGCAGCTTGTCTTTGGCGCCCTTCGTCACTTGGCTGACTTTTCTTGAATTGAAGAACAGCCATGTATTTACCTCCTCCTGAAGTATGGGCATAAACATTCAATAATTTTCCTGGCATAGACTTTTCCACCATTTGCAGAATGCTTGCTTCAGTTGGAATGCCAGCCATATTCACATGCTCCTCACTCGGACCAATAACTGTTTGCATGATTGGGTTGACTCGGTGCGTTACGGCTTTCACTTTGATTAGTGGCAGATCCGCAACAGCTGAACCTGTATAACCAGGGAATTCCGGCATTGCTTTTCCCGTATTGGTGTTTTGAT
Source organism: Peribacillus sp. TE19612 (assembly GCF_056279465.1). NCBI lineage: Bacteria > Bacillati > Bacillota > Bacilli > Caryophanales > Bacillaceae > Peribacillus > Peribacillus sp. TE19612. The sequence continues at coordinate 152,450 of NZ_JBWCCL010000001.1, read as the reverse complement.
CTTCCCGAACACGCACTCCGGGAACCAATTCCCCTTCTATTACATATTCAGCATTCGCGATAGCTTTTTCATCAATCGTCAAGCATTGGACCAATTCTACCGCTTCTTTCCTGATCGCCCCAGCAACACTCAACTCATTAAAGCCAAGGGGTGTCGTTGGTGCTTCAAAACAAGCAGCGACTTCAATAGCAGGGTCAACACCGATACTAATGGAAATGGGTAACGGTTTTCCTGCTTTTTCAGCCTTTTCACGAAAAACTTCCAAATGACGTCCAGGAACAAAATACATGGTCATCTCATCTTTACTTTGTAAACATAAACGATGTATCGTAATATCAGATTCACCCGTTTCTGAATCGGAGGCATAGCACATGCCTATCGTGATATACGGGCCTGCATCTTCCTCTGTATTCGTAGGCGCTGGTATTAATTTTCTGATATCGAAATCCGGATCTTCTGCATAGTGAACCACTTCTTGAACTTTCGCTTTATCATTGGAAATGGTGATTGGATCAATTGGATTTTTTACAGCTTCATTTAAAAGGAACCCCAGTCGCTCCGGTTTTGTATCCAGCATGAGGCCGACTCTTTCCCGGCTGGCTAAAAGTCCGATCACCACGCTTGAATCTTCATGTCCCAATACATGATTGAAAACCATTGCAGGTCCGATTTTTGTTGGGCGCATGACTGTTCCGCCAGCACCGACATGACGATAAACCCCAGATAATTCAGCATGAGGATTGACTGGTTCATCCGTTTCAATCAATTGTCCTGGAATGGATTTCAGGAGTTCCAACGCAGAACGTAAATCTGTCACTTTGTTCATTTTTTCAGACATAAAAATCCCCCTATCACTTCATGATCTGTATCCTATGTATCACTCAAATTCAAATAACCTATATGGTATCGGGTTACAAATGATATTCTAAAGTGTATTTCTACTATACAGTCAATGGATATTTGAAAATTCAAGTAATTTTCTCTACAGGGATTTGCAGCTGACAAAAATCAACACTATTATCATTCTCGTAAAAGGTCGTATCCAATAAGCAAGCGTCCACAACGTCCCCAATAATTCTATAGTGATTTTCACTGATCCATTGAACCAATTCATTTAAAAACTCAATGTTATATGGCATTCCATATTTATATACACATGCATATTGCCCAGCAGGCAACGTCATCATGTTATCCATATCAGGATCGATAAAAGGTAATGCAGTATATATTCCCGCACCCTCGAAAACATCATCCATTCCAAGTTTATCCTTTAAAATAACCGTGCCAAATCCCTCAGACGGAAGCATTTCATGTTTACTTAATACATTCCAAGCTTTCATCAGCGTTAAATGTAATTCTTCTCGGCACAAATCATTTTCAAATGGTATAAATAAGACATGCCTTTCAGGAAATTCTTCGATAATAGGTTTATCCAATTCACTTTTAATATTTTGGGCTTCTGAATATTTCATTAATCTCTGTTGAATAAATGTACGGGTATTCATCAAGGCATTTATTTCTTTATCAATGAATTCTTGATGAAATTCCAAAAGTGACATGGCAGTCGTTAAATTGCGATTTCCTATATGGTCCTTAATATCATTCAGTTTGATGCCAATCGACTTCAAAAAGCAAATTTCCCTTAGAAACGGAATCTGAACTGCACTATAGTACCGATAACCATGTTCATCTATATGTACCGGTTTAAATAATCCGATCTTATCGTAATAAATGAGTGTTTGCCTTGAGATACTGTGAATGGTAGCCATTTCACTGATTGATAAGTAATTGCCCATATGAGTTCCCCCTCCGCAAAGCCTTTTTATAAAGTCCCTCTACTTCTTATTATTACTTCTACAGCCATGATTTAATTTATTAATCTTTTGATTTCCCTCCTTCCATTCGGCTCTACAGACGATTGGAGAGGATCCTCCACTAACTTTACCATTTTTCCATTTAAAATGAATGGAATTTCAACGGCCCTTTCTATCGAAATGGAGCATATCAACATCTTCATTAATAGGCAATATGTAAGTGACTGCAATGGATACAGAAGGAAAATACCAAAAGGTTTATTTTCTTACCAGCAATGTGAAGTGAACAGCTAATCACCTTTACAAATGTTTAAAAAGAACTTCATCAATCTATCCACTGAAAAAAGAGCACCTCTTGGGCGCTCTTTTTTCATAAATTTTTTCACAAACATTTCTTGTTGCTTTTCGTTCAACACTATATTGTATATCCTCAATTTAAGCATTATTAACCGCTGTTATGAGTTTAATATAATTAGCAGTATATCGAACCCATAAAACTATTACACGTCTCTCTCATGACCTGGAACCACAATCACTTCTACCACATGTTTATTTAAGATTTCCTGCATGTTTTTTGGTACTTCTTTGTCTGTAATCACTATATCAACGGAGTTTAAGTCACATACCTTTTGAAAAAAAGTTTTATTGAACTTCGTTGAATCTGCAATCACAATGACCTGGTCAGTACGCTTAATCATTTCGTGAACGAGGAGACCTTCTTCCTCGATGGATGTAGACAGTCCTTCAGCAGATATTCCGCAAGTACCAATGATGCATTTATTCACCTTATAATCTTGTACATCCCTGATGGCTCTTGAACCATAAATGCTTGGTGTCTAGTGCTTAATGTTCCGCCTAATAAATTAACTTTTATATCTTCCCTCTGGCTTAATACACTGGCAATATTAATCGAATTAGTCACGACAGTGTTGTTCCGGCTCGTTAAATATTTAGCTAAAAATTGAACAGTTGTAGAGGCATCCAAAATAAGATGATCCCTGTTGTTTATCAAAGAAGCTGCAAATTTTCCGATCTTGCCTTTAGCTTCCGATTTCATGTTCATGCGCTCACCATAATTATGGACTTCATTGGAAAGCAGAGCCTTTTTCGCCCCACCCCGTATTCGAATGATCTTCCTCATCTCTTCTAAATTGATTAAGTCTCTTCTGGCCGTATCTTTAGATACATTATTTATTTTACAAATTGTTTCAATATCAATCCGTTCGTGTTCGTTTAAATATTGAACAATGGCGTCTAGTCGTTCATCCTGTAGCATGATCTCACCTCGTAATTTAATTATAAGTTAATCCAAGTTTAATCACAAAGAAACATGAATTATTTTAAGGATAATTAAGTATTCGACTAAAAAAAAGTTTTGAAACGGAATATGGGCAGACTCTTAACTGGGCACCTCTACTAGGTTGATCCCAACCCCCTGATATAAAAGGATTTAAGCCTTGTTTAGACGATGGCCTGTGAGGGATATGAATAACTGGATCATACTTTAGCGACCTACCTCTGAATACATATCTTTCACCAAATCATAAATGAAAGTGAAGTCAATGGCTGCATCAATTTTACGAACCATATGGATTTCTGGCTCCAAATGATCCAAAGTAATCATTTTAAGTTGATCTCGCTGAATAGAATCATGTTTAGAAAGCAATCTTAATCAACTCAAGTTTTAATTCTTCTATTTGAAAACAAAAAAGACTGACTATAAATAGTCAGTCTAAAAGTGACGTCAGGTGCTTCCTCACGTCTTATATATATTATGCATGTGTTTGGACAAGCGTTACTCTATCTATTAATTTATGACTAGTACAATTTTTTTCTTAGTCAAACACCTCATCCTTTATGCTAATATATCGTCTGTCACTTGGTAAGTCAAGGTATTGACAAGGTTGTGTTCACTGTTATTAAATTACACATTAAACAGCAAGGTCCTTCTCCAATGTTTAGTAAGTCACCAAAGCTGTTAGTTAATATTCTTCTTTAATCAAGGAGATTCACCAGAAAGAAACTACTTTTACTTTAGTGAAGAAAGTAGTTAAAGGGGGAAAGTCTAAAATATACTTAAAACGATTGAGCAGGGTCATCTTAAGTATTGTCATTTTTCATTTTTAAAGAAACTTATTTTCATGGTAGTTCATTAAGAACGGTTTTTTATTAAACTTCTTTGGTGTCCTTCTCTAAAATCATCACGTAACTTTGCTATAGCCTTCCCTTCCTGGGTCTTTTCTACAATCATATCCCTTTCAAGAAGATAATCTAATGATAATTACAAAATAAAAATACATCTTAGGACATACCGAAAAACAAGCATATTCTCCTCTTTCAATTCTTAATAAAATAAAAGGCATCTATGATGTTCACATAGATGCCTTTTTATCTTCCTTATAATAGATTTATTGCCCATTAATAAGATGGATGAAAATGTCGATATTTAATGTTAATTGATACTGAATCCTTTATAAATTCAAATTCTATACTTAATAGTTCTTCGTACATAAACGAGCCAATACGTTTAATTTCTTATATCTACCAAATTATAGGGTGAGTATTGCATAAAAATTCCGTTTATCTTTTCAGGAATACGAACGGGTCTTTTCTTATGATAACGCCATTTTTCACCAAACGTTTTTGAAATTACCAATGACTTTATGAGTTGGCATGGCTGAAATAAATGCATGGTCATCTATACTTTGTACAGTTTGACATAATTCTGCCCACTGGATATTCACGATCACACAAAGTATGACTTGTTTTTCACTATGTGAGTAAGCCCCTAAAGCTTCCCAAGATGTAACACCGCGATGGAACGCTTGATTGAGGGCTTCAGATATCTCTTCTCCCTTATCCGTCACAATAATTACTGAACTTCTTTCCGCAATATTAAGTAAGGATTCATACGTTTTAGCTCCTACATATAACGAAAGAATGGTAAACATAGCTGCTTGAACATCAAAGATTACAGCAGAAATAGCAACAATTATCAGATTAACGATAAGACCAAATTTTGAAATGGACAGATTTTTGTGTTTAGCAATGATCCGTCCAAGGACATCTAATCCGCCATTTGAGCCTCCTACACGAAGCATGATGGCTCCGCCAGCAAACGAAACTATACCCCCGAATATAGAGGCTAAAATAACATTTTCTGTCCACATGAGACGAATAGGGATAAAGTGTAAGAATATGGTGTCAGAAATGACAGCAAGAATCGTATAAATGATAAATTTTTTCCCTAAATGGATATATCCTAAGATTAAAAGTGGAATATTATAGATAAAATACTGCACTCCCACTGACCAATGAAAAAAGTGGTACAAAATCATACAAATCCCAATGATACCTCCAGAGAGTAAATTAGCTGGAAGTAATAATGTATTTGCACCAATAGCAATTAACAAGCTACCAAATATAATACTCAATACCTCAATAACAATACGGTATTTCTCTTTATTTCTCATATCGCATCCCTTCTTCAATTTATTGGTAAAACAGAATATTCTCATTCAGAAATATACATGAAAATTCGATAAAACGTATACTACTTGTAGGAAAAACTATTCAACAAACTGACCCTTTTGGTACAGAATACAAAACCACTACTTCGATACCACTACCCAGTAAGCCATTCAAGTACAATTAATTAATGATATCAAAGGGAGGATAATAGTTTATCTGAGTACCTAAATAAAAACACCAATCCATAAATCAAGGATTTATGTTTATAGGTCCTAAGATAAATCGCTCTCAGGTTCATTTCTGAAAGGCCTCGCTTGTTTGCAGCTCTCTTTATTAACCTACCCTATAATACATAGCCTCGGAAAGAATGCCCTTTTTTATATTTTTGCTAATCTCCATAAAAAAGCCTGCTAAAAGATCATCAGGTAACTCTTCATATAAAGACACATGACCTCTCCCCCACAATAAATAGTTAATTACTTAAATACATCAAAGGAGACTTATTGTAGAGTTGACAAAAACTCCGAGTCATAAGAGCACATATAGTTTTATTTAAAGATGTATTAAAAAGACACTCCAGTCATAATACGGTTGAATATCCCCACCTTAGCAAAAATTTATACGAACATAGCCACAAAAAAGAGTTGACATAAAACTTGTACCTATCTTAAAGTATAGCTTATACAACAAAAAGTTTCCCCGAGGAAACTTTTTAGAAGGGGGTCAAGTAATGTCTGATGAGAAAAAGGTTTCCCGCAGAGATGTTTTAAAGATGGGGACTGCAGGTGCGTTTGGAATAGCTGGATCTTATTACTTAAATAAAATGACACAAATTCCAACTGGGGCTCAGGCATCCAATGATTCGTCTCATAAGAAGAGCAATCATTCCAATCATTCAAATATGAGTGATAAGACATTAACAACTGGTTATAAAATGGCTGAACGGCTCCTTACTGAGTTTGATTATGGAAAAGTTACCAAGTTGCCAGACGGCCAAACACTCCGGGAATATGAAGTCGTGGCTATTGATAAGGAAATCGAGATTGCCAAAGGAATTAAATTCCCAGGCTGGACTTATAACGGAACTATTCCAGGACCAACTTTTCGTTGTACGGAAGGTGATCTTTTACGGTTTCACTTTATTAATGAGGGCAGCCATCCCCACTCTATCCATTTTCACGGAATCCACCCCCCTGCGATGGACGGATTAACTTCCATTTATCCTGGACAAAATTTCACGTACGAATTTGAAGCGAAACCATACGGTTTGCAAATATACCATTGCCATGTACTCCCCCTAGCCCGCCATATCCATAAAGGCTTATATGGAAATTTTATTATTGATCCCAAAAAGCCAAGAGAGCCGGCATTAGAGTTAAACATGGTTATGAATGGATTTGACTTGGATTTAGATGGTGAAAACGAGTTTTATACCGTGAATGGCTATGCCTTCGCATTTATGAATCACCCTATTAAAATTAAAAAAGATCAACTGGTTCGTATCTATCTTAGTAATTTAACCGAATTCGACTTATTAAACTCGTTTCACTTACATGCGAATTACTTTACGTACTATCCAACCGGCAGAAACGATAATCCCTCCCAGTTCACAGATACCATCATGCAATGTCAGGGAGAACGTGGAATTGTAGAAGTTCGTTTTCCATTCAAGGGAATGTATATGTTTCATGCCCATGTAAGCGAATTCGCTGAGTTAGGCTGGATGGGATTTTTTGAGGTCGAGTAAAGAGGGGAGATAATAATATGAAGGGGAAATGGATAATTACTGGTTTAATTCCGCTAATTTTACTTATAGGGGTGCTTGGATGGGTACTAATGAATGGAGCAGGTGTAGAAAAAGATCCTGCAGCACCAATTGAAGTCCTGAACATTGAACGCATCAAGATAACCGAAACCGGGTTTGAATTATCAGTAAGTAATACAGGGCCCAAACCAATAACGATTTCTCAAGTTATGGTCAATGATTCGGTGTGGAATTTCAGTGTCTCTCCTCAAGCAAAACTTAAACGATTTGAAGAAGGAAAGGTGACCATCGCTTACCCATGGGTGGAAGGTGATCCTCATGCCATTAAACTAATCACAGAGAATGGGATTATCACGGAAGGTGAAGTTGCAGCTGCCACACTCACCCCAGAAACTACCTGGAGTAACTTTTTAAACTACGGCATAATAGGATTTTACGTTGGAATTGTCCCGATCACATTGGGGTTGTTGTGGTACCCATTTATGAAGCGTTTCTCACGAAAGTGGATTAATGCGATCCTTGCCCTTACGGTTGGGCTGCTTTTATTTTTATTTGTTGGGACTCTAGCCGATGGCTTTGAAATTGGTGCAGAAGCCCCTTCTGTCTTTCAGGGCAATATGGTTGTAATTATTGGTGCTTCCTTAACCTTCTTATTATTGATCGGCTTTGATCAGTATCAACAAAGAAAGCAAGAAAAGAAAGGATATTCTCCCTTAGGTCTTGCTTTGTTGATGGCTACCGGAATAGGGCTTCATAACTTTGGGGAAGGTTTGGCTATTGGTTCTTCCTTTTCCCTAGGTGAAGCAGCTCTGGGAACCTTTTTAATCATCGGATTTACCCTTCACAACATTACGGAAGGTATTGGAATCGCTGCTCCTTTATTAAAGACCACACCTCGATTCAGAGACTTTCTATTATTGGGAGTTATTGCAGGCGCACCCGCCATTGCAGGTACATGGGTTGGCGGATTTATCTTCTCTCCAATTTGGGGAGCTTTGTTCCTGGGTATTGGTGCAGGGGCCATTCTTCAAGTAATTTATGTAATAACGAAAATGCTCATTGAAGATCATAGAACACATAACGAAGCATCTGTTTCATGGTTAAACCTTTCTGGATTCTCGATTGGATTATTGATCATGTACTTTACTGCATTTTTTGTGAAATTTTAAGGGATTGAAGTTGTGGTATAGCACCTGAATGGCATTTGGCAGCATCAAACTAGTGACACTATGCCACATCCATGTGTTACGAACGTTAAGATTTCAATATTAGGAGCTGATTCTTTATGTTTTCAAATATCGGTATTCCTGGATTAATTTTAGTACTTATCATTGCCTTAATCATTTTTGGTCCTAAGAAATTGCCGGAAATCGGCCGGGCTTTTGGACGTACTTTAACTGAATTCAAAAGTGCAACCAATGGGTTAGTAAAGGAAGAAGATAAAGAGGAAGGGAAAAATCCTGAGTTAACGACTGTTGAAAAGAAGCAGGATGAATCAACAGTTTCATAAGTAATGGGTAGACGAGGCAACTCGTCTATTTATTTTTCATTTTAAAAGGATGTATCCCGTCATGAAAAACTAGGAGATAAATCTCATTGAACATTCGGAGGAACTTGTTCAAAAGTTACTTTGATACATAGCATGGGTGGGGGTTTATACTAGCAGCCATATTCATCATAGGACATCTCAATATCGTAAACTATTGGTAGAACAATAAAAATAAATAAAGGCCAGTCTCTAATAAAACTGGCAACTTTTTTCTATTACATTCTTTTTGCTCCTAAATATCTTTTTTTCCAACAACTATTATCCATGGAGGAAATGCTTACACCATCTGATGATGAGCTGTGTATGACCTCTCCGATATAAATACCAGCATGTGAGGCGCCAGGTTTATAGGTCTCATAAAAGACCAAATCTCCAACTTGTGGTTTGGAAACCTTTGTCCCCTTTTTATAAATTTTTAGTACCGTTCTTGTAAAGTGACGCCGGCACCTTTTTCGAATACGTATTTTAGGAATCCGCTGCAATCAAATGTTTTTTTGCTTCACTCACTATCGCTGTAGATTTAATGTCTGCTTTTTCACACCCAATGCTTTATATGTATTCGGACCTACAAAACCGTCGGCTTTTAAGCCTTTACTTTTTTGTAACTTTACGACTGCACTTTTACAAGATCGATTGCAGCGTACTCGTCTTGGTTATGTAATATATCCGCGTTTTGTCTGCAGTCCTTCTACAAAAGTTATTTGGAAATGCCCTTTACCGCAAAATTTGAATGAATACTATACTTCTAGTGAATGTTTTTTACACTAGAACCAGAATTTCTCTCAATAAAAAATACTTACCTTAATAATTGTTGCAGATGAGTGGTCTTCGTAATTGGATAACTTTATATTTAAATTGTTGCAGAATTGATCTATGTTTAAGATTACTAAGTCACCTTGCTCTAAAACAATAGTCTCTTTTTCATCGATATTCATTCTACTTTTTCCTTTGAAACAATAATAGGCGTCGGACCTTTTCGTAGAATCCCCATTATCCAACACTTCAGAATGGATTCCATCATTCAGATGAATCGTACTAATGTCACCTTCGCATCCTTCTGCTAACATCAAATTAAAGTCAGTGACCCTCCCAATACTTTGGGTTGTCCAGCCTCCATCAAACCAATCCTGTTCAAATGGCTTTAAATGCACACGGTGCTTTCCCTTATGTTGCAGCGACATTTCACCATCAAGGATCATGATGATTCTCTGAATGCCTGGAAGGTGAGTAAATAAGGATTCATCCACCTCGACATCTGCTGTGCTAATCCGCCATTTGAAATCACGCTTCGCGTAATCAGCTTCTTCAGGATAAATGGTTAGTTGAGTTGTTTTACCACCTGACCAAGTACTAGTTATTTGTTCACTTTTTGTTATTATTTTTAGTGAATATGACAACTTTTTTCTCCTTTCATTACTTCAGTATTTCAGTTCGAATCAATTTCGAGAGCTAAATGGTTGTATTGCCAATAGGGTGGATACGATGAACCGAGAGCATAACTGAGCCTAAGTCTACTAGACTCTGATCATCGTAACATAAATTCATCCTTACTGAATCGGGCTGTGAAACGATTCGATACAATCATGGTGGCTCATACCTACTTGAAATAGATGGGGTTCTGTTGCATTAAGAATCAGACAAAAAAACCATTGTAAATTACCTACTGGGCAATTTTCGGATTAAAAAATCAATACCGAATGTTCTTGGTTTAACAGCCAAAACATTCGGTATTAACACTATATTCTAATATATATTTTGACCATTTCAGGCTTTGTACCAAAAACACTTTTTAAATCCCTTAATAACTCCAAAAACAAAGCTATTAACATAATTAAAAACAAATCATCATTTAAATAGATTAATACTTATAATGATGATTGGCATGGCAAAAACATCAATAAGAAATGCACCGACTATCGGAACGATTAAATATGCTTTACTTGAAGGTCCATATTTCGCAGTGATTGTTGACATATTTGCCATAGCATTTGGTGTAGCCCCTATACCATGTCCGATGAATCCTCCAACCATAACTGCCGCATCGTAGTTTTTGCCAAGAAAGCGAAACATGATGAATATACTTAAAAGGATAATGAAAATTACTTGTATCACCACAATTAAAATAATTGGTAAAGCAAGGTCAGCAACTTCCCATAATTTTATACTCATTAATGCCATAGATAAGAAAATACCTAAAGTGATATCTCCAATAAAATTAATACTAGGCATTTCGATAATTTTTCCGTTTATTTTATCTAAAATATTCCGAACTATTACAGCCACTATCATTGCTCCAACATAGTTCGGTAAAACATAACCTGTCTTTGCCGAAAATAACTCTCCTAGATATGAACCTAAAGCCATACAAAATGTCAGTATTAACACTTGTTTCATAAATGAAGCTACATTTAATTCTATTTTGTCTTCCATTTCTTTCTTTTCTTGAATTTCAATATCCTCTTTACTTGGTGTTAATTTGTGTTTATTAATTAAATACTTTACAGTGGGCCCTCCAACTAATCCACCAAACACTAATCCTAATGTAGCTGCTGCTATTCCAATTGCTTGGGCAGATTGAATGCCCAGCGATTCAATCGTACCGCCAAAAGCTGTAGCTGCACCTATGCCGCCTTCCATGGAAATTGCTCCTGCCATCATGCCAATCAATGGATCAATCCCAAAAACGGGTGCTAAAGAAATTCCGATTAAATTTTGAGCAAATGCCAGAAACCCACATAACAACCAATATATTAATAATAATTTACCGCCGACTTTTACTAATTGGAAACTGGCACCCAATCCAACGGACGTAAAAAATGTTAACATGAATAATCCCTGGAGTGTCGTATCCAATGAAATGGTTATGTTTAAAAAGGTTTTAAGACTTGTAGCGACGATTGCAAAAAGTAATCCCCCAACAACGGGTGCAGGGATACAAAAGTGTCTAAATAATTTGACATTCTTAACGATAATCCCGCCTAGTGCTAAAAGCAGTATCGCTAAAAAAATAGTGATCGTTTGATTAATCTCGATGTTCATATTGCTTATCTCCTCTCCACACACATGAATACTTCATTTATTAGGTTTGCAGCTAGTTTGACAGTGCGATTATCACAATCTAAAGATGGATTCACTTCACAGATATCAAATGAAATAGTTTTCGTATGTGAAGTAATCTTACGAATTAATTGTCTAACCAATTTTCCAGAAAGACCAAATGAGGAAGGGGCACTAACACCCGGTGCTTCAGAAGCGTTTATAACATCCATACAAAGAGTTAAGATAATATAATCATGCTGATTTATAAAATTCAGAATTTTATTTTCGTTTTCTTCAGAATTTTCATCTACTAATTCTTCTTCCAATATCCAAGAGCAACCAAGTGTAGTTGCAGTGTCAAATAATTTTTTAGTGTTTCCATAACGTTGAATGCCAATTGGCAAATAACTAGCTTGATGATCATTATCTAATATTTGTTTAAACATCGTTCCAGAAGAAGTTATATCTTCATAAGAGCGTAAGTCAAAATGAGCATCAATGTTAAGAATGCCTATTTTGGCATTGGGGCCAACACTCGACCTAATTCCTAGATAATGACCATAAAAGGTTTCATGTCCGCCCCCTAAAATAACAGGAAACAAATTTTTAGATAATATTTTCTCTACGTGGCTTCCCAATTCAGCTTGAGCTGCTTCTAACTTTTGATTTTCACAAATGATATTTCCGAAATCAACTAGGCTATCTCCTGATTGGCCGTGCCAAGATAGAGATGATAAGGATTTACGTATTTCATTGGGAGCTTCTTTGCTTCCAAGTCTTCCCTTATTCCTGCGTACGCCTTCTTCACAAGAGAACCCTATTATTCCACATGTATTATTTACTGATGATGTTTGATTATCTTTAACTATTTGATGAATTCTAAATTCATCTTTATCTATTAGACTATCTGTTCTGCCTTTCCATAAATCCATATTTGGTAACGCATACATTTATTTTTCCTCCCCATAAATAAAAATACTTCATATTTGCAATCGCCAATAAATTTCGGGTTGTACTGTTATAAAAGATGTGGTTCGATGGCTTGTCCTTTTGTTTTCGGTAAATTTGGATAGGCCATTGAATTATCCTGCCTGATGCATTTTGCACATCCCCGCTTTCGCCGCACTGTAACTTCCAGTCCAGCTCTGTAGACCATTATGTTGTATATCTATGTTCCCTCCATTCTGCTTAATGGTTTACTACAATTTTATTAAGCAAGTTTCATGCCAGGTCCATTTCCATAAAAACAGTGGAAAATTCAGATATATTCAAAATAAAAAATAGGCGAAAATTGCCGCTCGGCAATTTCCGCCTACTTTTCTTCCCGATATTTCTTCAACTTGTCCCGCAATGTCCTCTCCCCGATGCCAATTGTTTGCGCTGTCTTCCTTTGATGACCGTTAAAAGCGGCAAGGTTATGAAGAATCACTCTTTTTTCGATTTCTTCAATCGGTTCGCCGACATATACGGGGATTAGGGTATTGCCGAAAAATGGGCGCGAGCTTTTTTGGATGTCGGAAGGTAAATCGGCTTTCTGTATGTAAGAATCATTCGTAAGCGCTATTGCTCTTTCAATCACGTTCTGCAGTTCACGAATATTTCCTGGAAAGTCATATTGCTGTAAAAGCTGCAGCGCTTCATGGGAAATTCCTTCTACAGGTTTTCCCATTCGATCACCGATTTTTGCAATGAAAAATTCCAACAGCAAAGGAATATCCTCTTTTCGTTCACGTAAAGCCGGAAGGTGAATCGGAATCACATTTAATCTGTAATATAAATCTTCACGAAATCGATTCTCTTTTACTTCTTTAACCAAGTCTCTGTTTGTCGCTGCAATGATCCGGACATCGATGCTGACTTCTTCTATCCCGCCAACGGGCATTACCTTTCTCTCTTGTAGAACGCGCAAAATTTTCCCCTGCAGCGCCAAATCCATCTCACCGATTTCGTCAAGAAAAATTGTTCCTCCTTCCGCCAGCACAAAAAGTCCAAATTTTCGCTGTATCGCCCCTGTAAATGCGCCCTTTTCGTATCCAAATAATTCTGATTCCAACAGGTGAGTCGGAATGGCGGCACAATTAATTGCCTGAAACTTTTTGTTTCTGCGCTTGCTTTGATTATGGATGGTTCTGGCGACGACTTCTTTACCGGTTCCACTTTCCCCTTCTATGAGAATGTTGGAATCGATATCCTTCACTTTTTCGATGAGGGAGAATATTTTGCGCATAGCCAAGCTTTCACCGATGAGGCCGTTCACACCTGCCACCTTAACCAATTCTTCACTCAGCCATTTCACTTTGGACTGAAGGGTGTACACTTCTTCTGCCTTTTGCATCAGCACTTCCAATTCATCAATATGAAGCGGCTTTGTCGCATATGAAAACGCCCCCTTACGCATTGCTTCCACGGAAGAAGGAATTGTGCCGTAAGCCGTCATCATAATGACAACAGTCGAGGGGGAGAGGCGTTTGATTTCTTCTAACACTTCCATCCCATTATATCCCCCGATTTTTAAATCCAGCAATACGATGGCGATTTCTGTTTTTTCGAAAAGCGGAAGCGCTTCACGTGGGTCTGTAAACGAATAAACGTGATACTGGTCTTCCAATGCAAACGTAAGTGACTGACATATGGTTGGCTCATCATCAATAATCATGATATCGTGCATCGTTTTCACCCTTTCTGTATTAATGCTGTAAACAAATGGTCACTACTGTTCCCTTTCCTACTTCACTTCTTGTCTCGATAATGCCATCGTTTTCTTTGACAAGCTGATACGTAATAGAAAGCCCTAGCCCTACCCCGTTTGGTTTCCTGGTGTAAAACGGTTCAAAGATCTTATCAATGTCTTCTTCCGAAATCCCGATCCCTTCATCCTCGATTTCAACGACAGTGAACATATCCCGATAATATGCCCTAAAAATAAGGGTTCCCCCTATATTGGACGCCTGAATGGCATTGAGAATGACGTTCACCAGTACTTGTTTGATCTGCTGTTTATCCGCAGTTGCCTGAATGTCTCCAGCGAACTCGCGAACAATGCTCAGGTTTTTTTCTTTGATTTTCGGCTTAAGCAATAGCTCAATCCCTTCCATGGACTCATTCAGCGAAAATGTGACTGGCTCTGATTTTTTAGGACGGGAATAATCGAGCAAATCATTAATCAATGTATTAAGTCGGGTAATTTCACTAGTGACCTGTTCGGAAAAGAACGTTCGGAAATCTGCGCTTGCAAATTTTTTCGGCAGCAATTGCGTATAGGTAAGGATGGATGTTAACGGGTTTCTTATTTCATGAGCGATACCCGCTACGAGTTGACCCAATGAACGCAATCGGTCATCCTGAGCCACTTTTCTCTCCAATTGTTTTTGTTCCGTACTATCGAAAAAATTCAACACCGCACCTACACTTTCTCCCCCAATAGTCTGAATTGGATACACGCTGTATGTTATATGCCTTTTTTTGCCCACATACTGAGACCACACCGTTTCCTTTTGCAAGAAAACTCTCTTTTTCTCTAAGGCAGCCCTAATCTCCTTTTCCGGGATGAAACGGGCAGTTGGCAGATCCTGAAAACGTTTTCCAACAACATTACCGTCCACCCCCAAATATTCCATGGCCCTAACATTAATCATCGATACAAGACCTTGCTGATTCAGTGTAATAAGCGAACTGTAGCCACTGTTTATTACTTGCTGCTGAAAGTTGATGTTTTCCTCAAGAAGCAGCATCTTCTCTTCCAAGTCTTTATTCACATGCTCAATTTGCTCGGTTCGCTTAGCCACTTCTCGTTTAAGGCTGAGATTCCACCATAAGATGAGAGAAATCATAATGAAGGTAAGAATAAGACCAATTTCCAAATACAGCAGCGTTTTGCGTAGCCGTTGAGTATTTGGGAGGATATATTCCCCGAACCACTTTTTCTCTATCTTTTCATACGTTCCATCCTTCTTGATTTGAGAAATTGCCTGATTGAATAGTGTCAGCAACTCTTTGTTTTTCGGCATCACGGCTACAGCATAATTTGTGGTGTCAAGTGGCTCACCGACAATCTTAATGAGTGATTGCTGCTCACTTTTCTGTAGAAAATATTGACCCGTAATCCGATTTCCAATGAAAGCATCCACTTTACCGTCGATCAGCGACTGAACGGCTTCTTGTTGATTATTAGTTTCCACCAATTGCAAACGATCGACTTTACTTAATAGACCGCTTGCAACATCTCCTTTTTGTACAGCTACTTTCCGGCCTTTAAGATCTTCGATTTTTCGGATATACATATTATCTTTCAACACAAAAATCCCTTGTGAACTTGTGAAATACGGAGCTGAAAAATCATAAATCTCTTCACGTTCTTGATTGTACTTCATGCCTTGAATCGCATCCACTTTTCCAGAGCGCATAGCTTGTACTGCCTCGTTCCACGGCATGGGAAAGTATTCGAACCTAATGCCAGTCTCGATAGAAATGGCGTTCATTATATCCACATTGAAACCGGTATAAACACCCGAATCGCTCAAGTATTCAAAAGGTGGAAAGTTATTATCCCCTGCAACCCGTATCACTTTTTCGGCTTCCGAATGGACTGCTGAAGGAAAGAAACAGCAAAAAAAGAAAAGGTAGACGGTTATTACGGCACAGATAGTATGTAAATTTCGCATCGCCTCACCCCTTTTTTCTATACATACAGTTTTGTATCATAAATGTGTATATATACAATGTACAAAGACTCTATTATGATAACTTTTTAAAGGATATAAGAAAAGCTAATCTGCATTTCATAACACCATACATGGCAGAAGGTCGAATTACAATATATTTTGAATGGAAAGTGGATTATAAATAAAAAAGGCATGCTCCCTTTTTCGGGAATCATGCCTTTATGCAATGTTGTAGCACCCTAGGCGTTTCTAGCAACATTCTCACTTAAATGATAGGTTTGACTGTGTATAGTATACTTTTTGATTTTTTCAATGCTTGGTTCATAGCCGATTCCAGGCAATTCTGGAACACTGATCATTCCGTTTTCCACTGTAACTTCAGGGTCAGTGATATCTTCTGCCCAATAGAGGGAGGAAGCTGCGGTATCACCGGGAAGAATGAAGTTCGGCAGTGAAGTGATTGCAATATTATGAGCTCTTCCAATGCCTGATTCCAGCATACCTCCACACCATAGCGGAATGCCATGTTCAAGGCATAAATCATGGATTTTCATAGATTCAGTCAAACCTCCGACACGGCCAATCTTAATATTAATAATTTTACAGCTGCCCAATTTAATAGCTTTCCTGGCATCCTCTAATGAGTGTATGCTTTCATCCAGGCAAATAGGTGTTTTTAACCTTGACTGTAAATCTGCATGGTCAATGATATCATTATAGGCAAGTGGCTGCTCAATCATCATTAAATTAAAATCATCCAAGGCGGATAACCGGTCTATATCTTTTAAGGTATAAGCTGAATTTGCATCGGCCATGAGCGGGATTTCAGGATATACTTTTCGTACCTTGTCTATTAATTCAACATCCCAGCCCGGTTTGATTTTTAGTTTAAAACGTTTATAGCCTTCACCGAGACGAGCTTCAATTATATCCAGGGTCAAATCGATCGAATCCTTTATTCCGATGCTTACCCCCACTTCAATTTTCTTTTTTGTTCCACCTAACACATTTGAAAGAGAAGCACCTTGCTTTTTAGCATACAAATCCCAAACGGCACCCTCTAAAGCGGCTTTTGCCATATAATTTCCGCGAATATGGGTGAAATATTTTTCGGAAATTTCATCAGGATGCTTGATTTCATTTTTTAGGATTATTGGAATTAGATAGTCTTCTAGTATATGCCAGTTTGTTTTTAAGGTCTCTTCATTATACAGAGGGTCAAGCATCGCAACCGATTCAGCCCAACCGGAAATGCCATCATCGCTTATGGCTTCCACAAGGATAAAATCCCTATCGTATTCCGTCCCAAAGCTAGTTGTAAAAGGTTCAAGCAAGTCTAGCTTAAGATGCCTTAGAATAACTTGTTTAATTTTCACTTAGAAATTCTCCTTCTGTGATAAAACTGTTAATAGACACAGTCTTACAATTTTTTTATTAATAGCTTACACAGCCTGAAATTACTAAACACTATATATATTCTTCTAGTTCATTTCCTTGATAGCACATAAAACTGAACGGGAATTTCCGTCATGGAATTCTTCATAAAACCTGTTACCTGCCATCCTTGCTGAAATAATCCGGTAAAAATGTCCCTGGTTTTCATCCGCCATTCTTTGGCCGCTTGAATATTTGTGACTCTTATTGTTCGGAAGTCCTTTGGAAGGGCCACAAAAGCTGTTTCACATTCTTGTTCAGGCAGCGGACGAGTGAAAGTTGGAACAGGTAATCCCTTTTCAATGGTATCCCATTGAATAAGCGAGTTTTCCATCACAAAGTCCAGCGGCATTCCCCCTCCGCTAGAATCCGTTGTCTCTTTTTTTTCAATATGCCATTCGACAAGAAAGCGGTCAGAAGGAATTCCGCTGTTTAAAAGATCTTCCATTTCACCATAGCAGTTTGCTATATATGTGGAGCATACCCCACCGAGCTTGGCTATATTTAAATACCCATTAACACTTTCCAAAGGATCGTATGTCCAGGTAATAAGGGAATAGCCAAGCTTTAGCGCTTCCTCACGTTGTGCTAACTTTAACTTCTCGCCTATACCTTTGTTGCGAAATTGCTCATTTATGCCTAGTATATGTGAACAAAGATAGGCTGATTGCCCATTGAATCCCGGAAAGCTGTATTGAAATCCAATCAGCTTTCCTTCGCAATAAGCTCCTATAACCAAACCGCCGTTTTTCACGGCTGTTAAGGTTTGGTGTGTGGGGATTGAGTCGGTTTCTCCCCAAATGCTGGACTCTAGCTTTCTTACGTCCTCCAGCTCTTCAATTCCATGAATAGAACGAATTACAATTTCCTGTGATTTCGTCATGGTCAACCTCCTTGGTATAGCACAAGTGCCCTTATTGACAACATAAGATGACAAGGCAGTCCACAGATGACGGCATATCGTTACGAGGCACTGGGCTATCATGTAAATGATCTTTCTTAATAATACTTTCCTGCTTTTTTACAAAAGAGGTTATTCCACTTTACTGAAATCGGCCTCTTGCAATGGAGTCATTTTTGTTCTCTTTACGATTTTATAACCTAGAAAAGCCAGGAAAAATAAAGGAAGCCCGATATAGGAAATTAAAATTCCATACCAATCAATCTCAGGACCGAAAAATGCAGAGTAATTTTGTCCCAGGATTGCCGTAACACATAAAAGTGTGGCTAATATCGGACCGAATGGATACCATTTTGATACATAAGGCAAATCTTTCAAATCTCTACCTTGTGCAATATATGCCTTCCGGAAACGATAATGTGTAATCGAAATTCCTAACCAGGATAAAAAACCGGATAATCCTGCAGCATTCAATAACCAAGTATAAATCGTGCCTTCACCGAAAAGAGAGGTCAGGAAAGCTGCCATCCCAACGATGGTAGAAAAGTACACAGCGTTCACTGGAATGCCGCCTGAATTCACTTTTTTTAGAAACGAAGGGGCTTTGCCTTCTTTCGCCAGCACCCAAAGCACGCGAGAAGCTCCGTACATGGCCGAATTGCCTGCAGAAAGAACGGAAGTAAGAATGACCACATTCATAACGGAGGCAGCGATGGCAAGCCCAGCGTTTTGAAAAACTAGAGTGAAGGGACTTACCGCAATATCTTCAATATCCGAGCTTAACAAACGCGGATCATTATAGCTTATTAAAAATCCAATCACAATTATCGCCAATACATAAAACAAGAGCAGTCTCCAGAAGATTTGCTTAATGGCTTTTGGTATATTTTTTCTTGGGTTTTCACTCTCGCCGGCCGCAATTCCTACTAACTCGGTACCTTGAAAGGCAAATCCTACCACCATAAAGACACTTATAATAGATAAAAAGCCTCCTTTAAACGGTGCCTCCCCTTTGGTGATATTTTCAAAACCTACGGCATCCCCTCCCATGATTCCAACAATCATTAATAAACCTACTGCAATAAAAATGATAATCGTCAAAACCTTTATAATGGCAAACCAGAATTCTGATTCTCCATATCCTTTTACCGATAAAATATTAAGGCCAAATATGAGTGCAAGAAATAATGCGCTCCAAATGATGCCTGGAACAGAAGGCAGCCAATATTTCATTATCAGGGAGGAAGCTGCTAATTCCAGTGCGACTACGATTGCATTGTTATACCAATAGTTCCATCCGACCGCAAATCCTAATGCAGGATCGACAAACCTTGATGTATAGGTACTAAAAGAGCCTGTAATAGGAATAAGGGCAGCCATTTCGGCTAAGCTTGTCATCAAAAAGTAAACCATGATCCCGGCAATTATATAAGCAGCCACAGCTCCTCCAGGACCCGCAGTATGAATAATGGAACCGCTTGCTAAAAATAGCCCCGTTCCAATGGTGCCCCCGATTGCAATCATCGATAGATGCCTTGGTTTGAGTTTTCGCTCCAGTTGTTTTTCATCAGCAGCTGTTTGGCCCCCGGTTTGTGATGTTTGTGCCGTATTTTCCATAAAACACCCCTTCATTAATTTTTTAAGTGAAAAATTTTACTCTTCTGCCGCCATCATGACTGTGTTAATTAAAATTTTCGTTCCATAAATAAGTGCTTGTAAATTAAACTTCATATCCGGATGGTGCAGACCAGGCGTTAGATCGCAGCCTAAACCCATCATGGTTGCAGTTATTTCAGGATTTTCGGCTGTATAAAAATGAAAATCCTCTCCTCCTTGAGAAACACAGACTGAAACGACATTTTCCATCCCAAGGATATCTGCAATTGCGGCCTCAGCCAGCTTTATCGCCTTTTCATTCAAGGTAGCAGCTGGGACAAATTCTTCCGCAGACCAGGAGATGGATGTTTCAGTTTGTTCCATTGTCTGTTCAAAAGCTTCCTTTGTTAAGCGATTTAGTTCATTCATTACATCATTTGACTGTGCTCTGGCATCAATAGCAAAGACAGCTGTTTCCGGGATAACGTTTGATGCTTTATTGTTTGTTTCAAATTGAGTCATTTTGATGGAATAAGGAATTTCGGTTTCCAGATTAATCTGCTGTAATTTTTTGACAAGCAAAGCTGCTGCTTCAATTACATTTATTCCATCTTGCGGACGGGATGCATGAGCCTGAAGGCCTTTGAGTGTACCCCTTATTGTTTCGGCTGAGCCATGGACAATGACGGGGGAAGCCTTCATATAAGGAACCTCCGTACTGGGTCTTACATGTACCCCGAATAAATATGTAACATTCTCCAACGCGCCATCATTTATCATTTGAAGAGCGCCTTCCCCATTTTCTTCTGCAGGCTGAAATATAAACCGGAGAGTGTGTTTAGGCTGGATTCCGCTGGAGGCAATGGCCAATGCTGTATATAAAACCATTGTGCTATGTGCGTCGTGTCCACATGAATGATTGGCTTTAACAACTCCATCTACTTCCTGAACAAGCGCATCCATATCAGCCCTTAATGCTACAACCTTTTTTGAAATGCCTGGAATCTCGGCAATGATTCCATAATGGCTCTGAAATGTTTTTACGGTTATGCCCGCTTCCCTAAGACATTTTAAAATATAGCAAGACGTTCTTTCTTCCTGCCAGCTTGGCTCAGCCAAAGAATGCAACTCATGGTAGGACTTCATCAATGTTTCTTGATGGTGATCAATATATTGAATCGGGTCCATAATGATGCCCCTCCTCCTTTACATGAATTTTAACTTTATTAAAAACTCATTCATTAAACACTTCATAGCTTGAATATAGCCTTTCTAATTTTTGCTGATGGGTATATATCCGTTTTGCGTCTTTTTGATGGATGCCTGCAATGACCAAGTCCAACAAGCTAATAACGGAAGCGATTGAATTGGTTCCGGTTTCTGCGTTTTCTTCAGTTGTCAGTGAAATATCAGAGATGCGTCCAACTGGTGACAGAAGGCGGTCTGTAACTGAAATTAAACAAACTCCTTGTTCTTTGGCACACTCAGCAACTTTTAATGTTTCATTTGCATATCTTGGAAAGGAAAAAACAACTAATGCAGACTTATTTGTGAGATTACAAAACTTTTCATAGAAGTCTCCTGTAGGTGAACATAAACTTACATTTTCCCTTAATGAACTTAGCGTATAGGAGAACCAATAGGCGGCGGCATGGGAAATCCGATGTCCTGCAATCAATATTTGGTCAGCCTGGATCAGAACATCGACTGCTTTCCATATGTCCTGAACGTTCGTATGATCTAATAGATGTCTTAAAATATGAACTTCGTTTTCTATCACTTTTGTAAAGGGATCTTGCTTGTCATCAATGCGGAGAATGGAATCAGTATTGGATAAGTCTATTTGATTTTGGTGCAGCAGCTGTTTTTGAATCCTTGACTGCATTTTACTAAACCCTTCAAATCCCAAAGAATAGGAAAAGCGAATGACCGTTGTTTCACTAACCTCCGCTTCCCGACCAATTTGAAATGCCGTTTTAAACGCGGCTTCATCCAAATTTTCAATCAGATAAGCGGCAACTTTTTTTTGACCTGCCGATAGATGATCAAATTTTTCTTTTACTAATAATTTAAATGGAAGATGTTCCACCATATCACTCCTTTCTGATGAATTAAATACTTCTTTTTAAAATTATAACGAAGTTAATACTTCTCTTTTTTATACACTATCACAATTTAATTAGAAAAAGAAGAAGTTTTTGATTTTTTAGATAATTATCAACTTCAAACTTCCCTACGTTTTTTTATAAAATAACATGCCCGTTGATTTCTGAAATCCGCTCCCTTTCCGCCGACTGTCTGCTACGCCTCCTCGACGCAAGCGTCTGTGGGGTCTAGGCTAGCCAGTTTTTCGGCAGGAGTGTCGCAATTTTCTTCCATCCAATGAGGATTACATCTGAAAAACTTAAAGTATAAACTAGTTTAAAACTTGGTTCCGAATAGAGCAGCCTACAGTTTTTTCTTTTAAAACACAAAGTTGATTGGAACGGAAGGTACGAGACTCCTGCGGGAAAAGCGTGGCATGGGAGACCCCGCAGGCGCGCCGAGGAGGCTCCCGCCCGCCCGCGGAAAGCGAGTGCCTGACGTGGAAATCAACGTTCCCATTTTATAAACCCACAAAAAAAGACTGTCGGCAAACAAAAATTTTCTAGTTTGTTGACAAAAGGATTCTATCTAAATAAAACAAAGTTAATTGGAACGGGTGTGCGAGACTCCTGCGGGAAAAACGTGTCTAGGGGAGACCCCGCAGGCGGAAGCTGAGGAGGCTCCCCAGACCGACCGCGGAAAGCGAGTACCTGGAGTGGAAATCAAATCCACCACCAAATTACATTTCTTGGTCCGGGTCTCTAATTACTTTATTTGTAAAATCAATAACTTCATTGACACCAAGATATATGTTAGAATATTCTGTAGTTTCAACTTATTCAAGGGGGGTAATTTAATGGGGGAACCATCTAAAGGAAACGAGCTTTTACAAGTTATTACAGAGGGGAAACAACCTCCGAATTGTGATCTAACGTTACAGATTGAAGCAAATTATGCCCAGGATGGAATTGCGAGAGGTGTATGGAAAGTAGATGAAAAGTTTATTAACGGAATTGGTGTAGCGATGGGTGGATTTGTCACTTCTGCAGCAGATATTATGATGGCTTATGCGATATCATCTAAATTAAGCATCGGACAATCCTTCGCATCCATTGATTTACATACTACCTTTCATCGACCAGTAAGATTAGGAGACGTACAAGTTGAAGCAAAAGTAGACCGAATCGGAAAAAAAACAGCTTATGTACTTGCAGATTTATTTCAAAATGATAAAAAGGTGGCTAGCGTTGTGTCATCAGTTATGATCCTTTAAACCATAAAAAAAGCATGTTGCACAAAAAAGCCTTTCGTAACATGCTTCTTTCATTTAGACCATTCGATAAAATCAAGTGAGCACAAGATTCACCGCTTCGCCTAATCACCTCATTGTAAATCAATTTTATATTTTCTTTTAAAAGACATCTCATCAAACAAGCCATCGCAGCACGGGGCTTTTGAGATCCATGGTGAATAGACCGTAATCAATGACGACCATTTCATCATTCTCGTTATAACCGACATTATCTAAACGCAAATCTATTGGGATAATACCGTGCCTCAGGAATTTCAATTCCAACTTGATCAGTTTCGTATATTCCTTGATTGCAAACGGCACTTTCGTGTCCACCTTCTTCATGATTATCCAGCCCGCCCCATACTCCTTAACTGGACATAAAAACTTTTTGACTTCCTCATTACAGTTATTGTATATATAGGCTTCATTTGCATTGCTTATTAGTCCTACTTGTGACAATGCAATTTTTAAAATATAGCCATTATTTAAATCATAGACGACCCGGTTAAAACCATGCCCGATTATTTTATATTTGAACTTGAGCGTTTTTCTGGCGGTAGATACTAATTGTCCAGGGGTTATATATATTTGGAATATCCCTATTTGAGATATCCAGGACTCAATGGCTTTTATCTCTTGCATGGACAGCATTGCACTTTTATTTGGCTGATGTAACCTTTCCTTACCATTGTTAATTGGCCACAACATTCCCTAAACGTCTCCTTTGTTAAAAAATTTGGTACTAGAGAGGTCTCCAGGGATGAGAAAACTATAAAAGAATAAAAGCATGTTCTCAGTTTTTCAAGATTTCCCCTTCGTTATAAATATGATATGAATCTTTTATAAAACGGCTTGTACTGTAGCTGAGAAATCATTATCATGGACAGGGCACTTCGAATCATTTGGATGAACATGTTCTAGTAATCATAAGGATCAATCTTCAGGCACTCCCCTTTCCTTCTTTTTCAAAAAAATGGTATATTATTCTTTGACATCATTGGTTTAAAACAAGGAGTGATGAAGTATTCGTAAAAGTTGGATCATTTCAGCAATGGTTGGATTATTGCTTATTTGTTTAAGTGTGATTGCCTTAAATTATTTCAAGAGCGATAAAACTGAAAAAGGGGAAAATGCGGAAGCTAAGGAATCCAAAATTCCTGAGGTTGATGAATATGGCGGGATCCATCTTGAAAAAGTCGGGGATAAGGTTCGCCAAAAAAATTGGGGAACCTTCAGATTACTAGAAACGAAGTCTATTAATGAGGCTTTTGAATTGGCACCGATGGTCATCACAGTCAAGGATATCCGCAGGATTCAATTATCTTCACTCACAGATGAAGTAAAAGAGGAACTCAAGTCCTATACGGGATTGAGTTTTGAAGATGCCTATTCGATATATTATAAAGAGAATTTATCCATGGAGGAAATCGATCAACAGGCGGCGTTGTCTAAAACGGATATCGATGAAGAGGTTTCTTATCTAGAGATAACTTATTCTGTTGAAAATAAAGATTCGAAGGAACTTCAGTTCTTCAGCATGGAAAATGTTACTTTCAATGATGATCTTACATATGATGTGCCTTCTAAAAATTTCATCCATTCCGGGGATACTTTTATGGGGACAAAAAAAGTAAGTCGATCAGATTACCAACCAGGAGAATTGAGAAAAGGCACAATTGGTTTATTGGTTGATCCAGAGGCAAAATTAGATCGGCTCGATTCCTTTTCATTCACTACCGATGATATAGCGGATGGTGAGTCTCATGATTTATTGGTGGATGGGACTTCATTTGAAATTCCCCTAAAAGGAAAGTAGATTTATAGTCTATAAACCCTAAATAAGGGGAACCTCGAATAAAGGTTTCCCTTATTTAGGGTTTCATCTGAGCTCCCTTACGATAATTGATATGCTTATCTCCCCCCGGCAGTAGGGCTCTGTGCTTCCTCCATTAATATTCTGCGCAATATTTTCCCGACAGCTGATTTTGGAAGTTGCTCCCTGAACTCAAAACTTCGCGGCACTTTATATCTGGCCAATCGTTGCATGCAAAACTCCTTTATTTCCTGCTCCGAGACTGACTTTCCTTTCTTTAAGACTATAACCGCTTTTATCGTTTCCCCACGGTATGAATCCGGTACTCCATACACACAAGTCTCTTTTACGGCTGGATGCTGATAAATAATATCCTCGACTTCAATTGGATAAACATTATAGCCGCTTGCAATGATCATATCTTTCTTCCTGCCTACGATATAAAAATATCCCTCTTCATCCATCGTCGCGATATCCCCAGTGTAAAGCCATCCATCCCGCAAAGCTGTTGCCGTTTCCTCTGGATTTTCCCAATATCCCTTCATTACTTGCGGACCTTTAATGATCAGTTCGCCTCTTTCTCCTGCTGGCAATTCATCAACGCCTGTTTTCAAATCGACGATTTTAGCATCGGTATTTGGGTATGGAATTCCGATACTTCCTTGTTTTTTCTGTCCTATGACTGGATTACGGTGTGTAGTGGGGGAAGTTTCCGACATCCCAAATCCTTCTAATATTGTAACCCGTAATTTTTTTTCGAACTGTTGAATGATTTCTATCGGGAGCGGCGCAGAACCACAGCTGCAGTACTTAAAGCAGCATAAATCGTCCGCCGTCAAATCCGGGTGATTCAATAAAGCAATATACATGGTCGGGACACCAGGAAAAATGGTTGGCCGATGTGTTCGAATCAAATCTACCACCTTATCTATTTCAAATTTCTCTAATGTGATATAAGTTGAACCGGCATATATGGCACTATTCAATCGTCCATTACCAAAGACATGGAATAATGGGGTCAATCCAAGCATCCGTTCGCCAGGACTTTGAAGTTGAAGGGCATTAGCCGTGAAAGCAAAATCTTGAAATACATTCGAGATCAAATTAAAATGCGTGAGCATGACCCCTTTTGATTTCCCTGTAGTTCCCCCTGTATATTGAAGAACAGCCACAGCTTCCTTTGGATCGATGTCCAGAACAGGAAGTTCCTTATCTTTCCTTGATAAATCCGTTCCAGTTTCCATTAATTGCTCGGCAGATATGAACGTTAACCTTTCAGAAAAACTTGTTAGCGCTAATATTTCCCGTTGTACCTCCCGCCCAATGAACCAATTGGCTCCGGAATCCCGTAATATATAGTCCAATTCACTCGACTTATACAGTGGGTTCACTTGAACGACCATACCTCCCAAACGATGGGTGGCATAATAGGCAATGATATATTCTAGACAATTTGGCAACATGATTGCTATACGATCGTCTTTTTGAAATCCTCGGTTGTCTAAATTCACAGCAAAACGATCTGCGGCATCCTTTAATTCCATATATGTCATTTCCCGATCCCCATCTATTACGGCTTTGCAGGTTGGGTAAAGTTGGGCTGAACGTTCAAGGAGTCCATATAAGGACAATGTTGGAATATCAAGTTCAGCAGGAGTTTCTTTCGGATAAAATCCATGCCAAGCTCTAGTCAATTTTTTCACACCTCATTCTATTCTAGTAAAATGGAGCATAGTCACTTGTCAGCCGACTTGATATCCTTGCCTCATTTATCACGAATGATTTTAAAAATTCCTGTGCCTTTTGCAATGATGTTGCCTTCAGCATCTTTTATTTCTCCTTCAGTAAAGGCAATTTTGTATCCTTTTTGAAGTACTTTTGCTTCCGCGAATAGTTCCCCGCTTGATATGCTGGCTAAATAATAGACAGTTAAGCTTGTCGTCACGACTTTAGATTTGGTGACGGAACGAGTCGCCATTCCTAGGATGGTATCCAGCATGGTGGCATGAATGCCTCCGTGCAGTGTTCCATTGACATTAAGTAAATGTTCTTCAATGTTTAGCTTTATTGTTACATTCCCTTCTTCAAACCGGATGATTTCAAACCCAATATGTGAAAAGAATGCACTACTTTCGAATTGATTCCGAATATCCTCCACTTCAACAGACAATCTTCCTCCCCCTCACTTATGCAATTCAACTTATATACGGAAAGGAGCAGAAACGTATGGGGTTTCCACTCCTTTATCGTTGGACTAAATCGTTTCAATCATGATCGCCATTCCCTGTCCGCCGCCAACACAAAGTGTAGCAACTCCATATTTTTCTTTTCTGCGAATCAGTTCATGTATTAGCGTTGTCACGATCCTTGCGCCCGTCGATCCGACAGGGTGCCCAAGTGCAATGGCGCCTCCGTTTACATTCACCTTGTTTTCATCTAGCGATAAATCCCTGATTACTGCCAATGCTTGTGAAGCGAACGCTTCATTTAATTCGAAAAGCCCAATTTCTTCAACTTTTTTCCCGGTGCGCTCCATAAGTTTTCCAACGGCTGGTACTGGACCAATTCCCATCACTTCAGGAGAAACTCCGGCAGTCGCCCAATCGACGATCTTTGCGATCGGCTGTATTTGCAACCGTTCCGCTTCACTGGCCTTCATTAACACCAATGCAGCTGCCCCGTCATTTCGGCCACAAGCATTCCCTGCAGTGACGGTTCCGTTTTCCCTGAATGCCGGTTTTAAGCTTGCAAGCTTTTCCATTGTGGTATCGGGGCGTGGATATTCATCCGTTTCAACGGTAACCGTACTCTTCCTGTCAGAGACCTGGACAGGAACGATCTCATCCTTGAACTTTCCTTCTTTTAACGCTTGCGCCGCTCTTCGTTGACTTCCCACTGAAAAGGCATCCTGTTCTTCCCTGGAAATGTTGTATCGCTGTGCGACATTTTCAGCGGTGATTCCCATCCCTAAACTTTTTCCATAAATTTCTTGAGGCTGCTGCCCAGCTTCAGTATTAGAATCAACTAGTTGGGTCCTGTCTCCCCCAAAACGGGCACTTCTTAAATAAAGCGGTGCCCGGCTCATGCTTTCCGTACCCCCGGCAACGACTATATTTGCTTGACCTGAGCTTATCTGCTGTGCTGCTGAGGTGATGGCCTGCATTCCAGATGCACATAACCGGTTTACCGTAAAAGCCGGTGCAGAATCGGGAATCCCTGATCGCAATGCTGCCACCCTCGCGACATTCGAGGATTCGGTCGTTTGCCTAACCTCCCCGAAAATGACTTCATCCACTTGTTCCGCTGCAATATTTGCCCGCTTGATCGCTTCTTTAATGGCAATGCTAGCCAAATGACCGGAACTAATCTCTTTAAATGCTCCACCGTACCTACCAATTGGTGTTCGTACAGCACTCACGATCACGATATCTTCTCCCATTTCGTTCCTCCCCCTTGAAATTCCGGATACTTGGGCAAAAGACTACCTGCCCGAATAAAACAGTAAACATTCAGCACTCTTCCAAGACATTTCTTGCAATGATTAAACGTTGGATTTCATTCGTTCCTTCATAGATCTTCGTTATGCGGGCATCCCGATAAAAACGTTCTACTGGATATTCAGCCATATATCCCATCCCGCCATGAATTTGTACCGCTTTATCCGCCACCCGATTAAAAACGTCAGAAGCGAACAGTTTTGCCATTGAAGCTTCCTTGATCACTTTTTTTCCTTCATCAATCTTTTGTGCCGCCATCATCGTCAATGCTCTTGCGGCTTCCGTTTCGGTTGCCATATCAGCAAGCATCCATTGAATCGCTTGGTTGTCAGCGATCGGTTTACCGAATTGAATGCGCTCTTTGGCATATTTGGCTGATAATTCAATTAATTTCCCACTTGAACCCACTGCTCTTGCAGCCAATCCTACTCGACCTTCACCTAAAATTTTAAGTGCAGAGATATATCCCATTCCAACTTCACCGATCACATTTTCTTCAGGTATGATACAATCCTCAAAAATGACCTGTGAGGTATATGATCCTCTTAATCCCATTTTTTTGTCCTTTTTGCCGACAGTCAAACCGGGAAAATCTCTTTCCACTAAAAAAGCGGTAATCCCCCCCTTTGCCCCTTTATCTTTATCCGTTAGTGCGAATACTGTAAAAACATCAGCTATCGGCCCATTCGTGATGAAATGTTTCGTCCCGTTCATCACCCAGTAATCACCCTTCTTTTCTGCACTCGTTGCCAAATTGGTTGCATCCGATCCCGCTCCGGGTTCAGATAAAGCAAAGGCGCCAATTTTCGTGCCTGCTGCCATTTCAGGCAAGTATTTATTTTTCAAATGTTCGGATGCCAGCTTAACCAGACCTGTACTGCCAATCCCGGTGTGAGCGCTTATTAATGAAACGAAACCATTATGGGTCCTTCCTAACTGCTCTAATACGGTAGCTTTTCCCACCGAATTTAAGCCAATTCCACCGTATTGTTCGGGAATGCTTATCCCGAATAAGCCAAGGTCTTTTGCTTTTTCCACTAAATGCTCAGGGATGGCATCTTCTTCTTCAATTTGTATGGCGAAGGGCTCCACTTCCCTTTCAACAAAATTACGGATCATTTCCTTCATTTGCTGCATTTCCTTGGTTAAAGTGATTGTCATGAGTTTATTCCTCCTTAGTTCTGTTCATGTATAGTAGCCATAGACAAGTAAGGCATTTAGGTTGAATGCTGTGCTAAATTCATTGTTTTTTTGTAAACACACTTATAAAATCAGGCTTCACGTTCAATTATCGTGGCAATTCCCTGTCCGCCCCCAATGCAAGCTGTAATAAGGGCGAACCTTCCGGCAGAACGCTTCAATTCATGAACCGCTTTCGTAATGAGGATGGCACCCGTCGCACCTAGTGGGTGTCCATGTGCAATGGCTCCCCCGTTCACATTCACTTTTGCTAGATTCATATCAAGCTCCCGATTACAAGCAATGACTTGAGCGGCGAATGCTTCATTTATCTCAATGATGTCCATTTCATTTAAGGAAAGTCCTGATTTCTCCATTACCTTCCTTATAGCGGGAACAGGTCCTATTCCCATATAATTTGGATCTACCCCTGCAACTCCCTGTGCCCTGATCGTCGCTAAAGGCTTAATCCCCAATTCCACCGCTTTTTCCCTCGACATGATGACCAATGCTGATGCGGCATCATTCAATCCTGAACTATTGCCTGCAGTCACGGACCCGCCTTCCAGAAACGCAGGCGATAATTTGGCTAGCCCTTCTTTCGTTATTTGCGGTCGAGGATGTTCATCCAATTTAAATTCGATATCGTCACCTTTTCTGACGGGAATGTGGATAGGCACAATTTGTTCATTGAACCGACCCTCTTCCACGGCTCTGGCCATATTTTTTTGGCTTTGCAGAGAGAAGGCATCTTGTTCTTCCCTGCCGACCTCATATTTTTCCGC
Organism: Peribacillus sp. TE19612; assembly: GCF_056279465.1. Classification (NCBI taxonomy): domain Bacteria; kingdom Bacillati; phylum Bacillota; class Bacilli; order Caryophanales; family Bacillaceae; genus Peribacillus; species Peribacillus sp. TE19612. Next base: position 121,567 of record NZ_JBWCCL010000001.1, on the reverse strand, counting down.
TAAGTTTTCAGCCGTGATTCCCATCGGGGGATCGCCAATCTCTTTAGGGGACAACCTGGACTTTCTGAACTGCGGCGGCTTTGCACTGTATGGTTTTTCCGGTCGGTCCATCAAGTATGGCGCCCTGCTCATGCTCTCGACCCCACCGGCGATATAGACATCGCCTTCGCCAGCCCGGATCGCTTGTGCAGCCAAGTTGACAGCATTTATTCCCGAGCCGCATTGACGGTCGACAGTCAGTCCCGGAAGATGAATCGAGAGGCCCGTTTCCAGTGCAGTTAACCTGGCAATGTTTCCACCCCCGCTTAACACATTCCCCATGATTACATCATCTACCATACGAGGTTCTACATTCGCTCGTTTCAAGGCTTCTTTCATCACTTCTGCTCCAAATACGTGGGCAGGAACAGATGCAAGTGCACCTCCCTGTTTTCCAATTGCTGTTCGAACTGCAGAAACTATGACGGCATCTCTATTCATTTCACATCCGCTCCTTTTTCATTTTATTCACACCATTATTTGATGGCATGACTTCATTTCACCAGTTTCATTGAATGTAAGCAGGTTCGGCCTGCTTATGAGGACTTAAGGTCAAAGTTATCCGAACTTTTATTTTTAAGTTTCCCGGCCGGTTTAACGAATATCGCAAACAGGATGCCAAAAGCCAGGACAAGGATGGCCATGAACAATATCGATAGATTATAACCCAATAGTTGATTTCCTCCAGCTAGACTTATGATATAGCCAGTTAATAGAGGTGCAACAATGCCCGCTAGATTTCCTGATGATGTTAAGATACTTGTCATCAATCCCCCCCGCTCCTGCATTTCATTGATCATGATCGTTGGTCCGATTGGTAAAATGGCGTATGTAAGACCCTTTGCTAAACACATGGCGACTATCACCCAGATTGGATTTTGAAATATCATGATTGAGGAAAAGAACAATGCACCAAGAATCATGGCGCCCGCAACGACGAATACCCTTGATGATCGCCAATTCTGATTCTTCTTGAATAAATGATCAGACGCCATCGAAACCCCCATATAAATACATACAGAAACGACTCCGATTATCGCAACGCTGGTTCCCATTTGACCTGGAGTCATTTTAACGGCTTCCACTAAATAAATCGGGAGCCAAACAGAAAACCAAACAACTAAAATATACGTTGAAAAATAAGCTAGTGTAGTAAACAAAGCAGTTGGTGAAGCCAATAGCAGCAAAAAGTCTTTCACTTTTATTTTTTCCAGTTTCTGTTTCTTTTTCTTTTGGACGTTTTCGTATACTTCAACCGGATTTTCCTTTGTTAAAAATTGAAAGAGGAAGAACCAAACAAGGCTTGCTGCACCAAGTGCTGCAAAGGCAACCTTCCAGCCGAATATCGTAATTAAGGAAACGAGGATCGGTGCCACGATCATCGCACCAACGGTCCCTCCGCCAACAACAACCGAATTGGCAAAACCTTTCAGCTTCGGCGGAAACCACTTATCGGCATGGCTGTAAGCAATTGGGCTATAAGGCCCTTCGAATGCGCCAAGTAAAATCCTGTATAGAATTAATAACGGAAGAGCGGTGATAGCTAAAACGCCGAATTGCAAAACAGTCCATGTCAGCATGATGAACCCCAGAACTTTTTTAGCCCCCAGCCGATCAGCCCATGCAGCCCCAAAAATCCCTGTTACTGGGTAAAGCCAATAATAACTGCTTCCAACAAGACCCCACTCTGCATAGGTAAGATTGAATTCCTTCATGATGGGAACAGCTGCGAGGCCCACGATCGATTTATCTGCAAAATTGATGACGGCTCCAAAGAATAATAGAGTGAGAACAACCCAACGCATATGAATCCCTCCTCTTCTTTATTTTTGTTTACAAACTGGCATGCCTTCCAACGTAAGCTTCAACTTAGATGGTTGAAATCACGCTCCCCCTCTTTCAATCCTTCTCTAATTCCTCTTTAACTAACAATCTTTTTAATAGTTTACCCACTGTATTACGCGGAAGTTCTTTTCTTAATTCAAATACTTTTGGTACTTTATAAGGCGTCAATTGGGAATAGCAATATCCTTCTATTTCTTCAAGATCCACGGAAGCGCTTTCTTTAGGTACGATGAATGCTTTCACTATTTCTCCTTTTTCTTTATGTGGGATGCCAACCACAGCTGCCTCTTTAATGGCCGGATGTTCATACAGAACCCCTTCTACCTCCTGCGGGTAAATATTGAATCCGCCGACGATGATCATTTCTTTTTTCCTGCCGACGATATAGAAATATCCTTCGTCATCCATCACAGCAAGATCGCCAGTATATAGCCAATCATTCTGTAAGGCCTTTTTGGTTTCGGCTTCGTTATTCCAATAACCCTTCATGATTTGCGGGCCTTTTATGAGCAACTCCCCGACGGATGTGTTAGGCACTTCATTATTTTCATCGTCAATGATCATACAGTCCGTGCCTGGAAAAGGAATGCCAATGCTTCCTATTTTCCTTTTTCCGAAAGGCGGATTACGATGAGTGGAAGGTGAAGCCTCAGACAAACCGAAACCCTCTCCGATTTTGGCACCGGTCAGCCCCTCAAATCGCTTTATTACTTCAACCGGCAGGGGCGCCGATCCACAAGAACAACTTTTTAAACAATTCAGTCCATAGTTTTCAATTCCTGGATGATTGACGAAAGCGTTGTACATCTTTGGAACTCCTGGAAAGAAAGTCGGACGGTACTTTTCTATTTTTGCAAGTACATCTTCAAGTTCGAATTTAGGAAATAAGAGGATGGCAGCTCCAATATAGATACCTAGATTCATTGCACTTGTCATGGCATAAACATGGTAAAGAGGCGTAGCTGCCAAAACGATTTCTTCGCCAGGTTTCAGGGAATCTCCATACATTTCAAAGCTCTGCACGACATTGGAGGTTAAATTATGGTGAGTAAGCATGACACCCTTCATCTTTCCAGTGGTGCCGCCAGTATATTGGATGACTGCCGTATCTTCATGCGGGATTATCACTACGGGCTTCTTAATCGCATCCCCGGCTTCAATCATCGTTTTAAGGGAATAGGAGCCATTTTGATCATTTTCCGTATCAATGCATACATCAAATTCATATATCGCTTTCGTTTCTTCGATTGTATTTGCGGCCGTTTGGTCAAATACAATTTTCTTGGTATCCGAGTCTATTAATATTTGCAATAGTTCCCGCGGTTTATACATGGGATTAATTTGTACAACCAACAGACCCAGTGCCTGGGCAGCATAATAACAGATTATGAAATAAGGGTGGTTGGCCATCATCAGACCAATCCGTTCACCTTTAACAAAGCCCATTTCTCTCCATTTACCTGCAAGTTTGTCTACCTGCATTTTTAGATTCTTATAATCCATGGACTGGTCTTCATAAATGATGGCTGTATGGTGTGGAAACTTACTCGCTGTTATATCAAGCAGTGAATAGACGGATATTTCCGGTAGCTTCATAGATTTCATTCTTTCAACATACCATTGCTCCCATGGTTTATTTATCGTTTTTCGCACCATTTATCCCTCCGCACATACCGAATTTCATATCGTGCATGTTTGATTTATAACTATTATTATGCAACTTGCATGCCAAGTCCCAATTTAATGTGAAATCACTTATTATTAACATCAGTCAATTCATTAATGAATTTTATTCACAAATAATGCCTTTCTATAGGGGATTCATCGAAATGTGCATAATTCATTTTTGAATTTCAGATATATTAGTATAATAGGCCAAGCATAAATTACATACTTTATTTGAAAGTCTTTAGTGCAGATGAAGAAACAGGAAAGGTTTCAACTGAGGTTATTTCACCTGCTATTGTAATCCTTTTTTTATTCAAGCAAAATTTCTCTAAAAGTTACGGCGCGGAATTCAATAGATTACTATTTACAGGAAGGATATCTTTTTCTTGATTTTTTTTCATTATCATTACCTCCTAACTATATATCTAGTGAATCCATAATAAACTAAGTTTACAGTTCTGCTGAATTTATAACAAAGTTTGCTTAAGAGAAAACAGGTCAAATGCATTTTCAGAGTTGCAATTATTTTGGTGAATTATTTAAAAAATACATTTAATATGACATTTGTAATGGTATTAACTTTAATGGCAGTGAGGTGCGGGCATGATCAATCAACATGATTGATTATAAAGAAATGACCAACTCATATAGAATGGGTCATCACTTTTATTAACTTCTTGCTAATTTTCAATCCCCTTAATACCCACACACATCGTTTCTTTGTTTTGATTACTTTTCTAAAGTACTTGTTTGCCATTACATTTTTTGAACCACTTTTCCGGAATCTTTTATCATCATCCATTTTCACTTTTTCAATCACCATTCTTCATGCTCCATCATATAATACCTCAAAGGAAAACCGGGGGTATCAACATGCAAGACAATCAACATGGATCGCAAATGACTGAGGTCGAAAAGTTTGATGAATGGGTAAAAAGTTTTTTTCTGGATCCGGAAACTTGTGCGTTGGATCATCAACTTTTTTCAATTGATATATACGAAAGTGACGATGAGTATATGGTGGAAGCGGTTTTGGAAGATCATGATGTGAAAGATATTAAAGTATGCCTAAGTGATAATGAGCTATCGATCATCGTTGACGATACTCATAAGCCATTTCTTGAAAAAAAAGAAGATAAGCTACCCACACAGAGAAAAATCCCTTTCCCCTTTTCGATTTGCTCACGCAGAATTACCGCTGAATTCTCGAATCCGATTTTGGTGATTCGCATCCATAAGTTTTCCCCCGGAAAAACAGCTGAAGATATTAACATTGAGTAGTCCGTTCATTAAAAATAAAAAGAATGGCTAAGGGGAACCTCCCCTTAGCCATTCTTTTTTCTTGATTAACCAGCAAAATAAAAGGACGTCCGACTTCCTTTTTGTGTCGAAATGACTTGAAGCTGGGCATCGATTCTTTCTTTCAATTCAGGCACATGGGATATTATCCCGACCAATCTCCCGGTGCTTTGTATATCCATTAATGCTTCAATTGCATGATCAAGAGATTCAGGGTCGAGCGTACCGAAACCTTCATCGATGAACATCGTTTCAAGTGAAATCCCGCCAGCATTCTGCTGGACAACATCCGCAAGACCCAAGGCAAGTGCAAGGGAAGCCTTAAAGCTCTCCCCCCCCGAAAGGGTTTTGACATGCCTCTCTTGTCCTGTATATTGATCATACACAGATAACTCCAGACCGCTCTGGATATTCCTTCGTGTAGGATCAAGCTTTCGCAATAACTGATATCTTCCGCTTGTCATTTTCAGCAGCCTTGAATTGGCTTCTTTTAAGATATCATCTAAAAAGGCTGCCAGTACATAACGTTCAAAAGTTATTTTGAACGAGTTTTGACCTTTGGAAATCTCAGACAGATGACCGACGATACTGTACCTTTCATCCAAACTTTTCTGTTCTTCCCTAATTTGCGCCAATTTCCTTTGGATTTCTTCGTTAGTCCGTTTTTCAGCCTGCAACTCATTCTGTTTTTGGCGTAACGACTCCAATTCTTCATCTATGAAATCGAATGTCTTTTTCAATCCTTCAAGATCCGGTTTGGTCACATCTTTTAATTTCATTTCCAAATCATGAAACAGACTTAAAACACTTTGCCAATTTTGATTATACTGCTGAACTTGGTCCTCCAAATTTCCAAGAGCTGCTTCCGATATTTTTGCTGCCGTATATTCTTTATAATTGGAAAAACCTTGATTGGTCATATCAGCAATTAACTTTTCCCGCTCCTCTTTCAATTCTGTATTTAAAGCCTCGATATTTCCACTTAGGGATTCTTTTTTTGCACGGATGGCCGATTCTCTTTCCTTCACCAGTTGAAGGTTTTTTTGTGCATCTTCCAAGGCCGATTGTAAGCGTTTCTGCGTATTTACAGCCATTAGATAAGCTGCATTATATTCTTCCTCTGTCCGTATTCCGTCTGGCAGGGAATCGGTTAATCCTGTTAGTTTTGTAGAGTTTTCAATATACCTGGTTTTCCCTTGGTCCTCTTTTCTCTCTAAAGAGATCAGATTTTCCTTTAGCTCGGATGCTTTCTCTTTTAAATCCAGCAACCTTTTTTCCAGATCATTTAATACTGACTTTTTCCGCATCAATTCTTTTAGCTGTTCTTGCAGCACTTTTCCTTTTTGTACAAACTGCAGCAAATGCTCATTAATATCTTCATTCCTAAACTCCGGCATGTCATTTTGTAAGTCACTTAGCTTCTCTTGTGAAGACTCTAACAGTGCGTCATATTTGGATTTCGCTTGATAATATTCACTTTCAGCTTGGCTTTTTTGTTGTTCCGCCGTTTTCAGCTTGTTTTCTTGCTCTTTCAGTTCCAAATCCGTCGGCATATGCTCATGCAACTGTGCTGGTTTTGGATGACTTTGTGAACCGCACACAGGACAATTTTCTCCAGAGTGCAACATGGAAGCAAGCATACCCGCTTGGCCTGATCGCCAGTTTCGGTTCAGGGTTTCCAGTTTTTCCTTCTCCTGAATTTGTATTCTTTGTAACTCCTGGAACCGATTATTCTTTTCATCGAGCACTCGTTTCGTATTCTGGATTTCATAAAGAACTTCTTGAAGCTTTTTAATTTTCGATAAAGCTGAATGATTTCTTTCTGCTTCAATTTCCTGATCACGATAAAGAACAGCCGCTTTTTCCGCTTCTGTTTTTTCTTGAGCGACTTTCTCAGCTTCCGCTTCGACCGACAGATGTTCCGAAACAGTTTTTTCACGAAGTCGTTTACAAGTTTGCCACTCTTTTTCATCTAAGGTAACCTGTGCTTTTAAGCTTGCAAAAGTCATGACAGCCTCTTTTACCTGCTCAAGCTGATGAACAGCTCGGACTGCCTGCTCTCTTTCATTTTCCTTCAACATTTCCTTATCATAGGAATCCTGCTTCTCAATGCGCTCAGTTCGTAACTTCTCGGACTGCTCACTTAACTTTTGAAGTTCGGCATTCGCATCTTGCACTTGTTTGCCAATTCGCAAATAGTATTGTTCCTGCTTTTCAAGTGAAGCCGCTTTGTGTGCCATTTTCATTTGTACTTTCACTAGTTCCATTTCTGGCAGCTTTGCTTCAAGAGCCTCCTTTTCTTTTCGCAGTGTTTCTTTTTCCGAAAATCGATTTAATAAATCGACAGCTTTTGAAAGCTCTTGATTTACTTGATCACGAGCTTTTTGCTTTTCCTGTATTTGGTTATTTATATATTCATTTTTTTCTGTTGCTTGCAAAATGACTTCCTGTAACAACGGTAAAACCTGCTGTTCATTAGGCTCTTCCCCTTGCAATTGCGCCTGCAGCTCTTCATGATTTCCAGGATGGATGCCTTTCATCAATTCAATTCGCCGCTGAGCACTTTTTTCGCTTTGCTTTCTTAGGATGGAAGCCTCTTCTTTTAATTTTTCTTCTATTCGTTTATAAAGTTCAGTATGAAATAATTTCTGGAGAATCTGTTCTTTATCCTTGCTGTCGGAAGTTAACAGTTTTCGGAATTCATTTTGTGGAATCATCAGGATTTGCCGGAATTGGTTCGCATCAAGTCCAATGAGTACTTTTATTTTTTCTTCAACTTCCCGTACATTCGCACCCAGCAATTTTTTTCCTTCAGGCAATACCTCATATAATTCAGCCTTTGCTCCAACCGTAGTTGTTCCTTCACCTGCTTTTTTCTTCCGTTCCTGCTGTGGCGACCGGGTCACCAAATACGTTTTTCCACGCAGGATAAATTGTAATGATACTTCAGTCAACAGATCATCTTCGGCAAACTGACTTCGTAAATCTTGCCCACTCCGATCTTCACCGCTGGCTTTTCCATATATCGCAAAACTAATCCCATCAAATATCGTTGTTTTCCCTGCGCCTGTCTTTCCAGAGATGACAAACATGGTCCGTTCCCCAAGGGAATTAAAGTCAATGGTTTCCCTTCCTGCATATGGTCCGAATGCCTGCATCGTTAAAATATCCGGTCTCATTTCAAAGCCTCCTCTTTCTTAACAGCTTCAATTACCGAAACCATCAAATCCTGCTTTTGTGAATCAAAGTCCCTATCTGTCATTTCTTGATAAAACGTTTCAAACAGGTCCAATTCTGATTTCCGTTCATCTTTTACAGAAGTGAAGGAATTTTTCCTCCTAAGGTCGGTCAAATCCCATTTTCGCTCCAGATGAAGTACGTTCGGATAAATCTGACGCAAGCGGTTAATAGGATCGATGAGTGCACCCTCATCATTTAGTGTTATTTTCAAATAGTCATCCCTTTTTTGCGATTGATAGAAAGCGGGATCAAGCAACTCTTCCATAACCCCGGATATTTCCCTCATATCGAATTTGGGTGTCAAAGAACGATAGCGTATATTAAAACTTCCATCTTCTTGCATATCGACGATGGAAAGCGATTTATTCTGCTTGGCCTCGGAAAAAGAATATTTTAATAGTGATCCAGAGTAAAACACCTTAGGATGACGTATCGCGTCTGGACTATGTAAATGCCCAAGTGCCGTATAATCGAACGCATCGAATAAGTCGGATGAGACACAGCCAGAACCACCTACCGACAAGACCCTTTCCGAATCGCTCGTTTTTCCGCCTAATACAAAAGCATGTCCTACAAAGACATTCGGCTCATCACTATTGAAATTCTCGGCTATCGTTCCGGTTATCCGCTTCATTGCTTCTTGATGGGAATGGATACTATCATCTTCAAAAAGATGGCGGACCGTCCCAGGTTCTGCATAAGGAACACAATAAAAGTTCACGCCCTTGATGCGAACCGGCTCACATGTTTTTGTCAATTTCCCATGAATGTATAACTGACTATGACGATACCATGATGAACCGAATGCGAGTCTTTCCGCAGAATCATGGTTTCCCGAGATCGCAACGATCGGTGTATTCATTTTCACATTAATCGTATAAAGGATTTCATCAAGAAGCTCCACCGCTTCAGTCGGCGGGACGGAACGATCATATAAATCACCGGCAATCACCACGGCATCCGGTTTTTCCTCTTCGACAATTTCTATGAATTGCAAGAGTGCATGCCTCTGGTCATCTGTCATATGTACCCCGTGAACGATTTTACCTAAATGCCAATCAGCCGTATGGATAAATTTCATAGTTTCACTCCGTCCTAAATTTTACTTACTATTATTATATCAAAAATTTAACGAATAGCATGGTTTGGGTACAAACGTTCTAATTTTTACCACACAGCTCCATTCTTTTCCTTATTCAAAATGAAAAAAGCAAACTCCAAATGAGTCTGCTTCTGAATTTAGACAAACGCGATGAAAATCGAGTTTGTCTACATTTTTTTGCTTGTACAAATTTTGACGTTGATTTCCACTTCAGGCACTCGCTTTCCGCGGGCGGTCCGGGAGCCTCCTCGGCGCACTCGCGCCTGTGGGGTCTCCCTTAGACTCGCTATTCCCGCAGGAGTCTCGCACCTTCCGTTCCAATCAACTATGTTTAAAAATTTGGATAGAACTCCTTTTGCCTACAGTCCTTTTTGTTTTAAAATAAATCTATTAAAACTTGAGGTGATGAGGATGCTTTCGAAACATCATTCTATTCAACGAGAACAACTTGAAATGAATACTTTTGATCAACTGGTGCCGCCGAACCATTTGGTTCGTAAAATGGAGGCTTCCATTGACTTCACTTTCATTTATGACTTTGGTGAAAGATATGTATTCAGAGGTAGGACGCCGAAGTAATGATCCAGTTATTTTAGTTAAACTGACATTCATTCAATATACCTTCGCTATTCGTTCCATACGACGATTAAGTGTGTATTCGCGGATGCAAAAGAAAAGCAAGTTATGCGTTGGAATACTTTAAGGGGACTTAAAAAATTGTCGATGCAAGCGATGCTTACTTTCACTGCCATTAATTTAAAGAAGATGGCCATGTGGACATGGCAAGGTCCTAAAATAGCATAACCTAGTGGCTCGAAGAGCCCAAATCTCTTAACCTTTGGTCAAAATTTCAAAGGGAATTTTAAAAGGGGTTCGAAATTTTTTTATTCTGAACCCCTTTTGTCTACAAACTGAAGCAGACTCCAAATGAGTCTGCTTTTTTCATCATTAGCTGAATAAGTGTTCATATGGACCCATATTCACCTTTCTTTCAGCTAATTTTTTTTGTAAAAATTTATGATCACGTTTTGGTGTGGCAATGATATAGCCGCGTATCACTAAATCTTCCGTAATATCGCCCGCTTTTTCCTTTAAAGCCAACTCTCCGATTTTCCCTGCGATTTTATGTCGTGCAACATCACGAAAAAGTTCTGGCACAGGGCTCACTAAATCTTCTAGTAATTCCTTTTGCTGCTTTGACCATAAGTGCTTTGTTTGATCCAAATAGTATTCTTCCCAATCCATATCGGATTTCCCATCTTCTTTTGGAAATCTTTTCAGGAACTTTCGAAACATGAAAAAGCCACCTATGCTCATCAATATAATTAAAAGGGCTACCCAAAATAGAATGAACCATAAAAACCATCCGCTAAGCAAAGTACCACCTCATATGTATAGAATGATCGTCACTATTATTATAGACAGTAACCCATATCTTTACAAGACTGGCAATGCAATCATTCTTGACCGTTCACTTCCAGCAAGACGAGCGAAAAATCCCCTACCGCATTTTCTTCATAAAGATTCGTGACCGAAGTTGCATAGTTAAAGATCTCTGCACGAAACTCCTCGTTTGAGTGTGGAATCTTTAAATCAAAAACCATCTGATAAAGCAGTGTAGTAATATCATGATATTCACTATGTGTGACCTTGAAATTGAAACTGACTTTTCTGATTTCCTTACCTTCAGAATCCTTTACAGTTTCAGAAAGAAAATCCGTAACTTGCAGTGGAACATCATTTAAAATGACCTCGTCAACCATTATCAACATCTCCTTAAAAAAGTGGTTAAAGACATGTTATCACTAGAAACTTTCAGCGCCAATTATTCAACCTTGAAAAAATGAAAAAACGTGCACAGGAAACCTGAGCACGTTTTCTTCAAATCAATTTACTTTCCTTTTTTAACGATTATACGCCATTTAGCGTCATCGATTTGCTCGAACTCGGTGATTTCATGACCTTCTGTAGCAGCCCAACGCGGAATGCTCTCCGTTGCTTGTGTGCAATCGAAATTAATGATCAATTCCTCACCTTTTGCCATGTCCACAATCGCTTCTTTTGCTTCCACTAAAGGAAATGGACATACCATTCCAGTCGTTTCCAATACTTTTGCCATTTAATATTCCACTCCTTGATTAAAAAGTTTTTGACTTGTATCTTAAGCCGCTTTGGATGCAGCGGCCGCCTGCTTTTGTTTTCGGATGATCGTGAAATAAGTCGCTACCCAAGTACCCAGCAGGAAAAAGACAATTGCAACCCAACCTTGCCAAGCAAATAACGCCGAGTTCACCAGGCCATTTCCGATAGTGCATCCCCCGGCAACACTTGCACCGAATCCCATGGTTACACCGCCAATTGCATTATTACGTAACGTTTTCATATCAGGCAAACGCCAACGGAATTCCCCGCTCCCTTTGGCAGCAATGAAAGAACCTAGGAAAATGCCTACTACTAAAAACGTGCCCCAATCGATTAACGCATCATCTCCAGTGATAAGGAAAGTTAAAATGTTCGCGGAAGGCGCTGTAATTCCAAGTCCGAACATCCTCCCTGTCATTGCACTCAGCGGCCAAGCCATGATTGCAATAAGGCCGACCAATAATGCTGTCACAAAAGGATGCCAGCGTTTCTCGAATAAGATGTGGGCCAATCCCGTTTTTTTCGGTTTCATTTTAAAGATTGGAAGTTTCGGTTTTCTCAATTCACGAATCACCAATATGCCAACCAAGAGAGTCACAATAATCACAAGCACCCAAGGCGAAACATTTAACGTTTCATGAATATACGTATCATTTGTACGATAAGATAACAGATTATCCCCTGCCACTTTCCATACACCATATTTCGTCATTGCTGCCCCTAGCATATATCCAAAAAGGGCAACCCAACTTCCGATCATGCCCTCTCCGGCACGATACCATGTTCCAGTGGCGCAACCTCCTGCCAGAACCATACCAATACCAAAAATAAAGCCACCCACAATGGTTCCCAGCCATGGAAAACCATCATTTCCAAACTGAATGACCCCTGTATCATTCAATGCATAAACTCCAATACTTTGTATCGCTATAACAACAAATGTAGCCAAAAACATCCGTCCATCTTTAGCTAAAATCAAATCACGATATGCACCAACAACACAGAAACGGCCTCTTTGAAGCACAAATCCCAGTAGTAAACCACAAATAATCCCTAACACAATCATTTGTAACATGTACCGTTTCCTCCTTAAGTAAAATAATAATAATATAATATAATTCGGATGAAATTACTAGGTTTTTGGATTGATTTTTTTCTAATGAAGTTCCCATGCAAATGAAAAACCCGAGTCATCATGAATAACGACTCAGGTTTTGTAGATTATTCCTTTGATTATCAAACCATACTGCCTCCGCCGAAACTGGCTGCTTTAACTTTCTTATATTGGTAAAGCATGGCAATTCTCCACGGAACGATCATCGCAAAAGCAAGTAAGAAAAACATTCCGCTCAATACACCGATTTCAATCGTGCTTCCCAGCATCAGCTTTGCCACCAGTCGAATCACCATGAGACCAATCAATATGAATATGAACGCTTTAGAGCGCAGAATATAAATTTTTTCATCTCTAACTTCAAATTTAGATGTTTTGATCAATAAGATGGAAAATAACATCCCTGCAACAAGAGCCTCCAACAATTCGTATCGAGTGACCCTGAACATCGGGAAAATAAACATCAAGGCACCGGTACTCATAAAGAGCGGCGGTAAAATGATTTTCTTTTCATTCACTGGTTTTTTCGTTTCCTTCATCCGTAATATGAAAACACCTATAGCCATCACAATCGCTATACCTGTTGATATATATATCATCTCTTAACCATCCTTTTAACTAATAATAGGTAAGTACCATTAAAAATTATATATGACTTCAATTTATAAACAAAGTATATAGTACCTATTTAAGATAAACAAGGAGGTGTTTATTAATTAAGCTCGCTTTTGATGATGCTTCCAATTCCCGCCCTCGACAAAAGGCATGACGATAAAACCTTGGCCCCAGCTTCTATAGCCTTCGTCAACCATTTTTGCATTATGAACATCGCTGCCTGAAGTTCCTACTTAATTTCTTAGATCAGGATTTAATTTCTATATAATATTCAATGCTTACCGCCCAATCCCGCCTTCATCAACCACTTAGTGACTGACCTTATACCGAAAATCAACGAAACGGGCACCATAAGACCTAATAGCTGGCCACAATTAGAATAATATTGAAAAATTAACTTATTATGGACTAAAAACCTGTAAAGCCACCGAATAGTCTAGACAGGACTGCAATTATTTTGGTCATCCAATCAAAAAATAAAACCACACCCATTATAATCATCAAATATCCGCCAATCTTCATGATGTATTGGCTGTACTTTTTGATCCATTTCAACTTTCCGACAAAGAAGGATAATATGAAGAACGGTATGGCAAATCCTAAAATATAGGCAGTCATATAGCTCATGGCAGCACTTGGATTCGTTGCACCCAATGATATGACAGCACCTAACAGCGGACCTGCACAAGGAGTCCATCCAGCGGCGAAGGCCAGTCCGATAAGAATGGAACCTATATATCCGCTAGGTCGATTCTTGAATTCAAAACGACTGTCTTTCATCAAAGATTTCGGCTGAAAGATCCCTACAATGAATAAACCAAAAATGATAATCAGGATAGCACCAATCTGACGAATTAATTCTTTGTAATCCGAGAAAAAAGAACCTAAGTATGAAGTGCTAAAACCAATTGCAATAAAAACCAGGGAAAACCCAAGAAGGAAGAATAAAGTATGCAGCATGCTTCTTCTTTGGAGCATGGCGTTCTCGGATTTGATTTCACCTACACTCATACCAGTGATATAAGATAAAAAGGCCGGATATAGCGGTAAGCAGCAAGGCGAAATAAAACTCAGGAATCCCGCCCCAAAAGCTAAAAACATATTAATATCATTCAAATAAGCTCACTCCTATGTATGTCAACCTATAAACATTGTAACAAATAAGATAAAAAAATACATTTATGGAACTGTGAATATTTCATGACAACCAATAGCTTATAACTGGATGGGCGACGGGCTAAGTTAACTTATTTGAATTCATTAGTCCAAGCCGATATAATTGTTATATTCATACAGATTTTACAACGAATACATAAATTAAGGGTACCTTGAAATAAATGTTGGGGCCAGAAAGGAAATATAATGGCTAAAAAGAATGAATTTCTCGAACAGATTGAAATAAAGAGAAATGAACTTATCAAAATTGTCGCTAAAGATGGTTTAAACTCGCATGTTGCCGTTGAATATAGCCAGCAACTTGATCAGTTACTAAATAAATATAATGAACTTTTTTATAAAACCGGTACAAATTTTTAATCCGGTACATCTCCCATTGATAACCACATAAGTTATTATATGAATTATTTTGCTGTCAATTTCCCCTTTTTACCTACTTTCTCAATTAGGATACTTAGGCATGACCTTTGCAATATAAGAAAACAGGCAACCGCCATGGGCACTGCCTGTTTTTCCATTTAAAATAATGCATATGAATCATTTTGCAATATCAACATCGGGATGTCGGAGCATAGTTTGTCACAACTATAAAAGCAGAAGATCCAGCTAAGATGGAAGAACCGTCCGACCACTTCCTACCCCAGTGTGACACCCGGTTGTGTACGTTATTTAATCCTCGTTGCAGCACCCTACCCACCACATATGAAGTATTTTCGATTATCTAAACACCTTAAGTAATGGCGGCCGGTTCTTAATCAATTCCTTAACTGTACTTCCAAGTCGGCGGCCTCAATTGATTTACAAATATATTGATCACGAGTAAATCAGGTAAATTCACGAGTACTGTGACAAAACACACGAGTAACAGTGTGAAATTCATGTGTAAGATGTATGTAGCAGGAGGGCATTCGTTTAAAGACCATAATTGCAAAACTATCAATGGACTATGGATCTATTCGTTTAATAGATATCCCTTACAAATAAAAGGAGTGGTTTTTTCTCCCTAAATGTATTTATTTTAAATTCATCCAGGAAACCTCACCTATCCTCGTTCCTTTTTCTAAACGGCAATCATTTCAAATTAAAATGATAAAAATTATGTTTGACAAATCGCTCAAAACATATTATCTTTAATTAAAGATAAATTAAATCGAGATAATACCACCGTGTTTTTTTAACATAAATCTCAAATTAAAGATATCTAAATTCAAAATAAATTTCAGGAGGAATCATAAATGATTGGTATTGGTTTATTAGTTATACGTATAGTAATAGGGTTATCGTTTGTTGGACATGGAGCTCAAAAATTATTTGGGTGGTTTGGCGGTCATGGCTTGAAAGGTACAGGAGGCTGGTTTGATTCGATTGGCATGAAGCCAGGAGTTACCATGGCCCTATTTGCCGGTCTATCTGAACTTATTGGCGGAGCTTTCTTTGCTTTAGGTCTCCTTACACCCTTTGCAGGTATATTAATTGCACTTACAATGCTCGTTGCAATCGTTAAAGTCCATGGAGCAAATGGCTACTGGGCAACTCAAAACGGTTATGAATATAATCTTGCCATTCTTGCAGTGGCGATTGGCGTTGCGCTAACCGGAGCTGGACCATACTCCCTTGATTCCTTTCTATTTTAAGGAAGCTTGGGTTTTATAATCCCTATATTATGAAAAACACGGAGTTGGATGAAACCACTCCGTGTTTTTACTTTTCCCCATCGTTCAGAAATTTTTCTATTGGTTATCAAAGCTTATAACTCGAAAAATAGATACTTCGATTATAGTGTTGAGGAAATAGGAACATAGGTTGTTTCATATTTAAATTAGATGGTTTCAATATTGAAATGCAAACTACCTAAGCATCACTCTTGTACAGTAATTTTCACAAAGGAGTTGGAATAATGCCGCTAATTTTTAAAGGACTATCGAATCCTATTCCTTCTGTTTCTCCTCTTCCAGTATGATTTGAATTTCGCACAGGACTAGTGCCTAAATAAAATTTTGGATTGAAAACAAAAGTACCAAATTTGAAATATCATGTCTAAAAACTAAAACCTAAAATCGGGAAAAGTAGACTACAGTAATAGTGAGAATGATCATAACCTCATGTTTTTTTTACCTTCGGAGAGTCCTCATTGAATCAAAAGAACGGCTGTAAGTTAAATATTCCCTCAAAGACAGTTAAAGTGCTCCTATCCAATCTGAGGATAATAAAAATCAACGGTACTTTAATTTGTTCCCATGGCTTTCAGTATTCAAACGATAGATATTTACTCAAGTAAAAAAAGATCATACCTAAACATTATTAACCCCTGATTGATGACATAATCATTTACTCTTTCACAAACATTACTTCGATTTATATTTATAACACTTGAAAATAGAAAATCCATTAATAAAAAGGGGGAGGAATAAATGAGGTTTTTATCCTATGTGGCAGTATTTTTATTTTCTTTTAGTCTTGCTGCAGTGGGTTTTGCCGAAGAAAATGGTACAAACGTTAGCGAAGAAAGACTGACACCAGAAGAGTTGAATTATCTTGTAAATAAAGTCGGCAATACTCAAGAAGAAGCCGAGGATTTACCTGTTGAAGTTTCAAGACGATTAATTGAAGAGCAGGCTAATGTTATTGATTCTGGATTGGAATTTATGTTCATATATGATCCAGAAGTTACTAAACCAGGGCAAATCAGCACTTTTGCATCAATTGCTGCAACAACTTTAAAAATAGGAGGAACTGTATATAAAGTAAAAAGTGATCGTTCAAAAGAAGATAAATTTTATATATACGGTAATTTTCAATGGCTAAAAACACCTTCATTTACTTTAGTGGATAAAATGTCAATTGGTTTCCCTTCAGGTTCAGGACTATATCTGCCAACAAGTGGAGGGAAAGTAAAACAACACCAGCACAGATATTCTCAAGATCTACAAGGAAATGGACGTTGGATTGATTATGCAATCAAGTATTCTCCAAGTAATTGGGAACCAAGTGCTGGTGTGGCTGGTTCATATGATATAAGGGCTTCTACTAGTAAAACCAAGCATAAAGGGTATATCGGACAATACGTATATGTTCCTACATCAAAAAATGGTAAAATAAACATAAAAATATCATATGGTCATAAAAGAATTTTTGGTACGCCTTCTGTGTCAGTTTATCCGGCTGGTTTATCAATTACACCAAATAATACTACAGATTCAAGGTCATATGCATTAACGCTGTCTTATTGATCTGTTGTTAGATTGGGGGGACCATGAGGCAAATTATTATTAATTTCATTTTCATTCTAGTCATATCAGTAATTTTATTTTTTATCTTTAGCTATGATGCATCTTTAGATAGTGATTATATGTTGTCTCTTTTACTTATCATTTCTCTACAAATATCTTTGATATTAGCTATTCTGTTAAAAAGAAAATAACACCATAAAAAAACAGCCTTTAATTAATGGTTGTTTTTATGGTGTTATCTAACGTCCTTCCTAACCTTTTCCACCGTACCGTAAAGAAAGCCCCTTTCCTCACCAAAATTCCCAAGTGTATCTGCGGTCGAGGCTTAAGTGCTAGTCAATAAAAATTCTAAACTTTCCCCTGTTTTATTTCCGAATCAGCTTAGAAATAGAATGCTCAGTTATTCATTCGGACTCAATTTAAAATCACTTATTAGATTCTCATTCATATAAATGACTTTTCCATAAACATAAAAAAAACCGGATAAGAACACTTTTAAATGTGTTTCTTAACCGGGTTATATAAAAACCAAATCAGTACTTTTACGAACTTTTATTTATTCAATCCCCGGAAACCATCCTGGAGAGTGGATGATCGCTTGCCATAATGGGTCTGGAATATCAAGTTGCTGCTGATTTTCTTTGTTTATTTTGGTCACGATTTCAGCTTCCCTGCCTTGTTCCACTTTTTGTACCCATTCAGGATCAATTATGATTTCACGCCCTAATGCTATTAACGGAACCCCCGATTGCAATGCTTTGATCGCATCATCTGCTGTATAGATGGAACCAACCCCAATTAATGGAACTTGATCTCCGATACGTTCTTTAATGATCTCTATCCGAGGTCGGTCAACGTCGGTTCCCCGTCTTGCTTTCGACCAGAAATCCATTAATGAAACATGAAGATAATCCAGATCCTTTGTTACAAGCCCATCAATTAATGCAAGTGTATCATCCATTGTGATTCCTGGTGTTTCCGGTTCTTCCGGTGAAAAACGGTAACCTACGATGAACGGATCCTTGGCATGGTTGGCAACCGCCTTTTTCACTTCATCCACAACCGCTAATGGAAAAGTCAGGCGCTTTTCAAGGGAACCGCCCCACTTGTCTTCACGACGGTTCGAATGCGGCGAAAAGAATTGCTGTAGCAAGTAACCATTCGCACCGTGAATCTCAACACCGTCAAATCCCGCTTCAATGGCACGTCTGGTGGTTTCACCAAAGTCGAGAATGATCGACTCTATTTCCTTTTCAGAAAGTGGACGTGGAACTGTTTTCCCTTCACCTTCCGATGGGATGTTGCTTGCACTGACAACATCACCATTTACCAATTCGGGTGGAACCTCTCGGCCGCCATGAAAAATCTGGAGAATTGCCTTTGCCCCGTTCGCTTTAATCGTTGATGCCAAACGACTTAGACTAGGTATCAATTCATCCTGATCTCCGCCAAATTCCCCGTGAAAACCTTTGCCATTAGCCGTCACGTAAGTACATGCCGTTATAACCATACCGACCCCGCTTGACCGACGTTCATAATAGTTAACTTCCGCGTCGGTTACAGTCCCGTCAGGATTAGAAGAGAAATTTGTCATAGGTGCCATCACCAATCGATTTTTCACTTCTAATTTCTTTCCTAAATTAAACGATTCAAATAATGGTGTATATTTAGAATTCATTTAGTAATCCTCCATTTAGTTACCCACCCTGTTGGTTGGTATAAGTCCTTAATTAACAATTTCATCCGCGTATTATGATTATAATCATGCATATTTTGCGATTAATGCCGAAATGGCTTCTTTTGGCTGGAAGCCAATAGCTTGATCTACCTTTTCTCCATCCTTGAATAGAATAAGAGCTGGAATTCCCATCACTCCATATTCGCTCACCGTATCTGAATTTTCATCCACATTAAGTTTAACGATCTTAACCTGATTACCCATTTCCTCATCGATTTCATTAAGAACTGGGGCAATCATTTTACACGGACCGCACCATGGGGCCCAAAAATCAACCAATACTAAGCCTTCCTTGATTTCACTAGCAAAATTTTCATCTGTAACATGTTCTATTGTCATGATCATTTCCTCCTTGTATTATCCGAAATATTTATGATCTTTACTCACATTTATTTAAAATCAAGTTTTGCGATTCTATTTCCCGGGATTTGAACCTCTAATTTCCGGGCAGTTATTTTCGGGTGGATTTTGATGGATTCCAATTTACCGGATAACTCCATAAACCATGTTTCATCTTTAGAAAGTAAAGCCAAATCAATTAAGGCCAAAAGATGAGCTTCGTTACTGATTTCTAGATCCGGCAGTTTTTCAGTCCATTTACTCGGAATCCAAATCGATTTCCCAACCGCTTTTTCATTGTCACTTTCAACTACATTCACTTTAACGATTTCTCGATTATCGCTTACGGTTTCAATGAAACCATGGATAAGTTCCCCATCTCTTGATTTTCCCTGTACCCAATCCCCATTTTTGAACAGATTGTTTTCAACCATTTCCTTAGCACCCCGTTCATTTAAAATTAAAACTATAGTTATTAACTGTATTAATAAAATATACATTTTGTGCAAAGAAAAAACTAAATCAATATCACGGACATTGTTTAATTTTTTCCAAAAATGTGCTGAGAGTTATATCTTCTAAATATTTTTCGAAATATAATTCAGCTTCATCAAATATTTGATCCATGACTACCTGGGTATTTGAAGATATGACACATTTTTTCTCCGGATCACCTGTACACCACTTTGGTTTCAAGGTTCCATGTGAAACCGCTATATAAATATCCGCCAAACTTACCTCTTCAGGGTTACAGTCTAGAATATAGCCTCCGCCCACACCTTCTTTAGTCTTAACAAATCCCTTTTTTCTTAAGCTGCTCATCATTTTCCGAATCCTAGCCGAGTTTGTACAAACGTTTTCTGCGATGGACTCACTGCTTGCCATATGATCTGGTAGATAAGCTAAATAGACCAAACTATGCACAGCTATTGTAAAATCACTATTCACTTTACGTATCCTCCTCAAGGAGATTACTGTAATTTTAATATTTACAGTTGGAAAAGTCAACTCAAAAACCTCAACAGCTTCCTCCACTATATTTGATCGATTTATTATTGCAGTGAAATCCCCACTTTACGCTTTTATTATTGCCCAAGTTAAAGAGCCTTAAAGACAGACTCGGTGATAATATTTAATCATTAATTATAGATACACTAAATTGACAACAAATCCATTCTTTCTTCATGAATGTTTTTTTATTTACAAACATTCAAATAAAAAACACCCGATTACTCGGATGATTACTTTAATCAATTTTATATTCACTAACTCATTATTGTTTAGTGCTTAAATAAAAAGATTAATAGAAAAGATTTATTATTTTTTACATTTAGATTTCAATTTGAATTTTGATTCCCATTTGTTATCTTTAAATTTACATTTGTGTTCAAATTTAAGTTCACACATAGGAAAACAAAACTTACATTTTTTTACAAAATCATTTATCATTCTAACCACCCTCCTTAATACTGTATATGCATCTTTTGATAGAAAGTGTGGACAAGTATAATTTTTTGGCGTATTTACTTTCCAAATAAAAAAGCCCTCACATAGATTGAGGACTTACCTTACCATTCCAAAACAAAAACCACCTTTTCTGAATCATTCATTCAGAAAAAGTGGCTTAAGAAACAAAAATGAAAGATAAACCAAAATTTTATATAAAATCGGTGGAAGGATTCAGACTAAATCCATTTCGATATTATATAAAATTTTGCATCCAATCTTCCAAGAACATTGATATATCAAGGTTTCATGCTATCTTATTTTGTTTGTTGTTTATTCATGGCGCTCATCATTTGATTAATTTTCTTTTGGGATGGTTTCATACCCATTTGCATCATCATCATTTTCAACATTTGTTCGTTAATTGGCGGATTTTTCTTTAAGTAATCCATCATGTATTTACGAGCGATGAAAAATCCCAGCACTACTCCAGCAATCAATGCCAGTACGCCAACTAGAATGTAAACCCACATACTATTTCCTCCTTCATGTTGTCTAACATCAGTGTACTAGACCAAAGGTTATTATACAATACCCGCTACCGAAAAGTCCCCCATTTAGACAAATTTTCTTTCTTTTATCGGTTTTAACCAACCGTATTTTTCATGTTCAAAATCAATGGCCAGAAAACTCGCTTCATATTTTCGAATACTTTCAAAGAAAGCCGTCTCCGCTTCATAGTCTCCTTCAGCTTCAAGAGTAATGGAATCATTCTGAATGATTAAAACGGCTTTACTTGATCCGTTTGTTTTTTCTAAATAGTATTTTCCATTTTGAGTCCAATAATTCATCTTTTTTTGCAAACGTTGTTCAATAGCAAACTGCAACTGGATAATCGGGACTTTTTTGGTGACATATTCGATTTGTTTTTGCAAAATACTCTTCAGTCTGCCCCTTGCTTGAATATATTCCAAAAACAAATTGAAAAATAGCTTTTCTCTTCCATAATAATGATGGGCAAATTCATCTTCGATTAAATAAATTTGATAGGTTCTCATCAGCCAATGCCTCCTAGCTTTCCTATTTTGGTCACGAAAACATCTAACCACCAGCAACCTGTCCACTATTTTCCACTATTGATGACTTTCCCCTTTAACTGACACATTTAAACGAAATTTATTTATTCTCATTATATATTGACAAACTAAAAAGATATGTTGTTTGCTGGAGAAATTTTCTTCTTTTTTTGTCGAATGGAAGATTTCCTTTAGTATAGAAGCACATTCAATATATATATAGGATTTTTTGATAAAAAAACTGACACCAATCTAGTTGGTGTCAGTTCCGCATTACTGTTATTTAAGCATTTCTTTCACACGGGCAACTACATTTTCTACAGTGAAACCGAATTCCTCCATGATTTTACCGCCTGGTGCAGAAGCTCCAAAATGATTGATGGCCAATATTTCACCCTCATCACCTGCATAACGATCCCAGCCAAACGGTGAAGCCACTTCGATAGCTAGACGTTTTTTCACTGCCGGATTGATTACGCTTTGTTTATATTCTTTTGATTGAGTTTCAAATCGGTCCCATGATGGCATGCTGATTACCGCAACATCAATTCCTTCGTTCGCTAAAGCATTCTGTGCTTCCACAGCCAAGTTCACTTCGGAACCAGTCGCAAGAAGTAATGCATCGGCTACTTCTTTCTTAGAAGCAGAGATGATGTAAGCACCTTTTGAAACACCTTCATACGCAGTTTCGGAAGTGCCCTTTATTGTTGGCAATCCTTGACGAGTCAGTACAAGAGCAGTTGGTTTATTTGTAGACTCCATAGCCACTTTCCAGGCTGCTGCCGTTTCATTGCCATCAGCTGGACGGATTACTCCAAGGTTAGGCATTGCGCGCAATGATGCCAATTGTTCGATTGGCTCATGAGTCGGTCCGTCTTCCCCTACAGCAATGCTGTCATGGGTGAACACATAGTTAACAGGCAGTCCCATCAGTGCTGCCATTCTTATGGCAGGACGAAGATAATCAGAGAATACGAAGAATGTTCCTCCATATACTTTTAAGCCGCCATGAAGTGCCATTCCATTTAAAGCCGCACCCATAGCGAATTCACGTACACCGAACCATATATTACGGCCACTGTAATTACCTGGTAATAGATCTGTCTCACCTTTGATGGCAGTATTATTAGACCCGGCTAAATCTGCAGAACCCCCAATGAAGCTAGGGACCTTTTTGGCGATTGCATTCAGTACTTCCCCACTTGAAGCACGGGAAGCTAATGTCTTACCTTCTTCATAGACTGGAATTTCCTGATCCCATTCAGCAGGCAGTTCACCTTTGATGGCAAGCTCCAATTGCTGTGCTAACTCAGGATGTGCTTCTTTGTAATTTTTAAACAATTCATTCCAAGCTTCTTCTTTTTGAGCTCCTGCATCAACAACAGCTTCATTGAAGTGTGAATACACTTCTTCAGGTACATGGAAGTCCTCTTCGAATGTCCATTTATATGCTTCTTTTGTCAATTTCAGCTCATCTGCACCAAGCGGAGCGCCGTGAACGGCAGATTTACCTGAACGATTTGGTGAACCGTAACCGATAACCGTTTTCACTTCGATTAATGTTGGGCGTGCTTCGTCGGTTTTTGCTTCTTCAATCGCTTTAGCAATTTCCTGAAGATCATTGCCATCCTCAACGCGGATATATTGCCATCCATAAGATTTGAACCGGTCTGCTACGCTTTCACTAAATGATTGACTTAAGTCGCCGTCAAGGGAAATATCATTAGAATCATATAAAACAACAAGTCTTCCGAGTTGTAGATGTCCAGCTAATGAAGCGGCTTCTGCAGAAACACCTTCCATTAAATCTCCATCTCCACAAATGCTATATGTATAATGATCGACCACATTATAAGAATCGCGGTTATAGCTTTCTGCCAAGTGACGTTCAGCCATTGCCATTCCGACTGCCATTGCGATACCTTGTCCAAGCGGCCCGGTAGTTGCATCTACACCAGCCGTATGTCCGAATTCAGGATGTCCTGGAGTTTTACTGCCCCATTGACGGAAGCTTTTCAAATCATCGATAGATAAGCCATAGCCCGATAAATGAAGAAGGCTGTATAACAGCATAGAACCATGTCCAGCTGAAAGAACAAAGCGATCTCTATTAAACCAATCTGGATTTTTCGGGTTATGGTTCATATATTCGGTCCATAGTTTATACGCCATTGGCGCTGCCCCCATTGGCATACCTGGATGGCCGGAATTAGCCTTTTCAATTGCATCAATTGATAATGTACGAATCGTATTGATAGAAAGTGCATCTAATTTATCTAACATATTGTAAAAACATCCCTTCCTGTAATGTACCTCTTTATATTATAGTGACAAGCATAATATCACAACTAAAATCACTATTTACTGCCTCAATATTAAAATTTTCTAGAAATAAGAGAAGCCCCTATTTAGATTAAACTAAATAGGAGAATACATACATGAATGCACTCTCTTTTTACTCCAAAATGCCAAAGAATACTCAAATGGAATGTTCCATCAGAGGAATCCAAGCATTAATGTAAATTTCGTTTTTCTTTTATATTTTTTATCTTTTGAGGAGTGACGTCATTACCCTCTGGATCCACGACTTTCACATGCTCCAACGTGTCGGACATGGATTTTCTGAATGTTTCCAAATACTCACTTCTCAATTGGGTTTGCTCTTTCGCTTCAACTTCCGTCAAGCCTTCAGCCTTTGCCTTTTTAGAAAGTACATTTATACGGGCTATTTTTTCTTTTGATAACATAATTCCGCTCCTTCATAATCTGTGGATATTGTCATGGTATTAAAAAAAAAGCGAAATTACAAGTTCTATGATTTACTTTCCTTTGTATTCATTTGATGTTCGAGAAAACGCCTGTTCACAGTAGCCTTAGATACATTGTATCCAAAGCCCCTTAATGTGGCTGCGATTTCTGAGAATGTCAACCCATTGGCACGCAGTTTAATAATTTCTTCAATAGGAATCTCCATACGGTCCCTTCCAGTGGAATTCCTTTGGTTGTGAAGATTTTTTTGAGGACGGTACCCTTTTTCAACGGCTCTCATCATTCCGCGCTTTATTTTAAGATTATGTAGTTTCCTTTGATATTCTTCTACAATGCCCACTATCTGGATTACCATGGCATCCGAATCCGATAACTCCAGCTCCCCATCGTGTGAGAGCGTATAAATTTTCACATCTTCTTTAAGGATGACATGGAAAAGGGCTATTTTGGCATTCCCTCTTCCCAGTCTTGTTTCGTCCTGGATTAATAGGACTTCAGCTTCTTTGGTTTTAAATAGTTCGAGCATGTCAAAAATGCCATCCCGATTCAACTCATAACCACTTGCCTGTTCTTTTATAATGGAGACAACTTCCACATCCATCTTTTCAGCCAATTTGACTAATTCATCTTCCTGCCTTGCCAATGATGTTTCCTGTGACTCTTTTTCGGTGCTGACCCTACAATAGATTACCGCCTTCATAATACCCTACCTTTACTACTTACTGCTCACTGGCCAAATTCTGGACAAGTTCTTCCCCTTTAACCGGTATGACAATGACTTGTCCAGGTTTTATCGAATCCGCACTGACTCCATTATTCTCTTCTATCCAACCAATGAATTCTTTTTTTGTCAAATTTGTTTCTTCATATTCTTCGGCAATTCCCCATAGGGTGTCACCTTCGCTTACTTCTATAGAAAGGAAATCCTTTTTTTGATCATTGTTCAATGTACAAGAGAATAAAATTGAAAAGATGAATACTGATCCCGCTAATAGAATCGTATAAATATAATTTTTGTATAATTTTTTCATAATAATCCCTCCAAAGCGAATGTTCGTTCGTATGTTATGATCAAATTATAATACGAACGTTTGTTTCAGTCAACAACAAAATTCGAACTTATGTTTGTATAGAGATGGGGGCCATGCTATAATGTAGCAAAGAACATTGGGGAAGAGGTGCACAAATGACAAAACTATCAAAACGGCAGCAAGATATTCTTGATTTCATTAAAGAAGAGGTCCGCCAAAAAGGGTATCCGCCTTCCGTACGGGAGATTGGCGAAGCAGTGGGACTTGCATCAAGTTCAACAGTACACGGACATTTATCCCGCCTGGAAAGTAAAGGCCTTATTAGACGTGACCCAACCAAGCCAAGGGCCATTGAAATAATGAATTTGGAGGAAGCGAACAATATTCCCAAAGCCAATGTCGTGAACGTGCCGTTACTTGGAAAAGTAACAGCGGGCATGCCGATAACGGCTATTGAGAACATTGAAGAATACTTTCCGCTTCCCGAAAGCATGGTTCCACATGATGACCATGTATTCATGTTGGAAATCATGGGTGAAAGTATGATTGAAGCAGGAATTCATGATGGAGATTATGTCATCGTGAAACAACAAAGCAGTGCCAATAATGGAGATATCGTCGTGGCGATGACGGAAGATGATGAAGCCACTGTAAAACGATTCTTTAAGGAACCGGATTACATAAGGCTTCAGCCTGAGAACTCAAATATGGAACCAATTATTTTACGAGATGTTTCGATACTTGGAAAAGTAATAGGCTTATATAGACAAATACACTAAAAGCGCTTCCCGCGCTTTTTTTGTTTGTTTAATTTATGTCCGGTATTCTCTCAATATGCATTTGGAAGAGTAGATATTGAAATATTTTTTAATAGAATCTAGTTTCAGGGGAAATTAAACATCCTTTATAACGGATGAAAGTTATACCATCGCCTTTCTGGTAATATGTACTCTTTGGAAGAAAGCTCATTGAAATAAAAAAAGAGGGTTTAAAATCCCCCCTTTACAATTAATTTCACTCTTAACCTTTGGTTCACTTAAATAAGGTTAGATCGACCAAGTCATTCCACCAATATGTCCTGTTTAATTTTCTGGGCATAAGGAGCAATTTGCTTAATGAATGTTTCCTTGCTCATTAGATCTCTCATTACCAAGCATAAATCTTTATTTCCAGGGAACTCACTCCTAAATATATCCACCTAACACCCGTTGAATTAATACTTTTATAAGGGATTACGGCTGTTTCCATTGGCGGAATTACCATCTCCCTAGTTACCCGTACCATTTCGCACCTACCTCATATTTCATCCAAAAAAATACCTCCTCAACTAAGAGAAGGCATTTCGCTATTTCTCAATATAGACCGAACGAATCAGAGTCCGGGTTCTTTCAGTACCATCCACATTTTTTTCCTTAACATCTATTGTTACATTATAAACACCTGACTTAGGTACTTCTGGAAGGGTGCCAGTAAAATTTTCAGTATCCATTGCCTTAATTGAGTTTTTCCCACTAATTTCTTTACCGGTTTCATCTAGCAGATGAACCAAAAATGTTGTGCTGATTGGCCTTTTTTTATCATTCATTGGATTCTTTATTAAAAATTTTGCATCTTTTTGCTTAACTTTACCGGCCATACTTAATGTAATGGGGTTCTTTTCGTTAAATTGTGCTGTGAACAGGTAGGCGTCTTTTGGCGATTTAGTCTTCATTCGTACCTTCCAGTCACCAATTTCAAGGTTATTTCTATAGAATGATTGGATGGTTGCACCATTAAAAAAAGAAGTTTCATTTTTGGCTGAATGAACCTCTAAGGAAGGTGAATACTTTTTATTGGATGGAGAAATCAATTCAACCTCGACATCATTTGAGGCTGTATATATGCTTATATTACCTGGGGCCGCTTCATTTACATGGAAGCTTTGTTCGACCCAGACATTTTGTTTCAGGACATCACCCAGAACGGTTTGAGCGAGTGCGGTTGTAATGACATCATCTTCAACTCGTTCCTTATAATTGACATGATATGCAGGAATCCCAGCGGTGGATGTGCTTCTTAAATAGGGTTCAATTCTTGAAAATACAGCTGAGCCAACTCGAATATTGTCGTGATCAAAGTTGGGATCCGTAAATAAATGTGTTGCATAGGGTATTTTTGTACTCCATACATTCACCAGTCCATCATTTTCCCCATATGATGATAAATATTGTCCCCCCATTGATAAGGCTGATAGTACCGGGCCTCTGTTCATACCTGCCACAGTGAAATACAAGTTTTTACGAGAGTTAACATGGTTATCCGTGATAGAACGAAATTCAGCCATTTTACCAACTTGTAAAGAATAAGTTCCCTCATCTTTTTGACCTAATAAGGAACCAAGCCAGCCCGCATACCAGCTATAAGCCAAATCAGCTAGGTGAGAACCATGATGAGGGGAAGCTAAAGTGATCACCCTTCCAACATATTGGTGTGCTCCATAGTGGACTAGAGCCGCTTGGGTGTCTGGGCCCCCTTTGCTGTGAGCTATAATATTTACTTTTTCGCCCCCGAAATGGTTACTGATTTCTGAAAGCATTTGAGCTAAAAGCCTTCCATTGGCATATTGGCTCACTGATCCATTTCCAGCTGAATCATGAAGCTGAACAAAAACCGTTTGGTAGCCTGCTTCATACGCTTTGGTATACATATCATTGACGCCATGATATTCCGTTTCACCATACCAGCTGGTTGAACTGCCGTTTTTCCCTTGTACAAACACGATCGGTGGTTTGTTTGTATCAAGATTGGGAGGAATACTTCCAAGAAACCAATCCCCTGGACTGAAAGTTTCGGAGGGCGGTTTCAATTTTCCTGCTGAGGAAATGTCTGGCTTTGCCATAATTAATATGGTTAGAATGAGGACAAGAAAAACGATATAATTGATTACATTCCTTTTCAAGGGTTATCTCCTCCAATATCATCTGGAATTTTTTTGAACTCATCCAATTATCAATGCCCTCCTTCTTTAGCCTTCATTAATATATAATTGTACTTTTGCATACCATTACCTGCTATCTTCATAAAGATGGGAGAAAAAAACTAGAAGAAGTTTTATTGATAATGGAGAAAAAGTATGAAGATTTGCCTTCCATTCATTTAGGTATGAGGTCTTTTTCATTTTATGAAGACGTATTTTGGGAGTAAAACATGCTGCCAATTCACGAAAATAGAGAACAAGCCCTTATCCTGCATAGGATAAGGGCTTGTTCATCCAGATTAACTTTTCCTTCGAATTTGCCATTGTCCATTTGCTCCTATTCATGGTGTTTAGAAGTCCGCCCTATACATTAAGTAAATAATTTTCTTTCACAGCAATTGGCTGTCATTTTTGGAATCTCTGTAGCAATCGTATATTTGCACAAGAAGTTTGGATTTGTACACCTTTTACTACATACAGGTATTTTACAAATGTTCTAATGTCAGCAGCTCCTATTCAACTTCAAAAAAATTAATTTCCCTTTCCTCTTTGTTCCCCTTCTTTCATCGTTACTTGAATCTTATCCTATGGAAGTCAGGATTTTATGGATTCAAATGGCCACTCTGTTGAGGAAATGCTGGTACAATTGAACTTTCAACTACATTTGAAGTGTAGGTCAGGGTCAAAAAAAATGATATCGTCAATCGAGAACCCTACACATTCAGCAAATAAATAAGCCTTATCGATTCGCAAAGGAATCTTATATTGCTCATAGTCAATGTAAGTCCTCTTGGCCATCTTCAGCACTTTAGCCATTTCATCTTGAGTTAATCCTTTATACTTCCTGGCTTGTTTAAGTGTGAACTTAACGCTTGTCATATCTTGTCACCACCTATCTAAAAAAATAATATCACACTTGAAGTATAGTTACCAACAATTTTTCGCAAAATTCACGCACTTTACATTTACTCACTTTCACTCATAGTGTATATTCAAGTAAGAGGTGAAGAAATATGCACATTGGTGAACGGATTAAAATGTTAAGAAAAGAAAGAAAAATGACACAAGAAGATTTGGCAAATGTATTAAAAGTAGCTCCTACGGCAGTATCAGCTTGGGAATCCGGACGGAATAAACCTTTAATGGATAAATTGAGCATGATGTCCACTTGTTTTGAAATACCGCTATCCCACCTCATTGAAGGAGCCCCTATCGTTAGAAATAATCCTGGAATGGAATTCCTAAATGAAAAGAATGTAAGATTAATTGGTGTCTACGGAAATATCCCTGCTGGAGAGCCTAATTTCACCAACGAATATATAGAAGCCTATATGCCGACATTAAATTCGATGCTTAAATCGGATAAAGAATATTTTTTCCTTAGAGTGAATGGCAATAGCATGAATAAAGAATTCAGAGACGGATCATTGATTCTCGTTGAAAAAACTACATACCTTGATAACGGGAAAATTGGAGTGGTCTTGGTAAATGGACACGATGCTACGGTCAAAAAAGTGAGAATCAATGAAGAAAACATCATACTCACTCCCTGCAGCACGGATCCTTTTTATGAAGAAAAAACCTACAACATAAAAAATGATAGAGTCCGTATTTTAGGAAAAGTGGTTCAAGCCATTAAAATATACGATTAATATCCAACTCGAGGGTTTCATACGGAAAGAAAGTAAAATAAATGAATAATGAGCAGCCATACATAGATTCAATGCTTACAGTTTTTATCAACTTAATGCTGTTGCATTTAAGGTACAAGCCATCATGGTTTGTGCTTTTTAGTATTGTTCTTTTATTTGTCTTTACATAAAATCCTTTTAATTTGTGTCAGCCCATAAAAAAAAGGCATACCTTACATTAGTAAAGGAGTGGAATAATTCATGCAAAATTATCCATATGGAAGCCAAGATAACGTATTACCGCCAGGTCATTATGCGTATACGAGCAAGTTTCCGCAAACGATGAAAACTTTATCACCGACTTATACAATTCCCACAGAACCAGTTTTCTTTGACCATCTAATTGAATTTAGGTAAAACGATCAGTATCGTAACAATGAAGGAATCATTAAAAGGAAAACTAACCGGAGTCGCTATTGATCACCTGCAATTATCAATCGGCGATTTAAAATATCATATCCGTTATCCCCAGATTACTTATTTCATTGAGGTAATGTATTTGGAAACTTTAGTAGGGGCCATTTTTAGTATATTTTCCTTTCATGCAAATGAATAAAATTGTTTATATCGAGCAATAAAATTATCATATTTTTATAATGCGGTTCACAACCCCCTATAAGAATCTTATAATTGATGATAAGCATTTGCCTCTGTAGCTCTAGAAGGGAAGAGCGCCGGAAAACATTGTAGCCACCGGGTCGCAAGGTAAGGGTTTCAGAAGCACCGAAAAGCAATTACGCTGAGGCAGGTGGAATTCCTGCCGGTGAAAATCCGTAGGGAAGCGTGTTCTCCCCTAGCCTATGCTTACGAAAGGAGTGCGGGTTCGAATCCCGTCAGAGGCTTACTTCCTGAATAATGCGATTATATATACTCACAGAAAGTGACTCCCAATTGCCCAAGTCCACTTTGGCCTACTGTGTAAATTATTTTCCCCTTGCATTCCTTCCCCTTTTATCGAAGAACCGAATCAGGACGGCAGAATGTACAGTTTTTCATTACATGCATATTCCTGAATCAAAAAGGCCCCTCTCTTTTTGAGAAGGGCTTACTGCGTGGTGTGCTTCTGGAAATTATATATAATTATTAATTATTCATTTCACCCGCAATTTCTGGTTAACCGTAATGGTGTACTGACTGTCAAGACCGTTCCAATCTTTAATTTGCTGAACCGTACTGCCATAAGAATTGCTTAAGGAATATACTGTATCCCCACTAACGACAGTGTGGTATACAGCTGTACTTTTCTTAGTTAGATTGAAGCATTTAACTAAACCGTTTACATGTCCGCGAGCCAGTGATTCGATAAAGGATGACGTTTTCAACTTTGCTGCGTCATTTACATTATCGATAAATCCAATTTCAGTCAGGAGTGCAGGCATGTCCGTTTCACGGAGTACATATAAATCTCCTGTTTTTTGTCCTCTGTCCTGGATGTTGATAAGCTTCATGACCTCTGAATGAATATGATCTTGATACGTTTTCGTTATCTGGTTAGTGGACGTATAAATGTAATCCTCGTACCCAGTTCCGCCGCCGGCATTAATGTGGATGGAGAGAAAAAAGTCAGCTCCCCACGCGTTCGCTGCATTCGTACGATCGTTTAAGGAGGGGTAGGTATCTTGGGTCCTGCTCATTTTCACAGAAACGTTATTATATTCTATCAATAAGATGTCTTTGATTCGAGTTGCAATGGATAAAGTTAAATCCTTCTCTCTCAATCCATTCCCGACCGAGCCTGGATCCGTACCGCCATGACCGGGATCAATAAATACTTTCACCATTTCTATCACCTCTATTAATCTTATGTTACGTATTAACAAATGCTTGTACACATAACTATCGGATTAAAGAAATTCGGCCGTTCTCAAAAAAAAATACACCCCCTAAAGGTGTAGTGGCATTATTTGATGATATTCGCCCAATGGACGGGAATTCTTTGAAAAAGACTTTTTCTATTTTTTCACTTTCGCATCAGGAATTTTTGGAGAATAAGCAATCTATAATCAAAGGAACAAGAAGATTGACAGATATTAAAAAAAGTCAACATTAACACAAATTTATCGGTTTTTGGTTTGTTTTATTTATCGCTTCTGCGCACTCTTTAATTGAGTCAATCACTATAGTCGGTTCTGATAATTGCGGAAAATGTCCACTCTTTTCAGCGACAATGTGTTTACTGTTTCTTGTCAATGAAAGTAATTCCAATTGATTTTCAAGTCGTTTTTTTCGAGCTTCCTCTGGCATCATTCGATTTTCTTGTCCACCAGTAATGACAAATACAGGTATTTCGGGAAATGTATCAGTTTGATGGATTTGATTAATCGTTTTTTCCACAAAGTTTACTTCATTGAATTGTTTATGTGAAGACAAGGAATCAAACACTTTGAACATTTTATTAATGGTTTTTACTGCCTTGCCTTGATATTCATTAAGGCTGATATCTTTCGTGGTACTGGATTCTAAAAAAACAATTCCCGCTACTTCATTTGGGTAAAGGCGAGCATATAAATTAGCATATAGGCCGCCTAGCGAATGTCCAACCAATAAGAATGGAGTTTCAAATCCCACGCTTGTTAATGCTTCACGTAAAGTGTTAACAATATTCAACCCGTCTTGGCTTACCTTAGGTTTATCGCTGCCAGCAACACCAAAACGATTATAGGAAAATACTGATGATGACTCCGAAATTGCCGGCAGTATTTTCATCCAACCCTCTACCGGGCCAGAACCGCCGTTAATCAAAACTATATTTGGTTTGCCGTTTCCACTAATATTATATTGTAGCGTCCCTTTCGTAGTTTCCACCTTATATTTTTCTATTTTCAATGTCAGCACACCTCACTTTGTTTAGATTAATTTACGTGTGTAACAAGCTATTGGTTTCATTTATAAAAATTGCTAAATGGATTCTTTGAATTTTTTACGAAAGCTATAGAAAATGATAATGTGAACTTTCATTCCTAAACATTTTACAGGATTTTAAAAGGAGAGATCGTATGATAAATGAATATGATAAGTTTGAACAATTAGTTAAAAAGTTGGATCAAGGAAACAAGCTAATTCGCGCATGGGAATTAATGGGCGGAATTTCTGCAAATGTGACAGGACTGGAAATACTACAATCGTCAGGGCGTATCGTAAAAATGATCGTTCGTCAGCATGGTGATAATGACTTGAAACGGAATCCAAATATTGCTTCATATGAACACAAGCTCTTAGGGATATTGAAAACTGCCGGTTTGCCTGTACCAATGCCATATTACTTTGAGCAATCCTGCGAGATATTTTCCAAGCCATGCATACTTATCGAGTTTATTGAGGGTAAGTCAGAACTCACCCCCTCAAATCTTAATGATTATATCTTGCAATTGGCAATCAATCTAGCAAAAATCCATCGTGTTAATTGTGCAGATCTATCTTTATCATTCATGCCAAAACTGGAAAATACATATGTCGAAATGTTAAATAATAAAGATAGGGTAATCCTGGACGAAACATTAAATTTGAGCTTGATTAGAGATTTGCTGAAATCCTCCATGCCCCTAACCTCCATGAATAAGGAAGTGATCCTTCATGGTGATTATTGGCCAGGAAATATATTATGGAAAGAGGATAAACTAGTTTCCATAATTGATTGGGAAGACTCAGGTTTAGGGGACCCTTTGACTGACTTTGCCAATAGTCAACTCGAAATTTTATATCATTTTGGAATGCTAGCGATGAATGACTTCACCAATCAATATAAATTCATGATGCCGGAGGTGAATTTTACTAACCTACCCTTCTGGCAATTATTTGCCGCATTACGGTTATCTACATTTCCCGAATGGGGCTTGGAAAAAAGCAAGGAAAATAACTGGCGGAAAAGACACAAGTCATTTGTTCGTGAAGCCATTTACCGAATTCGGTAAATTAATGTTTATTCATTTTTTTTGAAAATGATTGAAGGATCTGATATGCCCGTAATTTTTGATAAAGGCATTTATACCAGTCCCTTTATCATTTATTTTCATAAACTAATAATGACTTTCAAAAAAATCCCAGGAGGTGTTTACATGTATAATAAGCCCTGGGGGCATCCGAAAGGCGGTCAATGTCCACCACAATATTGCCCACCTCACAGAATGCCCACTCAATATAATCCATCTCAAACCTCCCCGACCAAGCAATATGTTAAAACCAATGTCATTAACACTGTTATTCCGGTTTTTCACCCGACACATACAACAACCGTGAATAAACACTTCAACACCTATATACCGCATACCCGAAGTATCGTAAAAGAGTGTTATTCCCAAAGTTTTGTTTGTGGAGTACCTCAACCCCCCAGTTATTCGAGGAGAATGTTAAGATATTAATTAAAAAAACCCCGAATCGGGGTTTTTATTAATTCCTTCAACCTCTTGAATTGAGTTACAAAGGATTTACAACTGTCTGAATGCAAACTCCCTATACTTTTTAAAATTTTGTTTCTTATAAAACTCTTTTGCTGCCATGTTTTCAAACCAATAATCCAGTTCAATTAAATCTATATCATTCTTTTTAGCAATATCATAGACCTCATTCATTAGTTTTTTACCGTAACCTTTATGGGTTTGACCTTCAACGATACTAAGCTGATGCACATATACTGATTTATACTCATTTTTAAAAGCACTTTCAGGATAGTTTTTAATTTCAATCCATGCATAACCAATTGGCACTTCATGTTCTTTTAAAACTAGAAAAACAAAATTATCATTTTCAACCAAATTTTTAAAAGTTTCTTTCATTGTATTATAATTATATTCCTTAAAATACTTAGGATATAGTTTTGCATGCAGATTGTGAACATCTCGATTTAATTTTGCAATTACTTCATGATCACTGGATTGACTTACATACATAATTATCCCCCCTGCCTATACTATATTACAATCAAGCAACGTCCACATTCCAAAAGTACAATCCTAGCCACTATCTGATAAATTTATTCCAAAACATCAGTTCCACCAAACCTACTTTAGTTACTTCAAACGCTTCGCCACCACAAGCTGCTGGCAATGGATCACAGACAACTTGCCTAAATGAAGGAACATTAATTTTATAAAAGCGGATGGAGCTTCTGATGAAACGCTTACGGCTTACCCGAAAGCCAAACTTGTCTGCCGCGGGCTTTCTTAACGCTATCTATGAATTGTACTTATTATTAGGAATCCTATTTTCATAGGATAACGTCAGCCAAGTGAAAAAGGTATCGGAAACGGTTAATGAGCGAAAAAAATATTACGGAGAGAATCTTCTTAATGTCCTTGCATATGTAATAGTTGAATATGTGAGTTCAAGCACGATAAAACACGATCCTTCCTTCTTGAAAGCGGGATAAGGATCATGAGCTGTACAACCTAAAAGCGTGACCCTTTCCTTCCTGCACGGTTTGATTTTGTACATTCGAAATACGTGTTATGAAGGGTTGCTACACTAGAGAACATTGTTTAAACACCAATATGGATGATATTCCGTTGATCTTCACAGTTGGGTATACCTTAAAACGGAGCCATATAATCATGCCGGATTAACCAAAAACTTTTGTTAAGCTTTGATTTAAGGGTCTTTAGTTGAATAAGTAGTAATAAGGGGTCTTCATACAGAAGATCCCTTCAGATTGTGGACAAACTCGATGAAAATCGAGTTTGTCTATTTTTATGGCTTGTACAATTTGGACGTTGATTGGAACGTAGGGCACTCGCTTTCCGCGGGCGGTCGGGGAGCCTCCTCGGCTTTCGCCTGCGGGGTCTCCCCTAGACGCGCTTTTCCCGCAGGAGTCTCGTACCTTCCGTTCCAATCAACTTTGTCTTACCTTTTAGATAGAACACTTTTGCCTAGATTCATTTTTGTTTTAAAATAGAAGTATTAATGAGGATGCTTTCTATACATGATTCTATTCAGCGAGATCAACTTGAAATGATTACTTTAGATCAACTGGGGACACTGAAAAAAAACACGTGAAGCGCAACTGCTTCCGGAAAAACCTCACCTTAATCCCTACTTGCGTTTAGCAGTTGAGCCTTCTCTATCTCAAGATCTAAAAGGAAAAGAATTATTGCCATCGTATATGAAATTTTTGCAGTTGGATGCACATTTCCACTTCTTACGCCAATAAGTGAAAATCCCAGCCAGCCTCATTGCAGCACCAATAGGCGCCCAGTTCTTAGGAAAAAAAATTGGCGGTCAAGGTATCTCTTCTTGGAGCGTTCCTAACTGGACATAGGAGAAATAAATCCTACTAACAAACGAATAGTGAGTATTTTGCTATTGTTGGATCACATGAATATCATATATTCTATCGAGGTATCTCTTAAAATAAATTATGTCTTTACAGAGGTTCTTCAGACTGTCGACAGGTTTTTCCATTCAATGGATGGACGGATGTATTTGGCTAGATGAAAGGTTCTACCTTTACCTTCGAAATCAAGTTGCCGGCCTTACACCAAGAATTAAGACCCTTTTTCCTATCACTTTGAATATAATGGGTCCAGATTTTACAGGATCTCTTTTTCTTGGTGATTGACCGTTACCATATCTTCCACCTGAAGTAATAGGCTGTTGCCGTTCCCCCCGTTATTCGTTTCTTAGGCTTTGTTCCTCAGTATGTTCTCACTGGTGATATAAGATGACGATAGGAGGAATTATCGCTTGGCTCGATTAAGACAGGTCTCATTGGACCGCCAAAACTTAGCTTTACCTCGTTTTCTTTTATCGCTTTTAAGGCATCCAATAAAAAACTTCCATCCAGTGATACACTTAACCCCGCCTCACCTCTGATTGACTTGATGCTTTGCGTTTCTTCTATTTTCCCTAATTCCGATGAATTAGAAGATATCCTTAACTTACTTTTATCTAGGATTTCTATAAGTACATTGTTATTTCTCCAGTCACTTGCAAAAAGGCAGGCCCTATCAATACCCTTTAATAGTGTTTTGGTATCCACGGTGATGATCGTTTTCAACTCTTTTGGCAGCAATTCTGATACATTCGGATAATTACCTTCAATTAGCCTTGAAAAAAGTGAGATATGATTTGTTTGAAAGACAATATAGCTTTCTGTAATGAAAATATGTATGATATCCGCTTCATCATTAAATAACTTGGTTAACTCAATTAGGCTTTTACTTGGAATGATGAAAGACCCAGTCACCTTCGATTCCAACGGAAGTTCTCTTAACGCTAAACGATGGGAATTCGTTGCAACACAAGTAAGCTTGTTTTCCTTGATAGACAAATTGACTCCTGTCAGTAGAGGTCTGGTCTCGTTTTTAGACACGGCAAACGCAGTCTGTTTTATGATTTCCAATAATTCAACACTTGAGATATTAAAATAACCAGCTCCATCTATTTGAGGAAGACTTGGGTATTCCCCGGAATGAAGTCCATTTAGGTTCATGACTATTTCATTTGATTTAATAGTAACTGATCGATTTCCGTTCAGCTTTACATGAATGACATCAGGTAATTTTTTGACGATTTCACTTAAATATTTGGCTGATAAAACAACCGTACCCTTTTCAAAAACCTCCAATCCTGATACACCATCAATCGTTAAAGGAATGGTCTTTTCAATGACAATATCGGAATTACTACCAAGAAGGGTTAAGCAATCGTCATTAGCCACTATCTTTATTCCTGATAAAATGGGTATTGCCGTTTTTATGGAAACGGCATGGCTGACATCTGAAATCGCCTTATTGAAGCATTCTTTGTTTATTAAAAATTCCATGAAATCCGTCACTCCTATTTAATCGTTAAAGGAATCTTTCGACAAAATCCCTGTTCAACCCTCTTTTTATGTTGCTATCAGGTTGGAGGAAGCGGCTTATTTTATCACTTTCAGTCTAATATTGAGCGTAACTGGATATTTTCTTCCATGACAGAAAATATGTAACTGAATATAGGTTGGATGGGTTTAATATGAGTCCTTTAGATGTTAAGATTCTTGAGGGAAGAGATTGAAAAATAGTAATCAATATTTAGGAGGAGTTCATCTTGAATCCTTATTCATTTTTGGCAATTGCCATCCTAAGTGAAGTGTTTGGCAGTTCGATGTTAAAAGTATCAAACGGGTTTAAAAGGTTATTCCCTTCCATTGGTGTGGTTATTGGGATGGGTTTGGCTTTTTATTGCCTATCGTTATCTCTAATAACCATCCCGCTTGGAACGGCTTATGCCATTTGGTCGGGAATAGGCACAGCTTTAACTGCTTTAGTGGGAGTTATCATTTATAAAGAAAGCTTTAACCTGAAAAAATTTTTAGGTTTAGTCCTGATCATTGGCGGAGTGGTTGTATTGAAACTCTCTAGTGAAGGCACTTCTTAACAATTTAGTAATCGGAGGTAACAATATGAAAGGATACATAGCTTTAGGAATTTCAATCATAAGCGAAGTATTTGGTACGACCATGCTTAAGCTGTCTGAAGGCTTCACTCATTTATTCGCTACATTTGGGGTTATGATAGGATTTGGTATAGCATTTTATAGTTTATCTGTATGTCTTAAAACAATTCCGTTAAGCTTAGCATACGCCATTTGGTCAGGAATAGGCACAGCTTTAACAGCATTGATTGGCGTGCTTTTATGGAATGAGCCATTTAGTATCACTACATTAGGCGGCTTAGTATTAATAATTGGCGGAGTGGTTTTACTAAATGCTTCTCATACCTCCAAACAAGCGGAAGGAGAATCAAACTAAGTTTGACTCTCCTCCTCTCCCCGCTCATTCAAAAATATTAGTAGACTTCACCAAGTTCTCCGTGCAAAGTCCGTGAACTTGAATTTATCGGGTCTATGCCTGGATTCGCTATATTGAAACAAGCTTCCATCGATTAAATGGACCGTACTTTTCACAACTGCCACCATATCGAAGTCTTCAATGTCCAATAATTGTTTATCTTCTTCACTGCATGGCTCCACGGTAATTTCCTTATTTGAAAAACCAATCTGGAGCCCAAGTTCCTTTTCGATATATCCATAAATCGAATCCTCACAAATTTCCTTTGTCAGGTTGTTTACGAACTCGCTTTTGAAATAGTCTTTGTCCAGTATGATTTTCTTCCCATTGATTTGCCGAATCCGGAAAACCTTCCATACTTTACCATCATCAGTTAAGTCTAGAAGCTTGGCCATATTTGAGTCGGGGGTCTCAAGCTCCAACTTATGAATGATCGTTTTGGAATGCAAATTCAACTTTTCCACCATTTCTTTATAGGAAATCAACCCTGCTACAGGAAAATTAAATTTGCTGAAGTCCAAGACAAATGAACCCTTGCCTTTGATTTTATGGATATATCCATTTTGTTCAAGCAACTGTAAGGACTTTCTCACAGTATCCCTGGATATGTCATACTCTTCCATGAAGCTGCTTTCGGAAGGAAGCTTTGAATTTGTCGGAAAGATTCCTTCTTCAATTTTTGAAACGATATCACCATATAGCGATAGATATTTGCTGTTCATTTCATCACCACAATATATTTTTCTTAGTCTGCTACTCGTCCTTTTTCAACAAATAGACAACCGATTCATAGGGACGGAGGATAAAATCACCTACAAGTTCTTTCGAATCGATATAGTTTGAGAGCAGGAGCTCCGGGTTGTACCCGGATAGGTCAATATCCTTTGGAATTTCGAAGGAAGCTTCTTTTGCATAAAAGTTATTGATGACCAAAAGTTTCTCGTTTTCATAACTGCGTATATAAGCGAACAAAGCGTCATGGTCGCCAAGAATTTCCTGATAGTCCCCATATGCAATGATATCATGTTTCTTGCGTAAGAATATAAGTTTTTGGTAATGATGAAAAATGGAATCCTGATCCATCAGTGCGTGTTCAGCGTTGATGTTCTTAGCATGATCAGGCACCGCAATCCATGGCGTCCCTTTTGTAAAGCCTGCATGCTCCGTATTTTCCCACTGCATGGGAGTTCGCGAGTTATCACGGGATTTAGCTTGAAGGATTTCAATAATTTCCTTTTCATCCTTGCCTGCCTCTTTTAAAATATTATAATAATTAATCGATTCCACATCCCGGTATTGTCCAATATCATTGAACTTCGGGTTGGTCATCCCTATTTCCTCCCCTTGATAAATATAAGGGGTTCCCCTAAGCATATGAATGGCTGTTGCCAGCATCTTGGCAGATTCGTTATGATACTCTTGATCATTCCCGAACCTGGATACAATCCTCGGCTGGTCATGATTGCACCAGAACAGGGCATTCCACCCATTTCCTTCTTGCATCCCATATTGCCAGCTGCTTAAGATTTCCTTTAACTGCCTGAAGTCAAAATCTGCAAGTGACCACTTTTCCCCGTCCTTATAATCCACCTTTAAATGATGGAAACTGAATACCATGGACAACTCCTTTTCAACAGGAGATGAATATTTGATGCAATGGTCAATGGTCGTCGATGACATTTCCCCTACTGTCAGCACCTCATCATCCTTCCCGAAAGTTTCTTCATTCATCTCTTTGAGGAATTGGTGAATCTTGGGACCGTCTGTATAAAAACATCGTCCATCTCCAGCTTTGTCATTTTCATAGATGTCAGGTTTCGAAATAAGATTGATGACATCCAAACGGAATCCTTTGACACCTTTATCCATCCAGAAGTTTACTACATTGAAAATCTCCTGCCTTACTCTGGGATTTTCCCAGTTTAGATCAGCTTGTGTCCGATCGAACAAGTGAAGGAAGTATTCATCATGTTCCGCTACATATTCCCATGCAGGGCCCCCGAATTTCGAAATCCAATTGGTAGGGGGCTCTCCATCTTTCGATTTCTTGAAAATATAATAGTCCT
This sequence comes from Peribacillus sp. TE19612, assembly GCF_056279465.1. Classification (NCBI taxonomy): domain Bacteria; kingdom Bacillati; phylum Bacillota; class Bacilli; order Caryophanales; family Bacillaceae; genus Peribacillus; species Peribacillus sp. TE19612. The sequence continues at coordinate 80,221 of NZ_JBWCCL010000001.1, read as the reverse complement.
TATATTCTTTATATCCAGCCAATGCTTTTTGGAACCATTCATGCTCTGTTGATGTATGGTTGAATACCATATCAAGCATGATTTGGATATCCCGCGAATTCGCTTCTTTCACCAGTCTTTCGAAATCATCCATCGTCCCAAAAACAGGATCAATGGATGTATAATCGGCTACATCATATCCATTATCATTTTGCGGTGAACGATAAAAAGGAGTCAGCCAAATATAATCCACTCCCAGTTTATTCAGATAATCAAGTTTTTCAATAACACCATTTATGTCCCCGATGCCGTCACCGTTCGAATCCTTAAATGATTTAGGATAAATTTGATAGATGGTACTTTTTTTAAAATCCTTCATTGTAATTCCTCCTCTTCGATCCCCGATGTATCTTTCGTAAGTATCGTAAAAAAGAGGGAGAATGCTTCTCCCTCCGCGTTATCAAGCATTTAATTTCGTTGTTTTCGTTCTAGTTTTCAAGTTCATTTTAGGACGTTTGGAGAATGCTATAGTCAAAATGAACGGCACAACGAAAGCAACCAACATCGCGAGTGCAAACATCCCCATATGCTGCGGCTGGATGGATAGGATACCTGGGATCCCTCCAACACCGATTGAATTTGCCATTACTCCAGACCCGACTGAAACGATGCCTGCAAAAAGTGAACCGATCATACCGGCTAAGAACGGAAAGCCGTATTTCAAGTTAATGCCGAACATGGCTGGCTCGGTTACACCGAGATAACAAGAAATCGTGGCAGGTATGGAAACTTGCCTTTCCTCCTGGTCCTTTCTGTTAATGTAAATCATCGCAAGCACTGCTGTACCTTGTGCAATATTGGATAACGCGATCATCGGCCATAGGTTCGTACCGCCAAGTTCACTCATAAGCTGAAGATCGATTGCGTTTGTCATGTGATGCAGGCCTGTAATGACAAGCGGTGCATAGGCAAAGCCGAAAACGGCAGCAAATAGCCAGCCAACTGATGAAGTCAATCCGGAATATACAATCGTAGAAATGACAGAACCGATTTTCCAGCCTATAGGCCCCAGTATGGTATGGGCAATGATTACAGTTGGAAGTAAAGCGAAAAATGGAACGACGATCATGGAAATGGAATTATGCACTTTATCTCTCAAGAACCGTTCTAAATACGCCAAGACAAACCCTGCAAGTATCGCTGGGATGACTTGGGCCTGGTAGCCGATCATATCGACCTGGGCAAAGCCGAAATCCCAAAAAGGAATATCACTTGCCTTTGTATTTGCCACTGCATATGCATTAAGGAGCTGTGGGGAAACCAAGGTCAAACCAAGGACGATGCCGAGAATCTGAGTCGTGCCCATTTTCTTCGAGATCGACCATGTAATCCCAACAGGAAGAAAATGAAAAATTGCTTCACCTATCAGCCAAAGGAAGGCGTGTACCCCTCCCCAAAATTGTGAAATATCCACAAGGGTCTTTGTGCTGTCATCGAACATTTTAATATCGCCAATGATATTGCGGAATCCAAGAATGAGTCCGCCAACGACTATGGCAGGAATCAGCGGGGTGAAAATATCCGCAAGATGTGCAATCATACGTTGCAGCCAGCTCATATTCTGTTTTGCTGCATTTTTCACATCTTCTTTTGACGCTTCCTGAAGTCCAGCTATGGAAACGAATTCATTATAAAACGATGATACTTCGTTCCCGATTATGACCTGGAACTGACCAGCTTGTGTAAATGTTCCTTTCACAAGCTTAATCGATTCGATATTCGTTACATCCGCCTTGGCGGGATCTTTCAACGCAAAACGCATCCTTGTTGCACAATGCGTAACCGTCGCAATATTTTCTTTCCCTCCGACATGTTGGAGCAAATCCGTTGCTGGTTCTGTGTATTTACCCATTCCAATACTTCCTTTCCCTAGAAAGCAAAATATAATTGTTTTTATAACCTGTACGTATAGGTTCTGTATACGCTTTCATATTATCCTGTACGTACAGGTTATGTCAAGAACTTTTTCCCTGACTTTAAAAGAATTGATTATCATGGACTTTCATTTACGATTCTGTTCTTGCTCATTTGGATTTTGATAGCATTCATATTATCCCGTAATTTAAGACGAGTAGCTGAAAAATTCAGAAATAAGGTATAATGAAGATATAACCACTCAATTAATATTTTAATGGTTAGAATTTAGCAGGGTATGGGAGATGAACTTATGTCTGAAACTAATAAATTTCCACTTATATCAGGTAATCTTTCTCTGGATATAGTGAATACGGAACTGGTCAGTCGTGGCCAACGGCAAGACTTATTACTATCAGAACGGGATGTGCTGGACTGGCTTACTGTAATAAAGGGGAATAACTCATATTTGGATAATCAGTTTTCATCAAAAATTAAAGAGAGAATTCAACGAGTATTTGCAAGCATTTTAGAAATGCGTACTATTTTAAGAAAACAATTTGAATTAATAGCAGATGGGAATCCGATTCCTGATGAGTTTATCGCCTATTTAGAAAAAAAAATCGAAAAATCGCCTTTCACATATAAATTAAGTGATCAAAAACTGGTTCCCATACCTGTTGGAGAAGCGGAAGATATCCTGCAATCTTATATTGCCTTCAACTCATTAACTTTAATTGAAAAAAATAAGCTGTCATCATTAAAGCGATGCTCGAATGATGATTGCGTCCTGTTATTTATCGATGAAAGCGGAAGACGTAAATGGTGTTCAATGAAAATATGCGGGAATAGGAAAAAGGTAGCCAGATTTCAACACCGGAAATCTGATGATGAATGAAGATCTACCTTATTAAGTTTGTCAGAATGCAAACAAATTTGAAGTAAGCTGGTTGCCTGCAATTTATTCATTATAAAACGGTTCCAGTTGATTTAAGAAATCCGCTCCCTCTCCGCCGACTGTCTGCCAAGCCTCCTCAAAGCGAGCGACTGTGGGGTCTTGGCTAGCCAGTCATTCGGCAGTAGTGTCGTAAATTTCTTCACATCCATTTAGGATTTCATAAAACAGTAAATTGATTCGAGATCTGAACCTCCTCTTGTCAACACACTGAGTTGGCTTTTTTAATGGATTTTTAAACTAACCACTAAAATTGTTTTGACGGGTTAGTTTATTTCATGTAAAGTCTAATTATATAAAAAAGGAGGGTTCACTTTGGACCGTATTTCAGCCGCGAGGCATAAAGAAAAACGCTATTTTCATATTCATTATTTATCAAAGATGAAGGGAAAAGGAAGAAGCCCTTTACAAATAAATGTAAAGGACGCAATAACGGGGTTGATTGGGGGATTTTTAACTATATTCGCCTTAATTCTCTTAACAAAAATAACATCAGCAGTGTGGTTAATGGCTCCATTTGGTGCCAGCTGTGTGCTGGCGTTCGGTCTGTGGAACGCACCATTATCACAACCGCGGAATATTATAGGCGGTCATTTTGTTTCAACATTCGTAGGTTTAGCTTCCTATCATTTTTTTGGCGATGAACCTTGGGCAATCGGCTTGGCTGTCGGATTAGCAATTGCGGTGATGATGCTGACAAAAACGACCCACCCGCCAGCTGGGGCAGACCCGCTAGTAGTCATGCTTGGCCAGTATGGCTGGAGTTATTTATTTACACCTGTTTTAACTGGTGCCGTGATAATCGTTTTACTGGCATTGTTAATTAATAATTTGCGCAGCAATCGGAGCTATCCAACTTTTTGGATTTGATTACTTTTTAATGTGTTATTTGCAATGTTTCACTATCATGAAATAATAAACGAGGAACGCTCAGGCTCCTCGTTTTTGTCAGCCATAATTGCTGGTATTCCTGTTAACTTTTCAATAACCTTTATCATCCATCATTTAGTTTGACTTGCGTTTCTGCAACTTCCACCCCGTTCACAAGGAGTGATATTCGATGGATCCCCATGTAATGTCGACGTGTCGTCAAGTCTTTCCAATTGTGAATCCTCACTCTTTCAACTCCTTCACCTTCTGAGAAATCCCTATCTGCCAAAAGGAAAATTTTACGGGAAGTTTTCTGATTCGCTTTTACAAAATCGATGGCATACTCGATGCGAAGTTTCACAGAGTTCTTTTCTTGAACTTGAAAACCGAAATGAAGTTCACTCGTTTCCCCAATACAAATCGAGTCTGGTTCATTTCTAATAAATGCGTTTGTAATGATATTCGGATTATTCAATATATCCGTGTATCCAAATAAAGAAAGGACTTCTGGATCTGCTTGACGAACTAAGGTCCTGCATCCCCGTCGAATAATCCAAATCGTGTTGGGTTCTCCGCTTTCATGCCAGCGCTTGGCTGTTTCTATTACGGTTTTCGGATGGTCTTTGGCAATATCATTCAAATTATTGGCAACACTTTTGCGAACATATAGGGATGGATCGTTGTTCAGGTTCTCAAGTAATTCCAAGACGGGTGCCGGATCGGATTTGAACATCGGTAAAGCTTGCCCCCAAGGTAACCTGGGCCTGCATCCCTCACTAGCCAGCCTGCGGACATGCTCATCATCATGATTGGTCCATTCCTTCATCTTCTCGATCATTAAAACGGGATCAAGCAAGATAAAAGCACGGATTGCAAACTCAGAGGATGACCTAGCTGTAAAACGCTCCAACGCATCTAGCGATAACGGCCAATCTTTCTTATTCAATCCATGTACCTCTACAAAATCCGGGAAAAATAAATATCTAAACCCTTCACAATCCTTATCAAGCCGATACAAAATATCTAAAGCCTCTTGATAATCACTTGGAAGATGCTTTCCAAGAGTAATGGAAATGTGCCGTATTCGTTCTTTTAACTTCCTCTCGTCCCAATGCTCATCAATTATTTCCCCTATAAACGATTCAGTAGAGAAGGACGGATGGACACCCTTTACTTTATCACCGAATTCACGAATGAACGTTTCACTATATAAATCCTTTAAAGGCTCAGCCATTTTTTTCACTTCTTTTCTTCAGGTTAAATTTGCTTTTTCGATACTTGCACTACCTATCAGCTATCATTTCAAACTATGTTATGCACGATACAATCATTAAAAAAGGACAGCTTACTTTACAGAACAAGTCTGTCCAAAATCAAGTGAAGTTCATTCATCACTATTTGGAATGGCTGCATAATAGCTGATTCTATAGGAATCTATATACCTCTTTCCAATGGATGTAATCTTTGCACCAGAACCCGTTTCCCATAAGTCCAGCTAATATCCCCATACAAAACCCCCTCCAGGAGTTTTCCTTTGTGTATAGTATGATAGTAGTAGCATATAAAGTAAAATATTCCTACCATATTAATGAATTAATCAAAACGACAAAAAGCCCACTCTGAAGAGCAAGGGCCTGCTTCTAGCTTTTATCAAAGAAAAAGGGTCAGTCCCCACTGAGTTAATACTTTAACACAGTGGGGACTGACCTAATTGTCTATTAGAAATTTTGATTTTAGCTTTATCTGACCTTTCTACTTATCTATTTAATTGTTTCACTTTTACAGGCTTTTTTTCCTTGCTTAATTTGATGATTTGACCGATAATACTGATGGCAATTTCTTCTGATGTTTCCGAGTCAATTTCCAATCCGATTGGAGAATGGACCTGCTCCAACTGTTCTTGCGTGACCCCTTCACTTTTTAACTTTTCAAATATGCTTATGACCTTGCGTTTACTGGCTACCATCCCAACATATGCAATCGGAAATTGCAGTGCCGTTTTTAATACAATATCATCACAATCTTTTGTAACAATTACCACATATGATTTTTCATTTAGGTTGGCTGCGAGCAAAGCCTTTCCAATATCCTCGTTCACAAAAAGGTTTGTCGCATTCGGAAAGCGTTCCTTTGTACAATAACCAACGCGATCATCGACAATGCAATAAGGATATTCAAGGAAATCAGCGAGCTTTGCCAACGCATGGCCTAAATGACCGGCCCCAGCCAGAATGAGTTCAGGCCTGCTTGTATAGACTTCAATAAAGACACGTAACGTGCCGCCACAATTCATCTGAATTCCGTCTTTTGCATGTTTATTCAATTTATACTCAACGATTTTCGATTGGCCATCTTGGATCGCCTTTACACTATCTTCGATCACATAGTGTTCAGCCAAGCCCCCTCCGACAGTCCCTTCAATGGTACCATCCCGGTAGACAATCATTTTTCCAACATGCCTGGGAGTCGAGCCCTTTGATTCAATAATCATGGCTAAAGCAAAGGTTTCGTTTTGACGCGTCAGCATGGCCACTTTTTCCATCAGCTGCATGAAAAGCCCCCCCCCCTATCTTTAAACATTAATTCGGTTGATATTGCTTCATGCTAAGAAAATAACGTAAAAGATGTAAAGCAACGGTTTTTCTGTATGCCGCAGTGGAGCGTTGATCGTCGATTGGTCTAATGATCTTATCGAAGGCTGCCACAATTTCAGCGATGTCTGCATCGGCTAATGGTATCGTTTTTCCAACCAGCTTCTTCTCAATATCAACGGAACGAACCATCGTAGGTCCGACCGCCCCGAAGGCAAATCGAATGTCATCGATTCGATCTTTGCTTATCCGGACGAAACCCGCAAACGATACTTTTGCAATGGCATCTGCGTTGCGGTTGCCGACTTTCTCGAAAACGACATGTGAATCTCCTAATACGAACGGAAGAATAATCTCCGTTACTATTTCATTGTGAAAGCGTTGAACCTGTCGTGGACCTTGAATGAAATCGCTAATCGCAACCATGCGATCACCATTTACGGAGCGCAACAGAAGCTTTGCATTGTATACATATAATAAAGGAAGCATGTCACCGGCTGGAGAGGCGTTGCAAATATTACCGCCTAATGTTCCCCGGTTTCTAATTGCCGGGGCAGCAATTGTTTTAATTGCATTCTTTAAAGCAAAAGGAATCAACGGATTTTCAAGTAATTCACTATAGGTACAGCAGGCCCCGATGTGGAGATCCTTGTGATGTTGATACACCTGCTTTAATTCGGAAAGATGATCAATAAAAACAATCGGTTTAGGGATTTTTGGAGGTACTCCCCTTCTACTTTTGTGAAGAACCATAACATCGGTGCCTCCGGCTATGATTGCACAATCTTCTCTATTCAATTGGCTCAAAGTTTCGTCTAAACGCTCGAAGCGATACGCTGTTATTTTCTCTATCATAAGCCATCACCTTTTTTAGCTGCTAGGTTAATCGCCTCAACAATCATATTGTAGCCCGTACACCGGCACAAATTTCCGGAGATGCCCTCACGAATTTCAGCCTCTGAAGGATGAGGATTTTCAGATAACAAAGCTGCACTTGCCATAATCATTCCCGGTATGCAATAGCCGCATTGCACTCCCCCGGCTATGGAATAGCTTTCATCTAAAATTTTAAATTGTTCCGTTTCAATGATGCCTTCGATCGTTTGAATATCGGCACCAGCAATCGAGCCAATTGGAATAAGGCAGCTGTTTTGCAGGAGGTTATTCACAAAAACACTGCAGGCTCCGCACTCCCCTTCACCACAGCCCTCCTTTGTTCCGATTAACTCAAACTCATCTCTTAATAAATCTAGTAATCTTGCTGTAGCAGGGGCGTAAGTTTCTACCGTTCTTCCATTTAGTGTGAATTTAATCAACCCTCTTCACCTTCTTTCATCCAAAGACTTTCAATAATGACTTCCGGTGTAATCGGAATTTGCTGAAAAGAAGTGTGCAGGGCATCCTCAATCGCAGCTTGGACTGCTGGAGCGCCTCCGATTAAAGTCAATTCACCTGCGCCCTTCGCCCCGTATGGACCATCAGCATAGGGGTTATCAAAGACCTTGCTTTCAATTGAAACAATATCCAAGGAAGTCGGCGGTCCATAATCCGATATGCTTTTTTGTTGGATTCTACCTTGTTTTGACGTCATCTTTTCTAGATAACCGTATGCTAGCCCTTGAGCCAAACCACCGTCAATTTGGCCTTTCATAATCCGTTCATCGATGACCTTCCCAACTTCATAATTGCCGTATACTTTTTCTAACTTTAAATTACCTGTTAACGTATCAACTTCTACTTCAACGATATTAACGCCCCATGAATAAGCCGGGTACGCATCTCCAGTGAAGGTTTTCTCGTCCCAAGGAATCATTTCACGGTGAACATAGTGCTCAACTATTTCCTGTTCCACCCCTGTTTGCCACTGATTCTTAAGTTTTTTTGCGGCCCGTTCAAGCAATTTTCCGACAATCATCGTCGTCCTGGAAGCTACGGTCGGACCCGAGTCGGGAACCTCTTTTGTGTCGGGATAAGGGTACAAAATATCTTCGAACGGGAGGTTAAGTTCTTTGGCGACAATTTTACACAACGTCGTCAAAATACCTTGTCCCATATCAGAGTTTGAGATTTTTAGTGATACCTGGTCGTCCTTTGATTTAACCAATTTCACCTTTGCTTTAATATGATCTCTTTCGCCACTGCCAGTAAATCCACAGCCGTGGAGGAACAGCGAAGTTCCTATGCCTTTTTTATAGCGCTGATTTTGTTGATTTAAGCGCTGAAAGTCTTCTTTTTTCTTGTTGTATTTTGACACGTTGAGTACGTCCTCAATCATATCTTCCACTAATATCGGGTCGCGGAATTTACCTTTGGTGATGGTGGGGTCTCCTTGTTTGACGAGGTATTTTCGTTTATATTCAAGCGGGTCGATTTTTGCCAGTTTACTAAGATGTCCAATATGACTTTCGATTCCGGCAAAGCTTTGAGGAGCACCAAAGCCTCTGAAGGCGCCGTTCGGAACGGTATTGGTTTTTAAGACATAGCCTTTTGCATGAAAATGCGGAATTTTATATACACCAGCACTGTTTAATAATGCGCGCTGTAGCACGACAGAGCTCAATCCAACATTTGCCCCTCCATCGAGAAAGATGTCAACACACATGCTCAAAATATTTCCTTCCTTATCAAGGGCCGTCCGATATTTGAGTTTGGCCGGATGCCTTTTCGTCGTTACCAGCATATCCTCAGAACGGTCGAACACGAGCATTACCGATTTTTTGACCGCTCTTGCGGCAACGGCTACGTGACAAGCCATCATAGAAGGATAATCTTCTTTGCCGCCAAAACCTCCGCCGGTAGGACTTTGAACAACCCTGACTTCATCGTCACCACAGGCTAATGCGCTTAGCAATGCATTTTTTATATAATAAAGACATTGCATCGATCCCTGGACGACAATTTCATCATCCTTATAAACGGCGAGCATTCCTTGCGGCTCAAGATAGACATGCTCCTGATAACCCGTATCATATTCTTCTTCGATGATTTGATGGGCTCCCTGCTCGATAGCTGAAATGTTTTCTAAGCTTTCCCCAAATTCATAGCTTGCCAAAACTAAGGATTCTGATTTTTGCTTGATCGCTTCGTCCAATGTATAGATAGCCTGATGTTCTTCAAATTCAACCTTCACTTCATTTAACAAACTGTACAGGATTTCCAGGTCTTTGCCCGTGAGCATGAGAATTGGCTCACCAATATAATTGACCCACTCATTGGCAAAAATGGGCTGATCTTCTTTTATAATTTTGACATAATTCGGTCCGGGGATATGCTCTGCTCCAACAGCTTCATACCCTTCCGGAAGGTTAGGTAATTGAATGGATATTATTTTTCCATAAGCAATTGGCGATCGATACAAAACACCATAAACCATATTTTCCACTCTTACGTCACTAATATAGGGCAACTGGCCCGATACTTTACCTTTATGGTCCTTTTTGGGCACTGAGGTGCTTATGTCTTTGAGATTCATTGCAACAACACCCTTCGACTCATTTTTTAAATGGGACATATTCTGAATAGAAACCTCTTCCTATGATTTTATCAATGAGAATGATCTTTTATGATTCATTTCTATTCAAGATTTTCGTAGTTTTTATTTTTATTTTTTCTTCGAGAAATTTAAAGCATTTTCATAATTAATGGCTTTTTGGTAATCCTCCGGTGTATCAACATCCATTAATGCTCCCGCATCATCTACATTCATGTATTGCTTTTCGTAACCGTCCAGGACCACACGCAAATTACTTTCTGGATTGGTTTCGAGAATTTTCTGTTTCACTTCGCTTGATAATTTAATGGGATGGCCGCCTTTATAGTCAAAGCTGGGAATAACCACGTTTCCTTTGTGTTTTGCTAGTAGCTGAACAGTCTCTTTTTTTACAAGCGGACAATCGCCGGGTGTTATAAAGAAGGTTGGGGCATTTACTTCGTTGCAGCCCTTTTGAATGGAATGAAACATTCCCTGGTTAAAGTTTTCATTATAAACAAACTTGATCTGAAATGAATAGGTATTTTTACTGATAATTTTGACAATTTCCTCTTGGATGATTTCCGCTTGAAATCCAGCTACGACGATGACCCTGCTGCATAATCCTTCAAATTTAGAGATCGTTTGCTCCAACACGCTCATTTGCCCCATCGGCAAAGTCATTTTAAATGCATTCGCTCGGCTGGAATATCCAGCAGCTAGGACGATTGCTTCCATATTTGTCACCTTCTACCTATCATTTTTCTTAAATCTCACAATAAAATCACAAGCGGAGGAAGGATTTGCTGTATGGACTATTAAGAGAACATAGTGTTGTTTCTTTATATGCGTAAAAACCTCATTATATTACTTATTAACCAACTTGATACTATTTTTAAATTATCAAAAGATATAAAGAGACAATACATAGTCCTTATTTTAAGAGAATGAGTGTCAAGCATTGACCAAGGTTTATTCGAAGAAGCTAGAATTATTGAACTATCAGATAACGGTAAATTTTTTAGAATATAAAGAAGCCTTTGCTATAATGAGCAAAGACTTTTTGTTGACGAGTTTCTTCTATAGTACACCCGTCATTGTTTGAAATTTAAGAATGGGGACCTCTTTACGGAGGTCCCCATTAATGAAGGCAAGGTTTCTTGTTCAAAGTACAATTCATTACGGAATATCATGTCCCATCGAGCTGGTTAAAATGTTAAACCATTGCTCTTTTTCCATGCTTAGGTTTAGTGAATCAATGGCGCTGTCCAATCGTTCTTTCTTACCTGATCCAATGATCGGAATGATTTTTGCGGGATGTCTCAACAGCCAGGCATACATCACTTCATCTATTCCATTGGCACCGATTTCTTCTTTTACGATTTCTAACGTTTTTCTTAAGCGGGCAGCCTTTTCATTCGATTCCTCAAAAATGCTGCCTCCTGCAAGCGGTGACCATGCCATAGGCGCAACGCCCTTTTCCTGACATAAGTTCAAGGTTCCGTCTTCGAAGTTTTCAAGATTGTATGCCGAAAGCTCCAGCTGATTCGTCACAAGCGGATAGTCTAGATATGATTGGAGCATATCCCATTGCGGTTTTTTGAAGTTCGATACTCCAAAGTTACGGACCTTTCCTGATTCTTTTAATTGATTAAACGCCTCAGCCGTTTCCGCCGGGTCCATCAGGGGATCCGGACGATGTATAAGTAACAGATCAATATAATCCGTTTTCAGATTCATAAGAGATTGATCAACAGACTTTATGATATGGGCTTTACTAGTGTCATAATGGTGACTTTTATGGGAAGGACGGTTTTCTGATTGAAGCACTATGCCACATTTCGTAACGATCTCCATTTTATCTCGTAAAGATGGCTTTAATGAAAGTGCGTTCCCAAAAATCTCCTCACACGTATAGCTGCCATATATATCGGCGTGATCATATGTAGTGACGCCCCGATCCATTCCATGTTCAATAAGAGATAGGATTTCCTCGGTAGAAAATCTCCAATCTGCCAATCTCCACATACCGTGTACAATGCGTGAAAGACTAAGATCTTCAGTTAGATTGACTCTTTGCATGTTTTTCTCCCCTTTTATTAAATGATTGCGTTTGCTAATTAGTTGTTTGTTTTTCTATCATGACTACCCTTCGTTAATCAGTGACAGTATCTATTGCTACTTTCATGAACCTAGTATAATTTAAATTTTCGGAGAATCCTAATCTTGAGTGACCCTTATCTGCCATATTCATTTAACTTAGGTTCATGAAGGAGGATATCTCCGCCTTCTCGTTGAAGTTCACACGTTATGAACATAAGAAAAAGGCTGCCGCAGCAACCTCCTGAATATTGTTAGTTCTTTTGTGTTTTCTTGTGTAATTCCACGATTTCTATCGCTAAATCTTTTGTTGTCATGGAAGTCATCAAGTGATCTTGAGCATGGATCAAGAGCATTGGAATATCGAATTTCTCACCATTCACTTCTTGTTGAATCAATGCGGTTTGGATTTTATGTGCAGCAACAAACTCATGTTCCGCTTCCTTTAATTTATCTTGGGCATCGCTTGATTTACCTTGTTTTTGCAAGGCAATGGCTTCCATTGCACAACTGCGGGCATTCCCGCTATGAAGAATTAATTGAAATGATAATTCTGATAGATCCTCTTTCGTTATCGTCATATTAACACTCCTTATGTTGTTTTGAAATTAATTGGAGGGCCGTTCGCAATACTTCCTTGCCATTACATGTTCCATAATGCATTGGATTTATCGTATCTACAGGTATTCCTTTTTCATCCCCTATTTTCTTTATATCATTAAGTTGATACCGAACTTGAGGGCCTAAAAGAATAACATCCACCTCATTTATATGGTTTCTTACTTCCATAGTGGCAACATCCTGTATCCCCTCCTCTACAATCCTACATACATATCCCTACACATATTTGTTTAATCTCAATGAAAGGTATATGATAGATTAAAAGACTGAAGGTGGAACGGCCTATCAATTCTGAAACGAGAAAACCAATAAACATTACCCTCAATCCGTACTTGACTAATAGACTCGCTAATTTGGCTGAAGAAAGAGGTATCCCCATCGAAAGACTGATGGATAAAGCGGTAGACTTGCTGCTTGAATACATGGAAGATAATGATACCATTAATCAGGTGAAATACAGTAATAACGAAGCGATTGAAAAGAATAATGAATTGATTGCAAAAAGCAGAGAGTTCATAAATAAAAAACAAGCACATAACCCTAGGTAAAGTACTTGTTTCATACTGTAGGCAAACTTGATGAAAATCGATTTTGCCTACAGTTTTTTATGGTTTTTATAATTTGAACGTTGGATTTTCACTCCAGGCACTCGCTTTCCGCGGGCGGTCCGCCCACGGCGCCTCAACGCCTGCAGGGTCTCCCCTAGACTCTGATCTTCATTGTTTTAATAGAATTAATAAAACTTGAGTATGGAAATGATCTCTAAACATGATTCTATTCACCATCCCACTGCGGATTCCAAACGACCTCCCAAAGGTGTCCATCAGGGTCTTGAAAGTGTGCAGAGTATCCTCCCCAGAAAGTGTCATGTGCCGGATCGGTTATGATCGCGCCAGCTTTTTTTGCTTTTTCCAACACAATATTCACTTCCTCTTTACTGCCTACATTGTGACCAAGGGTAAATTCAGTAGGACTTGCCGGAGACAAAGGAATCTTGGCCTCATGAGCTATATCCCTGCGACTCCATATGGCAAGCTTTAGGCCTTCTTGCAGGTCTAAAAAGGCAACGGCTCCATGCTCAAATTCTTTGCCCAATATCCCTTCTGTTTGAAATCCCAGGCCATCCCGATAGAATTCCAGCGATTTTTCCAAATCATCCACACCTAATGTAATGACAGTAATACGTGGTTTCATGATTGTCCCCCTCCTTACTTTCTTACTTACTTTCTCCTTCTAAATTTCATTTATTTTATCTAATTGAAGCCCAATCAAGATAAGTCCCTCCCACATCAGTTTGTTAATTTTAACATTACCCATCTTTTTTTCATTATTTTTCACTAATCCAATTCATTGGTTCGTATTTAAAGTGTAAAATTTCTCTCCACTTTAACCGCTCTTTATCCTAGAAAAGGCCCCTCTCGTTTGAGTGGGGCCCTAATATGTTGCATTTAACCTTCAAGCTCTTTTTTCTTGTTCAAGAGTTGGAGGTATTCCCTATCCAATTCCTCTTTTTCCTCTTCCTTCATAACACTGGACAGTTTACCAAGTGTCTCGATGATTTGCACTTCAATCATAAGAAGCTCAGCCAGTTTATCTTCAAGGCCATCCTTGCGAGTGGCCGATTTTGTTGATTCCTTATTTATAACACTTACTCTCGGAGGTTCATTTTCAAATGAAAGTGAATGTGTTGCAAGAGATTGGATCAATGAACGATCATGAGTCACAAAAACGATCGTTCCTGGATATGCTTTTAACACTTCGGTTAAAGCCTCTTTAGTATGAATATCCAGGTAATTTGTAGGTTCATCCAAAACCAGTACATTATAGTTTCCCAAAAAAACTTTTGCTAGGGAAGCCCTGACTCTTTCCCCACCGCTTAAAAGTGAAACTTGTTTGTGAACGTCATTTCCTTTAAAAGCTAATCGTGATAATAGTGTACGAATAAAGGCTTGATTGTAGGGACTGTCCTCCAATATATTTTCGAGAACCGTTTTACTTTCACTCAAATTTTCTTGTTGTTGGGCAAAAAATCCAATCTTTGCCGGCTTCGCGACATATACATCTGGGTGCCGTTCCACTATCTTATTCAGTAATGTCGATTTTCCTGAACCATTTTGACCTTTGATGGCAAGTCTGCAAGCTAAGGGGACATCTCCGAAAATATGTTGTTTCAGCACCCGTGACCCGACTTTCAGGGAACTGCCATTAAATCGAATGACCCTTTTGCTATGCAAAGATGGAAATTCTGAAATATCAAAGATGATCGGGGAATCCTCCCTCGGTTTTTCTTTTTTTGCTAATTTTTCAATTCGAGTTTCTATCGCTTCAGCAGAACGGTTCAATTTCGCCTTCTGTTTCCCGGAGCTCCGTTTATGCAGCCTTGCTTCTGAATTACCCATTCGTTTAGGGGCTTTCCTAATTGAATCGGATTTGGCTTGAAGGTTTTGTGCAGCCTGTTTCAACCGGTTCTTTTCACGGGTGTACTCTTCATATTGCTTTTTTTCCTTTTCTGTTTTTGCTTGCTTTTGTTTGATATACGCTTCGTAATTCCCTTCATATACCGTTACCTTGCCTTGCTCAACCTCCCATATTGTTGTACACAGATGATTCAAGAATGCTTTATCATGTGAAGTAAGCAAAATAGCGCCATTAAAAGATTTTAAGTCCTTTTCCAATTGTTCAATTCCGGATATATCCAAATGGCTGGTAGGTTCATCCGCGATCAATACATCCGCATTGGAAGAAAGGGCTGCAGCGATTTTTCTTCGAGTTCGTTCACCGCCGCTTATGATTTCTTGATCCTCATCGGGCAGTTTCCATATGCTCGTTAATACCCCGCTTATTTCTTGTTCAGTTTCTTCCATCTGCGGGATATAGCTGACCGTTCCATAGCTCTCGATATGACCGGAATCGGCTTCCCTCACTCCCGCTAGTATAGAAAGCAGGGTCGTTTTACCTTCTCCATTTCTGCCAACCAAACCAACACGGTCATGACTGTAAAGATGAAGTGTATCGACAGAAAGAACTTCACGGCTTCCGTAGCTTTTCTTTAAATCATTCGCTTTTAAAAATAACATAAAAAAATCCCCCTCCATTTTTCTAGAGAGAGATCGCCTGTTACTAAATTAATATACATAAACCAAATATACCTCTTCTGATTGGATATCAGAAAAAGTAATTGTATATGAATCAGTACCTATAAACGAACAGACGAATCCCATCTCTAAACATAATCATTAAAAATCTCACATGGGTATCTAAAAAGATTCTTGTTCAAATGAAAAAATGAATTCACTTTACTTACCGATAAAGCAAACAAAGTGACACGTATTTGCATTGAACATATCTAACCGATTGCACCCATTGAAATTGATTCAGATTTACTGTTTATTAGATAAGATTACTGCTTCATTGTATAAGGTACCTTTTCCTTCCAATGTAATGAATTAATGATTGCATATTATTCATATGTTTGTAAAGCAGATTTATACCTTTTTTGTTAATTCATATTGAAAGAGACAGTTAATTGGGCTCTACATGGACATGAACGTCATACACTCCATGATCTTTCATCATCACTTTTTCTACATGTGTCGCTATATCATGTGCTTCTTTAATATCCAAGGTTGAATTGACAAGGATCACAACATCAATCACTTCATTGTTCCCGTAATTTCTTCCTTTAATTTCTTTTATCCCCTTGACTCCATCCACATTTGTAATTACATCCTTATATAGATGAATTTTATTTTCATCAAAACCGTCAGAAAGTTCATGCGAGGCTTGACTGAATATATCCCAGGCTGTTTTGCATATTAATAATCCAACAATGATGGCAGTAAGGGGATCAAGCCAAGGCATGTTTAATTGGGAGCCGAAAATCCCTATAGCTGTTCCTATACTTACCCAAGCATCGGAAATATTATCTTTCGAAGCTGCCATAACTGCTTTACTGTTAATTTTCATAGCAAGCTTTTTATTATATCGGTATACAAAATACATGGCTATTGCTGATAAAACACCTACATATCCGGCAATAATGTCAGGTGATTCCTTTCCGCCTTTAAGCATGGAAGCAACAGCATCTATCAATACTTGTACACCAACAGCAAACATGATAAACGAAGCTACCATTGATGCAATCGTTTCACTCTTCCAATGGCCATAACCATGATCTTTATCGGGGGGTCTTTGAGCTAGCCTTAAACCGATCAGTACGGCAAGTGACGCGATAATATCAGTCGTGTTGTTAAGCCCATCCGCTTTTAAAGCCGCTGAGTCGCTTATGTATCCGATAGCCAGCTTCATGATTGATAGACAAATATAAGCAATAATACTGATGATTGCACCACGTTCGCCTAATTTGAGGTCATTATATTTTTGTTCTTCCATTCAACTTCCCCCCACAATTAAGTACCTGAATATCATATCAACTTAAAAATGGGTGGGTCTATAGCAACCTTTTTGTATCTCTTTATATAAGTAAGTGATATATAACTATGTTGCATGAGGCAAACTATCTGAAAAGAATGATATTGATGAATCCCTGACGAAATCCCCGGATGTCATCCCCGTAAAATATCCTAATTCAAATGGGATTCATATGTATTTTCGACTGTAAAACTAAATAAAGTTCCGCTTTCATTAGATTCCAAATTATATTTTATATATAGTGTCTTAGCTATATCCTCAATTATTTTTAAGCCAAGTCCCTTACTTTTACTTTCGATATTAAAACCAATTCCATTATCCTTGATACTGACCACATTATTTTCAATGGTTATCACAAGTTTATCAGCCTTTGAATGGTTTAAAACATTTTGGAAGACGTTATCGAATAACCTTTGCAGCCACAAGTCATTACTCATCCATTCCAGCTCTCCATTTAAAGGATGATATATTAATTCAATACCATGCATGTTATACAAATAGCCCCATTTTTTAACCATCATCTCTAATAAAGCGTGCATATTCACTTTATCATTCAAGATATAAGAATTATCTAATTCAGCTGTGGATTGAATATTATATTCATTTGTTAATTCGGAAATATAATTTATTTGTTGATATAGTGATTGTAATAGTGGAGCTTGTTCCTTATATTGGCCTTCTAAATAAAATAATTGTAACCTTACTGCTGTTAAAGGTGTATTGATGTCATGCCTTAATTTATTTAAGAGTTCCTTTTTCATTTCCTCTTGTTGCTTTAATTCCAATTCCCGATAGGTCGTTCTTTCAATGAGTAAGTTTACCGATTTAGTTAATTTCCCGATTTCATCATTGTTATTAACCTCTAATTTATTTGGAATCTCCTCATCACTAGCTAAATTCCTGATAGTTTCATTCAATATATTTATTTTATTTAATAGTGAGTTAATAGATTTGGAAAATAAGAAGGCTAACAATAATAATGATAAAATGAATACTCCCAGCATTGTAGGATACGCAAAAGATTCATGAAAAGGAATGTCACCATTTTTAGTTTTAAAGGACCTATCATAAATTAGTGACATAAGGATACTGATCATCAGTAATATACATGGCACGCTAATAACGGCAATGAATAACAATAGCTGGTATTTTTCCTTTAATTTCATTTCTTTATATAGGTATTCAATCTATACCCTTCTCCATATATATTTTGGATGATTTCACCGGTGTTATCATTGATTTTGGTTCTAACTTTTTTTATATGTACATTAATGATATTTTGATTCCTATCTTCGAGCTGCCATAAATATTCAAAGAAATGTTCTTTCGTTAAAATCCGATCCCTATTTTCATATAAATAGAAAAAAATTTTACGCTCTATCGCAGTAAAAACCACTTCATTATGCAAGTCATTATTGAATACCCTCTTATGTTGGGCATCAATATATAAATGTTTAATTTGTGCGAAAGTACCATATTGATTTTCCAGCAACTTCTCCATTCTTAGTAATAGCTCCCTGGGATCAAAAGGCTTAGTCATATAATCCTCACCAATTTTCAAACCTTGAAGTTTGCTATCCATATCATTTCGGGCAGATAGAAAAATAACGGGAATATTCAATCCTAGACTTTTTAGTTTCTTTGTAATTTGATAGCCATCATCTCCTGGCAGCATAACGTCCATTATGACTAAATCGATTTCATTGATGATATCATTAATATCTTTTCCTTCTTTTATCCAACATACATTGTACTCTTCGCGTTGCAAAATTTTTTTCAGTAAATCACCAATCATCCAATCATCTTCAACAATTAAAATATTATATCTTTTCATCACAAACCCTTTCTTCATTCATTTGATAAATTTCATGGAAAGATCATATATCTCATCAGGCGCGTATAAATAAATGCTGTGCGTCCCTTTCAGTTTTATTACATCCCCTTTTAATAGTTTCTCTGCAAAATCCTCATAATCTTCTTTTTTTTGTTTTGTATATTTTGAATTTTTATTTTCATCGGCTATCGCATCTAATAATAAAATGGGTGTATCTTTTGGTATTGGCAAGTTAACTGATTTTTTACCATTATTGTAACTCTGTAAAAGTTCTTGCTCCATATCATCATTAAAAAACTGTTTATAAGATAGTGTTTTATACATTTCCTTTTCATGGTCAGTCAAAAATGATTGCCGGATCACTTCGGGATTATAAACAGCAGAAGGTACAAGACGGTGCAAACCCATTTTCGTTAAAAGATTCACTCCTCTTACTGTCAATGAATCAACCATGCCCATTTTATGAGTCACATATTGGTGCGGTAAACCAATATCCAAAGCAATAATTCCCTTTACTTCACTCGGGTATTTTTGTGCCCAGTAAATAGCCTCAATACCTGATACCGAGTGTGGAACCAAAATATAAGGAGGTTTATTTCCACTTTCCATTAACGATTTCCTGCTTTGTTCCAATATTGTATCGATATCCCTATCATCATGAAAAACATCACTGTATCCATATCCAGCTCTTTCAATGACTGCAATCTTATTTTCTTTTGCAAACTTACTATATAATCCTTTCAATTCATAAACAGGAGCAGCAATTCCGGAACCTGACATAAATACGTATGTATCCTCACCGCTGCCTTCCGTATATACATTAATTTCTTTGTTATTAAAATCAACGGGTGTTCCTTCACTAATTAATGATGATTCCTTTCCCTTTTGATAATTATGGTAGATAAAAACAGCTATCGCTACAAATAAGATCATAGCAAAGAAGGTAAAAAATATATTCTTTGATACTTTTACTATTTTTCTCATATAGAAAACTCCTTTCAAGTTATACTGAAAGGATATATGTTAAAAATAAATTTCTAATAAATTTTCTTTGTATATTTTCAATAAAGAAAATTTCACCTTTTATTGTCCATTGATTTGCATTAAAAAAGCTGCGCCAGCGCAGCCCTAAGTATAAATAATATTATATGTAGGTTTAATCACTCCGTTTGGATATTGTTTCATTTCAACTAAATCCAATTTTAGACTTGGCTTAACACTGCCGAAAAGAGGGATGCCTTCACCGATTATGACTGGATTCACTTTCAGCACCAATTGATCAATGAGTTTATGTTTTAATAACGATCCAGCCAGTTCTCCGCCCCCGCAAAGCCATAGCTTACCGTCACCTTGCTGTTTGAGGTTTTCAATAAACGCAACGGCGTTTCCCTCGATAAGCTCTACCTCCTCATTCGATTCAAACTGAAGGGAGCTCGAGAATATATAATGTTTCAAACCCTTATAACCTGGTTCACCCGGTTTAGCTCCGAATTGAAATCCAAATTCATATGTTTTACTTCCCATCAACACCGCTTCATATTGCTGGATATCGGATAAAAAGTCCGGGACATGATCTCCTTCAAATAAGAAAAAAGAATGATTGATATCCCCTTCCAACATTGCTTGGTCGGCAATGAAATTATCCAGTGAAACGGCTACATGATATACCAATTCTGCCACTTAGCATCCCTCCATAACTGATTACATAATTCACACGAACAACAATGTTCCATAATCTTTTGTAAAAGGCATCAGATAGCCATATCCAATATTCTTTTGATTTGGTCTTCATTTATTTCGACTCCCAATTGAGTACATAAGTATTCATTGATTCTGAGAAATTCTGGAATCATAAGTCTCAACGTTTTAATAATTTCATTTGAATTGCGGCCACAATCCCAACTTTCCAACAATGATAATTGCTTTCCAGCTAATTTACTTCTATTGCCCTCGATTTTTGTCCATACTCCATAGGGGACATCTATATGCTCTTCCATTTCCATATACCAACCAGATACAATGAGCCACCGTATCCTATCAAGATTGGATAGCGCATATAACATTTCTCTCCTCATAACGGCCCTGTAGGTTTCATGGACAAAAGCAAGCAGCTTTCCTCTCCAATGCTCAACTTCATCCGGTGTAGGTTTATACACTTGATTAGCTGATTCCTTAATAACATAACTCATAATATTAAGGATCATAGAGAACTTCAACCTCTTTTAACCAGATGGAGGGTACAATTTCCTCAGGTGCGTGATACCAGCTATCCACTTTCACAAAGGTATTATAATGAGTGACGATATACGGTGAATAAGGATTGCAATCTTCGTGAAATGAAACATTTCCCCAGTTATTGGCTCTATTCCTTTTTCCTTTAAAAAATCTGCTTTACGTTTTGGAATAACAATAGTGTGCAAATCTATATCTGAGTAGTTATCATCGTTTCCTTTTGCTAACGAACCAGCTATGTAAATAGCCAAAACATCAGGATCTGCCGATAAATCTTTTAATGCATTTTCCAAAAGAATATCGCGTTGTTTCGGTAAAAATACATCTCTTTCTATATGTTTACTAACGAATCCCGCACACAAGACCATCTCCTTTTTTTGTAAAACCGTCAAAGTAATATATATTCGTGAATCAGAATAAAATCCCTTCCGTAGAATTCCGTGTCAGTGATATATACTGCTTCTTACTTCCTTGTTTTCTTTGCTGAGTGCCCTTTACCGGGAATCTATCCTCATTCTCGCCTATGTGGTATTATTTTGAATATTAAGTTAAAAGGAGGCGTCATTTCATGTTTTTTGCAAATACTCCCGAACCGCCCTATTACGCTTGTATTTTCACTTCGCAAAGATGCGATAAGGATGCCGCAAGCTATAATTCAACCGCTGAATTCATGGATGAACTTGCCGCTCAACAAGACGGCTATTTAGGAGTCGAAAGCGTAAGAGATCAAAACGGGTTAGGAATTACCGTATCCTATTGGAAGTCCTTGGATGCCATTAGGCTTTGGAAGGAAAATGCTGCTCACAAAAAGGCACAAGAAAAAGGTATGAAAGATTGGTACTCGTCATACACTACCCGAATTTGTAAGGTTGAAAGAGATTATACCAGCAAATAAGGAAACTAAGATTTCATGTACATACATGGAGTCAACCATGATAAAGTGATCTGACACAATAAAGTTAGACATATACAATTTAAGCAGTTTCTAAGACCTGAGTTCGGTATTCCATCGGGCTCAGGTCTTTTAATTTTACCTTCATTCGTTTGTGGTTATAGTAATGAATATAATCATCTAATTCCTTTTCAAAGTGCTCCATACTTTCAGACTCTTGGAGATAAGGCAATTCAGACTTTAACAAGCCAAAAAAGTTTTCCATGACTGCGTTATCTAAACAAATTCCCTTACGGGACATGCTTTGTATAATGCGGGAATCTTTTAAGGTTATTTGATACTTCTCATTTGATAATGCCACCCTTGATCCGAATGGAGGATGACCGTATCTTCTGGTTTTAGGTGTTTAATCGCCTCTTTTATATTGAATGTTATGGGAGTGATGTAAATAAATAGAGTAGGAAGTAGTGACTAACTTTATCATAGAATTCATCCAAATCTATGTCTATCAACCATTGGTACCCTTATTTAATGCACATGCTAGGCACACTGAAAAAGAACAGCTTCTCATATATAAGTAGAAGAAGTCTGTCCAAAATCAGTGTAATTCTTTGATTTATTATTTAAATTAGTACGTTAAAAATCGATAAACCGAAGATCTTGTAAGCCTTCTCATTTTTTACAAAAAATCTCTTTACTTAATATTCCTAATATAATCATCCGTTTCATTATAAGAATTTATCTGATTCTTATTTCCTCGATTTTTCATATAGTAGAAGAGATAGCATAAAATAATAAAAGGTACTCCACAGTACAGAGCAATTCTTTGGCTCGCATCAAAAGCAAGACCTATACAAGAAGCAAGACACAAAACACAAGCAGCAATGGGTACAAAAGGATAAAGTGGTGTACGGAATTTTAAATTTTTAATATCTCCCCCCATTTTCAAAAAATGTTTACGGAACATATATTGTGATAAAACAATCCCTATCCAAACTACTACTACTGCAAATCCTGATATAGCCACAAGTACTACATAAACTGTATCAGGTGCAAATACACTAGATAATAGAGATAAACAAGCTACTGCCATACTTACAGCTAAAGCATTCAATGGTACTCCATTTGACGTTACCTTTCCAAAAAATGAACTTATCATTTTTTCATTTGAAAGTGACCATAACATACGAGTAGATGCATATAGACCAGAGTTTGCTACTGAGAGTAAAGCTGTAATAATAACAAAGTTCATAATATCAGCTGCATAAGGAATTCCGATGTTGTCAAAAACCATCACAAATGGACTTTCAATGACTCCTGCTTCTTTCCAAGAGATTAACCCAGATAACACAAAAATTGCACCAACAAAGAAAAACATTGTTCGCCAAATTACATTTCTAATAGATCTAGGAACGTCTTTTTCTGGATTTTCACTTTCTCCAGCAGCAATGCCAATAAGTTCTGTTCCTGAAAAGGCAAAATTAACGGAAATCATAGCCATAAAAACTGGAAGCAGGCCATTTGGGAAAAGACCTCCATCTACAGTGAAATTAGAAAGCATGGGGGCAGAGGTTCTATCATCCATTGGAATAAATCCAAGCATTGCAGACCCTCCAAGCACAATAAATAAGATAATAGTAATTATTTTGATACCTGAAAACCAAAATTCGGTTTCTGCAAATATTTTTACTGAAATGGAATTAAGTAAAAAAATTAGAATCGCAAAGACGGCACTCCACATCCAAACAGAAGTGTGAGGAAACCATCTCTGCATTAATAGTCCAGAGGCAGTAAATTCGGAACCTACTGTTACCACCCAAGTAAGCCAGTACATTAAACCAATAGTAAATCCAGTAGCAGGACCGATATATTGGGTAGCGTAAGATTGAAATGAACCTGTTACTGGCATAGCAACAGTTAGTTCGCCCAGGCATAACATGACAAGGTACATGATTAATCCGCCTACTAAGTAAGCGAGAATCGTTCCTCCTGGTCCAGCTTGGCTAATTGTATATCCACTGCTCAGAAAAAGACCCGTTCCAATTACACCACCTAGCGAAATCATGAACAAATGCCTACTTTTCATTGAACGTTTCAACTGGTTTTCATTGGTATTATTTGTGTTTGTCATCTAGTCTCCTCCTTCGTTATTTACTCTCTTCAAGTACTTAGTTTAATAGACAACAATATACAAAGTTTATATTTCACAGAAAAATCAGAATATTTATCTTAAAGACTGACCTGGATAGGTCAGCCCTTATGTTATCATATTGTTTTATTATTAACTTTAAAACAAACAACTTTTGGTTCAGTCATTTCTTGAAGTGCAAACTTAATTCCTTCACGACCTAAACCAGAACCTTTTACCCCCCCGAAAGGCATCGCATCAATGCGATAATCTGAACTATCATTTACCATAACTCCACCTACATCAAGTTTACGTATGGCTCTCAATGCCTTATCTAAATCACGAGTGAATATACCTGCTTGCAATCCGAAATCTACACTATTGGATTGGGAAATAGCTGTATCAAGATCAGGAACATTATAAATGGTAACAACTGGGCCAAAAACCTCTTCAGTTGCCAATTTACAATTTTCTGGTACATTAACTAAAACAGTAGGTTGGTAAAAAGATCCTTCACGTTTTCCACCACAAAGCAACTTTGCACCTTTCTCAACAGCTTCATTTACCCAACTTTCAACACGTTTTGCTTCTTTTTCGGAGATCATTGGTCCCATATCTGTTTCTTCTAATAATTTATCACCTACTCGATATTGTTGAGTACGATCAATAAATTTACCAATAAAGTCATGATAAATACCTTCTTGGACATATATTCTCTGTACCCCTAAACAATTTTGTCCTGCTGCCCAAAATGCTCCAGAAACAGTTGATTTCACAGCTTCTTCTAAATCAGCATCTTTCAATACAATAACGGGTGAGTTTGATCCAAGCTCCATACATATCTTTTTCAAGCCTGCTTTTTGAATAATTGCTTTGCCAGTGGCAAGTCCTCCTGTAAAAGAAATCATTCGTATAGCTGAATGAGTAATTAGACTATCTCCCATGTCACTTGGACGACCGGTAATGACGGATAAAACTTTCGGTGGCAGACAGGCTTTTTCAAAAGCTTCTGCCAATAAAAGAGCACTTAATGGTGTTACAGTTGCTGGTTTTACAATAATAGCGTTCCCGGCAGCAATAGCAGGACCCACTTTATGTGCAACAAGATTTAATGGATCGTTAAAAGGTGTTATAGCTACAATAATTCCAATAGGAAAACGATAATAGTAACCTATGCGATCTTCGCTTCCTGGCATTTGATCAAACGATATGGTTTCTCCATTAATTCTCCTTGCTTCTTCAGCACTTATACGAAGTGTTTCAATACAACGTAGTACTTCTTTTCTTGCTTCTTTAATTGTTTTACTTCCCTCACGAGCAATAGTAGTTGCATATCTTTCCTTATTTTCAAAGATCCAGTCCGCAGCACGATGAAGAATAGTAATTCTTTCATGTGTTGACATATCTGCTGCTATTTTCACTCCTTTTTTTGCTTCTTCAATAGTATAAATGACGTCTCTTTCATTCGCAGCAGGAACCGTTGTGATTAAACTATGATCCTGTGGATCCAAGACTTCAATGCTTTTATCACGAGATACCCATTCCCCAGCAAGAAACATCTTATTTTTTTTATTTATTAAATTGTCAGTAAACATCATACAAAATCACCTCATGATAAGTAATTTTTACCTTATAGCTTTAAGAATGAAACGAATTATTATTATAATTGATCACGGTTAATGTTGATTAAATCAATAAGAATCGAGAATCCTGTTTCTTTACGTCCAGCTCCCGCTCCAATTAAGGTAATTGGGCCAGCTAAATCACAATCATAAGTAATAGCATTTTGTGCACCTAAAACTCCAGCTAGAGGATCTGTAAGAGGTATAGCTTCAGGTCCTACCTTGGCAATGACTTTATCGCCATCCTTTATACATTTAGCAATTAACTTCCATCTCTTACCTTCTGATTTTGCCCACTCAATGTCCTTTTCAGTAAAATGACTAATCCCTTCACATTCTACTTCTTCCCGTTTCATTGGAATACCCATTACAATGTTAGCAAGAATGGTAGCTTTATATTGAGCATCATATCCCTCAACGTCGCTAGTCGGATCTGCTTCTGCATAACCAAGAGCTTGTGCCTCTGACAATGCATCTTGATAACTCAATCCTTCTTCCATTTTAGTTAGGATATAATTAGTTGTTCCATTTAAAATCCCTCGTATTTCAAAAATGCTATTCCCTGCCAATGAACTCAGTGGCATTCTTAATGCTGGGGTTCCACTCATAACTGTTCCTTCAAAGCCCCAACGAACATCATTTTTTTTTGCTAATTCAGCTAACTCTTGATAAGCTAGAGAAACCGGACCTTTATTACTCATTACTACGTTCTTTTGACTTTCAAATGCTGCTTTACAATGATCAATGGCAGGTTGTCCTGTTTTTACATCAGTAAAGGTAATTTCAACAATAGTGTCTGCATTACTCTCACGTATTGTTTGAAAACTATCCCACCCTCTTTCCAAGCTAGGAGTCTCAGGGTAACTATCTAATTTTCCTGTTTCCTTTACAGCTTGTAACGCTAAAGAAAGATCCAACCCCTTAGGATCATAAAGGGAACCTTTCATAACATCAGAAATAGCAACGATTTTTGCATCAAAGTTAAAACCACTACGTAGTGACTTACTTTTATCTTGTAAAATTTCAGCTAACCCTTGACCAACTACACCAAATCCAAGTAATGCTATCTTATGTGTCATATTTCAATACCTCTTCCATTAGTAATATTTTATGCTTTCAATTACAGCTAACAGGGTAATTGGATTCTAAGTAAGAAAAAGCTTGCTCTAAATCTGCTATAAGATCTTCTGTATCTTCGATACCTACAGAGATACGAACTAAACCTTCTGGTATACCAAGGGCTTTACGCTCTTCAATAGTACATTCAACATGGCTAGTCGTTCTTGCAGGCCCATATATAGTTTCAACGGCTCCAAGGTTTCCAGCTTTGTTTGCATATTTTAATTTTGATAATAAAATTTTGATTGCTTTCATTTCATCTTTTAATACAAAACTTAATATCCCACCGAACCCTCTCATTTGTTTCTTTGCGATATCATGATGTGGATGCGCTTCCAAACCCGGGTAATAAACTGCGTCAACAAGCTTTTTCTTTTGAAGATACTTTGCAATTTCCATTGCACTTTTTTCTTGTTGCCGTACACGAAGCTTTAACGTTTTCATCCCTCTTAAAATAAGGTAGGCTGACCATGGGTCCATAGTTGCTCCATTAATTTCACGATAATGATAGACTTTTTTCATTAATTTTTCAGAGCCACATACTATGCCACCTAATGCATCTGCATGTCCACTTAAGAATTTAGTTGCACTATGGACTACAATATCAACTCCTAATTGAAGAGGATTTTGATTAATTGGAGTAGCAAACGTATTATCTATGATAACTAATGCACCCACTGATTTTCCGACTCTTGCTATCCTCTCAATATCAGTAACTTTCATAGTAGGGTTAGTAGGAGACTCTAAATATAGTACTTTACACCCTTTGACCACTTCAGCTTCAATTTCTTTATGGTTTCCGGTATTACACAATGTCACATCGACATCAATATTGGGCAAGAATTCAGTAAAAATTTTATTGGTTCCCCCATAAGTATCTTTAACTGATACAACCCGATCTCCTGGTCTTAGAAATGTATATAATGTACTACTAATAGCAGCCATTCCTGTTGAAAAACCTACAGCTTTCTCTGCCC
The DNA here is from genome assembly GCF_056279465.1 of Peribacillus sp. TE19612. Lineage (NCBI taxonomy): Bacteria > Bacillati > Bacillota > Bacilli > Caryophanales > Bacillaceae > Peribacillus > Peribacillus sp. TE19612. The sequence continues at coordinate 52,487 of NZ_JBWCCL010000001.1, read as the reverse complement.
CCTCAAGCACCCTTACTTTTTCTTCCAGTGCTTGAACAGTTGGATTTGCCATTCGATTATAGGTATAACCAGGTTTATTTCCAAGGGCAACTTCTTGCCATTCGTCAACGTCATCGTAATTGTAGGCTACACTAAGAACTACAGGAACTTGGGTTGCATTATAAGCAAGAGATTCTTTTTCTCCTGCCCATACCGCTTTTGTTCCATCTTGCACATCTTTAAAGTTATTCTCACTCATATTTTTCTCACCTCTAATTTTATAACTTCGTAAAAATGGTCTTGTTGAAACTTGAATTTTATTTTGTATATAATATATTGTATATTTCATACTCCACCCCTTCCACATTACAGTTTCCACCTAATGTTTTCTTGGGTTTATTTCTTAACATTAAGGTATCTAATACAAATAGTTTAAAAAACCTAAAAGAAATGCATACTATATACAATATACAATATACTTCATATTGTATATAGTACAGAATAGTCAGAAAATATTTTACATACCGAATTATACAATTAACTTTTCTATTTTTCAATGCTTTATTATTTTATTCTTAAAAATTCTTTAAACTGCAATTATTACTAATGCTAAACGCTATATCAACTTGAATCACTTAAAACAACAATTCATAAAAAAATGGAAATAGGAGTCGTTTTATATCTTAAATATAATAATAAATAATAGAGATATTGAAGTCTGTAAAAGATGGTGCTAATATAAAAGACAAGAATTTCGAATTATATATTGTATACTATATACTATTAATTTTTGGCTTAGGAGGAAACGCTATCAAAAATAGATATCAATCATTAAAAGATCTCGTATATGATTATATAACTGAAAGAATTCAGAACGGAACCTTACTTCCTAAGCATAAGATAAATGAATCGGTATTATGCGAAAAATTAGGAGTAAGTAGAACTCCTGTAAGGGAAGCTTTGATACAACTAGCTTCAGACAATTTGCTCGAGTATCTTCCTAGAAAAGGATTTATTGTAAAAGAACTTGATACCAAGAAAAAGCTAGATGTTTTTCGAATTGTTAGTGTATTGGATTCTTTAGCAGCCTCTTTATCTTTAGAGCATATCACAGAAAGTGACATTGAACGTATGGAAGATTTGGTTAAGAAAATTGAATTTTCAATTTCAACAAAAAATTATTTAGATTATCAAAAATACCAAAATCAATTCCATAAAGTATATATTGATAAATGCAATAATCCTACATTAATAGATCTTCTTGATTCTTTACAAAATAGTTTTGTTAGACAAATTTATTTAAGTAATAATGAAGAAAAGCTTTTTGCCGTATTAGAGGAAATGAATGAAGATCATAAAGAAATTACCAATTACTTTAAAAAAAGAGATAAAGAGAATTTAGAGCAACTTATTAAGAATAAACATTGGGAAATAACTCATTTAGATATGATATAGTTCCTAGTTAACATAAGCTATCTTATTCGAAATACAAAACCCATAGTCTGTCTAGATCCATGGGCTTTACCTTTTGTTATACCCTCGAAAAGTGTACTTTTACGAACGGTAAAATAGTTACGCGGGAATATAAAAGTGAGGGGACAAGTGTGACTCACAGCAGCCTGCCAGAACATCAAGAATATTGCCACCCATCTATCCAGAATCGGATTGGTGGGTGGCAGTCGATAATCCCGTTTTCTTCCACTACCTTACTCCACCTCCATATATATTTAGAGACGTCTACATTGCATAATAGTTCCAGCCTTTAAAACCAAACTGCCCCGATAGCCATCCATGAATCGCAAAAATCGGCGATTCACCACAAAGAATGAAAATGGTTAGGAAGTGTCAATACTGATACTGACCTTAATCCAGTCAACCCTAATCTATAGACTAATTAATTAACGCTCTCCTCTTTTTTTTAAACGATTGAGCAGGGTCTTCTTAAGTATTGTCATTTTTCATTTTTAAAGAAACTTATTTTCATGGTAGTTCCATAAAGAAAAAGTTGCCTTAAAGACTGCTCTGATCCTCAGCTAACGCACCCGTTAGCCATCCATGAAGCGCAAATATTAAGCTAGGTTCTGTGTTTCAGACCTTATGGGTGTTTCGGCTCGAGACATGCTTAACGCAATTGCCGATGGTGAAGAAGATCCTGAAAAACTAGCAAACTTTGCTCGACGCACAATGAAAAAGGAGAAAGATGAACTAGAACTCGCCCTTAAAGGTTATATCAATTCGCATCATCTAAAAACTATCTCGGAGAACTGTATAGGCGTACAGCATCACGAAAAGGTAAGAAATGAGCAGGAATATTAGTCGCTTATGCCATGTCACGTATCTCCTAATATCTCTTAACTCGAAAAGAAATGTATCTAGACTTAGGCGAGGACTACTATGATAAGCAGAGACAACAATCAAGTTTTCGGCTTTTACTAGAAAACTTGAAAGTTTAGGATACACAGTTACATTGCAAGAACCTGAAGCATTTTTATCCAGTCCACTTACCTACAATAAATCAGTAAATTAGGCGCTCTCCCCTTTTTAAAAAAACAATGAGCTGCGTCTTCTTAAGTATTGCCTTTTCCCCTAAATTCCAGAAGTCTATTTTCATGGTAGTTTAAGTACATTTCTTCACAATCTTTGTAAATTGAAGAAAATATCACTCCACTTAAATTAACCTCTTATTATCTAACAATTCCTCCTCATCACATATCATATTAATAAATTTAATTAAAGACGCAGGTACATACTTATCTTTTCGATAAATGAACACTGTCTTGACTTTTCCGTATAGATTCGGAATTGAATGTTGTCTAATGATTCCGTCTTGTACCTGCTTTGTAATCACACTTTGTGGAAGCATACTTATACCTAGACCAGCTGCTACACAACCGATGATTCCATCTATCATGCCAAATTCCATTATCTTATTGGGTATCATCTTCTCTTGGTATAACCATTGTTCAAACTTTTCACGATAAGCACAACCTGAATGAAATACAAGCAACGTCCCTTAGAGATAGCCCTGTTAAGAAAGCAAGTGCTGAAATGGCGTTCAAATTTTACAAACCATCAGTAAAACTGTAGAACAAATTCAATTATTTTCGAGTTTATATAGGCAGAAATCGGTATGATGAAATCCGATTCCAGTTTTTACACAAAAGGGTTTCTATCTAAATTTCAAAACAAAGTTGATTGGAGTGGGTGTTCGAGACTCCTGCAGGAAAAGCGTGTCTAGGGGAGACCCCACAGGCGCAAAGAGCGCCGAGGGGCTCCGCGGAAAGCGAGTCGCCCTACGTTCCAATCAGCGTTCAAATTTTACAAACCATCTAAAAAAGGAAAAGCGGTTTTTTATGGGTGAAATTCATAAATTTTAATTCTAACTTTGCATTGAGCTTATCTTCAGCAAGTGACCGCTAAAATCCCCTTCCAAATTGGTAATCATCCCCTCGGTAAAATCGTAAAATAGCTTCGGGTTAATTAAAAGGAAATGCCGTTAAGATCTTCTTTTATTAGTGAGTACATATATAAATCATCGAATTTGCCACAGGTATATTCATAATGCCTTAGCAATCCTTCTCTTCTAAACCCTTGCTTTTCCACTAGTTTTTGGGATGGGAGATTATCCGGTTCAATCAAGGCTTCAATCCTTTCCAGGTGAAAGTGACGATAACCATACATAACGACGGCTTCCAACGCTTCACTCGCAATGCCTTTTCCCCATTGATCTTTAGTTAATTCATATCCAATTTCAGCTCGATGATGTTTGGTGACCATATTCAGAAAACCACAACTTCCTATAACCTTACCGGAATTCTTTAATGTAATTCCCCATCTGATTCCCGAACCTTCTTCGAATATAGATTCGTACCACTTAATTTCATCCCATACGTCATTTACGGTTTGGCATGGATCTAATCCCATTGGCTTCACTACATCCGTATCAGATAGATATTTGAACATATCACCCGCGTCTTCTATTGTTACTTCCCTTAAAATCAATCGTTTTGTTTCAATAACCGGAAATACCTTCTCCATTCAATTTCCCTCCTCCAAACTCCCATTTCCATATTTAACTATTTAATCATTACCTAATTAAAGTCGATAATCAACGCTTAATTGCATAGAAAATTATGATAGTAAATAAAAAGGCGTCCCTACTTTCGTAGAAACGCCTTTTTTTCGTTTACTTCAATATTTTCGCTTCCTTTACTGCTGAGATCATTAAAAACATGGGCCTTCGATTTTCATCTTTCATTTCAGGAACACTTTTTAACATGTCATCAGAAGGCGTCGGTTCCTTTACTGCCTTTATGCTGAAACCAGCACCAATCAAGTCATTCATATATGTTGAAATCGTTCGATGATACTTTACTACGTTTTCGGTTAAGAAGGTTGTTTCTCTCACACCTTCGTGCTGATAGTTGTCAACTGGCCAATGCAGATGATTTCCGTGATCATCGTCATACCAAGCTTGTTCGTTGCGAGAAGTAAAGATTGGATGTTCAACCGAGAAAACAAAAGTGCCTCCGGGCTTTAAACAATCATGGACCTTTTTGCAGATTGCCTCATATGACTCAATGTAATGAAAAGCCAATGAACTGATAACCACATCAAATTCAGAGCCGGAAAAATCGATATCTTCAATCGGCATTTTAATATATGAAATACAAGGGTCATCCGTTTTTTCACGTGCTCTTTGAAGCATATTGCCGGAAATATCCACACCAACGACGGAACTTGCCTGTTGCTCTCGGGCAAATCGGCAATGCCAGCCGAAACCGCAGCCCAAATCAAGTACCGTTTTATTACGCAGATTTGGCATTAGCTCTTTTAATACATGCCATTCTCCGGCAGCTTCGAGTCCTTTGACTGATCGTGGCATTTGCTCATACTCAGAAAAGAAATTTGCATCATCATATTTGTTTTGTTTCATAACTCATACATCTCCTATAATTCAAGATAGCCTCCTAAGATTTATACCACATCTATTACAGGAGGCTACCTATCTCCTTCTCACCATTTTTTTTCACCTCATTATCTTGATGGATCACTGTCCTAATACTAACACATTGCTTGTTTTCCTCCCCTCCCACCTAAAGAACAAAATACTTCAAATTAGTTGTTATCCTTGATTTCAAATCGTAGGCATTAGGCCTTATCTCCTAATGTCTTTTTTAGTAATAAGTCTTTTTTACTCATCCTTAATAAGTTATCGAGAAGATAAGCAAACTATACCTTATTGCAGCTTATACGGAATCTCCCCTACCTAGGCTTATTTCTCAAAAATTACCCAGGTAGTAAGAAAAGAATACATGTTTAACCATTATTCTTAAATTGCTTAATCTAATTTAAAGGGGTGAATATATTATGAGAATGAAAAAAGCATTTATAGGTCTCTCACTCTTATGTATGATTGTTCCTGGTATTGCCAAGTCAGCCGATTCTTTAAATTCCGTTGCTGAAAATGATCGGAGCAGTATCGTTGCAAATTGGAAATTCACAAAACAACATGTTAAAAGCGGTTCAATCGATAAAGGTAATTTAATTATTGAAGATACAACCAAACAAGGAAACGATTTAGAGTTAGTGACGATAGGAGACCCTGCATCACCCGAATTAAAAAATATGTTGAAATGGTCTGAAGAAGATTATTATGCTCAAGATAAAGTTGATAGCTTGAAATTCGCCAATTACGAAAACGCCCCTGCAGGAAGATATTTCAAAACCAAACGGGATGCACCTATCAATTCGGAGAATTTCGATGGTGGTTTTACCATTGAAGCGGTATTTAAGATGCCAAGGAAACCCAAAAGTGACATGGGCCTTTTTTCAAGACAAGGACAGGCAGCTGATCTTAATAAAATGGAAGGCGAGAAAAAAATCCTTTCTGCTTTATCTATATCCAGTGATCAAAAATTGCACTGGACAAGCCATCCATCCAATTTAAACTATAATGTAAGCAATTGGTCTCGATCTTTAAATGCTGGTGAATGGTACCATTTGGCAGTCGTTAATGATGGTAGCACAACGACTCTAACTTTAAATGGCGTTAGTGATTATGGAGAATCAGAACAGGCCATAGGTATTGCAGCATTAAAAGGTAAAGGCTGGAATATCGGAGCAACAGAGTGGGGAAATAAGTTGGATGCGCTTTTCGGAGGGAATATCCAGGAAATACGAATTGCCAATAAGGCCTTAACTGAAAAAGAATGGCTAGTACAGGATGCTCGTGACGATGAACCCTTTGAAGGATCAAACAAGTCCTTCCCCATTCTAACGAATAAGAAGAATTATAATTTCCTTTTTGTTCCAGATACCCAGAAATATTCAAGCCAAAATCCTGAGATTTTCAATAGCCAAATGAACTGGATATCCAATAACACCAAGAAGAACAATATTATCATGAATACATTTGTTGGGGACATTGTCGATAGTGATTCAGAAAAACAGTGGCAGAATTCACTCAGAGCCATTTCCCTTTTAGAAAAAAAGGAAATTCCATATATGATGGCGGCTGGGAATCATGACTATGCTGCCGGAGATCCTTTTTTAACACATTATGGGCCACAGCGTTTTATGAATAAAAAATACTATAAGGGGTCGGCTCCCTCTGGGTATAGCTCATATGCAATCGCTAAGGCAGGGAGTTATGAATACTTAGTTTTAATCGTGGATATGAAAAATCTGCATAAAGATCTGGAATGGTCAAAAAAAGTTCTAGACCAGCATAAAGATAAACCGACAATCCTCGTCTCACATGATATTATATTCCCGAAGATTAAGGATGATAAAACCATTGCCGTCGAATCGTCCAATGGCCGGCTGATTTGGGATGAACTCGTAAAGACCCATAATCAAGTATTCATGACGGTTAATGGACATTTTTACGGGATAGCGCATCGGGTAAAACAAAACTCGGCAGGAAATGATGTCATTCAAATGCTGGTCAATTACCAAACGAATTATCGAGGGGGTAATGGCTGGCTAAGACTTGTAGAATTTGATGAAAAGAAAAATGTATTGTTATTCCGGACCTATTCCCCATATGTCGATGGAATGACTAGGAAAGAAAAGTCCTATATTGATTATAAATTTTTAACAGGTGAAAATAATTCATTTAAATTGGATTGGGACTTTAAAAAAAGATTTAATTTCAGGTAAATAAAATAGGAGGAAAAAATCCGATTCCCCAGGTGTATCTGATTGACCTCAGCAACCTGGGTGAATTCCTTTTTTTGGTACCCTCCTATTTGTTGATGAATAAACGTTCACTCTTCACGATGAATTTAAAATGCTACGATTTTTTAAACAACTATCATGCTGCTTTTTTCATCACTGATTTATACTTTCCGAACCCATTAACAACAAGAACCCCTAATATCGCAATTCCGCCGCCAATGACCGAAAGAGTACTAGGTACTTCCCGCAGCCAAACCCAAGCGACGAAAATGGCAATCACAGGTTCAAGGTATAACAAACTAGATACAGAACTTGCTTTTCCTAATGATAAAGCGACTGCCCATGTTACATAACCGATGGCCGCAGGGAAAATACCAACAAAAATCGCTGATAAATGACCTTCCATTGTAGCATGTTGAATTTCTTGAAATAGCCCAGGTATAAATATTAAAAAGGGTATTGTACCGATCCATGTGAAATACGCAGTCAATTCAATCGGATTATAACGGCTGAACAGTGGCTTTTGGAAAACAAAAAACACTGCAGAAGCAATAGCCGACATCAGAACTAAAAAGGCTCCTTCAGAAATATTCAGGGAAGGGCCTGCAGTACCTAAAGTTATTAAGGTGATTCCTGTGAACCCTATTCCTAAACCAATCCATCCGAATAGGCCGAGGCGTTCTTTTAAGACGAAAGCAGCAATGATCGCGATGAAGACAGGTGCTGAACCAATCAGCATTCCAGCCGTTCCCGCCGAAACTGTTTGTTCCCCGAATGTCACCCCGATATGGTAAATACTAATACCAATAAATGCAAGGATCGATATCCTCAACAAATCCACTTTTTTCGTGAGTCGAAATTTCACCCCAGGCCATAGAGCATATAGGACAAAAATCCCTGATGCTATAAGATAACGAACAAGTACCAAATGGCCAGCTGAATAACCGCCATGTAAGCTTGCACGAATAGCAGCGAATGTAGATCCCCAAATAATAACTGTAATTGATGCCAATATAAATGCCTTCGTGTTCAAAACCTATTCCTCCCAACCATTCCCTATAAACTGAAGGTATCATGGATAGGTGAGAACTTCAATAAATTTTCTATCTCACTGTGAAGTGGAACAGTAAAATACGAATAAGAGTACATACCGAGATGTAATCATCGGTTAAAAAAAAATATTCCATATGGGATTGGATAGGAAATCTTCATTTAAAGATGGAGCAGGTTAGAAAAGCATGCTAATCAAAAGGTGCTTCGCATAGGAAGCACCTTTTGTTCAGACTGTAGACAAACTCGATAATTGCCTACATTTTTTTGAGGGAGTGTAAAATATGAACGTTGATTTACACTCCAGGCACTCGCTTTCCGCGGGCGGTCCAAGGGAGAGCCTCCTCGGCGCTGTTGGCGCCTGTGGGGTCTCCCTTGGACGCGCTTTTCCCGCAGGAGTCTCGTACACCCGCTCCAATCAAATTTTTTTCGAAATTTAGATATAACCCCTTTTATTTACAATTACTTAAATGCATCTGGTGAAATGGTATTTAGAGGAGAGAAATTAACAAAGTCGTACTATAAACAAAAACGAAAAGAAATTCAGGGTGTTTTTCAAAATAGTTATGCTTCACTTAATCCCTTACAAAAAGTTGCAGATATTCTAAAAGAACCACTAAAAAATTTTGATTTACCTTCTTATAAAAACGAATTGATTTACTTATTGGATACTGTCGGATTAGAACCATCTTTGCTCCAGCGCTATCCAGAAGAATTGAGTGGTGGTCAACAACAACGTTTGGCCATTGCTAAAGCAATAGCCACTAAACCATCTATATTTATATTAGATGAAGTAACAATTAGCTTAGATCTAGTATTACAAAAAAAATATTACAACTGCTTCAACTATTGCGGAGAAACAACAACTGAGTTTATTATTTATTACACACGATATACAAGTAGCTCGTTTTATAGCTTCACAAATTCTTGTATTAGATCAAGGTGAAATTATTGAACAATTTTCGAAGCTTCAACAGCCTTGTCATTCGTTAGCTAAACAACTATTTCAATCTGTATTACCTAGTCATCCATCTAAACGTTAATAAAATCAATTCTTTTATTGTAGCCAGCAACATACACAAAACTTTCTTTCTATATTATAGGGAGAGGATGAGCATTGGAATTCCCAATGGCTTGTATTTGAAAAAATTTTGATTTCTATAAATTGTTTTCAAACTTTTTTATAAAAATCATATCTATATTTTCTCTATACAATGGTCGCAAAGCATTCTCAATCACTTTTCGTACCTCTTCCTCAATACGAATGGGTTCTGATTTTGACAAACAATCATATAAAACATGTAACTCTATTTAGGTATAGTACTCTCTTATCCCTTATAGAGACACCTACCATTCTACATATTGGGATAAATTAAGATGTGCTAACGAGTATTATTATGACTCACTAAGGCCTTCCAAATGAAAAAAGGGAACCACCAGGCTCCCTTTTTGTTATATTGAACTTAATGTTTTACAACTTTAGTAGTTGCCTTTGAACTAGTATTCCCTGCTTTATCCTTTGTAGTTATTGAAAGTGTAGTTCCTTTTTTCTGTGCTTTAATCTTAACTGAGTAGCTCCCCTTAGAACTTGCTTTTGCAGAACCTAACACTTTACTTCCACTTTTAACAGTTACAGTTGAATTAGCTTCTGCTTTACCAGTAACAACTTTATCATTATCATCTACTTTATTTACTGTTGGCTTACTTGGTGCAATAACATCTACAACAGTTACCGTTGTACTTGAACTCACATTCCCTGCACTATCTTTAGCTGTGCTTGTCAATTTAGTACCTGCTTTTTGAACTGCAATTTTAACAGAGAACGTTCCTTTAGATGTTGCTTTTGCAGAGCCTAACACTTTACTTCCACTTTTAACAGTTATAGTTGAATTAGCTTCTGCTTTACCAGTGATAACTTTATCATTATTGTCAACCTTATTTACTGCTGGCTTACTTGGTGCAATAATGTCCACAACAGTTACCGTTACACTTGAACTCACATTCCCTGCACTATCTTTAGCTGTAATTGTCAGTTTAGTACCTGCTTTTTGAGCTGCAATTTTAACAGAGAACGTTCCTTTAGATGTTGCTTTTGTAGAGCCTAACACTTTACTTCCACTTTTAACAGTTATAGTTGAATTAACTTCTGCTTTACCAGTGACAACTTTGTCATTATTGTCGACCTTATAAACAGTTGGCTTAGATGGGTTAACATTGTCTACAAATGCTGTTGCGGTAGCATAAATGTCGTATTCAGTATTATCGTCAATGTATTCGTTATCTTGGTCTATAACCCCCACATAGTAGGTTCCTTTTTTAGCTTGGTACGCTTGTACTTCAACACCATCCTCAAATTCACTACCTAAATATTCTAAGTTACTATTTGTAACAAAATCTTTTTGCACAGCCGCAAATACTAGATCAATAACATATGAGTCAGATAATCCAGCCACTAATAAAACTCCACTACTAGGAACATCTATTTTATGAAAATCCACATCATTTAAAGGAAGCAATTGACCGATTGTTCCTTTTTCGTATGATGCGCTGTCTGCTGAGTCAAAGTCATCATTGTACTCAGTTTCAAAAATATATTCATCGCTGGAAGAACTACTCATTCTACTCATTTTGTTAGAACCTTTAACTGATTGCGGTTGAGAACCATTTACTTCTTTTTCAAGTTGTTTAAATATTTTAGAATCAACGAAACCTTTGTTAAGTGTTTTTTCCACTTGACGTTCAATAGCTTTCCTTGCCAATCCGTTCTCGTTTCCTTCGGCCTTCACAACACCTACAGACAATGATGAAGCAAATAGGCCTACAGCAACCAAAGATAAAATACCTTTATTACGCACGTTTCTCCCTCCGATATTCGTTATTAAGAACTATTTACTTTTACATACTAATACATAAGTCCCTGAATTACCATAAGTTTCTTTATCTTAATTTTGACAAGAAACGCCATATAAGAGAGAGAGTAGTAGGTGTTTGAAAAAATTATCCTTGATTGTAAGACCGTACTCATACTATTTTTAGCTAATTGAAACTTAGTAAATGGCAACATATCCTCTATATCATCAAGATAAGTATAAGGGCTGCGCTGTAATAGCTGATAGTTCTGAAAATTGATCCGTAAATGGGGAGGGTAGTCTATAGATTACACTTTTTATATTTTAAGTTTTTTAGTTTGCATAAGATAAATTATAAGAAGTTAATAGTACACAATATAATTGTCTCAAAACAACAAGTAATCTTATTGTTTTGAGACGAATTAAAAAAATAATAAAATTTTTACTTTTTATTATAATGTATAATTTGGGAAACTCCATTTACGGTTTTCCAGGAGTCCGTAGACAGAAAAAACCTCTAGGTATATCTTAGAGGCTTTTTTTATTAGTATCTCATTGCCACTAGTATTCTTATATTTTGAGACAAAAAAGAATTTTACACTTATTGATATTCTTCTTAATGTACATCTTCTGTTGATAGTGTATCTGCTTTATCTATAGTGATATCTTTGCATCCACTTCTTCTTTTGTCATTGGTTCAGCAGCAGCCTCAATTTTAGTTTTGCTTTTTCAACCTCTTTGTCATGTTTCTCCAATTCTTTATTAGCCTTTTGAATTTCTTTTTCAAGTTCAGCGACTAATTTATCAGCTTGTCCAGCCTTTTCTTCCACATATTTAAGTGAAGCATTCAAGTTTTTAATTGTATTGTTAGCTGCAGCAAGCTCTTTAACCTTTGCGTTATATTCGGCTGTTTTGATGGTCAACTGATCCTTAGTGGCCTGAGATTAGCTGTTTCAGTATCAATTTTGTTTCCAAATTCCCGAAAGCTTTTTGCAAGATGTTTTAAAAATAAGCTATGTTAATCGTTAATGTTGATATTTCGATAATAAAAAAAGAATGCCTATATATAGGCATTCTTCATCGTTTTTTATGACCATTTTTCTTCATCATCAATCCATTGATTATTTTTTAACTCAAATGATTTAGTATCGTCGTGGAAAACAAAGAACGATGGTAAATTCAATATATCCCCACCTGATTTTTTCCAACATTGACCAAACCAATCTGTAAACGCTTTTTGTTCTAACTCGTATATTGCTGGATAGTTATTTTCGTATAAATTATCAATAAAATCATCCAATGAATTGTCGATTAACTGATAGTATGTTACATCAGGAATTACATCAACACTACCTGCAAAAACTGTTGTGTCATTACCTTCATAGAAAACTTCGTTAGCTTCTCTATCCATAGAGAACATCCTTATTGAAATTTCAAAATTTGTAGGCTCAATAAATACGGTAAAATCCAACAAATCTATTTCAGAAAAATAGTTGTATGTAATGATATTTTTAAGGTTGCCTACTAACAAATCTGAATGTTTATCAAGGTTAGCTTTAATAGAATCAATATAATTATCGATTGTTAACATATTTTATGGTCTCCTTTTTTAATGCCTTATTCAAACAAATGCACCTGCTATTATGAAGTAACTAAGCTAAATTTTGCTTACGGAATCCATATCTATATAAACCTAGAAAGAAAGGATACATTATGATAAGCGTGAAAGCTGTAACGAAAATCATTCCTCCTACTCCAAGTTCTGGATCATTAAGCACATCCAACATTGTGTATGCAAGCACTTCAATTACAGTTATTATAAATACGAATTTCCAGAATGACTTTGATAACAATTGTTTGTTATATACATAACCAAATAATCCAATCGTGGAAATAATACTGATAACAGTATCCGTAGTTTCTATCACAGGACCATGAACCGCTTCTACAAACATTGAAGCTATCGATATAGCTATAATTAGCCAAAAGTAAATTTTCCAGAGCATTTTTTACACTTCCCTACTCATTAAAATGACCCTCTCGATTTTTCCATTTCTTGTATATCAAACCAGACTAGTAAAATGGGCTTATTATTAAAATAATTCTTTTGAAGCGCATCCAATACAATATACGCTCATTACTCCCAAAATACATTAATTGGGTGTTTATATTTGCAACAAAAAAAGCCCTCACAATGAGAACCTCGAAAAAACCTACTGCAAATCTCCCGGAAATTGTTTCATCGAGCAGATCTTGTTGTACGAGCTTTATAAACTTATTTCGCTGTTCTTCAATCACTACGAGCAATTCTTCCCCCCTTCTTATATTATTGTGTTCTACACCCATTTTGTATAGAACTAAACTACTGTTAGTCAAAGGTTTTCTAAAAAGGTCTTACCTAACTATTTCAATATTATTCTGATTAAGTTATCCATTTTCTGCGTGAAAAATTAAATTTTATGCAGAAATCAAACTTTATAAAGGAGTTAACCAATGGCCAATACCAGACAACATCAAGTACATGAGCAGTAATTGGATACCTGGTTCCCTTCCACCCTCTTGAATTACGTTCTTGATTATAAATTATTTTTGGAGTGGCTGATAGCTGAAGGCATTGCTTAGCAAGAGTATATTAAGGATATCCCCCTGACAGTGCTGGAAAAGTTGAAGTTGATCGAAGCTCAATCCTTTATCAAATTTTTGGAACGGAGAAATATCTCTATAAATAAGAAGGAAACAAAAAAAGCCGAAAAGGTTTCACATGCATTGTTGTTCATTCCATACGGAATAAATTCCGTTGTTCCGATAGGGGTTTCATTTTCATCTAGGATGATGTATTTATCGGATTGTGGGGGAAACTCCAATTCAAATCCTTTTTCATTCCAGCATTCGATCCAAATGCGATTAAATGTATCAAGTTGTATCTGATTTTCTTCATTTACTTTGATGTACATAGTATCCTCTTAATACTCAAAAAAACCTGCCGCTAAAAACGACAGGTTCAAACAACATCTGATATATTCCATTTATTTTAGCCTTCGACTTGTTTTGACTTTGATGGGCAAAAAGGATTTTTCCACTCCATCAGTGTTCCGTAATTATGTGATTCTTTATCTTCTAAATAGTTTGCCACTACTTGAACGGGGGTACGACCACAGCGGAGCAGGAAGGTGATGACTGGATCTTTCAGTTCGCCTTTTACGACAGCTTCAAGGTATTGTTCCGGCGTCAGATCATTCACTTTTTTATGATATCCAGGCATTCTTCCTCCTCCCAGTAACCGTTCCAATCCTTTATGAACAACAACGTCATACATCGAGAACATCAGCCATTTTCCTAAACCAAATTTTCGATAGGAGGGACTTACGCAAATATCTACAACATAGAGCGTATTGCCATATGGTTTATGATTTCGAATATACCCATTGTCCGTAATTTCCTCCCATGTATGTTCCGGATGCTTGGAATCAAATTCAACCAACAATCCAGTCATTGAACCTGCAATTTCACCATCGATTTCGATGCATAAGGCTCCTTCGGGGAACATGGTAACATGATTATGCAATTGCTCCGTATTCCACCACAATTCAGACGGGAATGGTGGTGGAAAGCTTTCCTGTTGAACGCGAATTAAGCCGGGAAAGTCTTTTTCTTCATAATTTCGAATCACGGCAGGGACAAATTGATCATGGTTGAAGACAAAAAGCTCTTTTCGATACAAAAAGAAGACCCTCCAATAATAGTTAGTTTAGTAAAATTATATAATATAAATAGTAAAAAGGGTGGAGAACTTACATAAAGATCACCTCCTTACTCTTTCAACATAATTTTAATTTAGTTGAAAGACTGGCATATATAAAAACCAGAGATAAAAATCCCTGGTTCAGCACACTAAGAACGGTTTTTTGTAATCTCGTCAAAATCTTCAGGATTTTTAAATAAGCCCTTTGGAAATGATCCTGACGTATAAATAGTGATTAGTTTCTTCGTAGCCAACACGCCTTTTTTAACAGCAAAGGTAGTTGATACAAAGCTTGCTCCTAAGCCGTCTATCATAATACCATTAATAACTTTTTCTTTTAAATTAGTCACTTCAAGATTTTGGTCCGTAAAATCTGTCGCTAATGGTGAATACGTATCATTTCGGATATAAATTTCCTTATCCTGATAACTAAATGTGATGTGTGCCTTCACCAGAATCCAAGGGTCAGTACTACTTTCTTATTATCATATCTAGCGAATCAATTGTAATTCCCTTCATTCTACTTCTACCTAAACTTTCATCTTAAAAGCTCACAGTAACTGACAACACCGTCATACCTTTTTAGTGAAAAAATGAATTTTTGCTATTTTTACTCTAATACTATTTTAATATCCCTTTCGAGATGAGCAATAATCAAACATTAATATTTTAACATTTGGAAGCCCTTGTTATTATACATTCTTCAGTGATCACAAACTTTATTTAATAACTATACTCAATAACAAGTTATTAATTGTAAAGATATTTATTTTATTCTTTTAAAACTCTTCCAAGTTACTCTGAAATATTGTATTTTTAAATAATTACAGAAAGGGGGGGAAGTTATAATGGCACTAGGATGGGAAGTAGTAGTCACATTAATCGGGGCTTTTGGCGCAGCATCAACAGCACAATATTACTCCCATAAACTAACACTTAAAAGGGAAGACGAGAAATATAAAAAAGAACAATATCAAAACCTCTATTCCCCTCTTATCTTTAAGATAACAAACTACATACTATCTGAAGGTCAGTCTATGTGGGATATTACGTTACAATTCGCACCAGAAAGATATAAACGTCTTAATGAAAAATTTGGATCCCCCCCTAGACTAATTGAACTTCCAGAGACTGAATCTATTTTTAATGAAATAATGGATTTATTAGAGAAGAACTTAAAGTATGCAGATGCAAGCATCATTCGGGCTTATGAACAGTTTAAAAGCCATCTTATAGGAACCACGGATCCTAGCCTCCCTAATAATGATAAAAAAGCTATCGAAGAAGAAAAAAGAGAACACTTCCTCGAAGAAAGAATGAAAATGTGTGAAAGGTTTCTTAGCGAATACCTCAAAATTAGTGAGGAAATTGCTACTTTACCTCAGGATTTAAAAAATGAGTTAAAAAGTTTGTATTATGGAGTAAAATTATTTAATTTATCTAGAAAGTATAATTTTAAACTTACAGGGTATGCACTACTTGAATTTACTGCTATTGGATATAAGGGATGGCAGATGTTAAGAATTCCTGAGATAGCCCAACTAACTCTTGATATAGAAAGAAACGTTGATTACGCTCTTGAACAATGTCGAAGAAACACTGGAAAAAAAGAGGATATAAATGCCTATTATGACTTTAAATTGCTAATTGAGCATATCGTGGATTATCTTAGTTTAGTACATCCAACTGTAAAATTTATTGATACGCTGACTAATAGTATGAATCAAGACATAAAGGAAATTGAACGGAATTAAAAAAACTGAACAAGGAGGGAACAAAAATAATGCTTAACGTTTTTTTCCCTTCTTAATTAGATTATGTAATTTGGTTGCTTTCAATTAAAGATTGGTTAACCTTATAATTTCAGAATTTTATTTACTCTAACTAAACTAATTAATTATATGTATAAATGAATAAAATCAAATTTTTTTCAATATTAATCCGTAATGGTTCTTTACATGATGCCCCATTCAGTAAACAGAGAAGTATACTGTTTATTTTGAGCAGGAGCATATTAAGGATATCCCCCTGTCAGTTCTGGAAAAGTTGATGTTGATCGAAGCCCAATCCTTTATAAATTTTTTTGGAACGCAGAAATATCCCTATTAATAAGAAGGAAACAAAAAAAGCAGAAAAGGTATCCGTCAATCGGAAAATCTCGGCATTGCGTTCCCTTTTCAAGTATTTAACGACCCAGACGGAAAATGATGAAGGCGAACCTTACTTCTATCGAAATGTCATGTTGAAAATTGAAGTGAAAAAAGTAAAAGAGACTTTGGGGGCGCGTGCTTCCAGAATATCGACGAAGATTTTCCAAAATGATGAGGATGCTCGGTTTCTTGAATTTGTGAAGCATAACTATGAATAGGAGCTACCTGAAAAGTCGAGGAAACTCATTTATTTTAAAAGGGACAAGGAACGTGATTTTGCAATCTTATCCCTCTTCTTAGGAAGCGGTATCCGGGTGAACGAGTTATCCAACTTAAGGCTACGTGACTTGGATTTTGAGGAAAAGCAAATACACGTTTTACGTAAGGGTGGAAAAAAGGATGTAGTGGCAGTCTCTCCTCCGTCTATGCAGGACATAAAAGATTACCTAGCTGTGCGAAAAGAACGTTATAGGGGATCAAACGATGATACGGCCTATGTATTCTTAACTAGGGTGAATGATGGAGCGACCCCTCTTTCCAACCGTGCCATCGAGGCTCTAGTAAAGAAATACACGAAGGCATTTAAGTCCAATAAATCCATGTCTCCACACAAACTTAGGCACACCTATGGGACGAACTTAATGGAACAGTCAGGAGACATCCATTTACTGATGACGCAACTTGGTCATACTTCAACTACAACGGCTGCCCTATATACAAAACCTGAGCAAGAGAAGGCTAAAAAGGCTGCAAAACAGCTAGGAGAGAGAAGAACAAATTATCGTGAAAAGGATTAAATGAAAAAGGAGAAGATTTTCCAGTCTTCTCTTTTTATATGTGTGTAGAAATTAAAATAAAAGATACATCTAAGCTTCTATCACTTGGTAAGGCTAAATAAAAGGTAGATAAATGCCTGTAATATATTGCGGGAAGCATTAATGCTGAATTCAACTAAGTAGTCCAAACAATAAAAGTATTTTACATTCTTAATAAAACCCTTTGTGTGAAAAAGTGCAAACTTGTATGAAATCTTTTCTATATATTGTGATTTTATTCTTTTTTTGGTCGTCGCGCTAGCCTCTACTTAATTTGCTATGATTGGAGGCTTATGTTTAACGATTTACCAAACTCAATCTGATCACTCATAAGGCTCATCCTTTTTTAAAAAGCGTTTTTACTGGGTCTATTTTATTGTGATTTTTTCTGGATTTTGAGCTTTTTTAATTTTCATGGGAGTGGAATAAGGGTTATATAAATGAACATAAATAAATTTACTTGTTTTTGGAAATTCGAATTGATAAAACTGATTTTTTCTTTCCTGACCCACCTACGAATCGATAACCAAGAAGAAACAAACAATCGCAGCAGCAATCCTCGATACCTGTACAAGTAGCGATCTCTTCTTCCTTTTCATCCGTCCCTCCAAAAGAAATTTCGTGATTCACATAGCGTTGGGTAGATGGACAGTAGACTATCCATCTTTTGGTTGTGTATTGTTCTTCGCGCATACTTTTCATTCCTTCCCTTTGACTTAATCCAGCTTGATATTATGAAGCTAAAATCAATGGTATCGATTCCGACGACGTATCCAGCAAATTGAGAAGCCCAAAGATATTCCGATTATCTTTATCAGCGTACCAAAAGATTCAAACACCCACCGGGATATATGCTTGTTAGCTGAATGAACATAGAATGGGGAAGTTGCGTAGAAATCGAGTTACATAATATTATTAAAATCAAGGCAAAAGATACAAATTCTTCTTTTTTATACCCATCCTTGATCCTTTTCTTGGTCCTTCACAAATAATAATATTTTTCCTTGATGCCGATTTCTTCCATCTTATTACGCAATTCATCTCCGGTTTTTTGGAAGGCATTTTTAATAGTTGTTCCTAAACCTTGTTCTTCCACACCGATAGTATTAGTATCTGCTTTATCAGCAATTTTTTGTGTTCGATCCTTCTCATGTGTCAAAACATATAGGTCCTCTTGATTCTAATTCCTTTACAGCAATTACAACTTCTTGCTCAGTATTAAATTCACGTACCAGATACTATTATTTGTATTCATTAGTTGATTCCTCCTATGAGATGTTAATTATTTTCAAGTAGTACCCCGTTTATCTTGGATGTAAAACTTGAATTTTTTTAGTACTTAAATGAGAAGTTATCCAACAATAATATTAACCCTTTCATTTGAGATGTAGGACTGTGGAGAGAATTTCATAATTCTTTTTTAGGTTTATATCTTTCAAAACAGGGAAAATTACTAACGAAATACATTTTTCATCATTTTATGTTTTTCAACATTTATGTTTTTTTAAGGAGGAAATGTTTTGGGGTTTATTTGGGCACTTATTATTGGAGGAATTATCGGTTGGATTGCAAGTCTTATTGCAGGCCGTGATATACCTGGTGGAATTATTGGGAACATTATTGCTGGTTTTATCGGCGCTTGGCTAGGTTCTCTAATTTTAGGATCATGGGGACCAGAAGTAGGCGGTTTCTTTATCATACCGGCTATTATTGGAGCCATTATCTTAGTTTTTATTATCAGCCTTATTTTAAGAAGTTTGCGAAAACGTGGTTAACTATCGAAACGGACACAAGATTGTGTCCGTTTTTTATATTAATAGAATTTTATCTTAGATTTACATTAGACAATTACAGAGAACGCTTAGTCGTTACTTAAAAAACTATAAGTGAAATTTACAACTTAACTTTTTTAAAAAACTGGTTAGCTAATCTAATGCTCCATACGCCAGCTTTTATTTATTATATTTATGAAGGGGATTCTGGATGAAAAAGTCTCTGTTTGATAAGAAGAAAACTCTTGATAATAAGTTAAGTCAAGCAAAAGCAGATGCCAAGCCATGGCTGTTTCGCTTTGCTCGTTTTGGTCATATGGCTCAAGGCTCTGTTTATTTCCTAATAGGATTGTTGGCCATTCAAATGGCGTTTGGTCTCGGAGGGAAGTTAACAACCTCTCAAGGGGCTTTATATACCATTGCAAAACAACCGTTTGGATTCTTAGTGGTTATCATTTTAGCTGTGGGACTGAGTGGATATGCATGTTGGCAAATTACAAGGACAATTTTTGACCCTGAAAATAAGGGTTATAATATAAAAGGCATTGTTAGCAGAATCAGTTATTTGGTGGTTGCTGTTATTTATATTGGCTTATGTGTCAGTACGGTAAAAATTTTACTTCATACGAGAGTTCATACAACTAGTGGACATTATCAAACATTATCAGCAAGAATGCTAGCACAGCCATTCGGACAAACAATCATTGCCATCACGGGTACAGTCATTCTTATCGTCGGATTAGGTCAGATTTTCTGGGCATTGTCCGGCCGTTTTCAAAAACAGTTAAAAAAGAATGAGATGAGCCAAAAGGAACGGAAGTGGAGTAAATACCTTGGGAAGTTTGGGATTTCTGCACGGGGCGTAATATTTGGAATTATTGGAGTTTTTCTTATTAAAACAGCAATCCAAGCTGACCCGGATGAAACCAAAGGTCTTGACGGCGCACTTGCTGAGGTGGCCACTCAACCGTTTGGACCTGTGATGCTCACGATTGTTTCACTTGGATTAATTGCATACGGTGTATATATGTTTGCTGAGGCGCGTTACAAAAGACTTACTCCCCCCAATTAATGTCTTTACATCCATACAAGGAATAAAAAATGAAAAAACCTGCAAATGGTAATTGTTTCACCATTTGCAGGTTTATTTATGACCGGATTTTTATTTCTTATCCTTATCGGGACCATGCATCTTTTACTTTACCAACCGTTTCCTTAACAGCTCCTTTATTTTTATCCCATTTCCCTTCAAGTTTTAAAGCTTTGTTATTGTTAATTGCCCTGTTTTTCTTTTACTTCTACTTTTACCTTATCAAGTTTTCCTTCTGCTTTTTTTTCGTTCCCTTGTTTTCATTCATGATAAAACCTTCATTAAGTGTGTTAGAGAAATTAATCAGTTATTTAAGATTACCCTTTTTCTTTGAGGTTATACTCATAAAATATCTTAAATGGGACATAAGAGTTCTCCTAAATAGAAAAAGTTGAAGTAACAATCCGTGCTAAAAAAGATGAATTGTTAGTATATAATAGATTTTGAGTGAATGCAGTATGTGAGTTATGGGAAAGGACGAAGAGATGATACGATAAAGGAGTTATTAAATCAAAATAGTAAATAATAGAATTAGGAGTTGGATATTTTTGGAAAACGAAAACCCCAGGGATACTTTTTTCAAAAAGAAGATATTAAATAGCAAATTCATTGTCTATACGATAATCGTCTTTTTACTTAGCATCACAACCTTTGCTTTATCTAAAATCACTTTTATTCTGGTGCCGTTCGCAATCTTTGCAAAAACGATCTTTTTACCGGTCTTATTAGCTGGCGTCTGCTTTTATTTGTTTAATCCATTGATTAATTATTTGGAAAAGAAGGGGAATAAGAGGATTCTATCTATTCTGTTACTATACTTAGTCATAATAGGTTTGTTGGTGATCGTCATTTTATCTGTTATCCCCCCTTTAAAAGATCAAGTACAAAGTCTAGTAAGTAACATTCCAAAAATCAGTCATGATATTCAAGATATGGTTCAGAATGTTTCTCAAAATAAGTATGTTAATCAGGGAGCCCAAGCGACTAATACTGACATAGATAAGGTTTCTAAAAGCTTTTCCGGTCATCTTAACGAGTATGTTTCCGGCTTTTCACAGGGCGTTCTTACTTTTATTGGTACACTCACTGAAGTGATCCTAGCGTTTGCTGTCTTGCCTTTTATCCTTTTTTATTTATTAAAGGATGGTAAAGATTTACCGAAATACATCGTAAGGCTTTTACCCAATCAAACACGTCCCGAAGCAAAAGAAATCTTTGGGGACATGAATCATGCATTAAGTTCATACATTCGAGGTCAACTTTTTGTTGCTACTTGTATCGGTGTCCTGTTTTTTATTGGCTATTTAATTATTGGGATTGACTATGCGTTATTGCTCGCAATTATAGCTATGTTGACAAACGTAGTTCCTTATTTAGGCCCGATTATTGCTATTTTACCGGCTATTATCATTGCTTTTGTCATGTCACCATTCATGGTTCTAAAACTGGCTATTGTTTGGATTATCGTCCAATTACTTGAAGGTAAGTTAATATCACCTCAAATCATGGGTAAAAGTTTGAACATTCATCCCATTACTGTCATTTTTGTAATTTTGACTGCAGGAAATCTATTCGGAATTATAGGTATTATTCTAGCAGTTCCGGGTTATGCCATACTGAAAGTGATCGTCACACACCTTTATCAATTTATCCGTTTACGCTCAAGTATGTATACAGATACAAAGAAAATTAAGAAAGAAGAACCTATTCCTTACAATATCAAGCCTAGAGAAGAAAAGTAGGAGTGAAAATATTGTAATAGCACTTGGAACTAAGAAACAATGGATAGACGATATAATACCCCTCCTCCTATTATGTTTCCGAAAAATGTATTTTTTTATAGACGATTGAAACAAAACTAAACAAATTAAAAAAAGCTGATTCGCAGTACGGAATTGACTTTTTTAATTTGTCTTGTTTTATAATAGTTAAAAGTTGTTTAATTATGTTTACATGATAATCTAAGTCTAGGATAAAAATGGAGATTGCATAAAGTCTATTTTGGTATGATGGCTGCCATAAATGGAACAAGGAAACTACAGAATGTAGGAGTTAGCCGTACAGATCGAGGTTGGGACATTTAAATGCCTAAACGACGTACAGAATGCCAAAAAGGTTAAGTTCTTACCTTTCTGTACAGTCTGTATTAGCTGGCCTGCTGTTCAGGAATACTCTTAATCTAAACGTCGCTTACAGCTCTTAATCCTGAAGAAATCATGCAACTTAAAGGCTACCAGGTCGATAAATAAGAAGAAATGACAGAAATGAAGCTGGTTGTCTGGAATCGAAATTAGGGAGTGGAAAAGCATGGCTTATTATGCAGCATTTTTACATATGATTGATGCTAAAAAAATATAGAAGTGCGTCCACGTCATATCGAGTATTTAAACGAACTTGAACATAAAGGGAAAGTCTTTGCAAGAGGGCCTTTTGCGGATGGTACAGGCGGTTTAGTTGTGTATATTGCAGATGCATTTGAAGAAGCCCTCTCATTAGCAGAAAAATATCCACATGTCGCTATGTCGCTGAGAAGTCTTGTCGGATGGAGCTTAAGGAGTGGCAGGTCTTGTGGAAAAATGGCTGGAGATTTGATAATGATTCGAATGTCGTTACAAATTTAGGCTGTTAACTGAATTTGAAGGTTATGGCAACATCGCTTTTCTGATAGGCAGATCATATGTATGTTTTAGCAAGCAAGTGTTAACTCTGTTTGAAAGTAGATAATTAAATAATTCTTATTATGAAAATTATAAAGAAGACAGTGGTTACATTTTACGTCATATTCATTTTTCCGAAGACGTACCATGGTACATGGTAGATAATCAACTATCATGTACCATGCAATTTTGAATGAAACAATATAACTGAAGTTAAAGTTGAAAAGATGAAAGAAAATTTAGGAGTGAGCTACATTGGATATGAAAAAAACAGCTCTTCTATTGATCGATCTACAAAAAGAAAATGGTAAATCAAATGTTGTTGGTATGAATGACATTGTTCAAATGCCATGACTCTTGTTCATACATGACGTCAACAATGGATACCTGTTATTTACACTCGACATATAAGCAGGGGAGAAGCTATTGGCCTAGCAAACAATGAACCGTTGAATAAACAAGAGGAACCTATCTATTATCACTCAGATATGAATTCTATCTAAATTATAGATGAGATAAAACCTCACAAAAATGACATCATTATTGATTAATACCGATACGCGGCTTCTATGAATCAAGCCTCGATTTAATGCTCAAAAGTCTGGATATTAAACATTTGATAATTGGAGGAGTCTTCACGGATTGTTGTGTATTAGCTACAGATTGCACGGAGAAACCCGGGTGATACAGTTATATTAGAATCATGATTTTAGGATAAGCTGTTTTCATTCAAGTAACCATATCACAAGGTCAAAGCAATCTAACTATTAAATAGTACTGATATGTTTTTTGGTAAATTCCTTGAAAATCTTCATATTTAATATAATTACGTTAAAAATTTCAGGGAGGCAATATGCACAATGATGAATTGATTCTTCATAACCACACCAACATACAAGAATTCATTCGCTTTATTGATCAAAAATAAACCTTCAATAAAAATTCCACCGATGCTGATAACCCATCAATCTATAAAGAGTTTTAATTTTTAATTCTGTTTTAAGTTAAAAATACTTGTTCTAAATCTGATTTCGACATTAGAGCTTTAATACTTACCAGTAATCCTACTACTAGCTCTATTAGGGGCAATAAGTTATTCATTATTCACCTTTTATTATTGTAATACTTAAAGTTTTAAAAGAAATTTCATAACCATATAAAAATATTCTATCAGATGTCTACGTACCATAGAGTATATATGAGTCCGGAGTGAACTATCAACTTTGAACTTAAACAGAGTAAAATGTTAAAAAGAGCATCGAAATCGATGCTCTTTTTTGACGAAAACTAACTATTTTTGTCTGTGATTTCCATTGTTGAAATTGGGGGACTTAAATGTTTTTTAATAAAACTCCCCCTGATGAGAACCCGTTACCCCGAATGATAGGACATGGGAGGGAAAGCCTCCAGGAGCGGCGTTGGAAAATGTTCATAACATGGTAAAAAATGAAATTCCATTGTTCTTTTATTTCACGATGCCTTAATGTCCCTAAGTTACTTCATTTATCCGTTAACATACATTCAAAATGAACCCCTGCGAATAAGCGGGTTTTTGCGAGAAAAACGTTTTAAACTGAGGAAGTTCAATAAGGTGAGGGGCCTGGCGGTGGTTGGTTATTTAGTTTAAAAAGAATCACAAGTAGATGATATCTATATTGTGATTCTTTTCAAGGTTAAAAAAACTCGAATTCAAATATTTAATTCTTCTCCCCAAACTCTTTTCCTGCTGATTTTTTATCCTTTATTTTAAAAGAAATGAGGAAACTAATTAACGAAAGTACAGCGATGACAATAAATGAGATTTGCGCGCCATACATATCAGGATGGACTATCTCGGGACGCTGCTGAGCATTTTCGGTAGCTGATGTCATCACAGTAACAAGTATTGCAGTACCTACAGATGCGGCAATCATTTTCATCGTATTATCCATTGCTGCACCATGGGCGATTAACCGTTTTGGCAGCTGGTTTAAGGCTGCCGTTGAAACAGGCATCATAACCATGGCTAATCCGAACATCCGAATACTGTACATTACCATAATAAATGTAAAACTTGTTGAAGGACCAACATCGATAAAAGTAAAGGAGGAAGCGGTTATGAGGAGTAATCCGCCAATAACCAGCCACCTGGCCCCAATTCGGTCAAAAATACGTCCAATGAACGGGGACATTATTCCGGTAATAAGTGCTCCAGGAAGTATGGCTAAACCAGCTTCAAACGCAGTAAATCCTCGCATGTTTTGCATAAATAGCGGGATGAGCGTTTCGGCACCTATCAGCCCCATAAAGGTAATGGCTCCAATAATGATGGCAATCGGGAATAATGAATACGTGAACACACGGAACTCCAGCATTGGATGCTTCAATCGCAATTGCCTGTTGATGAACCAAACAAGTGAAATTGTCCCAATGCCTAGGGATATGATGGTACTCTCGTCTGTCCAGCCATAATTACCAGCCGCTGTAAAACCATACAATAATCCACCGAAACCTACGGAAGATAAAACAATCGAAAGCACATCCACTTTTGGCCGTGTAACTTCTGTTACATTTTTTAAAGCGAAGAACGCAACTATGATATCAATAATAGCAATTGGTAGAATGATAAAGAATAACACCCTCCATGAGTAAGTCTCCGTAATCCAGCCCGACAAAGCGGGCCCAATAGCCGGCGCAAAGGAAATGACCAGCCCGACCAGTCCCATGGCTGCACCCCGTTTATGAACAGGGAAAATCATTAGGAAGACTGTTTGCATTAACGGGAGCATAATTCCGGCTCCGCTCGACTGGATCATCCTTCCTAGCAGCAGCATTCCAAAATTAGGAGCTAGCCCCGCTACCAATGTACCAATAGCAAAAATCCCCATCGCGGAAAGGAAGAGCTGTCTGGTGGTAAAGCGCTCCAGTAAAAACGCGCTAACAGGGATCATGATCCCATTAACCAGCATAAAAACGGTTGTTAGCCACTGTGCACTATTTGCCGTAACATTCATCTCCTCCATTACAGGAGGAATGGCGGTAATCATTAATGTTTGATTCAAGATCGCAATGAATGTACCCGCAAGCAAAAGAGCAACAATTGTTGTCTGTTTACGATTTGTTGAACTCAATTATGGTCCCCCTTTATGATTTGGAAAAAAACATACTTTTGTAGATTACACGAATTTACATCAGATTTCCAGTAATTTGCTGTTAAAAATAAAAGCAATAAAGTCGGCATTAAATACTTACTTTCCCTACCAATAATATAGAAGAAAGTCGTCATATTCAGAGTGGTTTTGCTGAATTTTGTACTCTATTGAACGGCGCTCTCTTTTTTTAATAATTACTATAACAAGAATTATAATAAACACATTTACACTCACTAGTATTGGTTTGAACTGTGTGGTTTATAAATATTCCAGATTCAGAAGATAAAGATGGAGCTACATAGCAAAATCATGCTGGGCTTTTGAATATCAAGTGATAATCCTAGATTCGCGGTTATTTTAACTCTTCTATTTACTTCTTAAAGAGCTCAATATTTTCTTTATCCCTCCTGCAAATAAAAAGCACCCAATTTAATGGATGCTTAGATTTCCTTTCTTCCGTAATCTTATTTCAAATTTATCACTGAAAAATTCATTTGCATTAAAAATAGTACTAATGTCTGAAATATCACCTATGTTCACAATTAAGGCTTCATCAACTTCTTGATCTGTGAGAACTATGCGATATTCATATTGATTTTCAAAGTATCTATCTTTCCAAAAATAAATATCAGTCCCTTGATTTTTATAAGAGCTCATCCTTGCTGAGGAATTGATGTTATAATCATCATATTTTACCAAGCCCCCTCTGTAAGCATAACCTTTTTCATTGAGTGTTCTAGTAATTCTGTCAATAAATTGCGATGGTGTAACAAAAATTAAGCTATCTCCGAACTCCCTGATCATTTTATCGATTTGTTCATTAGGTAAATCAAATTTGGTATAGTAATACTTTTCATCCTCGTTAACCACTTTTAACATATCGCCAATAATTGCAAACATACAATATAATGGTCTTTTTTCATTTATATTTTTTCTGAAATTCAATTTTTTAGTTCGACCCGACATTATTAATTCATTGGTATCTTGAGTAAAGAAATTCATTGTTAATTCCGTAAAAACATGTGCTGCTTCAAATTTGTCTCCTACACCTTTTTCTCCTGAAGCACTTTCTATATCAATATACTTTTTGAAATTATTCATATATAAATCTCCAGACAAAAAACTTTCCACAAAAGGTGTGAACTTTATAAATCCAAAAACTTGACCTTTAAATCCAACGTCTGACATTTTCATACGCTTTATTCCCTCCTATTTAACTACTAAATTCACAAAAGGGACTATTCACCGGTATTTATTCCAAGACTATTATGAACGTTTACTATTAGTGAACATGTAAAAATGTATGCCTAGTTTACAAAGAATATACTTCAGTAAAAAACGCTTATCCAAAGGTATACAGTCTTTCTTCTTTACTGTCTTCTTTTTAACCAAACCTGATTTCATAATCTCTCCCCAAAAAAGCAACCAATTTATCACGTGCATTTTATCAAAAAAAATCCTTATAGAGACGACTCAAAATTAATGTTTAGAAAAAATACGTAATAACGCTTTCCATTTTATTATTGGGTCCAATATTCTTTTTTTAAAGTAGAAATCGTGAATATACCGAATATCCTAGGGCAGCGGTACTGTATAATGGAAGTATAAGTTTACTTATTTTTAATGCTAATTAATTGGCGTTCAACTTATTAACTAATCCATCGGCAGAAAGGTTGGTGACTATTTTGAGTATAAATCCAAATATGGTGGAGATAGCCTCCCTCCTTGGGGAAACGTCACGTGCAACAATACTTGCAAGTCTGCTGGATGGGCGTTTTCATACGGCAGGTGAATTAGCATTGTTGGCTGCAATAACACCTCAAACCGCCAGCTTTCACCTTTCTAAATTAGTGGAAGGTAACCTTGTTATAGTTGAAAAACACGGACGACATCGCTATTATCAGCTAGCAAATGGAGAAATTGCGCACATTTTGGAATCGTTTCTGGCCATTTCCCCACCTCCTGAAGTTCGGTCGTTAAAACAATCAAGTCAAGTCAAAATGCTTCAGGAAGCCAGAACCTGCTATGATCATTTGGCAGGAAAACTAGGCGTCAAATTAACTGAATCTATGTTGAAAGCCGGGTATTTGAAAAAAGAAGAGAGAGAGTTTACAGTTACACCCAAAGGGGATCATTTTTTTTCAGAATTCGGCATCGATTTACTTGATTTAAGAAGAAAACGCCGTTCATTTTCCCACTCATGTTTAGACTGGAGTGAACGTCACCATCATCTTGGCGGAGCTTTAGGGAATGGGATCCTTACACATTTTTTTGATTTAGGCTGGATAGTCCGTGTTCCATCTATTCGCGCAGTAAAAGTCACACCTAAAGGGAAAGAAGGATTTAAAGAAGTTTTTTGTATTGAGGTATAATTAATAATCCCTTATGGTGAAACTCTTTTCTTTTTCACCATGAGGGGCTTTCTGTCTTTAACGGCTTAAAACAATCCATGCGATTACTATAAAGCTCTTTTAACTAATTTATTTTCCTTTTGGAAATTGCTATTTACAAGATAGATGCCAATGATGATAAACAGTCCGCCAATTAGGAGTGACGTGTATATCTGTTCACCTAATAGTGCCCACCCTGATAATACACCGAAGAAAGGTGCCAAAAATAAAAAGGCACTTGTTTTTCCGGGATCACTCTTTTGTAAAAGGTAATACCAAACAGCAAATTGCACGATCGATGACATGATACTTAACCATAATAAAATGAACAACGAATTACCATTCAGTATGAAAAATGGTTTTTCAAGAATAAAGCTGCCAAGTAAAAGCAGTAAACCGCCAAAAAGCATCTGATAGGCAGATAATACCTATGTATCGGAAATCGCCCCCCATTTTTTCGCCAATAAAGTGGAAATCGCCCAGAAAACAGAAGAAAGAATGCCGAAAAGAATACCAACCTTAAATTCAAGTTGCGCTCCCATCGTTATAATTACTCCGACTAATCCTAATAAAACACCAATCCATTGATATAGTTTATAGCGTGTTTGTGAAAAAATCGTACCGAAAACAACAACAAGCAACGGGTTCGTGAATGTAAGAATGGAGGATTCACTTGCTGTAATCGTGCGTAAACTCAGGAAAATGCACCCCATTACTCCCGCTGTTTGAAAAGTGCCGATAATGAGCATTTTTATCCAATCCCCTTTAGAGTTTGGGTGCGGTCTTTTTAAAAAGATTACGATCATCGCCATTATGAGTCCGGCAAGTGTGAAGCGTAATGCTGCTAATAATAATGGGGATGAATAAGGTAGACCCATTTTAACTACTGCAAAAGAAGAACCCATCAAAAATGTCGTTAAAAGTATCAACACTGTAAATTTGTAAACATTCATTTTTTTATCTCCTGACATATTTAAATGACCAATCTACCGATATTATAGCCGGTGATTATTTCAGCTCTCATCGAAATATGGAATACAAGTGGAGATAAATTTAATACTATCGACATATCATGGGGAATATTCATAGTTTAATTTGCATAAGTAATTCTTTAAATCAACGTATTCATCTATTGAAATCAACTTCAATTCTTGAAGTTTTACCACTCCTATCAAACTTCATGCCTTAAAGCTCTCTCATCAACCTAGCTAAGCTTATAATTCCTATTTTTCATATATTTCAAGAGGCAAATCATCCGGATCACAAAAAAAAGTAAACCTTTTTCCTGTTAACTCATCAACACGGATTGGTTCGACTGGAATGTTTTCTTTTTCTAAATCTTCAATCGCTTGATTAATATCTTCCACTTCAAAAGCAAGATGTCTAAGCCCCCTAGCTTCAGGATAGCTAGGACGATGCGGGGGATCAGGAAATGAGAATAATTCCAGCTGATATTCCCCTCCGACGATTAAGTCCAATTTATAAGATTTCCTTTCTGACCGATATGTTTCCTTCTCGATATCACACCCTAAAATATTTACATAGAAGTTCTTTGACTTTTCATAATCTGAACAAATTATTGCTACATGATGTATTTTTTTAACCTTCATTTGTGTCCTCCCTAAGAACATTGATTATTTTTATAAACTAATTTTACCAAAGTTATACATTAATAAACACTTAGATTTCAGTGCTTCCTTCGGACTCCGCTGCACGATACTGGTACATCCATTTTCCTTTCATCGGATATAGGTCTAAACACTACTCCAAATAGATTAATTGCAGCACATTAGAGAATAAAAACTGATATACATTTCAAGCACTTCAATCTTTTTCTTAGCGAAACGATCCAGTGCCGAGAACAAATTACCTGTAAAAAGTAATAACAAAATCATGTTTGGATTTTGACCGAATGCTAATTTGAAACGAATTATACAGTTCTATTTCGTACTCGGAAACATTCGTTGAATGTATGTTTGGGTCATTCTTAGCTGGTTTAGTTTAAAAGATAAAAGGAGAGTACATATTATACAAGACTAATATGTGCTCTCCTTTATTTATTGTGAATTTTTATAATTTAAGTCTTTACTTGTATAAATTGTTGTTAAAGTCTTTGCGGCAGATTCACGGGTTACGCGAGGTTTGTTTCACTGGGTTCTGACGTCTTAAAACATCATAATGTTTGTATCGGTATTGACGCTTTGAAAGGTATACCGAAAGTATTAGGGCAAGTAATAATAATCCCGCAATCATGCTGATTAGTCCACCCCATCCGAATATGGACCAAAACACCCCCCCGACTGTTCCACCTACACTCGATCCAGCGTAGTAAAGAAATAGATATAATGAAGATGCTTGTGCCTTGTTATGTGAAGCACGTTGTCCGACCCAACTACTAGCAATCGAATGACCAGCAAAGAATCCAAAAGTAAACAATCCAAGTCCAATTATCTTCATAAACAAATCAGAATCCAAAGTTAAACAGACTCCGACGAACGCAATCAAAAGATTAATGATTAATATTTTTTGCTTACCGTGTTGATCTACCAATTTCCCTGTCCAGGCAGAACTAAACATTCCAATAATCATAACTATAAATATCCAGCTTACTAACGTTTGACTTAATGAATAAGGGTGGGCAATTAATACATAACCAATATAATTGAACAATGCTGCATTACTTCCTAACAGCAAAAACCCCATCGTATATAAGCAAAGTAATTCTGGATCCTTGAGATGGTCAATTAATGATTTCCCTAACCTTCCAATCTCTAATTTACGAGGTTGGAAATTTTCCGAAGGAGGTAAGCTAATCCAAAAAATCAGGGTGGCCACTAAGCTTATTAGACCGATTCCGCCTATTGCTATATGCCAACCAAGGTAGTCGCTCAGCATACCAGATATAATTCTACCACACACAGCGCCAATTGCATTGCCACTGATATACAGACCCATTGCGGTTCCAAGGCTTTTAGGCTCTATTTCTTCTCCAAGATAGGCCATTGCAATGGAGGGCAGGCCAGCCAATGCAATTCCTACCATAGTTCGAAACGCCAGTAAGAGATGAAAATTAGGGCTGAATGCTGTAAGAATACAAAGCACAGAAGCAACGAGCATAGAAATAACCATGATGGGCTTACGTCCCCATACTTCAGACAAAGAACCAAAAACCAGCATGCTGATGGCTAGAGCTATTGTTGTGACCGAAAGTGACAGACTTGCAGTAGTTGGAGAAATACTAAACTCTCTAGAAAACTCTGGCATTAAAGGCTGCACACAGTAAAGAATAGCAAATGTATTGAAACCAGCCGCAAAGAAAGCAAAGCTAGTTTTGCGAAAGACTGGTGTACCGTGTCGAATATAACTCATAATACAATCAACCTAAGCCATAAATATTGCATAAAAAATCATTCCTTTTAACAAAGTCTGTTCTTGAATTTTATGTTACCACCGATATCTTATGATGTATAATTCATAATAATAATTGTTTTAATGATTATATGGAATGAACGAACTGATTTATGAAAGAGGTGTCTAATAATGGAATGGCAACAGTTTGAATACTTCCAAACTCTAGCACGTATGCAACACGTGACGCGTGCGGCAGAAGCGTTATCAATCACCCAGTCTGCCCTCAGCCGATCTATTGCTCGATTTGAGGATGAAATAGGTGTTCCATTATTTGAACGTCAAGGACGTTCGATTAGATTAAATCAATATGGTCACATCTTTTTAAAGAGTGTGGATGGCATGATGAAGGAATTCCATAAAGGTAAACAAGAAATTCATGAGTTGCTCCAGCCAGAGCAGGGACAAGTTTCGCTTGGTTTTCTACACACGTTGAGCACGAATCTTATTCCAGATTTAATCGCTTCTTTTCGTATGCACTATCCAAAAATCAATTTTCAACTCACACAAAGCCCCTCCCATACTCTTCTTGAGCAATTACAATTAGGAGAATTGGATCTTTGTCTAATTGCGCCTATGGGAATGAAGGCGCCAATCCAATGGGCGCAACTTTGGACGGAGGAACTCTTTGTTATAGTCCCTAAAGGCCATAAATTCGCTAATTATGAAAGTATCACGTTAGGGGAAATAGCAGCAGAATCGTTTATTCTTTTAAAAAAAGGATATTCCCTCCGCATAACTGTCGAGCAATTGTTTGAGGAAGCAGGGATTACACCTAATATTACATTTGAAGGAGAGGAAGCAAACACCGTAGCAGGGCTTGTAGCTGCCGGGCTGGGAATCTCAATTCTACCGAATCTGAAAGGGACAGATCAAAGTGAAATATCGCAAATACGTGTTCAATGGCCACAGTGCCAACGGGTAATTGGAGTTTCTTGGGTCGAGGGAAGATATCTATCACCTGCAGTTCGACAATTTAAACAATTTGTCTTTGATCATTTCTCCGTCGAGAAATAGGAATTACTGTATAGGAAGTATTATATAAAATAACTGACTGAGTTGCTAAGAGAAAAACTATATGTAGTATGATAATTACCATCTTTGTCCAAGTTGGGACATTACTCCTCTTTTCACATAGAAAATTCGCACCTAAAAAGTGAGGACTTTAGAATTTAGATTTTTCATTATATGTTAAAAAAAACCTCCAGTATGATTTGTGTATACGGACACCAATCATACTGGAGGGCTTTATATTACATTTAAATATCACAACAAACCTAATTTGACTGATTGAGAGACCGAGCGAATAATCCTTAAAATTTATACTGCCGTATATCCGCCGTCGACAATTAGGCTAGTGCCAGTAACAAATGATGCATCGTCACTTGCGAGGAAGAGAACGGCTTTAGCCACTTCTTCCGCTCTGCCTAAACGGCCGATTGGATGTAAATTGATCAAACCTTGTCTTATTTCACCTTGTGCTTCGGCAATAAGTGGTGTATCAATATATCCAGGGCAAACTGCATTGACGCGAATGCCATCTTTCGCATAAGTTGCACCTAATGTTTGTGTTAATAGTTTGACCCCTCCTTTAGCAGCAGAATAGGCTGTTACCCCCGGTTTCCCTGCATGGCTATGGATGGAGCCTGTATTGACAATGGCGCCGCCAGTAGATTGTTTTTGCATTAGCTCTATCGCATATTTATCGGATAGGAAGACACCGGATAAATTAATATCAATTGTTTTTTGCCATTGTTCATAACTTAACTCATGGATGTTTCCGTCTCTGGCAATTCCTGCGTTTGCGAACATGATATCCAGTTTTCCATATTTGTTAACCGTCTCTTCGATCATATTCTTTACGTCATTTTCATTCGTCACGTCAGTTTTAACAAAAAGAGTATCATACCCTTTTCCATTTAACTCTTCTGACACCGCTTGTCCATGATCAGCAAAATCAGCAATGACCACCTTTGCTCCTTCTTCTGCAAATAATTGAGCCGTACTTGCTCCAATCCCGCTTGCTCCCCCTGTTACGATTGCCACTTTGTTTTCAAGTCTCATCATATTACCAGATCTCCTTTTCTTATTTCCTACGGATTCCTTGAGCACCAGAAATCTCCATCCCTAGAGGTTCTCCCTGGACGACCATTCTTATACAAACAAAAAGCTGATGACAATGTTGAAATAAAATGGCCATCAAATAGCTTCATTCTGTGTTCATACATTTATTTTACTCCTTACAATTTGAATTACTATCCTATAAAGTGCTGTATAATAATAGGGTTAGTTCCCCCTTTTTATAGGGTATTTTGTTTTTAGGAGAAGGAATTCACATGGCTCATCCCTTTCATGCATATGAAGAAATAACATGGCAGCAATTCATATTATTCATTAAAAGTCATAACAAACGGATTGAAGAAAATATTAATATTCATTTGAATCTAGAGCGCTTCATATTAGAACCTGAACGTAAGATGATACAAACATTACTGGAATCATTTTTACTATTTTTATCCGCTCCAAATATCGACGACATAAAAGACACATACGAAGAGCATTTGGATACTTGGCTTCAATCACATTTACCCCTTTTAAAGGATAATCATTTCAGCATGTTCCGATTGATCTTTGAAAAGGCCATCGTTACCTCATTGGTAAACCTGAAACATGCCCAAACCCTTTCCATCCTTATGTTCTTATTATCCATTTTCTCTCATCTCATCCATAGCTATAACAAGTGGACAGTCGACGAACCGGAGCAACACCACAAAACCAAACAAGAGAATGCAGAACTTAAGAGACTGCAGCTACTTGACCTATTAGATGAACTTTTAATTATCTCAGCAGGATTTAAGGATTTTGCTTTTATCCTAAAAAAATGTGAAGAGTTCTTTAACTATAAAAGATGTGTTTTTTATGCTTATATTCCTTGGTCCAATCAATTATACGGCACCATTGGATCCGAGCTGCCAAAAGTTCAAAGCATGAGGGGGCAGCTCAGCTCCAAGCAATCCATGGTGTTCAATTCAAAAAAGCCGGTATTTTTAAAGAATCCCCATAATTACATTAAAGAGGAACATATACATCTATTTAATCTTTCATCTGTCATCTTTGTACCGATTGTTCATGACCAGCAATTGTTCGGCTGGCTGACCTTTGATCAATTAGGGGAGGAATTCGATTATTCAATGGATGAACTGACTTT
The DNA here is from genome assembly GCF_056279465.1 of Peribacillus sp. TE19612. Classification (NCBI taxonomy): domain Bacteria; kingdom Bacillati; phylum Bacillota; class Bacilli; order Caryophanales; family Bacillaceae; genus Peribacillus; species Peribacillus sp. TE19612. Next base: position 17,064 of record NZ_JBWCCL010000001.1, on the reverse strand, counting down.
ACTTGAACAGGTAGGAAAACGGCTCGGTTTATATTTATCAAGAAAGGATGATGAGGTATCAATAGGTACCGACATACAATTGACGGAACGTGAATCCATGATTTTATATTTGCTGGCTGAGGGCTATAACAATAAAAAAATGGCCGAATTGCTGCAATTAAGCGAGCATACAGTTAGAGATTATGTAAGCAGTTTAATGACAAAGTTTAAAGCTAAGAACCGTACACAGGCAGTCGTTTATGGTTTTCGGTTAGGCCTACTGAAGTAAAATTGAATTAGTGATGACGATTTGTCTACATTACAGAATCTATAAAGAACCAAAAAAAGACCGAAAAATTTTTTCGGTCTTTTTGAAATTTTCATTTATTACAAAAGAATATACTTTATTTACCTTCACTTTTTTTCACTGTTTTTCCAGATAAAAACCATCCGCCTATAGCGATAAGAAGCATGACTGACCAAAAGATTATATTCCAAATCGGTCCTTCAACAAAATCGTGAGAGATAATGTGCACGGCTGGATGCGCAAGGGTATGCATTAATAACTTAACCCCTACCCAACCAACGATTAACATGGCTGCCGTTTCGAGGCTTGGTCGCTCCGTCAGTATCTTAACGAAGTATCCTGCCGCAAACCGGATGACGATTAAACCTGCAATGGCCCCTAATAAAATAACAATGAACTTTGCCCCATCCATACCTCCTATATCACCCATTGGCGTATCTGGCAAGGCAATCACAAGAGCGACAGCAGCTAAAATGGAATCAATAGCAAAAGCAATATCAGCTAATGCAATTTGCGCAACGGTCATACGGTAGCTTTTCCCTTTTTTTTCTTTGTCACCGTGGTCCCTTTTTAGTAAATGCTTTAATGAAATGAAAATCAAATATGCAGCCCCAATTGCTTGAACTTGCCAAACATGGAAAAGGTACGAAATGATGAAGATTGCACCAATCCTAAATATAAATGCCAAAAGCAACCCAATATTAATCGCTTTTTTTTGCTGTTCTTTTGGTAAATGCTTTGACATTATGGCTAAAACCAATGCATTATCAGCAGATAATAAACCTTCTAAAAAAATTAGAATAATTAACACCCAGCCATATTCCAATAATAACGATAGTTCCATGATACCCCCCTAAAAGCATGTATAAGAATGCGTATATGACTTCAAACCCAACAACACTTTCTCCTCCAATATTGTCCCATCTTCTCTTCTTCCTTATTCAATCCTTCCGTCCAATTAGCATAAGGTACCGAAGCCACTCCCCATTTTAAAGTAAAGCATCCGTCAGCTCTATAATATTCTTTTATGCTTAGACTTCATTCCAATTAGGAAAAGTTAGGATTTACATCTTCGCACTCCGAAAAGCTCCAACTCAATTCCTATTCTGCCATTAAATGATATTTCTGTAAAATGTTTTGTGATGTTCCTGGCGTCTGCAATTGTACCGGAAATATTCGTAACAAAAACATATTCACTTTCCTTTGACTCAATATTTTAAGATTAAGAATTCCCATCTTTTCATACAAGCTTATTAAAAAAGAGAGCTACGGCGGATGTTCCTTATATGCAACATTAAACAAATGAATAAAATCAAGGCTTTTCCTAAATAATAGGAAGACTAATTAACAGGGAGGGATTTATATGGATGCTAAGCGTGTAAAGCAGATTCTTTCGTCTTCATCTGACATTGAGGTTAGATATAATGGGACTTCAGTTTGGATTGATAATTTAAATGAAGATGGAAGAACGGCTACAGTACATCTAAGAGGCCCATTAGAGGAAAGATCAGACGTAGCAATAGACGAACTTAAAGAAATATAATATCCATTAAAATAAGCTCCTCTTAATAAGAAGAGCCAGTTTGTCTACCGTAAATTAAGGATTTGTACATTTGTACGTTGATCTACTCTCCAGGCATTCGCTTTCCGCGGGCGTTCCGGGAAGCCTCCCCGGCGCCTTTTCGCCTGTGGGGTCTCCCCTGGACTTGCTTTTCCCGAAGGAGTCTCGCACACCCGCTCCCCTCTACTTTGTTTTGCCCTTCTGAAAGAACCCATACCCCTCTTATTAAAAAGTTCCTTTACTCATTTCAACCTTAATTTTTGACCGATATAAATTTTGTCTGGGTCTTTAATTCCATTTAGATTGACAAGCAATTTTACAGTTGTTTTATGTTTTTTTGCAATGAAGCTAAGTGTGTCGCCTTTTGTTACAGTATAAGTTGGGGTTGTTTCAGTTTTCAATGCACGGGGTTCGTCAGTCCTAAAAGTATTTATGGTATTTGTAAAATCCCTATAGGCTATATTCAAATCCACCTTTGTGCTGATCCCACTTACTTTACCTGAATCAGAATGCTGCCAAATGTCCGTGCTGCGTCCCAACGTCCTGTTGTATCTGGCAAGCCAAAAAGCGTAGTTCTTCAACCTTGATTCATCTAAAGTATTTTCGAGAAAGTATTTACCAGTATACAGCATAGCCGTGTATCCAGCTTTTTCAATGGCTTCTAAAAAAACGATTGCGGCATCGGTCAGCGCTTTTTTATTTGCCTTTTTTTTATTTTCCTCAAGATCAAGAACAACAGGGTAATTTAAAGCAAAAGGGCTGATTGAATCTAAAAAATAAGCAGCCTCAGCCTTTGCTTCTGCAACAGTTGCAAACTTTGCATAATGATAGGCCCCGACTTTCAATCCCGCTGCCAATGCTAGTGGTGCATTTTCTTTGAAATAGGAAAGCTTAGAATAACTCGTTCCCTCTGTTGCTTTAATGAAAACGAACTTCACGCCTGTCTTTGCAACTTCCCCCCAATTTATAGCACCTTGCCAATGTGAAACATCGATTCCCTTGATATATTCCATATTAAAGTCCTCCTTAAGGAAACAACCCTATGGGGGTAAATGTTTTATGATTTTAACATATCCCTTATAAAAACATCATAAAGTGAAAAATGCAGTCCTGTTGCCCACTGCCCACCTTATAATAAGATATTTGATTGAGTTAAAACAATTATAAATCTTTAAATTTGGCTCTTTTCGTAAAGATTGTTGTTTTTAAAACGAAACTATTTAAGGTTGATTGGAGCGGAAGTGAAAGACTCCTGCGGGAGCAGCGGGACAGGTGAGACCCCACAGGCGTTTACGCCGAGGAGGCTCACCGCCCGCCCCGCGGAAAGCGAGCATCTGGAGGGGAAATCAACCACACCTCACTACTTGGTAAATAGCAACAAAGTATGTTAAAACAGCCTTAAATTTAGATTTAAAGCAAAGTAATATGCTGTTTCCTTTTGTTTTAAAATATTATTTTATGCTATACTGATTTTATTAATATCAGAAGGGATGATGGGTGGCCGATGATTAACTAATCTTATTTTTAAAATTTGAAATCGCATATTTCAAATCATACAAAATAGGATTAGTCTGCCCATTTTCTATAAATTTTAGAGCTATCGTGAAAATAGCTCTTATTTGATAATGCACAGGTACGACTAATCCTTCCATATGAACTGGGAGGATTTTTTTTATTCTCCCTTAAAGAGAGGGATGGATTATATGAAAGAACTTTTAAAATTAACCAATATTAGTTATGAAGTATTGGACCAGAACATTTTTGAAAAAGTTAATGCTACAGTTCAACAGGGCGAGATCATCGGTATCATTGGTAAAAATGGTGCCGGAAAATCTACGTTGTTACAATTAATCAACAATGATTTAGAGCCTGCACATGGACAAATCCAATGGCTGCAGCAAGACGTGAAAGTTTTTATGGTTGAACAAGAAGTCGAGTCCCATTCTTCAGAAGATAAGACGCCTTCAGAAGTTAAATTACTTGATAAAATGCATGTACCAAGCCATGACTTCCCACTATTAAGCGGGGGAGAAAAACTGAAAGCCCGGTTAGCAAAAGGACTTTCCAAAGATGCTGACCTTTTACTATTAGATGAACCGACGAACCACCTTGATGAGGATAGTTTAGAATTCCTCAAAGGACAAATTAAAAATTATGGAGGTACCATCATTTTTGTTTCGCACGATCGTTATTTTTTGGATGCTGTAGCAACGAAAATTTGGTCGATTGAAGATAAAAAGCTAATTGAGCACAGAGGTAATTATTCTAGTTATATGGAGGTGCGCAAACAGAAAAGACTTACACAACAACGTGAATTTGAAAAACAGCAAAAAATGGTTGAACGGATTGAGGGACAAATGAAAGAAATCACTACTTGGTCAAAAAAAGCCCATTCCCAATCGACCAAAAAGGAAGGGATTAAGGAATACTATCGCGTAAAAGCAAAGCGCATGGATGCACAGGTAAAGTCTAAACAAAAGCGTCTTGAAAAAGAGCTTGAAAAAGCAAAAACTGAACCTGTTGAACCGGAATACACTGTACGCTTTTCAATTAATGCAAAAAACAAGATGGGAAAACGTTTTTTGGAAGTTAAGAGTTTAACTAAGTCTTTTAACGGTCGAACACTATTTAAAAACGTCAATTTCACGATTCAGCATGGTGAGAAGGTTTCCATAATAGGTCCCAATGGCAGCGGAAAGACGACATTATTAAAAATAATCCTTGGACATGAAACTTATGCGGGCGATGTATGGATTTCACCATCTGCGAAAATAGGCTATTTGACGCAGGAAGTGTTTGATTTACCACTTGAACTAACACCGGCCCAGCTATTTCATAAAGAATCTTTCGAGTCTAGAGGGCACGTGCAAACTTTAATGAAGCATTTAGGCTTCACGGTATCTCATTGGACAGAACCTATTAAGAATATGAGTATGGGTGAGCGAGTAAAATGTAAGTTAATGGAATATATATTAAAGGAAAAAGATGTGCTCATTTTGGATGAACCGACAAATCACTTGGACTTAGCTTCACGGGAACAACTTGAGGATACCTTAGCACAGTACACCGGCACGCTACTCGTCGTTTCGCATGATCGATATTTTCTCGAAAAAACGACAAGCAGCAAACTCGTCATTTCAAATAATCGCATATACAAGCAATTATATGAATCACCTTTAAAAAGAGATGATCTGGAAGAACTTCGATTAACGCTTGAAACAGAAAGACAAGAAGTTTTAGGAAAGCTTAGCTTTATGACTCCAAACGATAAAGCGTACGCAGAACTCGACCAAAAGTTTAATGAGCTTACGAAAAAAATAAACGAACTTGGTGACAAATGACTATCAACTGTAACTTATTGAAAGGATAAATTAAATGTAGAAACCCTTAGAATGATTTAAGTCTAAGGTTTTTTTAGATAGGCTCTTTTCGTAAAGATTTTTGTTTTTAAACGAAACTATTTAAGGTTGATTGGAGCGGAAGTGCGAGACTCCTGCGGGAGCAGCGGGACAGGTGAGACCCCACAGGCGTTTACGCCGAGGAGGCTCACCGCCCGCCCCGCGGAAAGCGAGCATCTGGAGGGGAAATCAACCACAACTCACTACCTGGTAAATAGCAACAAAGTATGTGAAAACAGCCTTTAGATAAGACTCAAATCGTCCAGGATTTTTGTACACCCCTCAGTTCGAAATCCATTTCCCTTCCTTTATACTCGCTTACTTTTCTTCAAGAACATGGATGAATCACGGTATTTTTCCTACAAGAGAAAACAAAAAAACTCATTGGTTTGAGATGTTAAAAGGATATCGGTAATGAAAGGATTTGCAATTTGAACAGAATAATAATGCCCCCTCGTTAATATGCTTTTAATGATGGATTTGGTTAATAAGGGGGCATTAGTTATGAGTGAGAACACACAGGAAGCCAATATGAGGAATAACTCGGGAATGTTTGTTACACGCTCTTTAGATGAAATTCGTTTTTGGTCAAGAATAATGAAGGAACACTCGTTATTTCTAAGACTAGGTTTCAGATGTGAAGATACACAGTTAATTGAGGAAGCTAATCAGTTTTATCATTTGTTTGAACGGATAGAACAGCAATCCCATTCATTAACAAATCAAGCTGATCCCGAACAGATTAGGAGATTTAACTCGGAGGTGCAGCAAGCTGCTACAGGCATATTTTTATTTAAAAGAAAAGTATTGGGATTAATACTCACATGTAAATTGCCTGGTGCGAACAATTTCCCGCTATTAGTTGACCATACAAGCAGGGAAGCAAACTATTTTAGAAAACGATTAAAAGAATTAAATGAAGGTAAATTGAAACCTCTTGCAGATGCCATCATCAAGGAAAATGTTTTCTTTTTAAGAATAATGGCGGATCATGCAAAATTCATCGGACATCTCCTTGATCCATCGGAAAGAAAGCTGGTGGATATGGCGCGAAACTTCAGTAATGATTTTGATCAACTAGTCTTTCAAGCCGTAGACTTAGAGTCCATGAAACCGCAATCTCAAACGGCCCCTCTTCTGGATCAATTTCTAGATCAGAACCGTGTTTCCGTCGTATCACTTCGGGACTTTAAGAAAACGGCCAGGGATTTAATCGAAGAATGCAAAATCAAGAGCATTATCCATCCACTGTTGGCTGATCACGTTTTCCGTGAGGCCGAACGCTTCCTTGAAATCATCGATATGTTTGAATCCCACCTTACAGGTGAAACATACAATTAGTTGAGTATGAAGTATATAGAAAATAATGGTTTTTATAAAATTGCTATTATGGATTAATAAATTCAAATAAAAATTGGCCCCTCTCGATTTAGAGAAGGGCTTTTATATTTGAAAAGTTAAGATTGGGAGTTCACCAATGTTTCAAGTTTCTCTTTATCAAAAACAGAAATCCATGGTAAATCCTGATTGACATCATTAATACCAGGTTGGATAACGCGGCTATTTAAGAGGTCACAAATACACTCATTTATTAATTGGATATCCTGGTCTGATATTTTCCGGTTATATGTAGCGGCTCCTGTTTGTGTGGTCATCCCCCCTATCAAGCCTCTTTGATTTAATGAACTCCTGATCACTTCTCTGATAGCCTCTAGACTAGTCAACGGAAATACATCAAGGTGCTTAACAATCATTCTAAAAATATCCTCTCTAGATAAATCCTGTTCAAAATGTTGTCTCAAATAATCCACCCCCATTTGTCAAAACATTCTCCAAATGAAACGTAAAATCCTCCTATTAAGAAAAACCATTTAACAAATCCCAAAACAAAAAACCCTCTCAATTAAGAGAAGGGCTTTTAACAATGGAGGAGTACCACTTAGGGGGTAGTACAATATTATAATTATCGCCAAAGGAATACATTTATATTCACCCCTTCCTCAATTTGGTGAAAACAGCTTTACCTACCATCTAGACATTGAAAAATGACGCCTTAGTCGTTCCCACTCTGCCCTTGCATTACTTTTTTTCTTTGTTCCATGACCATTCTTAAATCCTTCTTCAATAAGACGTTTTATTATAGCGGCTCTTTAATGGTTTCGAATGGAAAATAGCGTTTTATCTCCTTTGATCGGAGTGTCGTGATTGGCATTATATTAACGGATTCAAATGATTAAACGGATGGATGGTCCTATCTTTTGAATTATGGATGCCTCTTACACTATTTAATTTTCACCATGTTTCTGATATGCTTTTATCAATTGAAAAAAGAAAGGTGTAGTTACAATGTTAAAGGAATTCAGGGAATTTATTACCAAAGGAAACGTTCTCGATCTTGCGATAGCTGTAGTAATGGGTGCTGCTTTTGGAAAGATCGTTTCATCACTAGTAAATAATATTATCACACCGCTAATAGGAATTTTATTAGGTGGGGTCAATTTTTCTTCGTTATCTTTCACAGTTGGAAAAGCAGTAGTCCAATACGGTGAATTTGTCCAAGCTGTGATTGATTTCTTGATCATTTCATTTGCGATTTTCATGTTTATGAAGATAGCGAATTCTCTTATTAGAAAAAAACAAGCGAACGAGGAAGAGGTATTGGAAGCGGTACCTGCATCCGAGCAATATTTAAAGGAAATCCGTGATCTTTTACAAAAAAATGCACGGCAGGATGAAACATCATAATTATATAAAGAATCAGTGAAAAAGTGCAGAAGTAGTCAAAAATCAGAATAAGAAAAAGCCCCTCTCTTAATTGAGAGGGGCTTTTTAATGTCATAATGAACTACGTATCCGTTACTATAACAAGACAAGCGACACTTATTAAATAACCGTGTGTCGGAATTCGTAAAGCAAAGTGACAGTTATGTTGGCAATCAAAAGAGGCTCTCTATCAACCCAATAGCAAGTACTGCTGTAATAATTTTTATTATATGAACAGAATTATACAACACCCCTGCTTCTACATATTATTTATCGGCAATATTTATCCCGTAAGGCAAGGGTATACTTAACCGATTGTACTGTACCTTTTTCTTGATCTTCAATCATTTGTTCTAAAAGTTCTTTTGGAGGATAATAGTAATCCAATGGTTTAATGACACTTAAATCATATGGAGGTTGTTCGACTTTGAAAGCTCCTTCTCCAACCGCAAAGACTCCGCCAGCACCAAGCTCTCTCTTAAAATTAACAGCATATGGAAAACACATTTCAACGTTGATTCTAGTTAGGGTAGATTTCTCAACAAGTATTTTAAAACACTCTTCTGTATCAATATTGCCTGTCCCTACTGGTACACCACAAACCCTATAATCCTCGCCATCATGAATGATAATATGATCTTTAAAATGGGTTGTGAATGCATATGGCGCTAATTTTCTTACAGCTTCAACCGGATCCTCCCATGCCATCATTCCGTTGCCCACATCACAATGAGCGCTAACCCAAGGGCTGTTTACTTCATTTATTATTTGGATAACCTCATTTGTTAACTCTTCCTCATGATTTTCCACAGCTAGTTTTATCCTGTATTTCTCCAATAGTGGTACAATTTTTTTTATATCTCCTGGTGCTTTTTTCAATCTTTCCGGATCATACTCTCCCAAGCATGTATACGTACGAATCACATCCGCTCCGATTCTATGTGCTGCCTTAATGACTTCTTTTAGATGTTCCGGATCGCTTCCATTTGTGTCTATTTCAGCGAAAAATCCATACTTTTGAATTTCTTTTCTTACTCTCTCTAAATATTCCGGTTCAAATGATTCTAAAGTGCCCCATCCTGACAACCCTGGCCATGGAACAATATTGATCATGACTCCGTCTAATCCCAATTCAGCTGTTTTTCTGATAAAACCGAAAATATCCATTCGCCCTGTAATAAATTGCAAGTGATAGCTTTCTGTTTCTAATCCAATTTTCATTTTTTCCCCACCTTCAATTAAGTATTTAATTTTTTTGTTGATTTTCTTTTTTCTTGTTTACGATTTTATCTAGCTGTTTCAAAAAGTCTTTTTCGATTAATGTCCAGAAGTCATTTTAATACCTATAGCGCCTACAATGATACAAATAATGAATAGGTTTAATCTTAAACTTCTAGGTTCATTAAAGAAGATCATTCCTGCTAAAACACTTCCAACTGAGCCGATACTGGTCCATATTGCATAGGCAGTACCCACTGGAAGTGAAGTTAATGACAAGGATAGAAAATAAAAGCTTAAACTACCCAAAAAAAGACACGCTACAGAGGGGAGCAATTTTTTAAAGCCGTCTGCACGCTTCAGGCTAATAACACTACCAATCTCGGCAAATCCGGCAATAATAAGAAAAAACCAAGCCATTGAATCATCCCCTAACCTTGTATATCAGTTCATTTCCTTTAATGTTTAGGCTCTGCTGGATTTACTTTTATTCCAATTATTCCTAATATAATTAAAACCATAAAAAATACTTTCAGTGGATTAATCGTCTCACCCCAAAAAAGCATCCCAATCACTACAGTTCCAACCGTTCCCAATCCAGTGAAAATGGCGTAACCAGTTCCTAAGGGTATTGAATGTAAAGCTTTTGAAAGTAAAAAGAAACTAAAGATTATAATAACTACCGTAAATATACTAGGTATAATTTTGGTGAATCCGTATGAATGTTTAAGACCAATCACCCAGACAATTTCCAAAAGTCCTGCCATTATGATATATATCCATGCCATTTTATCGCTCTCTCCTTTGGCATTGACACTTATTTTTGAACCACGAAGTTCTCCATATATCGATAAATCGCATAAGCTACCCCATTTTCATCATTATTAAGGGTTGTCGTTGTACAAACAGTTTTTATGACATCTTTTGCATTTCCCATCGCTACGCTGTATCCAACTTTCTGGAACATGGATAAATCATTGTTGCTGTCCCCGATTGCCATTGCTTTATCTAATGAGCCATTCATCAAGAAAGCCAATTTTTCAAGGGCTATTCCTTTTGAAGCTCTTTTACTGGTAATTTCAATGTTATGATCAGCAGATGAAACGACCATCAACTCATCAAACTTTTTGAATTGGTTCCAGGCTTCCTCTAATTTATTTTCATCAAAAGAACATGCTAAAATGTTATAGAATTCTTCCTCCTGTTTTAAGATATCATGATAGTTTTCAACTAAAACATATCCAAACTGGTCAAATTGCCTTTCCGCTATTTCAACTAATTCTTTCATATCTGGATTCAAATCTGCGCTTTTCAAACTTTTAATCTCGTTATGGAAATGTTCTCTTCCTTTTTTAAGAGTATAGATGGCTTTATCAGTGAACACTTCGTAATAATAATTCCGTTCATCTAACCATTGGAGAATGGATTCAACACGATCTTTAGTTATCGTAATAGAAGAAATGCACTTTGCGCTTTTTGAATGAATGGTTGCTCCATTTGTCCCGATTACAAATGGGGATATCCCGGCTTTTTCACATATTGTTTGAACGTCAAAATAAGCCCGTCCTGTTGAAATAACTACTTCAAAGCTTCTATTTTGGGCATATTGAATCGCCTTTATATTTTCTTCACTAATTTCATTCTGGTCGTTTAATAATGTTCCGTCTAAGTCTATCGCAATGAAACTCATGCTATATAGCTCCTTTTCATTCTATCTATTAAATTTTCTTTCTAGCTTTTTTTTGCTGCTATCAAAAAAAGAGAGTACTCCCTCTTCCATCTCTTTTATGGGCTATGCTTGAATCCAATTGACTTCCTCTAATTTTGAATCATTTCTCCATTCCTCTGGAAATGGCTGCTCGCAGACAATCACATCTACTTTTTCTAGAGGACAAACTTTACAAAAGGTGTCGACACCAATTTTAGAGTAATCCGTTAGCAATATGACTTGCTTTGATACCTCGACCATTTTGCGTGAAACTAATGTTTCACGTAAATGATAATTACTAACACCACTTTGAATGGAAACACCGCCAGCTGAAATGAACGCTTTATCGATATTAAATTGATTTAACATTTGTTCAGTGAGACCCCCGCATATAGATTGATGCTTTGGATCAATTTGTCCTCCCAGTAATAGAATTTGTCCTGTAAACTTATTTTGATTGAGCAATTCAGTCAACACAGACGACACAGGAAGAGAATTGGTTAAAATCGTAATGTCTTTTTTATTTTCAATACACTGGGCAAATTCAAGCATGGTTGTACCTACATCAATGGCAATCACATCTCCGTTGGAAATGAGTTCCACCGCTTTTTTCCCAACCTTGATTTTCGCTTCTTGATTCACCGTTGTACGCTGTGTAAATGGAGGCTCCTCAAATTCAAAGACTGTTTTAATCGCTCCACCGTAAACCCTCTTTAACAGTCCTTTTTCCTCTAATATCATCAAATCGCGTCGAATCGTTTCCTCTGAAACATTAAATTGATCAACTAATTCTATTACTTTTACTTTTCCCATTTTGTTAAGTTCTTTTAAAATTTCATTCTTTCTTTCTTCAGGCAAAACAGACATATTTCTCCCCCTAAATCATCAATACTTTATAACATAATGCATTCTTTCTTCGGTACAAGAATTTGAACGCGTGCTCCTTGCTCAAACATTTCCCCACGGTGGTGAAGATAGTCTACATGAAAAGCGCACTCCTCTGTTTCTACTTCATATCTTAAAACATTACCTGCCATGGAAACATCTTTAATAAATCCTTTAATCCCCCAATTCCCTTGTAAGTCCAAGCTGTCCTCACCAACAGAAACTAATTGTAAAACTTCTGGACGAATGGCAACTTCATTCCCTTTTAATTCTTTGGTACGAACAAGTTTTCGGAAAACTTCCATATTACAGACATTATAATTCCCGATAAATTTTGCAACAAATGTATTGACTGGAGAAGTATAAATTTCTGAAGGAGAACCGGATTGAACAACTTGTCCTTTATTCATGACAAAAATTCGATCAGACATCGTCATTGCTTCTTCCTGATCATGTGTAACAAAAATAGTTGTGATATCTAATTCTTTCTGTATTCTCTTTAATTCTTTTTGCAAACTTTTTCTAATTTTAGCATCTAATGCGCTTAACGGCTCATCTAGAAGCAGTACTTTTGGCTCCATGACAAGCGCACGGGCAAGAGCAACCCTCTGCTGTTGTCCACCAGATAATTGATGAGGATAAGACTCTTCTTTTCCTATTAAATCAACCATATCAATCATATTTTTCACTTTTGACTTAAGATTTTTCACCTTTTTCATTTTAAGGCCGTAAGCGATATTATCAAAAACATTCATATTCGGGAAAAGCGCATAAGACTGAAACACCATTCCGACTTCACGCTGACGCGGTGATAAATCAGTAATATCTTTTCCATCAATTAAGATTCTTCCTACATCAACGTCTTCAAGTCCCGCAATGGAACGTAATAATGTACTTTTTCCGCACCCGCTTTGCCCAAGAAGTGTAGCAAATTCACCTTTTTTTAATGTTAAAGAAATATTATTTAAAACTAATTGATTGTCATATCCCTTAGTCACTTGTTCGATGGTTACATAGCTCATTAATTTTCACCTTCTAAAGTAGTATTTTATGACGGTATTTTTCTTAAAAAAATGAAGGAATTCGCTTCTTATTTTGACCCGACAGGATTTCTTTTGTTTCTAAACGTAAGCTTTAATACAGTCCCCGTTAAAAGTAAAATCATTGAATAATAGGTAATAACAATTGCACTTGTTAAGTGACCACTGCTGTTTAGTTTGTCGGACAGATAAATTTGAAGGGTTTCGAATCGGCCCCCGACAAGCAAATTGGCAAAAGCAAACTCACTAAATAAAAGAGAGACAGATAATAAGGTAGACACTAAAATTCCAGATATAATATTTGGAAACACCACCGTACGAAAGGCTTGGAATTTTGTGGCACCGAGTAATTCAGCTGCATCAACAAGTTGTACAGCATTAAGCGTACGAAGGCTGTTACGAATTCCTTGATACATAAATGGTAGAATGGTTATGAAATAAGCACCAATTAAAATCCAAGGTGTTCCGGCAATTTGAATCGGTCCAGCAGAATATAGCTTGATTAATCCAACGGCTCCAACAATCGGAGGAACTCCATAAGGAAGCATGGCTGCGGCTTGGAGCAATCCTTCCCATTTACTGAAATATACCGTGATAATAAAAATTGTCGGAAGCATAATAACAACACTAAGACCTACAGACATGACAATTAAAAACAGTGTTCGTCGGAAAGCATCATAAAACCGTTCATCTTGAAACAATTCAATATACCATTTCAGCGTATAACTCTCAGGTAAAATCGTATGATCCCATTTACCAGCAATCGAGAATAAAAGTGTTCCTACAAGCGGAATTAATAAATATATAACTAGTAATCCAACAAACAATTTATGAAATGTCAATGAAGACTTCATCGTAAATCCCTCCTAACTCTACGCATCATTCGTTCATTGAACCACATCGCCCCTATCATGGTCGTTGCTAGAAGGACTCCCAATGCACTACCTAGCTGTGGCTTTAATGCAACATCACTAGCAACTAGAGAAGCAATTTGCAATGACAATATGTTATAGTTGCTGCCCACCAATGCATAGGCTGTTGCGTAGGCTCCCATCGCATTAGCAAACAAAATACTGAATGTACCTACAATACTAGGTAAAAGAACTGGAACCCCTATCCGAAGCCAAAATGAAAATGTTGACCCTCCTAATAATGAAGATGCTTCTTTCCATTGTTGCCTAATTCCTTGATAAGACGGGTAAATGAGCATAACGGCAAGCGGAATTTGAAAATAAATATAAACAAGAATGAGGCCTGTCCAGGAATATAAATTAAAATCTGCAAACAGGTCCCAACCAATCTTGGCAAATAGCAACGTAAACAACCCATTGTTTCCAAGTAAGATAATATATGAAAATGAAAGGGGAATCCCTTCAAAGTTCGACGTCATATTGGTAACCATCAGTAGTCGGTTTTGTATTTTTTGAGAGAACTTTGTAAACGAATAGGCTGCAATGACTGCTACAATCACAGAAGTTATAGCAGAAAACAAGGAAATGACCAGGCTATTTTTAATGGCTTGTAAGTAAAATTCACTTTTGAATATGGTTAAGTATTGATCAATCGTAACTTGAATTCCATCATCTGCATAAAAACTGTTTTTAATCATTGCCACTAATGGTCCTATCTCAAATCCAATCACAAACATAATAAATGGCAGTAAAAGAGCTAATAAGTAAATTTTTTGTTTTTTTATTTTTCGCAAGACTTCTCGCTCCTCTATGTTCTCTAACAATTTGGGAATTGGTCTAACAGTACATTCGTTAAACCAATTCCAGTCAATCTTGAATCATCAATTAATGTTTTTACAGGGTGACTTTTCCTTTCAGACCTGGAAATTGATATGAAATCATTTTATCGGACGGCTCAATATTTAATAGTTCACAAACGAGCGGTGCAAAAGCTAATTGCGGAACCACTTCACCATAAATGCCAGGCTCAACTTTTGGACTAATGATAAAGAGCGGTACATCACGTTCACCATCAGTTATGCCGCCATGGTTGCCATATTCACTCATGCCATGATCCGATGTAATTAATATGTGGTAACCTTCTTTGATCCAAATTGGCAATAGTTGTGCCAACAAGCTTCCCATTTTTAGGATTTGCTCACGATATTCTTTTGATTCCGAGCCAAAAATTTCTCCTTTTACATCTACACCGAGCGGATGAATATATAAAAAGTGAGGGTCATACTTTCTGCGTAAAGCTTCTGCATCCATTAACACATGGCTATCTGGATAGTCATCGTCCCAATAAAATTTTCCGTATTGAATTGGATTGGATTCATCTTCTTGCTCACGGTCTTCAATAAAATGGAATGGCGCACGATTATAAAGTTCACTTACCCAGTAATAGGACACTGTTCCGTTTCTTAACCCGTTTTCTTTCGTAAGATGAAAGAGACTTTTCTCAGTAGATAAACGAACGGCTTGATTGGACGTAATCCCATTTATTGAAGCCGGCGTACCTGTTAACAACACTTCATATAATGGACGGGAAAGACTTGGAAGCTCCGACTTAACTTTGTAAAGTGACGCTTGATTCGTTTCGACTAAATGCTGAATAAATCCCAGCGCTTCGCATGCTTTATCGTATCTCATACCATCAACAACAATTGCTATTACTTTATTTGACATGGACTAACACCTCTTCTTGCCAAATCTGAGGTAAATTTTTAGCCGTTTCTTCCCAAGCTTTGTAATCTTCAATTGGTTTTGCATTTTTGTACTGTTCTTCTGGAACCATTTTTTCAGCTACTTCTTTCGGAAGTTCTACATCGCGAATTGGACGGGCAAATCCTTTAGCTAAATTAATTTGTCCTTCATCGCTTAAGATATATTCTCTAGTTGCCATCGCCGCATGCGGATGCTTTGCAAATTTGTTAATAATGGTTGCGTAGCCGCTTACGACTGAACCTTCACTTGGAATGGTCACTTCAAATTGATCGCGGTTAATTTGGTCAGCGTAACCAAGAGCATTGAAATCCCAAACAAGTGCAACTTCCACTTCCCCTTTTTCGATGTTAGCCGGCTTGGCATCAGTCAAGCTAAGGCGGCCTTGCTTGGCAAGCTTAGCAAAATAGTCAATTCCTGGTTGGAGATTTGTTTCATCACCTCCGTTAGCGATAGCGGCAGCAAGTACGGCCATTTGATTCTGTGTACCACGCTGAACATCTCCAACTGTTACTTTATAATCCCCTTTTAATATGTCATCCCAAGATTTAGGCGGGTTATCTACTAATTCTTTATTAGTAAAGAATGCAATCGTTCCTTGGTAGCCAACAACCCAATCTCCATTGTCATCTTTTGCCCACTCAGGTACCTCGTCCCAATAGGAAGTTTTATATGGCATCGTTAATTCTTTTTGTTCCGCGATTGGCCCAAAGGACATCCCTACATCGCCGATATCGGCTGTTGCATTCTCTCCTTCAGATTCCATTTTGGCAATCTCTTCGGCACTGGACAAATCTGTATCATTGTGTTCCAATGTATATTTTTTCATCACTTCATTCCAAGATTCGCCCCAGTTAGCCCATGAATCAGGCATACCGACACTATTAATGGTTCCCTCTTCTTTTGCCTTTGTTTCAATTTCTTTCAAGGTTAACGAACTTGGATCCTTAACCACTGGAGCAGCCTCCTCATTAGTAGCTCCACAAGCAGCTAATCCCAGTACACTCACCCCTAACATCAAAGCTTGAATAGACTTGTAACAATTCTTCTTGAATGTGCGATTCATAAAAAGTGCCTCCATTTAGTGTGGAATCTTTAATGTTTATTACTGTTTATTACGGTTTAATCATAATCAGTAAACATTAATTCCACATAAACCAAATGTTAAGATTTTGTAAATCAGCTCTAATTTCTCCTACTCATCAGCTTTTATCTTCATAAGCATTAACAACAGTCCGCAAACAGGACCAAGTAAAGGCAAGTCTATAAAAGATAATGTGAAAAATTTCCATTAAAAACATATCATCCTTTTCCCCTTCTTTTTAGCTCGCCGTTAACAAAACTCCATATTAGCTAAATACCTTTTCATACAAAAAAACTCTCTTGATACAAGAGAGTTTCAGACTGTAGACAAACTTGATCTGACCCAATAAATTTAGACATATAATTTAAGCAGCTTCTAAGACCTGAGTTCGGTATTCTATCGGACTCAGGTCTTTTAATTTTACCTTCATTCGTTTGTGGTTATAG